>JBLXHN010000004.1:0-521045 GCA_048259585.1 Vibrio sp. | reverse complement strand
CCGCAGTAATCTCTCACCGTTCTGGCGAAACTGAAGATGCAACTATCGCTGACCTAGCGGTAGGTACAGCTGCAGGTCAAATCAAAACTGGTTCTATGAGCCGTTCTGACCGTGTTGCTAAGTACAACCAACTTATCCGTATCGAGGAAGCTCTAGGTGAGCGTGCTCCTTTCAACGGTCTTAAAGAAGTTAAAGGTCAAGCTTAATTCTTAATTGAATAAAGTTTAGCTTTAAAGCTTTTAAAAACGCTCCACTTCGGTGGGGCGTTTTTGTTTATCTGCGGGTAATGAAGAGCGATGAGCCGTTCTGACAGTGTTGCTGCTATACCTAAAAGAAAGCAACCAACTTATCCGTATCGAGGAAGCTCTAGGCGAGCGCGCTCCTTTCAACGGTCTTAAAGAAGTTAAAGGTCAAGCTTAATTCTTAACCGAATAAAGTTTAGCTTTAAAGCTTTTAGAAACGCTCCACTTCGGTGGGGCGTTTTTTGTTTGGGGTTTTGGTGATAAGGTAAGTCAGTATCGAACACAAACACGCATTAATTCATCCATGAAGCTCCAATTTGCCATCCATGGCAAATAAGGTTTGTTTATCGATACTCACTGACCTTCCGTATATATTTTCAGAAACCACCTGTTCGGAATTATTTTGCTGAAGGGGAATAGGTATGCTGGAGCAAACATACAAGGGCATGGATGCCCTTGTTTAAGTGCACATGGATGTCTTGAACGGTTTGCGGAAGTATTCCTATTCCTTCCCCTTAATCAAAGACGAAATCGCCTCAATCCGCCTTTTCTCTAGCTCATCACGAATGGCTTTACCCTGAAATCCGTCAGCAATAATATCTTTGACTTCAATTCCTTGTGCAGCGTTGTAAGCTTGTTCGAATATCGCTTTTTGTGGATACGGGTTATCTTCACAACCTAAGCGTCCGGCGTGGTCTGCTTGGCAGCAGAGTAAGACTTCCTCTAAGCGATGAAGTTTACGCCATACGTCGAGTTTATTAAGAATTTTGAGCATGGTACTAGGTTTGAGTTCTGCCGCTCTGTGGACGTTTGAGTGCTGCTCGCAAACCAGTAGAGCCAGTTCTTTAAACTCATTAGGTACTCGCACTCGCTCGCACAGCTTTTTGATGATTTTTATACCAGTATGGCAATGCATCTTATGGCTTGGCCATTCTGATTCTGGCGTGACGCCTTTGCCTAAATCGTGAACTTGAGCAGCAAAACGTACAGGCAGGGACGATGAAAGTCGGGCTGCTTGCTTTGCTACCATCAGGGTATGGATTCCGGTATCAATTTCTGGGTGCCATTTTTCAGGTTGAGGAACGCCAAACAGGCAGTCAAGTTCCGGAAGTACAACCTTTAATGCGCCACAATCACGTAATACCGATAAGAAAATTTCAGGGTTTTGGGTCGAAAGCGATTTGTGCCATTCCTGCCACACTCGTTCTGCCGTTAAGTGCTCAAGCTCGCCACTTTGAGCAATTTGAGTCATCAAAGCCATGGTTTCTTCTGCAACACTAAAGCCCAAGTGATGAAGTTTGGCTGCAAAGCGGGCAAGACGTAAAACTCGTAGAGGATCTTCAGTAAAAGCGTCAGAGACGTGACGTAAAATACGATCATTGAGATCCCGTTGGCCGCCGTAAGGATCAATGATGTTGCCTTGCTCATCTTGCGCCATCGCGTTGATAGTGAGATCTCGTCGAATCAGGTCCTCTTCCAAAGTAACATCTGGTGCGTAGTGACACTCAAAACCCGTGTAGCCAGCACCGGATTTACGCTCTGTACGAGCCAATGCGTGCTCTTGTTTTGTTTTAGGGTGAAGGAACACCGGAAAGTCTTTACCTACCGCAGTAAAGCCTTTACTGAGCATTTCTTCAGGACTGCTGCCAACGACAACCCAGTCTTTATCGTAAACAGGGATGTTAAGCAACTGGTCGCGAACAGCGCCGCCAACAAGGTAAATTTTCACTATATAGCCTCAAGAATCATCAATGCTATTGGATAATCATAACCAGCAATGATACTTTGCGCGTAATTACTTTTATAGAGGCGGGAGCATGTATCAAGAATTTTTTGGCTTTATCGAGTTACCATTCTCTATAGTGCCAAATTCTCGTTATTTGTATTTGAGCCAGCGTCACCAGGAAGCGATGTCGCATCTTCAATCCGGTTTGGGTGAAGGTGGCGGTTTTGCGATGTTAACCGGCGAAGTGGGAACGGGCAAAACCACCGTTGCAAAAGCCATGTTAGCAAACTTGCCGTCAAGCACTCTGGCTGGTTTTATTCTTAATCCTACTTTTTCTGAGCGTGAACTGCTTGAAGCTATTTGTGATGAATTTGCGATTGGATATCAGAACAACGCAACGATAAAACAGCTCAGCCAAGCCCTGTATACATTTTTACTGGAACAACATGCTTCCGGTAAACAGGTGATGCTGATTATTGATGAAGCGCAGCACCTAGCTCCTGATGTATTGGAACAGCTCCGGCTATTAACAAACTTAGAAACTGACACTCGTAAGTTACTCAAAGTATTGCTGATTGGTCAGCCAGAACTACAGCAAAAGCTTCAGCTTCCTCAGTTGCGCCAGTTAGCGCAGAGAATTACCGGGCGCTATCATTTACTTCCTCTTAATGCCTCAGAAACCGCCCGATATATTGAATTTCGCCAACAGCAAGCGGGTGGTGATGGCTCGTTGTTCTCGAATCGATGTGCAAAATGGATAGCCCAAGAAACGTTAGGTATTCCGAGGTTGATAAACCTGGTGTGTGATGCCGCATTAAAAAGTGCTTATCAAGAGGGGGAAAGAGAACTTTCACTGGAGAGAGTCAAGTTGGCTTGCCAGCAAGTGATGAGTTTCCAGTCGACTGTGTATCAGCAGCCGAATCGTCAGGTTAAAACAAAGCGTTCTGCCTTGGTCGGGACGCTCTCTCTATTATTAGGGTTATCTTTTGCTGCCGCGACTGCTTATTGGTTGCCACCTGTATTGAATCAACAAGTGGCCCAAATGATGCCGTTACCACAAGCTCCACTGCCGAAAAAACAAGAGGTCTTTCCACTACAGGTTAGACACTCTTTGATGCAATCAACCGAGTTAGAAGCATCTTTGAGAACCTTATATGCAGTATGGGGGTATCAAGCTTCTGTGTTGGATACGTTTTGCCAATCAGCGGGAAGTTCGGTACTGCGCTGCGCTAAACGTGAAGGGGATTGGTCGGCCCTTAGCGATTTGAATGTGCCAGTGGTGATGGCACTGAATCTCGACGATGTTCCTGTGTATGCAGTGCTTTATAAGGTTGACGAGCAGAATGTTGAGCTGTTGGTTAACCAACAGCGGATTCGAATAGCTAAACAGTGGATTACGCCTTTGTGGTCAGGTGAATACTATCTGGCTTGGAAAGGGAGTTTTGATAGCACGTTGAAAAGCGGTATGAGAGGGCCGGATATCGAACTGCTGGATAATAAACTGTCACAAGTTTTAGGTGAACCGGAGAGGAACAGTTTGGTTTTTGATGAAGAAGTGGAACGCAAAGTGTCATTGTTCCAGCGTTGGCAAAATATGGAAGTGGATGGTATTGCTGGTGAGCAAACATTACGCCGCTTAGAGTTACTCACTCAGCAAGATGCGCCTAGATTGGTAGGGGGAGTGTAAATGTCGCAAGTGATGCAAGCTTTAAACTCTTCTCAACAGGGCTACCAGGATAACGCGGTATCCAATCAATATGTCATGAGCAAAGTCTATGAAGAAAGAAGTCGCTTTCGCTGGTATCACTCGATACTGCTATTAGCGCCGATGGCTCTAGTTGTAGGGGGACTCACTTATCGGATTATTGACAACCAAAAGCAAAAAATTGCCGATCTTTTAGCGACACCTGTCGCCGTTGAGTCTGTTGCTGCACCGTTTGATTACCTTGAGTATCCTCCGTTTTCTGAGCTAAAAAGTACATATATCGAGCCAGCAATCAAGGTGGATAGTGATATTAGTCAACTGGCAAAAGTGGTTAACTCTGAAAGTGGAATTCAGCCTGAGCTTGAAATCGCCAAACCAACACCACCTGAAGAAAGTACTGCGGTTAATTTACACCAACTCGATTTGAGCGAGCTTTCTCCTGCATTAGCCATGAGGGTGGAATCAGCCCTGAAAGGGAGTATGAACCAATCCAGCTCAACACAAATTATCGAATCTGATGCTATTTCTTTGATTCAAAATTCTGAGCAGTTTAATGGTCGATTACCAGCAATGGATTTCCAAACTCATGTTTACGCGAGCAACGTTAAGAAGCGTTGGATTAAAATGAATGGTGTCGAATATCAGGAAGGGGATCGGATGCCAGATGGTGTTGAACTAGAGTCTATTACGCCTCGAACAGTCATAGTGAAGTTTGAACATCAAACGATAGAGATACCGGCACTATATACTTGGAAAGGCTAAGTAAATGAAAGGTCACCCGAAGGTGACCTTTTTCAATTCTATGCCCAACCCGCTGGGTTACGCTTACGACGAGGCACAATGTGAGGCAGGATTAAACCAAGCAATAAGCCGCCACCAGCCACACCACCACCGTACATGAAGTACTTCAGAAGCAAATCTTCTTTTTGAGTGTCCAATTTCGCTCGTAGTTCACGGATCTCTGTTTGAGAAGCTGTCAGCTGCTTGCTGATCTCACTATAGTTTTGCTCTAGCTCAGAAATTTGCTGATTACGAACATCCAGTGACTCTGCTAAGCCTGCTTTTTCAGAGTCTGCTGTTTCACGAGCTGTCGCTAGCTGAGATTTCACTTGAGCGAGTTCTTTCTCTAACTGTGGTAAACGAACTGCCATGCTGACGGTACGTGTTACAAAGCGGCTTTCAACCCAGCCTTTTCTTCCTCGAGAGTCGACTATTTCACTGTAGTCAGTCTCTTTGTTAGTAGAAAGAAGCTGTATTTTCTCACCTGCGTCAATGCTGCCGATAATGCGATATTGATTACTTGGACCAGAATGCATGTAGGTAAACAGTTCATCGGCAATGTAGCGGTCTTGCGCAAACACTGGGCTTGCTAACATGGAAAATAGCACCATGCAGATAAGTTTTTTCACGGTAAATCCCTTAGTCATATATTTAATACCAAACCAATATTATCTAGTGGTATTGATACAAGCTTTACACTGATGTGGCAAATAGTAAAAAGTTTCTTATTCAGGTGCAACAAAGAAGGGAGGCAAAGCCTCCCTTTATGTGCGTTTGAGTCAAATCTGACCTTAAGTTTACAAAGTACTAACTTGTATCAGTCAGTCAATTTGGTCATTTAAGCAAAAACGGCTTGAATTGCGTAGAAGAAGACTACCGCAAGTAATGCACCAGCCGGTAGCGTTACAATCCAAGATGCAACGATATTGCGAACAACACCTAGGTTAAGAGCTGCGATACCGCGAGCAAAACCTACACCAAGCACAGCACCGACTAGAGTCTGAGTCGTTGAAATCGGTAAGCCAGTACCAGAAGCAAGAACCACAGTACAAGCTGTTGCTAGCTGAGCAGCGAAACCACGGCTTGGCGTTAGTTCTGTAATACCAGTACCAACGGTTGCCATTACTTTGTGTCCCATCGTCGCAAGACCAACAACAATACCAAATCCACCAAGAGGTAGAATCCACCATGCGATGGAGCTTTTCGCTGTGATTTCACCCATGTGTTCGATAGTTGATACTACTGCAGAAAGAGGACCGATTGCGTTTGCTACGTCGTTTGAACCGTGAGCGAATGCCATTGCACACGCTGTAATAACCATTAATACGCTAAAGATGCTTTCAACACCGGCAAAGCTGTGGTCGTCTTCACGATGAGCAAACTTCTTCTGAATGTATAGGTAACCACCAACCATAACAAGACCTGAAACGCCCGCAGACCAGATCCAAGCTTCAATATTTGTTAAATGTAAACCTACGTGTTTTAAACCTTTCTTGATCGTTACAAGTGCAATCACCATTGTCGTGATGAACATGTACACAGGTACGAAGCGTTTAGCGTTGATGAGAGGGTTCTCGGTATCGAAAATCAGTCGTTGTGCACTGACAAATATGAAGTATGCAAACAAGCCTGAAATGAGAGGCGTGATAATCCAACTACCCACAATGCCTTGAACAGAGCTCCAATCAACCGCTTCTGTGCCAAATGAAACGCACGCAAAACCGATGATTGCACCGATAATTGAGTGAGTTGTTGATACTGGCCAGCCCATGTAAGACGCTAACAATAGCCATGTACCGGCTGCCAGTAGTGCTGACATCATACCGTAGATGAGAATGTCTGGATGGTTCGCGAATAATGAAGTATCGATAACACCTTTACGAATAGTGTCAGTGACTTCACCACCGGCTAAGTATGCACCCGCAAACTCGAAAATCATCGCGATGATGATAGCTTGTTTTACGGTTAACGCTTTTGAGCCTACTGATGTGCCCATTGCGTTTGCAACGTCGTTTGCACCAATACCGATTGCCATTAAGAAACCGAAAAGCGCAGCAATGATGATCAGGACAGTGCCGTAGTTAGCAAGGATATCCATCTTTATACCTAGTTGTTGATAACAAGCGGAGCAAGTCTCGTTCGTGTTTTTTACACACGAGGTCAAACCGTTAGCGATAAAAACTTAACGCCTCTTCCTTGGTTAGCCGAAACTGCTCTTTGTTATTTGGTTAACTTTAAGATTTAAGAACGAGAAAGCATCACTTCTAGACGAGCACCTACGCGCTGCGCCTGATCGGCAATACCACCAACCCATTCTAGGATTTTGTATAAGAACATGACGTCAATTGGGTTTAATGTCGATTCAATCGCCATTAGTTGCTGACGAAGACGAATCTGAATCGCATCGGTATCATCTTCAATTTCATCCAATTGATTAATCATTTCAGCAACAAGAGTCACTTCACGGCCTTTGAAACCTGTTTCTAGCAGCTCATCAAGCTCATTAATTACTTTTTGTGCTTGTTCCGCTGCGTCTAAACAACGTTTTACATACACAATAAAGTCTTCTTGAAGAGGTGTCGGAATTACAAGTTGGCGACCTACTACACGGCCTGCAATGTCTTTTGCAAGGTTAGCAAGTTTATCTTGTTGAGTTAGTAGCTCGAGCATGTCTGTACGATCGACAGGCATAAACAAACCACGTGGAAGCTTAAGGCGGATTTCACGTTTTAGTACGTCTGCTTCTTTCTCTAGGTGAGAAATCTGCGCACGGATCTCAGTTGCTTTTTCCCAATCCCCTGTGGCACAAACCTCAAAGAAAGGAATTAGTTGAGAACAACATTCGTTCACACATACTACGTGTCGTTGCAAAGGCTTAATAGGGGACTTTGCAAATAACCCCATGATTGTATTTACTGGCATGGTCATTCAACCTAATTGCTATAACCTAAAAAAAACATACACCATTTTATGGCGAAATGTTGACCGATGGCTATAAAGGCGCGCATGGTAACCCATTAACAGTGTCATGAAAACTGTTTTAGATCATCAAACGTTCTATATTTCTCTCTTGCTCAGCCTCAAATTAGGCAATATCCTTCTACTATCTGCTTTAAAAGGGTTAACTATGGAAACCGAGATAGAACTGAAGTTTTTTGTTTCTCCAGAATTTTCAGAGGTTTTACGCCAAAAAATATCTGAAACCAAAGTACTTCAACACAGTTGTCGTGAGTTAGGGAATACTTACTTCGACACTCCAGACAACTGGTTACGCCAACACGATATCGGTCTAAGAATCCGACGTTTTGATGATGTCTATGTACAAACGGTAAAAACGGCGGGTCGTGTTGTCGCGGGTTTACATCAAAGACCAGAGTTCAATGCTGAGCATAATTGTAATGAACCTGATTTATCTCTTCATCCTGCCGATATTTGGCCACAAGGGCGAGATGTTGAAAGCCTCCAAGCGGAGCTAACTTCGTTATTTTCGACCAACTTTACCCGCGAACAGTGGTTAATTGGCATGACAGATGGTAGTCAGGTTGAAGTTGCCTTTGATCAGGGGTTTGTTATCGCTGGAGAGAAACAAGATCCTATTTGTGAAGTTGAGCTAGAACTAAAATCAGGTCAAACGGACGCTTTGTTTACCCTAGCTCGACAGTTCTGTGATAACGGCGGTATGCGCTTAGGCAACTTAAGTAAAGCGGCTCGTGGTTATCGTTTAGCTGCTGATTATCAAGGTGATGAAGTTCAGTCTCTAAGCTTGGTGGATACTACCCACCAGGATACTGTCGAATCTTGCCTGATTAACTCTTTGGAGCATGCTTTGTCTCACTGGCATTATCATGAGCAACTGTATACAGAGCGTGACTCCATTCCTGCATTGCATGAAATTAGCAACAGTATCCGCTTTATTCGCCAAACACTCAGTGTTTATGGTGGCGTCGTACCCCGCAGAGCGAGTGCTATCCTCCGTCAAGAACTCAAGTGGTTGGAAGAAGAGCTGTCGTGGTTGAATACCTATGACTATCTTGATGATCTGTTAGAAGACAAAGGCTATACCTTACGTAAGTTGGATGCACGTAAATTCCTTGTTGCGGAGCTTAAAAGTTTGCAACAGAGTCTTCCTCAACGCGATGAAATGCTTAAATTGCTCAATTCTGCACGTTATACCGGGTTGCTACTCGATCTGAGTCGTTGGATTCTAACTCGCGGCTGGCAGCCTTTCTTAGATGATAAAGCGCGTGAAAAAATGGCGACCAGTATTCATCGATTCTCAGTGAAGCAACTTGATCGAACCTGGGCTGAATTGATGGAAGCTTTTCCGCCTGAACTTCATCTCACCAGTCAAGAGTATATTGATCAACAGTATCGCCTGATGCGTAACCTCTATACTGGTATTGGCCTGGCGAGTTTGTATAACGCCGATGAGCGTAATTCTTTTCGTATGCCTTGGGCGGATTTACTGCATGGTATCGATGATTTATTAATGCTGAGAACACTAGAGCCGTTTGTTGATAAATTGGAAGGCGAAGAGAAAGAGCAGTTGCAGCGTTGGCTCATTCGTCAAGAGAACTCCATTCTTCATGCTATGGAGCAAACCCGAATTATTGGCATAGAAGCCCATCCATACTGGCGAGATTAGCCTGTATCGAGTGTTACTTTTCTATATGGGGGCAATAAATAGCCCCCATATTTTTTTACTGCTTTTCGGTCTGTTTCACTCTCTCTTCTAAATTCTCCACTCGCTGGAGGATTTCGTTCTGCTTACCAATGATCTGATTGAGTAGTTGCAGTTCTTTTCTATCATGTCGAGATAGTTTGTGATCGGGTGTGGTTAAGAATGATGTGATTAACCCCGAGATCATACCGAAAATACCCACCCCACATAAGATCATGGCTGTTGCTATTAGCCTACCCGCTGTCGTGACCGGAAAGTGATCTCCGTAGCCAACGGTAGAAATGGTCACTAGAGCCCACCAAAGGGCGTCGGCGCCTGAGTGAATATTGGCTTGAGGATCTCTTGATTCAAAAAACAACATGAAACTTGAACCGAGAGCTATCATTAGTACGAGCAATAAAAGAATGGAAGCGATGGTGGTTTCGCGTTTATTCGCTTGTAACTGTTTTAACACATTACGGCCCGAACGAAGCACCCAAACGATGCGCAGGATATGAAACAGACGAGCATATCTTAAAGGCTCAATCATGGGGATACTGGCAATAAAATCGATCCAGTGAAGTTTCATAAATTGCACTCGGTCTGCGGCTCTGATCAAATCTACGACCAGTTGTAGCAGAAATATACTGCAGATAAGGAAGTCTAAGCCGATAAATAAATGTCGCATCTCTCGACTAATTGGAAAAAATAATAAGCCGGAGATCACAATTAGAGCGAAGAAAGACAAAATTAGTGACAATAGCCCCATTGGTTTTGTTTCATTTTTGATATCATCTTTTTTCATACGAAGCTCGAAATAAATCAGAGTGTTTGTTTTGTTTTTTACTGAGAATGTAAAAATTACTTTTATTTCAATAAATAAGATACTGTGGAGGCATAACAATGACAACAATGGCATTTAAGCCATGGGAGCGGTTGATTACAAACGTACGCCTCGTTCCTAAAATGGTAATGCTTATGGTGTTCAGTACCTTACTGATCATTGGTAAGCAACTTTGGGATGCTCACACCTTCTATAATGCACTTTTTTCTGCAACCCAAAATGCTGAAGTGGCTCAGCAACATTATGATGATTACATTGTCCAGGTGATCTGGCAAACCGGTTTGTTGATTGTAGTCTTTGTTGTACTACTGTTGTTTGCAGCGAGAGTGATGTTGCGTCAGACACAGTATCTTAGTGATTCAATTAAACAAATGGCGCGCCGTGATTTGTCGGAAGTGATTTCGATGGATTGTAAAGATGAGTATGGTGATGTTGCTCGAGAGCTTGAAAAAACTCGCCGACAGTTGCAAGAGTTGATTCGAGCACAAGTTGAATCTTCTCAAGAGCTGACATCGATGACAGAAATAATGACGCTTAGCATGTCTGAAACTAAAGAGTCGGCACAAGAAGAGTTTAATGAAATCGACCAACTTGCTACAGCGATGAGTGAGATGTCTTCGACCGTCCAAACGGTAGCGGAACACGCTCAAAGCGCGTCTTCGTTAACGGAAAGTGCTTCGACTCAGGCCCAAACCGGACAGCAATTTGTACAAAGTACAGTAGGTAAGATGAGTGAGCTATCTAAGGATATCTCTCAGTCAGCTCAGGCTGTTAATCAGGTTGAAGAGCGAGTGATGTCTATCAGTAGTGTGGTTGGTACAATTCAGGGTATTTCTGAACAGACAAACCTACTTGCACTTAATGCTGCTATTGAGGCCGCGCGTGCAGGTGAAGCTGGACGAGGTTTTGCGGTGGTTGCGGATGAAGTTCGTAATCTTGCGCAGCGAACTCAAACGGCAACGGTTGAAATTCAGGATATGATCTCTCAGTTGCAAAGCAGCGCAAATTCTGCGGTAGAGTTAATGGAAAAGAGTGTTGTAGAAGTTGCTGAGGGTGTAGAACTGGTAACCAGTGCGGGTACTGAACTAGACGGTATTGTACGTCAGGTTCAGCAAATCAATGATATGAACTTCCAAATTGCTACGGCTGCAGGCCAGCAGAGTAGCGTTGCTGAAGAGATGAACCAGAACTTAACCAACGTAAAAGAGCTGGTTGAAGCTTCTGTCACTGTGGTGACTGAGTTGTTAGAAACATCAGAAATCATGCAAAACAATGCAGAAGAGTTAGACAGTAAAATTACTGGCTTCAAAGTGTAATCACTTTTTCTGTTCTGAAGTTATGGATAAACGCCCACAACTGGTTTGTGGGCGTTTTTTATTGCTTTAAGTTTGATATAACTACATTAATTGCTAGGAGCACCAACAAGGATACCTCATGCCATTGCCTTTAATTCTTGAAGACCATACACAAAAACAACTTCAACAATTGATTGAACAACAAGCTGTTATTGAACATTGGGAACCGCATCATCGTCAGCAGCTCATTCAGGTTTTAGGACTTAGTCATTTTGTTTACGAGACCTTGATGCGAGATGAGGTTCTATGTCGCGATCTTCCTATGATGCTAGAAACTCACTCTCGATGTGAACAGTATCGAGACAGGTTACAACAGCAACTGGTTAACTGTGAGGACGAAGCCAGTGGACTGCGTTTGTTACGCCAGTTTCGTAATCGCGAAATGGTGTACATTGCGTGGCGCGATTTCTTAAGTAACTGGACGCTGGACGAGAGCCTAGCGCACTTGTCGCAATTGGCTGAAGCACTGATTTTTGAGACCTACCAGTGGCAGTATCGACTTTGTTGCCAGGAATGGGGAACGCCTTGCAATGCGCAAGGTGAAGCGCAACCTATGTTGATTATCGGAATGGGTAAGTTGGGTGGCGGTGAACTTAACTTCTCATCGGATATCGATCTGATTTTTACTTACCCAGAGAATGGTGAAACGCAAGGGCAACGTCGCAGTATTGCTAATGCGCAGTTCTTTACCCGCTTGGGACAGCGAATCATCAAAATGTTGGATCAGCAAACCTTTGATGGTTTCTGCTATCGGGTAGATATGCGGTTACGCCCATTTGGTGAGAGTGGTCCACTGGTCATGAGCTATGCGGCTTTGGAAGACTACTATCAAGAGCAGGGACGAGACTGGGAACGTTATGCGATGGTCAAAGCTCGGGTAATGGGACGAGAGATGTACTCTCAATACCAAGAGCTAAGACAGATGCTGCGTCCGTTTGTTTTCCGTCGTTACATCGATTTCAGTGCGATTCAATCACTGCGCCGAATGAAATCAATGATAAGCAGTGAAGTTCGTCGTCGTGGTCTCACCAATAATATTAAGTTGGGCGCTGGTGGTATTCGCGAGATAGAGTTTATTGCTCAGGTATTCCAGTTGATTCGAGGTGGACGTGAGCCTAGCTTGCGTCACAGAGGATTGCTCAAAACCTTGCAGGCGATCGATGAGTTGGGACTGCTTGAAAAGCAAGATGTTAATGATTTGACTCAAGCTTATTATTTTCTGCGTCGTTTGGAAAATTTACTCCAAGCTCTAGCCGATAAACAGACGCAAACGCTGCCGGATAAACATGAAGATCAATTGCGCTTGGCTTATGCGATGGGCAGTAAAAGTTGGGATGAACTGTATCAACAAGTCCAACTTCATATGACGAATGTCCATGCGGTTTTCGCTGATCTGATTGGTGATGAGGAAGAACAAGATGAGCAATCATTAGCTGCGCATTTTCATGAGTTATGGGACATGAGCCATAACCGAGAAGTCATCGAAAATATTGTTGAAAAAGATCTTAACATTGCTGAAGGTCAGCAACTGATTGAAGCGCTACTGGGCTTTAAGCAAGATCTGGCGAAAAGAACGATTGGCCCTAGAGGTCGTGAAGTGCTCAATAGACTCATGCCAAAAGTTTACTCTGCGGTATTTGCTCACCCAGATGCCAAGTTTGGTCTGTCTCGAGTGCTCACTCTGCTCAACAATATTGCGACCCGTACAACTTACTTAGAGTTATTGGATGAACACCCTGCGGCATTAATTCAATTGGTTCGTTTATGTACCGCTAGCCCGATGGTATCTGAAAAGTTAGCTCGCTATCCAGTATTGCTTGATGAATTGATTGATCCGCAGCACCTATATAATCCGATTCCATTGGAAAGCTATAAAACAGAGTTGCGTGATTTTCTTGCTCGGATTCCTGAAGATGATATGGAACAGCAGATGGAAGCGCTGCGCCAGTTTAAACAGATCTGTATTTTGAAAATAGCGGCAGCGGATATTGCCGGAGTATTACCAGTGATGAAAGTGAGTGATCACTTAACTTATCTAGCGGAAGCCATTGTTGAAGCGGTAATTAATCAAGCTTGGTTACAGGTAACCACAAAATATGGTGAGCCGACTCATCTTAAAGATCGAGATGGCAAAGGGTTCGCTGTGATTGGTTACGGTAAAGTCGGCGGCTGGGAACTCGGCTATAACTCTGATCTTGATATTGTTTTCATGCATGATTGCCCGGTTAATGTCTACACTGATGGGGTAAAAGAAATCGATGGTCGTCAGTTTTATCTGAGATTAGCTCAACGTATCGTCCACATATTTTCAGTAAGAACCGCTTCCGGTATTTTATACGAAGTTGATACAAGGCTTCGTCCCTCAGGGGCATCGGGGCTATTAGTAAGTCCGACTGAAGCTTTTGAGGAATACCAACGTCAAGATGCTTGGACATGGGAGCATCAGGCTTTAGTTCGAGCACGTATGATTTACGGTGATGGGCGGTTGCAACAATCGTTTGATCAGATACGTCACAATATTTTGTGTTTACCGCGAGAAGAGGTGAAGTTGAAACAAGAAGTGGTCGATATGCGTATTAAAATGCGTGATCACTTGGGTGGTAAGAAATCCGGACGTTTCATGATCAAGCAAGATGAAGGCGGGATTACCGATATTGAATTTTTAGCTCAGTATTTAGTATTACGTTTCAGTCATGATAAGCCGAAGCTAACCCGTTGGTCTGATAACGTACGTATTTTTGAATCGCTGCTAAATCAAGGCGTTTTGGAAGAGGAGCAAGCATTAGCCTTAATTCACGCTTACACCTCGATGCGAAATCAAATCCATCATCGTAATCTGGTCAATCAAGATGCCGATGTCGATGAAAGTAAATTTGTAGCAGAACGTGAAATAGTAAAACGTGTTTGGAATCAGTGGCTAGGTTTGTAGACGTTAGATATAAGTAGCGACTTTAGCCGCACATAGGGCTGTGATAAACTCCGCCCAGAAATAGTTTTTGGAGATCCTCAATGAAACCAATCCTACCTGACTACAGTGATGCAGGGGTGCTAATTATCGGTGATGTCATGCTTGATAGATATTGGCATGGACCAACGGGTCGTATTTCACCTGAAGCCCCAGTTCCAGTAGTAAAAGTAGAGCAAAACGAAGAGCGTCCTGGTGGTGCAGCAAACGTTGCGATGAATATTGCCTCGTTGGGCGGCCATGCGCATATTGTTGGTTTAACTGGAATGGATGAGCCTGCTCAGGTATTGAGTGAGAAACTGACTTCTTTGAAGGTCAATTGTGATTTCGTGGCATTGCCCGATTATCCAACTATCACCAAGCTACGCGTATTAAGCCGTGGTCAGCAGTTGATTCGTTTGGATTTTGAAGACAAATTTGAGAATACCGATCCTGAGTTGATCCTATCTCGTATGGAAAAAGCTCTGCCGAACGTTCAAGCGGTGATTCTGTCGGATTATGCCAAAGGTGCACTCGAACATGTTCAGCAATTTATTCAAAAAGCACGTGCTGCCAATGTGCCGGTGTTTATCGATCCAAAAGGTGCTGATTTTGAACGCTACCGTGGTGCAACGCTATTGACACCAAACTTATCAGAGTTTGAACACGTTGTCGGTAAAGTAAAATCTGACCAAGACTTAGTTGAAAAAGGTCTAGGTTTGATTGAGCAATTTGATTTAGATGCACTACTGGTTACACGCAGTGAGCATGGTATGACGCTATTGCGTCGAGGTATGGATCCTTTCCATCTGCCAACTCAGGCTAAAGAAGTCTACGATGTTACGGGTGCTGGTGATACGGTGATCTCCGTGCTGGCCTCTTCTGTGGCGGCGGGTAAACCTCTAGATGAAGCGTGTGCTTTGGCGAATGCAGCTGCAGGTGTTGTCGTTGGCAAGCTTGGGACATCAACCATCTCAACGATTGAACTTGCAGAAGCGATTCATGGTAGCAGAGATACGGATTACGGTGTGATTGGTGAGAAAGCCCTGATTAGCGCAGTGAGAAAAGCACAAGCTCGTGGTGAAAAAGTGGTGATGACCAATGGTTGCTTCGATATTCTTCATGCCGGTCACGTGTCTTATCTGAATCATGCTGGTGAACTAGGCGACCGTTTAATTGTTGCGGTTAATACCGATGAGTCTGTTAAACGTCTAAAAGGTCCGGGGCGTCCGGTGAATCCGACTGATCGTCGTATGGCTGTGCTTGCTGGTCTTGGTGCTGTTGATTGGGTTGTGCCTTTTGATGAAGATACTCCTCAACGATTGATTTCAGAAGTACTACCGGATTTATTGGTTAAAGGTGGCGACTATAAACCAGAAGAAATCGCGGGTGGTAAAGAAGTGATTGCCGCTGGTGGTAAAGTCAAAGTGCTTAACTTTGAAGATGGTTGTTCAACCACTGAAATTATCGAAGCGATTAAAGGGGGGCGTGGTTAAGTTTAATTAGCCCGTCGAACTTATAAAAAACGCCAGCATAGCTGGCGTTTTTTTCAATTCTAATACAGCTTAAGATTTTGCTTTTGCCGCTTTTAAGCCTGAGTTGATGTCGATGATATCTTGCTCAGAAAGTGTACCGACTGCCTGACGCAGCTGAAGCACGCTTAAAATATAGTTATAACGAGCTTCTGAAAGGTTTCTGTTCGCATCGTATAGGCTACGAGTTGAATCTAGGACATCAACAATAGTACGAGTACCGACATCAAAGCCTGCCTCTGTTGCTTCAAGCGCTGATTTTGCTGATACAACAGATTGTTCATAAGCGCGCAATGCACCAATTGAAGCATTGATATTGTTGTTGTTTGCGCGAACGGCTTTCACAACGCTACGGTATGAGGCTTCTAAATCTTGGCTGGCCGCAACATAAGCAAACTCAGCTTGTTTGGTTTGCGATGTCACGTTACCACCGGTATAGAGTGGCACTGATAAATTCACACCGATGTTCAGGTCGTTATAACCGTCACCAGTATATGAACTAGAACTTTCATCATTCTCTTTACCGTAGTTATAACCGCCATCAAGAGTTAAAGATGGTAGGTGACCAGAGCTTGCTAATGAAATGTTATCTTTTGCGACATCTTGAGCAATACGAGATGAAAGTAAGGTTAAGTTCTTCTGTTGCGCTTCTTCAACCAGAGCATCCATCGATGTTGAAGATGGGCTTGCTGAAAAACGATTAGTATCTAGAATGCTAAGATTTTGGTGCTCTTGGCCAGTAATTTCACGCAATGATTCATAGCTGTTGACCAGGCTGTTTTGTGCTAGCACTTCATCTGCTAAAACGCTGTCATACTGTGCTTGTGCATCATGTACGTCTGTAATCGCCGATAGACCTACTTCAAAACGCTGCTTAGTTTGTTCTAACTGACGTGCAACCGCCGCTTTTTCCGATTGAACAAACTCTAGATTATCTTGGGCGCTTAATACGGAGAAATAGGCTTGAGCAACGCGCAAAATTAAAGATTGTTGTACCACGGCATATTGGGCATCTGCCTGACGAGCCTGCTTCTCTGCGGTATCTAAACTTACCCAGCTAGAACGGTTGTAAAGTTCTTGTGAAAAATTAACACCAGCAGTTAGCTTCTCGCTGTCACGATACTGAGAGTCGCTATTGTTAATGTTGTAGCCCGCAGTTAAGTTAATTTGCGGAAGCAAGCTACTACGGCTAGTCGTCACTGCTTCAAATGCCGCGTCACGCTGTGCTGCCGCACTCAGTAATTGAGGGTCGTTTTCTTTTGCTTGATCGTAGATTTGTGCAAGGTCGTCAGCTGATACTGCAGCACTTAGGGTGCCAAGAGCTAAGCTAATAAATACTGGAAGCAGTTTTTTCATTGGTCCTATTCCTGCCTATGATGGAGTGATTGGGAGTTTCGAGAGTGTAACTCAATTTGAACGTAATTTATTCGAAAGTTTGCACTTTTTTACACTTAATTATCCAACTGTGCAATATAAACTTTATTTCATTTAAATATATATATAAATTTTATATAAAAAGTTGAGCAATGTCCTTGGAAGTAACCGGTTACCGCTAGTAAACTAATCAGTCCTGACTTCATTGAGGTAAGTTTTCGATGTCACACCCAGATAAGCCAAATCATGTTTTCGCGAAACAGGATCTTAAAATTCTTTCCAAGGAGACTCTATTTCAAGGTTTTTTCCGGATGGTAAAATATCGTTTCAAGCATAAACTTTTTCAAGGTGGCTGGAGTGATGTGATTGAACGAGAGCTATTTGAGCGAGGTCATGCAGCAGCGTTGTTACCTTATGATCCAATTCGAGATCAGGTGGTTATCATCGAGCAGATCCGTGTGGGTACCTTGGAGCAAAACCAGCCTTGGCAACTTGAAATTGTTGCAGGTATTATCGACCGAGATGAAAGTGCGGTAGAGGTTGTTCGGCGCGAAGCGGTAGAAGAAGCGGGGGTTGAAATTGGTCGGATAGAAACGGTGACTTCCTATTATCCGTCTGCGGGCGGGTGCTCTGAAAAGTTGGATGTGTATGTTGGAGAAGTTGACTCAACTAAAGCAAATGGCGTTCATGGTTTAGACTATGAAGGTGAAGATATAAAAGTTCATGTAATGAGTCGCCAACAGGCCTATGAGTTAGTGAAAGATGGAAGTATTGAAAATGGTGCTTCTATTATAGCTCTGCAATGGTTGGAGTTGAATTATCAAAGTTTGCGAACGCAATGGCAAAAATAATGGAACCAAAACCATATCACGTTGATCTAAAAGAACTCATGCGTGTTTATGAGACGAACTACGCAAAACTGAACGCTTTGTTGCCAGCGCAGCCGAGTGTCGATGATTTACGCTGCTATCAAGCCGCACAAATGACTTATCAGCTACAAGTGCGAGAAGTCACAAAGTACACAACTTTGGTGGAGATCTGTCAAAGTGATGATATTTCGGTATTTCCATTACCTACTATGTCTGTCAGGCTGTACCACGATGCCCGTGTTGCAGAAGTACATAGTAGTGACCATCTTAGTAGGATTAAGGCGCGTCACGAGTATCCCAATGAAAAAATGGTTCAAAAAGATGAAAAGGCCCAAGTTAATCGTTTTTTAGGTGATTGGCTGTCATTTTGTTTGAGACACGGCATTAGCCGTCAACCGATTAATTTTAGTCATTCATAACGAGTTAGGTTTATCGAAATTGAACGTGTCGCCCAGTTTAGATAATTCAGACAGCATCAAGCTGTTACAGATAACGGATACACATTTATTCGCGCCTGATGACGGCAGTTTACTTAGTGTGAATACGGCAGATAGCTTTCGTGCGGTAGTAACAGAGATTGTTGCTCAACAGGTTGAGTATGATGCGGTTTTGGCTACGGGTGATATCTCTCAAGATCATAGTCCAGAATCATATCAACGTTTTGCTCGGGGTATTCTGCCGCTTAAAAAAGATTGTTTTTGGCTACCAGGCAATCATGATTACAAACCCAATATGGGGTCAGTATTACCATCTGAGCAAATAAAAGCTTCTGAGCATGTAATGCTAGGTGAGCATTGGCAATTAATTTTGCTAGATTCACAAGTCGTGGGTGTCCCACACGGAAGGTTGAGTGACAGCCAGTTGACTTTATTAGACGAAAAATTAGCTCAAAACTCGCAACGTCATACATTGGTACTTCTTCACCATCACCCTTTACTTGTGGGTAGTGCATGGCTTGATCAACATACTCTCAAAGACAGTGAATCTTTATGGGATGTCATTCAGCGTCATACAAACGTTAAAGCAATACTGTGTGGTCATGTGCATCAAGACATGGACAAAACCCACATGGGAGTGAAAGTGATGGCGACACCATCCACTTGCATCCAGTTTAAGCCAAACTCTAACGATTTTGCGCTTGATAAAACGTCTCCAGGCTGGAGAGAATTAGAGTTGCATCGCGATGGAACTGTTAGCACCCAAGTTAAGCGTTTGCCCAACGGTGTTTTTCAGCCTGATTTCAACGCTAGCGGATATTAGAGCCTGATTATGTCGGAACGTCCTAGTTTACTGCTTTATATTCATGGTTTTAACAGTTCACCTTTCTCTCATAAAGCTGAAGTTATGAGAGCGTATTGTGAAAAGCATCGATCTGACATTAAAGTCGTCGTTCCGAGACTGCCGTGCTATCCAGCACAAGCGGCTGAACATCTGTTAGAGATCGTTAGCTGTTATAAAAATGACTACAAGATTGGCTTGGTTGGTAGCTCGTTGGGGGGCTACATGTCGACTTGGCTCAATGCTCAATTCGGTTTCCCTGCCGTTTTGATTAACCCTGCGGTCAAACCTTATGAGTTATTGGCAGATTTTCTCGGTGAACAACAGAATCCGTATACCAAAGAGCGTTATTTACTGGAAGAGGTGCATATTCAGCAGCTTAAAGATATGGATACGCCGATTTTGAAGGAACCGAAAGATTTTTGGTTGTTACAACAAACTGAAGATGAGGTGCTAGATTATCGTCAAGCTGTTGAAAAATATCGCGATTCAAAACAGACTGTCGAACAAGGTGGTGACCACAGTTTTGTTGACTTTGAGCGTTATCCTGCCCAAATCATTCAATTTTTAAATTTATAGCCTTTTCTGTGCGGTAATAGTCATAATTTTGTTTGCTAGTGACTGATGCTACTTGACATCGGTCGATCTCTTCCAGACTATGTTCTTCTTAGACTTCGCTCGTTTAAGTGTTAAAAAATACGTTAAATCTTGGTTTATTGTTAGAAAAATAAAGCGTTAATAAACGAGTTGTAAAGTATTAAGGGGCTGTTGAAGTTTTTAATCAATTTTCTCAACTGTCCCTCCATAATTTTATCGATAAAAGCATTACATACTATGACAGAACAATATAATGCTGGAGCCATTGAGGTTCTTAATGGCTTAGAACCAGTGCGTCGCAGACCTGGGATGTACACGGATACCACGCGTCCAAACCATCTTGGGCAAGAAGTTATCGACAACAGCGTCGATGAAGCGTTAGCCGGACATGCCTCAAAGGTTCAGGTGATTCTACATGCCGATCAATCATTAGAAGTGATTGATGACGGACGTGGTATGCCTGTAGATATTCACCCAGAAGAAAAAATTTCTGGTGTAGAACTGATTTTCTGCAAGCTTCACGCCGGTGGTAAGTTCTCTAATAAAAACTACCAGTTTTCTGGTGGTCTGCACGGTGTAGGTATTTCTGTAGTAAACGCGCTTTCAAAGCGTGTTGAAGTGGTCGTGCGCCGCGATGGTCAAGTGTATGAGATTGCCTTTGAGCACGGTAATAAAGTTTCTGACTTAACAGTAACAGGTACTTGTGGCCGTCGTAATCGTGGTACCAGTGTCCACTTCTGGCCGGACACCTCTTATTTTGACTACGCAAACTTCTCTGTATCAAGATTGGTTAACAATCTACGTGCCAAAGCCGTGCTTTGTCCGGGATTAGAAATTACATTCACGGATAAAGTGAACGAGAAGGAATACCGTTGGCTTTATGAAGATGGTCTGAAAGATTATCTGGTGGAAGGCGTCAAAGGTTACACCGTTCTACCAGAAGAACCCTTTACTGGTGAATTTTCTGCTGAAACAGAAGCGGCGACATGGGCGGTAATTTGGCAGCCAGAAGGTGGTGAGCTGATCACCGAAAGTTACGTTAACTTGATTCCTACTGCGCAGGGCGGTACGCACGTTAATGGTTTACGTCAGGGCCTTCTTGATGCGATGCGTGAATTCTGTGAATTCCGTAATTTGATTCCTCGAGGTGTCAAACTCACCGGTGATGATGTCTTTGATCGCTGTTCTTATGTTTTGTCGATCAAAATGCAAGATCCTCAGTTTGCTGGACAAACCAAAGAGCGTTTATCTTCGCGTCAAACCGCTGCCTTTGTATCTGGCGTCGTTAAAGACTCGTTCAGCTTATGGCTAAATGAAAAACCACAGCTTGCTGAACAACTGGCTGAAGTTTGCATTGCTAACGCCCATCGTCGTATGCGTGCGAATAAGAAAGTGGTGCGTAAGAAAGTCGCTTCAGGCCCAGCTTTACCAGGTAAATTGACTGACTGTTCCGGGCAGGATACCAGCCGTAGTGAAATTTTCTTTGTCGAGGGTGATTCGGCGGGTGGTAGTGCTAAGCAGGCTCGTGATCGTGAGTTTCAGGCAGTGATGCCTCTACGCGGTAAAATCCTTAATACTTGGGAAGTGTCTGCTGACCAAGTATTAGCGTCTCAAGAAGTCCATGACATCTCGGTTGCGTTGGGTATTGATCCAGACAGCGATGATTTAAGCGGCTTGCGCTACAACAAAATTTGTATTCTTGCCGATGCGGACTCTGATGGTCTTCACATCGCAACGCTGCTTTGTGCTCTGTTCACAAAACACTTCAAAGCGCTGACAGCTGCTGGGCATATCTATGTTGCTATGCCTCCTCTTTATCGTATCGATTGCGGTAAAGAAGTTTTCTACGCGTTGGATGATGCTGAGAAAGATGGGGTGCTTGAGCGTTTAAGTAAGAAGAAAGCCAAGATCAACGTACAGCGATTCAAAGGTCTGGGTGAGATGAACCCGCTGCAGTTAAGAGAAACGACGATGGATCCCAATACCCGTCGTCTAGTGCAGTTAACCATCGATGATACTGAAGCAACCAATGAAATGATGGACATGCTTTTAGGTAAGAAGCGTGCCGATGATCGTCGCTCGTGGTTGCAATCCAACGGTGATCTGGCAGAGGTATAACAATGACTACTGAAATTAATTACGATGGCGTTGAGCAGTTGCCAATGCGTAAGTTCACGGAAGATGCTTACCTGAACTACTCAATGTACGTCATTATGGACCGCGCCTTGCCTTATATTGGCGATGGTTTGAAGCCGGTTCAGCGTCGGATTATTTATGCAATGTCAGAGCTTGGTCTTTCTGCCGCTGCAAAGTATAAAAAATCAGCACGTACTGTTGGTGACGTGTTAGGTAAATACCACCCGCATGGCGACTCTGCGTGTTATGAAGCTATGGTATTGATGGCTCAGCCATTCTCTTATCGCTACCCATTGGTTGATGGTCAGGGGAACTGGGGTGCGCCGGATGATCCGAAATCATTCGCGGCGATGCGTTATACCGAAGCAAAATTGTCGAAGTTTGCTGAAGTATTATTGGGTGAGTTAGGTCAGGGCAACGTAGATTGGCAACCGAACTTTGATGGCACCATGAAAGAGCCACAAATGCTGCCAGCTCGTCTACCGCATATCTTGTTGAACGGTGTTACGGGTATCGCAGTCGGTATGGCTACGGATATTCCGCCACATAATGTGCGTGAAATTGCCGATGCAACGATTCACCTGATTGATCATCCAAAAGCTGAACTGCCTGATGTCATGCAGTTTGTGAAAGGGCCGGATTATCCAACAGAAGCAGAAATTATCTCTCCTCAGGCCGATTTAGAGAAAATCTATCGTACAGGTCGTGGCAGTATTAAATCACGCGCAATCTGGCATAAAGAAGGTGCAGAGGTTGTTATTACTGCGCTTCCTCATCAGGTTTCTGGTGCGAAGTTGCTTGAGCAAATCGCCAACCAGATGCGAGCGAAAAAGCTGCCAATGGTTGAAGATTTACGTGATGAATCTGACCATGAAAACCCGACTCGTATCGTCATTGTTCCGCGTTCTAACCGTGTGGATTGTGATTTGTTAATGAGTCACCTCTTTGCTTCAACCGATTTAGAAAAGAGCTTTCGTGTTAACTTGAATATGATTGGCTTAGACAATCGCCCGCAAGTTAAAGGTCTAGTTCGAATTTTAAGTGAGTGGATTGAGTTCCGTCGCGCGAGTGTTCGTCGTCGTCTTCAGTTCCGTTTAGACAAAGTGCTAGCGCGCCTACACATCTTAGAAGGTTTATTGGTTGCATACCTAAACCTAGATGAAGTGATTGAGATTATTCGGACTGAAGATGATCCGAAAGCTGAGTTGATGGCTCGATTTGGTTTAACTGAGATTCAAGCAGATGCCATTCTGGATACCAGACTTCGTAACTTAGCGAAGCTGGAAGAGATGAAGATCCGCGGTGAACAGGACGAACTGGAGAAAGAGCGTAAGAAGCTGGAGCAGCTACTAGGTTCTGAGCAGCGTATGAATACGTTGTTGAAAAAAGAGATCAAGGCGGATGCCGAAAAATATGGCGATGATCGTCGTTCTCCATTGGTTGAACGTGAAGAAGCGAAAGCGTTAACCGAACGAGATTTGATCCCGAGTGAAGCGATTACCGTCGTTCTATCTGAGAAAGGTTGGATTCGTCACGCGAAGGGGCATGACGTTGATGGCGCTAGCTTAAACTACAAAGCAGGTGACGCTTACCTAGCGCATGCTTGTGGTAAGAGCAACCAGCAAGCTGTTTTCCTTGGCAGTGATGGACGCAGTTATTCATTAGAGTCTCACACATTGCCATCCGCTCGTGGACAAGGCGAACCAATCACCGGACGTTTAAACATCGCTGAAGGTACAACGGTGCGTCAAGTCGTGATGGGTGAAGAAGATCAATTATGGTTGGTGGGCTCTGACGCTGGTTATGGTTTCGTGTGTAAAGGCTCTGACTTATTGTCGAAGAACCGTAGCGGCAAAGCCTTAGTGAATTTACCGGAGAATGCTGAGGTGATGACTCCTCAAGCTGTGAGTAATTTGGACAGCGATGAAATTCTGACGATTACCAACCTAGGTCGAATGCTGCTATTCCCAATTAAAGACCTTCCTCAGCTAAGTAAAGGTAAAGGTAATAAGATCATTAATATTCCAGCGGCAAAATCTAAAGCTCGTGAAGAATTCGTGTCTCATCTTATCGCCCTGCCTAGCGGAGCGTCGGTAACACTTTATGCTGGTAAGCGTAAACTTGGTCTAAAGCCAGGTGACTTGGAGAACTTCCGAGGTGAACGTGGTCGCCGAGGTGGTTTATTGCCAAGAGGTTTACAGAGAGTGACTGAAATAGCGATTGAAGCTGTAAGCCAGAGCGATGATTCTAGTAGTGAGTAATTCTTGTTGATAAAAATGCCCCGATAGTTCGGGGCATTTTTTTATTCAGTGGACGCTTCTGATTGTACGTTCAGCTCTAAATATTAACCATTATACTCTTCTGACCAGCCGTCAGAATCGGACATATCAGGTGCGCCTGCGATAGCATTTTCTTCATCAGCCCACTCACCAAAATCAATCATTTGGCATTTTTTACTACAGAACGGGCGGTGAGGGCTTTTTTCATTCCAGACAACATCTTGTTTGCACTGAGGACATTTCACCACTGTAGGTTTTTTAGATGGCATGAGTATTTCCTATAAATGATGGGGATAGTGCACAAAGAACTAAGGTGAATACCTTAGCAACACACAGCTAAATCAAAGGGTATCTCTTCTGAGCTTGCTTGCCCAGATTTAAAGTCGATAAATTTAATTGCGAAACGATTCTTATGCCCCGAAATCATTGGGTAGACACCACTTTCTAACGGAATTGAAAGACGCAGGATATTCGCTCCCTCTGCATCGCTTTGGTAAAAACCAGAATGGGCGATTTTCGGTTTAAATGATCCCGTTTCACGAGTTAATTTAAGCCACAGGTTTAACGAATCAGAAAGAGGTTTTAGTGTGCTCATCCACTGTTGTGCATCTTGTGATTTTTTTTCTGGCGATAAATGTAACCAGTAGTGCAGAGCTGGCAAATCGAAGCAACATGAGCCGCCAGGCAGGTTGAAACGCTGACGAATGGTCGATAGAAAACGATCTTCTTTCAGAGATTGACCAAATCGGTCAGCGCCCATTAGGTTTCGGTGGACGTCGTCAATATCGGCAAGCAGTGACGTTAGCATGTGTTGATCTACGCCTTCAACGTTCAACCAACTACGGTAAGTTAATCGTTGTTTCTCGATATCTTTGGCTAACTCACTCTTTAATTGGATCTGTTCAAAAATTTCTAAAAGATCGAAAAGAGAGCGGAAGAACAACTGGTGTTGAATACTGTCGGCGAACTTGGCTGCTTTTTCCATTTGATGCAACAAAGCCTCAACACGTAAATAAATACGTGTTTTTTCGTTGAGGGGATGTTCAAACTTGTGTGTGGTCATCAGCGTTGCCTTACATTCTTTCGGTTTATTCTCACAGATTTGTACCGCTTATGGCTAGGTACTTTTTGTGTAATTCTGTGATTTGAGGCAAAAGTCTCTGGTTTTGCGTATTATTTACAATCACATCGTCAGCAATGGCTAAACGTTGCTCTCGACTCGCTTGTGAAGCAAGGATAGCTTTTACTTGCTGCGGGGAAACCCTATCTCTCTCAACCGTTCTTTTGATCTGTGTATCTTCATCAACATCGACGACTAATACACGATCTGCCATATGCTGGAGATTGTTCTCAGCTAATAATGGGACGACGAGTAATGCGTACGGAGAGGTTACTCGTTTGAGCTCTTGTTCCATTTGATGACGTATCATCGGATGAAGTAGCTGGTTTACCCAAACTTTCTCTTCATCGTTAGCAAAAATACGTTGTCGAAGCTCACTGCGGTTGAGCTCACCCTGCTCTGTTAATATTGAAGCGCCAAAATGCTGCTCAATGGCTTTCAGGCCCTCACTGCCTTTTTCTACCACCTGACGAGCAATGATGTCTGCATCAACAATATCAATGTCAAAATGATCTCTGAATAAATTTGCGACCGTTGTTTTTCCGCTTGCAATGCCGCCTGTTAATCCGATAACTAAAGCCAATGTTTACATTCCCAGTACATAAGAGTAGTAACTATTGATGATGTCATTCCCCCAAAGCAGTGCTAACCAGCCAGCAATGGCAAGGTAAGGTCCGAACGGGAATGCTTTATCAATTCCTTGTTTTTTCAAGCGTAGTTGAATAATGCCAAATACTAAGCCGACTAAAGACGAAAGCAGAATGATCAGTGGTAATAGTTGCCAACCTAACCAAGCGCCTAAAGCGGCCAGTAATTTAAAATCACCATAACCCATTCCTTCTTTGCCGGTTGTTAACTTAAATGCCCAATACACAGACCACAAAGCCAAATAGCCAGCAATAGCGCCGATAATCGAGTCTTGTAAGCTAACAGGACTGATATTAAGGAGTGACAGAGAAATACCAGCCCACAGTAAAGGGAGAGTCAACTGATCAGGAAGCAGCATGGTATCCAGATCAATAAAAGTGGCGGCAATTAAAACGAAGCTGAAAAATAGTAGGGCAACAGTAAATCCACTAAAACCAAAGTGCTGTGCGACGAGGAAACTGACCAGAGCCGAAAGTAGTTCGATTAAAGGATAACGAGGGCTGATGGCTGTTTTACAATGCGCACATTTACCTCTCAACAATAACCAACTGATCACCGGAATGTTGTCAATAGCACGCAGAGGAGTTTGACAGCTAGGGCATGTAGAACGTGGAAAACTGAGCGTGAACTTCCCTTCGGGTGGTTGAATATTGGACTCTGGAAAATATTCGGCACACTCTTGTTGCCACTCACGTTCCATTATTTTTGGAAGACGATAGATGACGACATTCAAAAAGCTGCCGACGATTAAGCCGAACAGGGAGACAGATGCCACGAAAAGCCAAGGATAGTACTCAAAAATTTGTGTTAATTCGTTCATTTGCCACTTATTTGAAATAGATGTTTCATTGTATAAACATCCAAAAGATTGGAGTTATTGATGCTAATTGCAACGGTATAGCCAAGCATCTCTAGACTATTTGAGTATCTTACCCCAACACACTCATTAAGTTAAAGATTGGCAAGTACATAGCGATAACTAATCCACCTATGATGACGCCAAGCAGTACAATTATTAGAGGTTCAAGAATCTTACCTAGGTTATCGACGGTGTTATCTACTTCAAATTCATAGATGGTGGCAATTTTATTTAGCATCTCCTCAAGTTTTCCTGATTCTTCACCAATCATCACCATTTGCAGCACCATTTCTGGAAAGGCTTCAGTATTACGCATCGCAACGTACATTGGCATACCCGATGCTGTATCTCGGTGTACATTGTTTAACGCATTTTCAAAATATGCGTTTCCCGCTGTTTTTGCGGTGGCTGTTAAACTGGACAGTATTGGTATACCAGCACTAAAACTGGTCGCAAGCGTTCGGCTGAATTTGGCAACGGATGCTTTCATTATGATAGCGCCAATTATGGGGGTTTTGAGTCCAATTCGGCTGGTTTTGAGTTTTATTAGCCATGACTTTTTACGCACTGTTTTAAATAATAGTGAGGCAGTAATGAAGGTAATAAGAATCGCTAAACTGTATGACTGCACCCAACTTGAAAGCTTTAACACTTGTTGAGTAAACCAGGGCAGTTCAGCCCCAAAGCCGTGAAACATGGTTTCAAACTCAGGAATCACCACCGTAAGCATTAAGTAACTGACCGTTAATGCGACTAACACCACCATCGCTGGATAGATCAGAGCTTTAATGACTTTGGCTCTTAGCTGTTCACTTTTTTCTCGGTAGGTTGCGAGACGTTCAAAGACCTGAGATAAGTTTCCGGATTGCTCGCCAGTTTGAATTAAATCAACATAAAGTGGATCAAAACGGGAACTGCTATTGCGCATTGCTGTAGAGAGAGGCGTTCCCGCTTCAACGGCTGTTGAAATCTGGGTCAAAATGGATTTCATTTCGGCTTTTTTGTGATTGTCACTGACCAACTTGAGCGCTTGAATAATCGGAACACCCGCGGCAAGCATGGTCGAGAGCTGGCGGGTCAATATCGTGATGTCTTTGTTTTGGGTACGGTGAAACAAACGAGTGAAAAGTGAAATACGATTTTTGCTGATCTTTCTTACTTTGATGTGTTGTGCATTTAGTTTTGCTCTGACTTCGCTTTCTCTAATAGCTAACAGCTGTCCGGACACTTTTTTACCTACGCTATTGTGACCTTTCCAACGAAAGCTACTGAGTTTCGGTGTGGTTTTCTTTTTCATATCGATACCTAAATAGACTCGATCTTAAGGCTAAAAATAAAGAACGCGTTGTAGTTCAGTGACGCTAGTAATACCTTGTTTCAGTTTTTGAATGCCAGACTGAGCTAACGTGGTCATTCCATTCGATACTGCGATAGCTTCGATTTGAGAAACGCTCGCGTTGTCCAGAATGGCAGCCGTGAGCTGTGGATTAAAAGTCATCACTTCATAGATGCCAATTCGTCCTGAATAACCACCATTACACTCATCACATCCAGAATGACTTGATTCAAAAATCACGTCATTATTCGCTAAGTGAAATTGCTCCTGCAGTGTCGCACAAGGGTATGTCGCGACTTTACAGTGTTGACATAGTCGTCGAGCGAGTCTCTGAGCGATAATCAAACTTAAAGACGAGGAGAGGTTAAAAGGGGCAATCCCCATGTTGGCTAAACGTATGACTGTTTCAGCGGCTGAGTTTGTGTGTAGAGTGGATAGTACTAAGTGTCCGGTTTGAGCTGCTTTTACCGCAATTTCTGCGGTTTCTAAATCGCGGATCTCACCGACCATAACCACATCAGGATCCTGACGCAAAAATGAGCGTAGAGCATCGGCAAAACCAAAGCCTATTTTGGGGTGAACTTGAACTTGATTCACACCGGATAGATTGATTTCAATCGGGTCTTCTGCGGTTGAAATGTTTATTTTTGATGTATTGAGAAGACTTAAGCCAGTATAGAGCGACACGGTTTTTCCGCTACCGGTAGGCCCTGTCATTAGAATCATTCCTTGTGGTTTTTTCAGCGCATCCAAATATTGTTGTTTCTGGTTGTTATCGTAGCCGAGTTTTTCGATATCGAGCTTGGACACATTGCTATCCAACAACCGTAATACAATCTTCTCTCCCCAAAGGGTTGGTAAAGTTGAGACGCGAATATCAACCGCGGTATCAAAGTTCAAGCGCAGTTTGATTCGTCCATCTTGAGGAAGCCGACGCTCTGAAATATCGAGTTTAGATAGAATCTTTATTCGAGCTGCGAGACGTCGACTGAGGTGGTTGGCAGGTCGATGAGTTTCAACCAGAATGCCGTCACAGCGAAGACGGATACGATAGAAATCTTCATAAGGCTCAAAATGAATGTCTGATGCGTTTTTACGCACGGCATCAAGCAATACCTGATTGATAAAGCGGCTAACAGGCGAATCGTCTTGGCTTATATCTTCGCTTGGTTGGAGTTCATCAACAGATAGCTCAACCAAGTTGGCCAGTTCATCCTGACTGATCTCTTTAGTGTGCGGTGATTGCTGATCAATATTTTTGCCGTAAAGACGACGAATTGCAGCTTTCAATGATTGATGCTCGGCCAAAACTAGCTCAATACTTTGTCCGGTGGTGAATCGAAACTCGTCCTCGATACTAGGGTGAGTGGGATCGGAAACCGCAATGAGAATTTGGTTATTTTGATGTTCAATTGGTAGAGCGTTGAATCGTGTGATCAGTTCACGCAGTCCGAGCTGCTGGCACAGTGATGTGTATGCAAATTGGTTTAAGTCAGTCACAGGCATACCTAGTTGTAGGCTTAAGTGCTGAGCTAAATCGTAAGGTTTTACGATATCCAAGTAACTTAAAGCTTCAGGTACGCACGTTCCCGAAGCTTCAATATGGTTAATGACAGTTTGCGCTTGTTCTGGACTGAGTATGCCAGATTGGCGCAACAGACTAATTAGGTTGGTTACCATTAACTTGTTTTATCTCAGAACAGCCTTTAAGTTCTTGGCCTGTATCATGGATACACGACCAACCTGATGTAGAACGAGTAAAGGTAATGACTTTGTCTTTAAGGGCTGCTGCTTTTCCAAGGGTGAATAAGAGTTTTCCGGTTTCGCCACTGATGTCTCTGAATGAAAGAGCACCTAATGCGCTCATACTGCCTGAGGCTCCTACATCGATTAAATCACTCGGAAAGCGCGAGTTCTCCTGAATATAGAGATCGATGTTGGTTAATAGTGAGCGAGGAACGCTTACTGCGGTATTGGCTTCGGTTTTTAACAGGTAACTTTTGTATGCCGGAACGGCAATCGCGCTGAGAACCCCAATAATTCCCACGACAATCATCAGTTCAATCAGAGTAAAACCTTGTTGCTTCTTGGTTGGTATTATTTTCATTAGCTGTCTCCGGTTTTCTACTACTTAGAAAACGGTATGTGTTTGATTTAGGATTGAAAATGATGAAAGGAAAGCGGCGCGAGTGAGAACGAGTAATTTATGGAACTTGATTAATGCTGAGTATGAGTTAGCTCGACTCGCTTCTCAGCTGAGTTTGAGGTTTGTTTAAGAGTTAGAAATGAGAAAACCCGCCGAATGAAGCGGGTTTAGATAATTAAGCGAGTTTGCTTATTGGAAACGCATTGAAAGATCCATCGCCTTCAGGTGCTTGGTTAGCGCGCCTACAGAGATGTAATCTACGCCGGTCTCGGCATATTCGCGCAGCGTCTCTAATGTCACGTTGCCTGAGTTCTCAAGAGCAGCGCGGCCAGCGTTTATTTCAACAGCTTCGCGCATCATATCCATAGTAAAGTTATCTAACATGATGATGTCTGCACCAGCTTCAATCGCTTCACGTAACTCTTGCAGGCTTTCTGTTTCAACTTCAACGGGTTTGCCAGGGCTGAGCTTTTTAGCGGTGGCGATGGCTTGAGAGATACCGCCACATGCAATAATGTGATTTTCTTTGATTAGGTATGCGTCAAATACACCAATACGATGGTTGAAACCACCGCCACACGCGACTGCGTATTTTAGCGCACTACGTAGACCGGGAATCGTTTTACGAGTATCAAGTAGACGACAATCTGTACCTTCTAGTGCTTTCACATAGACCGCTGTCGTCGTAGCACAACCTGAAAGGGTTTGAATGAAATTCATCGCATTACGCTCACCAGTTAGAAGAATTCGCGCTGGACCGGTTAGAGTGCAAAGTGTTTGGTTTGGTTCAACGTTGTCACCATCTTCCACATGCCATTCGATTTTCACTTCGCCGCCAAGCTGTTTAAATACTTCTTCTGCCCATGCTTTACCACAGAAAACACCGTGATCACGGGTAATAATGGTTGCAGTGTTTTGTACATCAGCAGGAATAAGGTTCGCAGTAAGATCGGCCGCAGGATCGAGCGTGCCCCCCAGATCTTCTTTCAGGGTTGCTTCGACAGTACGAGCAATTTCCAAAGGTAACTGCTTCTTTAAGTAATCAAGGCGCTCTTGGCTATTGTGAGTATTTTTCATCGCAAATCTGGCTTAAGGTAAATATCAGGCGCAAATGATACGCTGAGTCGCATTTAAATTCAGCACTTAATCTCGCATTTCCTCGTGGGATAGTTAAAATCGGATCTTATTCATTTGCAGCGTGAAGGCTTTTTTATGATTGACGGCGAGGGTTGGTATCAAACAGCACGTAAAGTACTGTCTCCCTATTTTGATCAACGAAGTGATGTTCAGGATATATCACTGCTGGTGGTGCATAACATAAGCCTGCCGCCGGGTGAGTTTGGTGGCGATTATATAGAGCAATTTTTTACGGGAAAGCTCAATCCGGATGAACATCCGTTTTTCAGGGTGATACATAAGATGGGGGTTTCAGCGCACTGTTTGATTCGTCGTGATGGTGAAATTGTCCAGTTTGTACCTTTTACTGGCAGAGCATGGCATGCAGGGCAATCTTCATTTGCTGGCAGGGCGCGCTGTAATGATTATTCGATAGGCATCGAGTTAGAAGGGACGGATTTTGTTGCTTACACCGAAGCACAATATCAAGCACTCGCCACATTAACTCAGCAGCTTATGCAAACATACCCGCAAATAACACAGCCAAGAATTACGGGGCATCAATACATTGCCCCGATGCGTAAAACTGACCCTGGTTTAGCTTTTGATTGGGGGAAATATCGTCGCTTGTTGCGAGATTAGCCGAGATTAAAGAGACTCTTGGTACTCTACCAAAATCTGTTCCACCCAAGTGGCAATGCGTTCGTCACTCAGCTCGTACTGAGAGTCTTCATCCAAAGCAAGACCCACAAACTGTGCGCCATCTTCGGTTAATGCTTTTGATGCTTCAAATTCGTAACCTTCATTTGGCCAGTAGCCAATAATGTTAGCTCCGGTCTTCTTGATCTCGTCGTGAAGTAACCCCATCGCATCCAGATACCATTCGCCATAGCCTTCTTGATCGCCTAAGCCGTATAATGCGACGAACTTGCCGTTTAGCGGTACGCCATCGATTTGATCCCATAATTCGTTCCAGTCCTCTTGGATCTCGCCAAAATCCCATGTCGAAATGCCCAGTATTAGCAGGTCATATTCGCTCATTAAACTTAGCGGAGTCTCTTTCACATTGTGAATATCCAGTAGATCTTCACCTATGATAGCGCGCATTTTTTCTGCTGCCATCTCGGTGTAGCAGGTGGTTGAGCCGTAAAATAGACCAATCTTCATACGTTATTTAGTTCTTTGTTTCTCTGGAATGGTGAATTCTAAACATAAAATCGCCAAGAGTGCAGCGATTATCCTACTGGTGAGTTATTTTTATGGCATATCGACTCGAGATTTCGTAGCCTAACTACCTAATTGCTATATCGTTGTCATCTCTGAGAATGATTAAGAATAAGAGGGAAGTGTGTCGGAACTGTATATACCTGACCAAGGAATCATGGAGCAGTTTTTAGATACCATGTGGCTAGAGCGTGGCTTATCTGAAAATACTGTGGTTTCTTACCGAAACGATCTTACTAAGTTATTACGTTGGATGAATGCCAACAATTACCGCTTAGATTACATCAGTTTGTCTGGATTGCAGGAATATCAAACCTGGCTATCGGATCAGGATTACAAACAGACTTCACGAGCTCGAATGTTGTCCGCAATTCGTCGCTTGTTTCAATATTTACACAGAGAAAAGATCCGTAGTGATGATCCAACAGCGCTGTTGGTCAGTCCTAAACTGCCGAAAAGACTGCCGAAAGATCTGACAGAGGAGCAAGTAGAAGCGTTGCTCAATGCGCCAGATTTAAACGATCCTATTGAGTTGCGTGACAAAGCAATGCTTGAGCTACTGTATGCGACAGGTCTACGTGTCACAGAACTGATTTCACTCACCACGGAAAATATCAGTCTGCGCCAAGGGGTTGTGCGGGTTATCGGTAAGGGGGGGAAAGAGCGTCTGGTGCCGATGGGAGAAAATGCCGTTGAATGGATTGAAACTTTTTTTCATCAAGGTCGGTCAAATTTATTAGGGCAACAAACTTCGGATGTGGTTTTTCCAAGTAAACGTGCGCAACAGATGACCCGACAAACATTTTGGCACCGGATTAAACACTATGCTGTCATCGCCGGAATCGATGTTCAAAAGTTGTCACCACACGTTTTGCGCCATGCATTCGCGACTCATTTGTTAAATCATGGTGCGGATTTACGTGTGGTTCAAATGCTTTTGGGGCATAGTGACTTATCGACCACACAAATTTATACTCACGTTGCCACAGAGCGACTTAAACAAATACATAGCGAGCACCATCCAAGGGCTTAAAGGTGATTTTAATGAGCGTATTACGCCGTATGACTCTACTGATTCTTCCACTATTAGCGATAACCAGCTATGCAAATAGTGCGTTTGCTTCCTCACAAGCAGCAATTGATAAGCAATTATTTATTAAAAAATTTGAAAGCTTGGGTATGCCTGTTATTGATGTTGTTCCATCACCGATAGAGGGATTAGTTGAAGTAAAAACTGAGGGTGGTGTGTTATTTGCTTCGCCGGACGGTAAACATTTAATTGCCGGAACACTTTATGAGTTAGGCGAAGATGGTTCCTATGTTGATGTGATGGCAAAGCGTCAGGCCCCAATCAATGCTGAGAAGATTGCTCAGTTTGAAGACAGTATGATTGAGTATAAAGCGGATAATGAAAAGTACGTCGTGACCGTCTTTACTGACATTACTTGTACCTACTGTGTGAAACTCCACAAAAAGATGAGTGAATATAATGCTAAAGGTATTACGATTCGTTATTTAGCGTTTCCTCGTCAAGGTCCAACCGGTCAAGTGGCGGATAGCATGGCGAAAATTTGGTGTGCAGAAGATCCAATCTCAGCTATGGATAATGCCAAAGTACAGCGTAGTTTACCGACCGTAGCGGAAGGTAAAGACTTAGCGCAATGTAAACAAACAATTACCGAACACTTTAAGCTGGGCAATCAACTTGGTGTTAGAGGAACTCCGGCTATTTTCTTAGCCTCTGGTGACATGATTGGTGGATTCTTAGAGCCCGATCAGCTTGAACAACGTTTACAACAGCAATAAATTTTATCAGGCTTGAGGAAACTCAAGCCTGTTTGCATCACATTTCAGACCGTAGAAAATTATGATTGAAATCCAGCGCCGACCTGAACCTGATCTATCTCTTCTTCCTGACTCGCTTCCTCCTATTTTAAAACGTATTTATCTCAATCGTGGTGTCACGGATTTAGAACAACTGAATAAAGCCGCTAAAGCACTCCATTCGTACCAAAAACTGCACGGTATTGACCAAGCGGTTGAGCTTTTGTATCAAGCGATTCAACAGCAAAAACGAATCATCATTGTTGGTGACTTCGATGCTGATGGTGCCACCAGTTCTGCGCTTTCGGTACTTGCGCTTAGAATGCTGGGAAGTCGCAATGTTGATTATCTGGTCCCTAATCGTTTTGAGGATGGTTACGGCTTAAGCCCTGAAGTGGTTGATCAAGCTTTAGCAATTAACGCTGAAATGATCATGACAGTCGACAATGGGGTCTCTTCGATTGAAGGTGTCCGTTACGCCAAGCAGAAAGGTTTGCAGGTCTTAGTGACCGATCACCACTTGCCGGGAAATGAATTACCTGAAGCTGATGCGATGGTTAACCCGAATTTGCAACAGTGTGCATTTCCGTCAAAATCGCTGGCAGGTGTCGGTGTCGCTTTTTATCTGATGATGGCTTTGTGTGTACACATGCGCAAAGTGGGCTATTTTACTGAGCAGGGTATGCAAGAACCAAAATTGATGGAACTGATTGATTTAGTTGCATTAGGTACGGTGGCTGACGTGGTTGCTCTGGACGAAAATAACCGAATCTTGGTTCATCAAGGGTTACAACGAATTCGGGCCGGTTTAGCGCGTCCAGGCATTCAGGCGTTAATTGAGGTCGCTAAACGCGATGCAAGTAAACTGGTTGCTGCCGACTTTGGTTTTGCGCTCGGCCCTAGAATCAATGCCGCAGGTCGTTTAGACGATATGTCCTTCGGCGTTGAGCTTTTGCTGTGTAATAACATTCATGCGGCACGCAGAATGGCGAGTGAGTTAGATGGGCTAAATCAGACTCGCAAAGATATCGAAGAAGGTATGAAACAAGAGGCGATGGCTTTTTGTGAACGTTTGGAGTTTGGTAAAGACAGTGAGTTACCACACGGTTTAGTGTTGTTTCAGCGCGATTGGCACCAAGGTGTCATCGGTATTTTAGCTTCGCGTATAAAAGAGCAATATCATCGTCCGGTGATTGCTTTTGCCGATGGTGGAGACGGGTTGATTAAAGGCTCGTGCCGTTCAATTCCAGGCTTACATATGCGTGATGCTCTGGATAAGATTGACACTCTAAACCCGGGAGTGATTAAAAAATTTGGTGGTCATGCGATGGCGGCAGGTCTGACTATCGCTGAGAGCGACTTTGATCGTTTTTGCCAACTGTTTGATGAAGTGGTTAGACAAGATCTCGATGACGCTTTACTCAAAGGCGTTATTCTTACGGATGGTGAACTCACTCCGGAAGAATTCTCTATGCATACGGCGGAAACGTTGCGCGCGGGTGGACCTTGGGGGCAAGCGTTCCCAGAGCCCATCTTTGATGGTGAATTTAAAATATTGCACCAAAAACTGGTGGGTGATAAGCACTTGAAGCTGATGCTGGAACCCTTGTTTAAAGGTCACCCAACTAACATTATGATTGATGGTATTGCATTTAATGTCGATTTACGTCGTTGGCCAGATGCGTCAGTCAAAACTGTACATTTAGCATACAAGCTAGACATCAACGAATTTCGTGGAAATCAGTCTTTACAGTTGATGATAGATCACTTAGATGCAAAATAGTTTAAAAGTAAAAATTGAAACGTTGTTTTAATATTTCGATAAAGAAATAATTAAACCCCCATTTTTAAGTAGAGTAAAGCAGCTTTCTTGAAGCTGCTTTATTTTTTATCTTTTGTGATTTAAGTCTACAAATTGGCCTGTAATATTCATGAAATATATTAATAACGAGCTCAACTCATAATCCTTCTTCTGTATATATAATGTAATTGGTCTTACCATTGTTATTGCTGTAATGGCTCATTATTGTTAACAAACTGTATAACCATGATGCTTAATATGATTTAGGTCAATATTTAACTAGACATTGGCGTTGGAGATATGTTAATTTCTTTACCACTTTGAAATTGGTATTACCAATTGTCAGCAAGAACATAAAGAGTAGAAGAATAATAAATTATGGCTTATCAAAGGATTCGTCAGCCGAAACTCTCTGATGTTATCGAACAAGAGTTGGAACGGTTGATTGTCGAAGGAACTTTGTCTCCGGGACAGCAACTGCCACCAGAACGTGAACTAGCGAAACAGTTTGAAGTTTCTCGTCCTTCAGTTAGAGAAGCTATCCAACGTTTAGAAGCTAAACGTCTGCTTACCCGCCGCCAGGGTGGGGGCACGTTCGTCAGTGAGCACATTTGGAAAAGTTTCTCTGATCCTCTGCTAAATTTATTGTCTAGTCACTCAGAAACTCAATTAGATTTACTAGAAGCGCGACATGCACTGGAAGGCATATCTGCTTATTTTGCTGCGTTGCGTGGTACAGAAGAAGATTTTGCTCGCATTCAAGCCAGTGTGGCAAGAATCGAAGAAGTGCAAGATAAGCACGATTTTGAAGCTGAAGCGGCAGCGGTAATGGAGTTCCTCATTGCGATTACCGAAGCGACACATAACGTTGTTATTCTTCATATCGTTCGTAGCCTTGCTCCTCTACTTGAACAAAATATTCTACAGAATTTTAAATTACTCCGTCACCGCCCAGAAGCGGTTGAGAAAGTAAACAAGCACAGAGCTAACATTGTGGATGCGATACTTTCTGGCAAGCCAGATATGGCGCGTGAAATGTCACATTCTCATTTAGCTTATATTGAAGAAACATTGTTGGAACTGACCCGAGAACAGTCTCGTCGTGAGCGTTCTTTACGTCGAATCCAACAGGGTAATGAGCCGCAATAAGCGGTCCATTGCGATTATAAATAGAATCCAACCAATAGAAGGATAGATCGCCATGTCCGACATGAAGCATGACGTAGATGCACTGGAAACTCAGGAGTGGTTAGCTGCTCTTGAGTCAGTTGTACGTGAAGAAGGTGTAGAACGTGCGCAATTCATTCTAGAAGAAGTACTAGAAAAAGCGCGTTTAGATGGTGTTGATATGCCTACAGGCATCAATACTAACTACATCAATACGATTCCTGCAGATCAAGAACCAGCATACCCGGGTGACACAACGCTTGAGCGTCGTATTCGCTCAATCATCCGTTGGAACGCAATCATGATCGTTCTACGTGCATCTAAGAAAGATTTAGAACTAGGCGGCCACATGGCGTCTTTCCAATCTTCGGCTGCATTCTACGAAACTTGTTTCAACCACTTCTTCCGTGCTCCAAACGAGAAAGATGGTGGCGACTTAGTTTACTACCAAGGTCATATCTCTCCAGGTATCTACGCACGTGCTTTCGTTGAAGGCCGTTTAACTGCTGAGCAGCTAGATAACTTCCGTCAAGAAGTAGACGGTAAAGGTCTCCCTTCATACCCACACCCTAAATTGATGCCTGAGTTCTGGCAATTCCCTACAGTATCTATGGGTCTTGGTCCAATCTCTGCAATCTACCAAGCTCGTTTCCTTAAGTACCTAGACGGCCGTGGCCTGAAAGATACTAAAGAGCAGCGTGTATACGCGTTCCTAGGTGATGGTGAGATGGATGAGCCAGAATCACGTGGTGCTATCTCTTTCGCTGCGCGTGAGAAACTAGACAACCTATGTTTCTTAATCAACTGTAACCTACAGCGTTTAGATGGCCCTGTAATGGGTAACGGTAGCATCATTCAAGAACTAGAAGGTCTGTTCAAAGGTGCTGGTTGGAACGTTGTTAAAGTTATTTGGGGTAGCAACTGGGACTCTCTAATTGCAAAAGACACGTCTGGTAAGCTTCTTCAGCTAATGAACGAAACTATTGACGGTGACTACCAAACATTCAAATCTAAAGATGGCGCGTACGTACGTGAGCACTTCTTTGGTAAATACCCAGAAACTGCTGCATTAGTAGCAGACATGACTGACGATGAAATCTTCGCACTTAAGCGTGGTGGTCACGATTCTTCTAAACTGTACGCGGCATTCAAGAATGCTCAAGATACTCAAGGTCGTCCAACTGTAATCCTAGCGAAAACAGTTAAAGGTTACGGCATGGGTGAAGCGGCTGAAGGTAAGAACATCGCGCACCAAGTTAAGAAGATGGATATGACTCACGTGCTACACCTACGTGATCGTCTAGGTCTTCAAGACATCTTAACTGACGAAGCGGTGAAAGAACTTCCATACCTAACATTGGAAGAAGGTTCGAAAGAACACGAATACTTACACGCTCGTCGTAAAGCTCTGAAAGGTTACACGCCTCAGCGTCTGCCGAAATTTACTGAAGAGCTAACCATTCCAGCCGTTGAAGAGTTCAAGCCGCTACTAGAAGAGCAGAAGCGTGATATCTCTACAACAATGGCGTTCGTACGTACTCTTAACGTACTGCTAAAAGACAAAGGTATTGGTAAGAACATCGTTCCTATCATCGCTGATGAAGCTCGTACATTCGGTATGGAAGGCCTGTTCCGTCAGATTGGTATCTACAATCCACACGGCCAGAACTACACGCCACAAGATCGCGACATCGTTTCTTACTACAAAGAAGCAACGTCTGGTCAGGTACTGCAAGAAGGTATCAACGAGCTAGGTGCTATGTCTTCATGGGTTGCTGCGGCAACGTCATACAGCACCAACGATCTACCAATGATCCCATTCTACATCTACTACTCTATGTTCGGTTTCCAACGTGTTGGCGACATGGCATGGATGGCAGGTGACCAACAAGCTCGTGGTTTCCTACTTGGTGCAACTGCAGGCCGTACAACACTTAACGGTGAAGGTCTACAGCACGAAGATGGCCACTCTCACATCATGGCGGGTACTGTTCCTAACTGTATCTCTTACGACCCAACATTCGCTTACGAAGTTGCGGTAATCATGCAAGACGGTATCCGTCGCATGTACGGTGATCAAGAGAACGTGTTCTACTACCTAACTCTGATGAATGAGAACTACGCAATGCCAGCAATGCCAGAAGGCGCTGAAGAAGGCATCCGTAAAGGTATTTACAAGCTAGAAACTTACACCGGTTCTAAAGGTAAGGTTCAGCTAATGAGCTCTGGTACTATCATGAATGAAGTACGTAAAGCGGCTCAAATCCTAAGCGATGACTACGGTATTGCATCTGACGTTTACTCTGTAACTTCATTCAACGAAGTAACTCGTGATGGTCAAGCGGTAGAGCGTTTCAACATGCTTCACCCTGAAGCGGAAGCACAAGTTCCTTACATTCAAACTGTAATGGGTACTGAGCCTGCAATCGCTGCAACTGACTACATGAAGAACTACGCAGAGCAAGTACGTGCGTTTATCCCAGCTGAGTCATTTAAAGTATTAGGTACTGATGGCTTCGGTCGTTCAGACAGCCGTGAAAACCTACGTCGTCACTTCGAAGTGAACGCAGGTTACGTTGTGGTTGCAGCGCTAAGCGAACTAGCAAAACGTGGTGATGTTGAGAAATCTGTTGTTGTTGAAGCAATTAAGAAGTTCGACATCGACACAGAGAAAACAAACCCGCTATACGCTTAATTGAAGGTAGGAAAGAATAATGGCAATCGAAATTAATGTACCTGACATCGGTGCGGATGAGGTTGAAGTTACTGAGATTCTTGTCAGCGTAGGCGACAAGGTTGAAGAAGAGCAGTCTCTGATTACAGTAGAAGGCGACAAAGCTTCTATGGAAGTACCTGCTTCTCAAGCGGGTATCGTAAAAGAAATCAAAATCTCTGAAGGCGATAAAGTAACCACTGGTTCACTGATCATGCTTTTCTTAGAACAAGAAGGCGAAGAAGCGGGCGCAGCTGCGTCTGCTCCAGCGGCAGAAGCGGCTCCTGCTCCGGCAGCAGCATCTGCAGCAGCTGAGCTTAAAGAAGTTAACGTTCCAGATATCGGTGGCGACGAAGTAGAAGTGACCGAAATCATGGTTGCCGTTGGAGATGCTATCGAAGAAGAGCAATCTTTGATCACTGTAGAAGGCGACAAAGCTTCTATGGAAGTTCCAGCGCCATTCGCTGGTACGCTTAAAGAAATCAAAGTAGCCGCTGGCGACAAAGTATCGACTGGTTCTCTAATCATGGTATTTGAGGTTGCTGGTTCAGGCGCTCCAGCGGCACCCGTTGCGGCTGAGGCTCCAGCAGCTGCACCAGCAGCATCTGCAGCGAAAGAAGTTAACGTTCCAGATATCGGTGGCGATGAAGTAGAAGTGACTGAAATCATGGTTGCCGTTGGCGATACCGTGGAAGAAGAGCAATCTCTAATCACGGTAGAAGGCGACAAGGCTTCTATGGAAGTACCTGCACCATTTGCTGGTACAGTTAAAGAAATCAAAGTAGTCGCTGGCGACAAAGTTTCTACTGGCTCTCTAATCATGGTGTTCGAAGTCGCAGGCGCAGCTCCAGCTCCAGCAGCGGCACCAGCTCAAGCGGCAGCACCTGCAGCAGCACCAGCTCCTAAAGCTGAAGCGCCAGCAGCAGCTTCTGCAGCTAAGTCAGAGTTTGAAGAGAACAACGATTACGCGCACGCTTCACCAGTGGTTCGTCGTCTTGCTCGCGAATTTGGTGTAAACCTGGCGAAAGTGAAAGGTTCAGGTCGTAAGAGCCGTATCCTGAAAGAAGACGTACAGAACTACGTGAAAGAGGCGCTTAAGCGTCTTGAATCTGGTGCTGCAGCTTCTGGTAAAGGCGACGGTAGCGCGCTTGGTCTACTTCCTTGGCCGAAAGTTGATTTCAGCAAGTTCGGTGAAACAGAAACTCAGCCTCTATCTCGTATTAAGAAGATCTCTGGTGCTAACCTACACCGTAACTGGGTAATGATCCCTCACGTTACACAGTGGGATAACGCAGACATCACTGAGCTAGAAGCATTCCGTAAAGAACAAAATGCTATCGAAGCGAAGAAAGATACAGGTATGAAGATCACACCACTTGTGTTCATCATGAAAGCTGTAGCGAAAGCGCTTGAAGAGTTCCCAGCATTTAACTCTTCTCTTTCTGAAGATGGCGAAAGCTTGATTCTTAAGAAATACGTGAACGTTGGTATTGCGGTTGATACGCCAAACGGTCTTGTTGTTCCTGTCTTCAAAGACGTGAACAAGAAAGGCATCTACGAACTTTCTGAAGAGCTAATGGTTGTTTCTAAGAAAGCACGTGCAGGTAAGCTAACTGCAGCAGATATGCAAGGTGGCTGTTTCACTATCTCTAGCCTAGGTGGCATCGGCGGTACTGCATTTACGCCAATCGTAAATGCGCCAGAAGTGGGTATCCTTGGTGTATCTAAGTCTGAGATGAAACCAGTATGGAACGGTAAAGATTTTGTACCGCGCCTACAGCTTCCACTATCACTTTCATACGACCACCGTGTGATTGATGGTGCGGAAGGTGCACGCTTCATCACTTACTTGAACAACTGCCTAAGCGACATCCGTCGTCTAGTGCTGTAATCAAAAAGAGACAAGGCGGCAATAGCCGCCTTGATTCAGTATTTGTCCAACCGATTTGAAAAAGGCTGTTTTCTTGAAAATGGAAAATTTTCCTGCATTTGAATTGTTGGCTAGCTCACAGGCTAAATGGATTTACTTTTCACACCATTAACATCTCTGTAAACTGTTGCGGTCTGAAAATTAAACGTATTATACAAAAAAGATATCATACCCACTCAGCCTGTTAGGGATATTGACTACAAGAGGTCGAAATGAGCAAAGAAATTAAAGCCCAAGTTGTTGTACTTGGTGCAGGTCCTGCTGGTTACTCCGCTGCATTCCGTTGTGCAGACTTAGGTCTGGAAACTGTACTTGTTGAACGCTACAGCACTCTTGGCGGTGTATGTTTGAACGTGGGTTGTATCCCATCAAAAGCACTGCTACACGTAGCGAAAGTTATCGAAGAAGCAAAAGCACTTGCTGAACACGGTATCGTATTTGGCGAACCTCAAACGGATATCGATAAAGTTCGTCTTTGGAAAGAAAAAGTAATTAACCAGCTAACTGGCGGTCTTGGCGGTATGGCTAAGATGCGTAAAGTAACGGTTGTTAACGGTTTCGGTAAATTTACTGGTCCTAACTCGCTAGAAGTTGAAGGTGAAGACGGTAAAACAACAGTTAACTTCGATAACGCTATCGTTGCAGCTGGTTCTCGCCCAATTAAACTTCCATTTATCCCGCATGAAGATCCACGTATTTGGGATTCTACTGACGCTCTTGAGCTGAAAGAAGTTCCTGGAAAACTATTGATCATGGGTGGCGGTATCATCGGTCTAGAAATGGGTACGGTATACCACTCACTGGGTTCTCAAATCGACGTTGTTGAAATGTTCGACCAAGTAATCCCTGCGGCTGATAAAGACATCGTTAAGGTTTACACTAAGCGCATTAAGAACAAGTTCAACTTGATGCTAGAAACCAAAGTAACGGCGGTTGAAGCGAAAGAAGACGGTATCTACGTTTCAATGGAAGGCAAAAAAGCGCCTGCAGAAGCTGAGCGTTACGATGCTGTTCTTGTTGCTATCGGTCGTGTACCAAACGGTAAACTTATCGACGGTGAACAAGCAGGTATTGAAATTGATGAGCGTGGCTTCATCAATGTAGATAAGCAAATGCGTACTAACGTACCGCATATCTTCGCTATCGGTGATATTGTTGGTCAACCTATGCTTGCTCACAAAGGTGTGCATGAAGGTCACGTAGCTGCTGAAGTTATCTCTGGTAAGAAGCACTACTTCGACCCTAAAGTTATTCCTTCAATTGCTTACACTGAGCCAGAAGTAGCTTGGGTTGGTAAGACTGAAAAAGAAGCGAAAGCGGAAGGCATCAACTATGAAGTGGCAACATTCCCATGGGCAGCATCAGGTCGTGCAATCGCATCTGACTGTGCAGACGGTATGACTAAGCTTATCTTCGATAAAGAAACTCATCGCGTAATTGGTGGTGCTATCGTGGGGACTAACGGTGGTGAACTACTAGGCGAAATCGGTCTAGCGATCGAGATGGGCTGTGATGCAGAAGATATCGCGTTAACTATCCACGCTCACCCAACTCTACATGAGTCTGTTGGTCTAGCGGCGGAAGTGTTTGAAGGTACAATTACTGACCTGCCAAACGCAAAAGCGAAGAAGAAATAATTCTTCTTGAGAGACAAAAAAAACCGCTGAATATTCAGCGGTTTTTTTATATCTAAACGTTAAGTTTGCTATCAACAGTTATTTATAGATACACAGCATATCCATATAAGTTTTAGCTAACTTATTGATAGCTTCTTCATTTTGGACTCGATTCGCTTGAACGAATAGTGAATAACAAAGCCCGTGAAATAGCATCGTTAGCTCTTCTGGATCATGTTTTTCACAAATCTCACCACGCTCTTTTGCTTTAACGAAAATATTTTTCACTAGCAACTGATTAGTTCGGTTGGTAGACATAAACAGCGGCCAGACTTCTTCACGAGTTGAAGCACTCCACTCAAACCAGACTTTTAGCCAGTGACAATCTTCAAGTGTGATTGAAACAAGCTTTTGGGTAATATTGTTTAGGTTGTCTTTCGCTGGTATATCAAGGTCAATGTTGTCCGTTAGGAAGTTGGAGAACTGACGAACTACATGAGTAAGAACTTCGTCCACCAGATCTTCTCGCGTAGGGAAGTAATTAAATACCGTAGCAACAGATACCTGCGCAATTTCTGCGATATCAGCGTGGCCGCCACGTCCTATTCCCCGTCTTGCGAAGACTTCTAGCGCGATTTCCATAAGTTGGAGTTTACGTTTCTGAGGAGATAGCCTCGTTCTCGGGCGTTTCTCGATAGATGCGTCCATAATTATAAATCCTTGCCAAATGAGTAGTTATATTTATCGCTTTAATGATTTTATTATTAATTGCTTAAAGCTTTATGAGTGTAATGGTGCATATGATGAAGGTCAACGCCTTAGATTAAACTTTGGCTCTCATTATTAAAAATGAACATTTTCAACAAGTTTATTTATTGAGGCCTGAGTAAAGGTCAACTCACTCTTGGGAAAGGGTTAACTCTATTCCTCCAGAGTGGTACTATACGCGCCGAATGAACATAGTGGTTCAGGCTTGATACCTAAGTGGTTGGGTATTATTTGCTTGTTCCCCAACCAAACGAGAGCAGTATGAAACATACAGTTGAAGTAATGATTTCTGAGCAAGAAGTTCAGGAACGAATCCGTGAACTAGGCCAGCAAATCACTAAGCATTACCAAGGTAGTGAAGATTTGGTTTTGGTTGGATTGCTACGTGGTTCTTTCGTCTTCATGGCTGACTTAGCGAGAGCGATCGAACTGACTCACCAAGTGGATTTCATGACAGCTTCAAGTTATGGTAACTCAATGACCAGTTCCCGTGATGTAAGAATCCTGAAAGACTTGGATGACGATATCAAAGGCAAAGATGTTTTGTTAGTAGAAGATATTATCGATACGGGTAATACTTTAAACAAAGTGAAAGAAATCCTGTCTCTTCGTGAACCGAAATCAATTCAAATTTGTACATTGCTAGATAAGCCTTCACGTCGTGAAGTTGCTGTTGATGTCTCTTGGATTGGTTTTGAAATCCCAGATGAGTTCGTTGTCGGTGTGGGTATCGATTACGCTCAGAAATACCGCCACTTACCGTTTATTGGCAAGGTTATTCCTCAGGAGTAAGTGTTTACCTTGGTGTAGACTGGAAAAAGCCCACGTTGATGGGCTTTTTGTATTTATTTTAACGACAAAGCAATTTGTGCTCTGGGTTTAGGATTTTTTCCATCGCTAGATTGTAGCTTTTGTTGATGGTTTCTCTGGAATTACAGCGAACACCTAAATATTCAAGTCTTCCATCTTCAATACCGTAAACAATACCGTGAACTTCAACCTCTTGCCCTCTTTCCCATGCATTTTGCATGATCGTTGAGTTTGCAAGGTTATGAACTTGTTCTGCTACGTTAATCTCTGCTAGCTTGTCAGAGCGATCAACTTCAGGCATCTGCTCAATATAGTTGCGATGTTTATAGTACAAGTCTCTAATGTGCAGCAGCCAGTTGTTGATCAGACCTAGCTGAGGGTTATCAATAGACGCGGCGACACCACCACATCCGTAGTGACCACAAATAATAATGTGCTTAACCTTTAATACGTCAACGGCGTATTGAACCACTGAAAGACAGTTTAAGTCAGTATGGATGACTTGGTTAGCTACGTTACGGTGAACAAACAGTTCACCAGAATATAGGCCAGTTAAACGCTCTGCTGGAACTCGGCTGTCAGAGCAACCAATCCAAAGAAAATCAGGGTTTTGACCTTCAGCTAACTTAGTAAAGTACTCAGGTCGTTCCGCTTTAATCGACTCTGACCATTTAGAGTTGTTTTCAAATAGTTGTTTAATCTCTGGCATGTTACTTCCCTTAATGTCTATACCCAAGTGCTCTCAAGATACCTAGGTATAAACCGACTATACACAATGTCTTAATATCAATCTCTGACTATTTTGCTTATAGATTACTCATCTGAGCAGTGTGGAAAATTATCCATGATTTCTTATGATTAACAACAATGTGTTTGGTAAGGATATATTTCCCTTATCAATCCAATTGTTGGTTGCATAAGAATTTCTTTACTGATTCAACGTTTTTCCGTTTCAACTATGTTGAGTATATTGAGTGTTTTGCAAATGTATAAAAACTATTTACTCATTAGGGTTGAAAACTGATGTTAAAATCGTCACATATACGGTAATCCTATAAGGGGCTTTTGACCTTATTTATGATTTTTACAGTGATTTGTGAGTGTTTTAGCCTAGGTATCACTTATGGCGTATATTATTTTCTCTAGTAAGTGATGAGGGGATAAAGGGCTGACAAATGCTGCCCGAAGGGTTCGTTTAAAAGTGTTTTACACTTTGTAGCAAACTACTCACTTAGAATAGCTAGGATTCATAGTTTTCTTCGCGACGAAATGCTTTCATTTCGAACGAAATTTAACCTCATAAGGTCGATAGACCTCAAACGAGTTTCACTATGTACGCATTAGAAATAGATCAGTTGCGCAAAACCTACGCCGGTGGTTTTGAAGCACTGAAAGGCATTAGTGTGTCTGTCAAAAAGGGCGATTTTTATGCCTTACTTGGGCCAAACGGTGCAGGTAAATCGACGACTATCGGTATCATTTCTTCATTGGTAAACAAAACTTCAGGCAAAGTGAAGGTGTTTGGTTACGATATTGATACTCACCTAGAGCAGGCGAAGCAACAGCTTGGTTTGGTGCCGCAGGAATTTAACTTTAACCAGTTTGAAACGGTTGAACAGATTGTGACGCAACAGGCGGGTTACTATGGTGTGCCTAAAGCTGTAGCAAAAGAGCGAGCTGAAAAGTACCTGACGCAGTTGGACCTTTGGGAAAAACGTTCAGAGCGAGCGAGAAACCTTTCTGGTGGTATGAAGCGACGTCTAATGATTGCTAGAGCTTTAATGCATGAACCGCAACTTCTTATCCTTGATGAACCAACTGCTGGGGTTGATATTGAATTGCGTCGTTCAATGTGGGAGTTCCTAAAAAAGATTAATGCCCAGGGCATCACTATCATTCTTACTACCCACTATCTTGAAGAAGCGGAAATGCTGTGTCGTAACATTGGCATTATTAATCGCGGTGAACTGATCGAAAACACGACCATGAAAGGTTTGCTATCCAAACTGCATGTGGAAACTTTTGTTTTGGATATTGAAAATGAAAGTCAGCTTCAAGAGCTTGATGGTGTTATCTCACAAACCTTGAAGGAAGGTTCTCTGGAAATTGAAATTGAAAAAACAGAAGGCCTGAACCACGTCTTCAGCCAGTTGACTGAGCAGGGGGTTCGGGTGTTATCGATGCGCAACAAAGCAAACCGTTTAGAAGAGCTGTTTGTTCGAATCGTCCGTGAGCAGAGCTAAGGAAAAACTATGTATCAGATTTATTGGACAGCTTTTGTCAGCCTGCTGAGCAAAGAAATTAACCGTTTTACTCGTATTTGGGTGCAAACCTTAGTACCGCCAGCGATTACCATGTGCTTGTACTTCATTATTTTTGGTAACTTGATTGGCTCTCGAATCGGTCAGATGAACGGTTTTAGCTACATGGAGTACATTGTCCCTGGCCTTATTATGATGTCGGTGATCACTAACTCATACTCGAATGTGGCCTCGTCGTTCTTTAGTGCAAAAATGCAGAAAAACATTGAAGAGCTGTTGGTCGCTCCTGTTCCCAATTATGTGATTATTGCTGGTTACGTCATGGGCGGTGTCACTCGTGGTTTGTTGGTGGGAACGCTGGTCACTTTTGTTTCGCTGTTCTTTGTTGATTTAAGTGTCGAGCATTGGGGAATTATCTTTTTAACTGTGTTTATGACTTCAGTGGTGTTTGCGCTGGGTGGGTTGATCAACGCAGTATTTGCTAAAACCTTTGATGATATTTCGATTGTACCTACCTTCGTACTTACGCCATTGACCTATTTAGGCGGTGTATTTTACTCTATCAGCTTGCTGCCAGAGTTTTGGCAAGGTGTGTCTAAAATCAATCCAATTGTTTATATGGTCAACGCGTTCCGTTACGGGTTTTTAGGTGTGTCGGATGTTGATATTGTCACTTCTTTTAGTGTGCTGAGTGTGTTCGTAATCATTCTGTACTGTGTGGCTCATTACCTAGTCACCAAAGGCAAAGGTTTGCGTACCTGAGTTTTACTTACTGCTTCAGAAACAAAAAAGGTCAACCTAGATTGACCTTTTATCACTTTGAGCTTTTTACTCCGCAGAGCTTTCTTCTTTGGTGTCACTCGTTAACTCAACCGTTTGGTTGTCGATTAAACGAACGTTACCTAAGAATGCAGACATAAGAATAACTGCCTGAGAGGTATCGGCTGTCACTGCTTGTAGTGTGCGAGCATCGCGGATAAAGATCTCATCCGGTTGCAGATCGGCAGCACGAAGTTGATCTTCCGCGTCTTCAATGATTGAAGCGTAGTCGTCTCGACCACCACGTATTGCGCTGCTAATCCAGCGCATAGTACGAGCAAGAACTGGTGCTCGTTGACGCTCATCTAGCGTCAGTAGGTTGTTGCGAGAACTCATCGCTAATCCATCCATTTCACGAACAGTTGGCACGCCGACAATTTCGCTATCCAAGCAAAGATCTTCAACCATTTGGCGAATCACTGCTAATTGTTGGAAGTCTTTCTCACCAAAGCAAGCCACATCTGGTTGAACAATATTCAATAGCTTAGTGACGACTGTCGACACGCCACGAAAATGTCCTGGGCGAGAGGCTCCTTCAAGTATTTGCGATAAAACTGGAACTTCAACTGAAGTCTGTTTATCCAGACCATATGGATACATGATTTCCGGTGTTGGTGTGAATAACACGTCCACATGTTCATTGGTCAGCTTTTGAAAATCGTCATCCATGGTGCGAGGGTAACTGTTTAAGTCATCCGCACGCTCAAATTGCATTGGGTTAACGAAAATACTGACCACAACCACATCCGCTAACTCACGTGCTTTTCGCACCAGAGTCATGTGACCTTCGTGGAGGTTGCCCATCGTTGGGACAAAAGCCACCTTGCGACCTTCACGCTTATACTGTTTTATCTGCTCACGTAGAGCTGAAATTTCAGCAAATGTCTGCATGAACTACTCCTTAGGCAATAGTATGTGCTTCATCCGGGAAGCGGCCTGCTTCTACATCGGCAATGTATGCCGCAACAGCTTTATGCATGTCACCTGTTTCAGCAAGGAAGTTTTTCGAGAATTTTGGCATGTAGTTAGCCGAAATTCCAAACATATCGTGCATCACCAGAATCTGACCGTCAGTAACATTACCGGCACCGATGCCGATAACTGGCACATCAAGAATTTGGGTAATACGCTCAGCCAGCGAAGCGGGTACACATTCTAAAAGAACAATTTGCGCGCCAGCTTCTTGAAGTGCAATAGCATCACGTACCATGCGATCCGCTTGTTCTTGATCGCGACCTTGAACTTTGTAACCACCAAAAATGTTAACTGATTGAGGGGTTAAGCCAAGGTGAGCACAAACAGGAACCGCGCGTTCAGTGAGCATCTTAACGGTATCAACTAACCACTCGCCACCTTCGATTTTAACCATGTTTGCACCAGCGCGCATGATTTTAGCCGCGTTTTCACACGCTTGCTCTGGGGTTGCGTAACTCATAAAGGGCATGTCAGCCATGAGTAGACAGTTTGGGCTGCCTTTGCGCACACAGCGAGTGTGGTAAGCGATGTCTTCAACCGATACTGGTAGAGTATCGCTTTCGCCTTGCAGAACCATACCTAAAGAGTCACCGACAAGAAGAACGGGCATCTCTTGGCTTTCAAATAACTGTGCGAAACTCGCGTCATAGGCAGTAGAAGTAGCAAACTTACGACCTTCTTTTTTCCACTTCATTAGGTCGTTGATCGATATTTTTTTCATTTTTATGTCCTTACTAGGCGCTGGTTATTGCCAAATACGAAGTCCATTAACAGCAACGGACTTCAGCAATTCTTCCAGCTTAGTCCCATCAGGGAGTTGTAGCGATGGTGCAATTTCTGCAAGTGGGTAGAGTACAAACTCACGTACTCGCATCCCGTAGTGAGGAATGGTTAATCGCTCTGAATCCATAACCTCGTCACCGTAAAGGATGATGTCTAGATCGAGGGTTCTTGGTCCCCAACGTTCATCTTTACGAACTCGCCCTTGCTCTTGTTCGATGGCTTGTGTGCAATCAAGCAGTTCGAGTGGTAATAAATCGGTTTCAACGGCAACTACAGCGTTGATGTAGTCCGGTTGATTTTGTGGGCCCATAGGCGTGCTGCTATAGAGCGACGAAGCCGCGATAAAGCGCGACTTCGGTAGCTGTTTAAGGGCATTAATAGCATGGTTAGCTTGAGTCACAGGGTCGCTGAGATTACTGCCTACGGCGATATATGCAATGCTCATGATGCTGGCTTACTTTTTTTCTTACGACTGGAAGGTCGACGGCGACGAGTTCCTGATGGTTTTCCTGGACTGTCTAAATCGGCCACCATCGCTTGACGCATTTGACGACCAGCAGCTTGGAAAGTGTTCCACCAATCAGCTAACTGTTTGGTATCTCCTTCTTCAATTTCACCACGCATTTCAAGTAGGTCAAAGCCCGCTCGGAACTTATTTAGCTCCATGAGACGGAAGGCTCGCTTACCGTTGCGTCTTGGTAAACGAAGCTGTAGCTGCCACATTTCACGGATCGTTGCGGTATGACGACGTGGAATCGCAATGGATTTGACGACTTCATCTAGTATTTTGTTACTCGCTTCCATGATCGCATCGTAGTAGCTGAGGTTCTGTGATTCCATCAACTCTTCAGCACGCTGAGCCATTGGATACCAGAAGATCGCTGCAAACATAAATGCAGGGTTAATTCTCTTTCCTTCTTCGATTCGAAGGTCTGTTGAATCTAAAGCGAGATCGAGCATATGTTCAGCTTGAGAAGAGTAGTCTTCTGTGAAGTAACGAGCAATGGTTGGGAAAATCTGCTGAAATAGATTGTACTCACGCATTAAGTGATAGGTTTCCAATCCATGCCCGGATTGCAGCATTTTCAGCATCTCTTCATATAAACGTGCTGCCGGAATATCGCGTAATAACGGGGCTAAATCTTCAATCGGTGCTGCTGTATCTTCTTCAATATCGAAATCAAGCTTAACAGCGAATCGAATAGCACGAAGCATTCGCACTGGATCTTCACGATAGCGTATCACGGGATCGCCGATTAGGCGAATGAGTCTATCTTCGAGATCTTCCATGCCACCGGCATAGTCGTGAATGCTGTAGTCCGCAATGTTGTAGTACATGGCGTTGATGGTGAAATCACGACGCTCGGCATCTTCGTCGATAGTGCCATAAACATTGTCGCGCAGCAGCATACCTGCCTCTGATTGAACAGAGACCTGTTTGTTTTGTTCTTGATGATGACCGCGGAAAGTGGCCACCTCTATAATGTCACGCCCAAACATAATGTGGGCTAAACGGAAGCGGCGGCCAATTAAGCGACAGTTACGGAATAACTGGCGAATTTGTTCTGGTGTTGCGTTGGTTGCAACATCGAAATCTTTTGGTTTTCCATCAAGTAATAAATCACGAACACCACCGCCGACTAGGTAGGCGTCAAAACCTGCACCCTGAAGTCGATACAACACTTTTAACGCGTTATCGCTGATTTGCTTACGCGAAATGTTGTGCTCCTGGCGTGTGACGATATTCAAAGCTAAGTTTGGATATATATGGTGTTCGCTTTCTTTTAAGTCGTTGTTATTCATGTATATTTTACAATGATTGGTGTTGCCTTTTATGTGCGATATCGTTGTTCGGATTGCACAAACTGGCGGGATTTGCGGCTAATGATAGCTTACACGGCGCCATTTGAGAATCATGGTGTGATTTCGATCTGCTGTGGCAGCTGTTCAATACGCCAATTATTTGTGCCCCAAAGAATGATCTCATCAATGTTTGCATCACTCATTTCGGGTTGAATATCAAAGCCTAAGAACTGCATTGCTTTCAATAATGCAGGTTTTGGGTCTTTAGTATCAATAGCCGTTGCATGATTCTGCTTGGACAATTTGTTGCCATTAGTATCCATGGCTAAAGGCAGATGCAAGTAATTCACAGGTTCATGGCCTAAAGCTTTATATAAACTTATCTGGCGACCTGTAGGTTCAATTAGATCTGCGCCTCTTACCACTTCAGTCACACCTTGTTCTATATCATCTAGAACAACCGCAAGGTTGTATGCATATAGGCCATCTCTGCGTTTTATAATGAAGTCTTCTTTACTCAACGCTTCGGGTATTGTTATTTCCCCATGTTTCAAGTCGATGAACGACTCCACTGGAACTTCGACTTTAAAACGGACAGAACATTCAGAGGTGTTGGTTAATTGTTTATTCCGGCATGTGCCAAGGTAGTAGTTACCGGTTGCTCTTATTTGTTTTCGAGTGCATTGACACAAGTATGCCTGACCAGAATGCAACCATTCATTAATCTGTTGTTGATATATATGATGGCGTTGGCTCTGATAAACAACCTCACTGTCCCAATTTAGTCCGTAAGCTTCTAATGCCGATAAAATAAGTGAATCAGCACCAGGTATTTCTCTAGGAGGGTCAAGATCTTCAATACGAACTAGCCATTGGCCTGATAAGGATTTTGCTTGAAAGTAGCTACCAAGTGCAGCAACCAATGAACCAAAGTGCAATGGGCCTGAAGGAGAGGGAGCAAAGCGACCAATGTATTTCATCATAGCTTTAATTTAGGGGGGCTGTACCCTGATGTGTTAGCAAAACAAAAAGGGAGCATCTGCTCCCTTTGTAACATCTGTTGGGATTAACCCATCATCTGTTTTTCTTTGATTTCTGCAAGTGTTTTACAATCGATACAAAGATCAGCTGTAGGGCGAGCTTCTAAACGACGAATGCCAATCTCAACACCACAAGATTCACAAAAGCCGAAATCGTCGTCTTTGATCTTATCCAGGGTCTTCTCAATCTTCTTAATCAAACGACGCTCACGGTCGCGATTACGAAGCTCAAGGCTGAACTCTTCTTCTTGAGAAGCACGGTCAACAGGGTCTGGAAAGTTCGCCGCTTCGTCCTGCATATGGTGCACAGTGCGATCAACTTCTTCCCTGAGCTGGTTGCGCCAAGCTTGTAATATTTTCGTAAAATGAGCCATTTGCTCAGGTGACATATACTCTTCACCTGCTTTTTCTTGGTATGGCTCAACACCTGCAATGGCTAGAATGCCTAGCGCTTTCTTTTTGGACTCTGGCATACAGCATCTCCTACTAACACCTAGTCAACTGCTATAACAGTTAATTTAAGGCGGGTATCTATAGCAAAAAGAAGTTTAGGAGGCAAACACTGTTTTACAATGTTATCGACAATGTGGTGGTTCTATCAATTTTTTTGCTAATTAAGCCGAAAAATCAATTGCCGAGACCAAACGTATTTCATTGTCCGAAAGTACTGCTTTATAGCACAGTACTTCCACGCCTGCTTCTAGTGCTTTTTTTAACAATTGTGAATAGTTCGCGTCTATATGGTGAGCCGGAGATACTTTTTCAATCCCTGAGTGTAAAACAGCGAACAAAAGTATGGCTCGGCTCCCACTTTGGGCCATTTCTGACAATTCACGTAGGTGTTTCTGACCACGCGTAGTGACAGCATCAGGAAAGAACCCTTGTCCCGGAAATTTGGCCTCTTCTCCTGTATCTAAACACTTTTCATCTAATAAGGTGACGCTTTTCACTTCTATATAACAGTTTGGTTTAGTTTCGCTACAGAGCAAGATATCTATGCGACTATTTTCATTGCCATACTTCACTTCTGTGCGTAACTGCTCATAACCTTGCAACTCTGCGATTGTTCCATCCTGGATAGCTTCGATAGCGAGCTGATTAGCTCGAGCGGTATTCACGCAGATCCGGTGTCCTTGTGACGTTTCGCTCAGTTCCCAACTGCATGGATATTTCCGTTTAGGATTATCGGATGTGGAGTACCAAATTTTGTTACCGGGATCATCGCAGCCCGTCATCGCCCCCGTGTTCGCACAGTGAATGGTGGTATATTCGCCGTTAGCAAGTTCGATATCGGCTAGAAAGCGTTTGTATCTTTTAATCAAAGTGGCACTTTGTAGTGAAGGTGAAAATTGCATGACGACTCACTTAATTTCTATGACTGGATTGCCTTGGTATGCTGGATTTAGAGATTTTACCTTCTCATAAAATAAGCATCTGAGGTTGCTTGGGTATAATACTGTTTTTATGTACAATAATTCGCGTTTGTTGGCTCATTAAAACATAAGGATGACACCTTGTCACAACTGCCGATCCTCACGGTTATCCCTGAACTGCTCTCGGGCATACAGCAGTCTCCTCAACTGATTGTTAAAGCTGCACCAGGTGCGGGTAAGTCGACGTATTTTCCTCTGGCTCTGCTCAAGTCTGGATTGATTGATGGCAAAATTGTCATGCTTGAGCCGCGTCGATTAGCGGCAAGAAATATTGCTCGTTATCTAGCCCTGCAGCTAGGCGAGACGGTAGGTGAAACGGTGGGATATCGTGTTCGCGGAGAAAGTAAAACCAGCCGAGAAACTCGCTTAGAGGTTGTGACCGAAGGGATCATGACCCGCATGATTCAAAATGATCCTGAGTTAGAGGGGATTGGTGCACTGATCTTTGATGAATTTCACGAACGTAGTATTCACGCAGATACCGCATTGGCATTCAGCTTAGAAGTGCAATCGGCGCTGCGCGAGGATCTGAAGATTATCGTGATGTCTGCGACACTGGATCACGCTGCTTTGCAGCAACTGCTGCCTTTAGCAAAGTATGTGGAATCCGCAGGACGTGGTTTTCCTATTGATGTCCGTTATCAACCGTTAAAAGCAAATGAACGGTTTGTCCCTGCAATGGCAAAACAGATTCACAGTTTGATGAACAATGAGAGTGGTTCATTACTGGCCTTTCTACCGGGGGCGGGCAGCATCGTCCAGCTAAAAGATCAACTGACGGCATTGCCTGATGATGTGGATGTTTGTCCTATCTACGGCCAGATGAGTTTTGCTGACCAGCAAAAAGCGATAGCCCCATCGCCGAATGGACGACGTAAAGTGGTACTCGCGACTAATATTGCCGAAACGTCACTGACCATTGAAGGCATTCGTATGGTGGTCGACTCCGGCTTGGAACGAGTGGCTCGATTCGATTTAAAAACTGGGATCACCAAGCTAGAACAAGTGCGTATTGCTCAATCATCAGCAGAACAACGAGCCGGACGAGCAGGTCGCTTAGAGCCGGGTATTTGTGTTCGTTTGTATAGTGAAGCGCAGTTCAATCAGCAACCTAAAGTGCCTACGCCTGAAATTTTGCAAAGTGATTTAGCACCATTAGTGCTCGAACTTGCTTTGTGGGGCGTCATAAGTGTTGATGAATTACTGATGCTGGATCTGCCCTCAACCGCCGCCTTAAATCAAGCCAGAGCTCTTTTACATCAATTGGGGTTAATTGATGTAAAAGGCCAGCTTACGTCAGCTGGGCAAGATGCTCATCATCTTGGTGTTGAGCCAAGAGTAGCTGCAATGCTAATAAAAGCACAGAACAAAAGTCAGAAGCTATTTAACAGTGCGCTCGCCTTAGCCGCATTATTGGAAGAGCCAGAGAAACAGATTGTGGATATTCAACATAGCCTCCACCGCTGGCAACAAGGCCAACACCCCAAATCTAAGTTGATGAACCAACGCGCGAATGCACTGGCGCATAAATTGGACGATGTATTTTCACTTCATCAAGTTCATAGCGATCTTGTCGCTATCGCGGCTTGTCTTGCGTTCCCAGATCGAATAGCGCAAAAACGTGGACAAACCCATGGTCAGTTTTTGTTGGCCAATGGGCATGGTGCTTTTGTCGATGAAGATCAAGCTTTAGCTGGGAGTGAATATTTAGTTGCTGTGGATTTGATGCGTTCACATGGACAATCTAGTCGGATCTTTTCGGCTCTGGAACTGGATATTCAATTACTCGAACAACAATTTTCACCGTTGTTTGCTAGCTCAAAAAGAGTCGATTGGGATGAGAAAGTGGGGCGGTTAGTGGCTGAAGAGCTCTGTTGTATTGGCGACGTTATTGTTCGTCGTCGAATCTTGCCTGAACCTGATAAACAAAAAATGACACAAGCTTTGCTCAATTATGTCGAGCGTAAGGGATTGTCAGTTTTAAACTGGGATGAAAATACCAGACAGTGGCTAGAACGTGTTCGCTGTGCTGCCGAATGGATACCCGATGAATCGTGGCCAGAGATGGATGATGACAGCCTGTTAGCTGAAGTTCGTCAGTGGCTTGAACCTTATTTAGTCGGCATTACATCGGTTAAGGCGTTAAAAAAGGTATCAATTAAGGAAGCGTTAAATGCGCGTTTAGGTTGGCCTTTGAATCAACAACTGGATGAATGGCTGCCAGTCGCGCATCAGTTACCGACGGGGACGCTCAAAAAAATTCGCTATCAGTATGGTCAAGAGCCGGTATTGTCAGTGCGTATGCAGGAAGTGTTTGGTGAAAAATCAACGCCGGTAATAGCAAAAGGAAATCAAGCCATTGTCATGGAGCTCCTCTCTCCAGCACAAAGACCATTACAAGTGACGCGAGATCTGGCAGGGTTCTGGACTGGCGCTTACAAAGAGGTGCAAAAAGAGATGAAGGGACGCTATCCGAAGCATCTGTGGCCGGATGATCCAGCAAACCACGTAGCGACAACCAAAACGAAACGACAACTAAATCATGACTAAGAAACCAACACCGAAAAAAACGACAACCAAAAGAAAGACGACGGCTTCAAAGTCATCTCGTTCTGTTGCGAAAAAGCCAGCAAATTCTAAGTCATGGTTTAAACGCTTATGGGGGATTGGATGGAAACTGGCTATTGCCGTTATCGCAATACTGGTTTTCGCTGGGATTTATTTGGATAGTGTTATCAAGCAGCGTTTTGAAGGGCAGCTTTTTGAGCTACCAACAGTTGTTTATGCACGAATCCTCAATATCGCCCCAGGGGACAATTTAAGCCTCAAAGAGCTGCGGAATGAGCTAGATGTTCTGAACTACCGAAAAGTCGCTCATCCTCGTTATGCGGGAGAATATTCTGCGTCATCGACACGTATTGAACTTATCCGTCGTCCATTTGAGTTTGCAGATGGCCCTGAGCCAGATCGCCATATTATGATCACTTTTGATGATAGTGGTATTCAACGAATTCAGTCTCTTGAGCAAAAAGGCGACCTTGGTTATCTGCGTATTGAACCGAAAATGCTAGGTATGCTGGAAAAAGACGTTCAGGAGCAGCGTTTGTTTCTTCGTCGAGAACAGTTCCCAGAAGTGATGATCGATGCCTTGTTAATTACTGAAGATCGTAACTTTTACCAGCATGAAGGTGTTTCACCGTTGGCAATTGCGCGCGCGATGGTGGTTAACCTTAAAGCGGGACGGACCGTTCAGGGCGGCAGTACTTTAACTCAGCAGTTAGCCAAGAATATTTTCTTATCCAGTGACCGTACTTTATGGAGAAAGCTGCGTGAAGCGTATATGGCGTTAATCATTGATTATCGTTATAGCAAAGATCGAATCCTCGAGGCCTACCTCAACGAAGTTTATCTGGGCCAGAACGGTAGTGAAGGCGTTCATGGGTTTGGTTTGGCTTCGCGTTTGTATTTCGGTCAGCCGCTACAAGAACTCCGGATCGATCAGCTTGCGTTGTTGGTGGGTATGGTGAAAGGCCCATCTTATTATAATCCAATGCGTTACCCTGAAAGAGCCAAAGAGCGCCGTGATTTGGTGTTGCGCTTGATGATGGATCAAAACATCTTAACTGCAAAACAGTACGAACAAGCGGTTAACCGACCTCTGGATGTACAAAAGAAAGCGCATATTGCAAGCCGTCAGCCTGCCTATTTCCAACAACTTTCTATTGAGTTAAAACAGAAGCTCGGTCAAGGCTTCAAATCTGATTCTGGTTTGAGAGTCTTTACGTCATTGGATCCTGTTTCGCAGGAGAAGTTGGAACAAGCGATCGCGAAAAAAATACCAGAACTGGCAAAAACGGCGGGGAATGATCTGGAAGCAGCCGCTGTCGCTGTTGATCGCCACAGTGGTGAAATCCGCGCTATGGTTGGTGGAAAGCGCGCTGGATATGATGGATTTAACCGAGCTTTAAATGCGAGTCGTCCCATTGGCTCTTTAGCAAAACCGGCGGTTTATCTCACTGCGTTAGCGCAGCCGGAAAAATATAACCTAGCCTCTACATTAATGGATAAACCGATTAGCTTGAAAGGGAGCTCAGGTAATGTATGGACACCGAGAAACTATGATCGACAGTTCCGTGGAGAGGTGCCGTTATATTCAGCTTTAGCAAAATCGTTAAATGTTCCTACGGTACAGTTGGGGATGGCATTGGGCATCGATAACGTGACGAAAACATTGCAGCAGCTTGGCGTCGACAAGAATGAAATTCGCCCCGTGCCTTCAATGTTTTTAGGCGCTTTTTCTCTCACGCCTTACCAAGTGGCTCAGATGTATCAGACATTAACTAATTCAGGTAAGAAAGCGCCAATGTCAGCTTTGCGCTCAGTATTGGATATCGATGGGAATGTACTCTATCAATCGATACCGAAAGTCTCTCAAGCGGTGGATCAACAAGCCGCTTGGTTAACCACTTACGCTATGAAGCGTGGTGTACTGGAAGGGACTGGCCGGTATCTAAACAGTCAGTTTGGCTGGGCAGCGTTAGCTGGAAAAACCGGAACCAGTAACGATAGTCGAGACAGTTGGTTTGTTGGGGTTGATGGGCGAGAAGTCACTACTATTTGGTTGGGACGAGACGACAACAAGCCGACTAAGCTGACCGGCTCTAGCGGCGCTTTACGTGTCTACGCTGAGTATCTAAAACACCGAATTCCAGAAAAACTATTGCTGCCATGGCCAAAAGGCATTACTACGGTTGGTTTCGTAACGAATCGAAATGGAGAACTTGAACTTAATTGTGACAGTGATTTCAAACTGCCAGTTTGGGATAACGATGGTTCATGGAAGAAAGAGTGTGAAAATCGACCGAAAAATTGGATTAAAAAACTCTTTGAGTGGTAGAGAGCCGCGTTTATAGTGGTTTGATATTTAAGGAATTGAGGGAATGCTGTGACCCACAAGCTGTTACGTTTTGTCTGTTTGATGATGGTTGCTATACCTTTGGTTGGTATAGCTCAAGAATCGGCTTCCCCTTCCGATCCGCAAGCTGAACGACCTAAAATTGCTCTGGTCCTCGCTGGAGGGGGGGCAAAAGGTGCTGCCCATATTGGCGTTCTTAAAGCATTAGAAGAACTGCGTATTCCTGTCGACTTTATTACCGGTACTAGCATGGGTTCCTATATTGGTGGGCTATATGCTACCGGTATGAGTGCCTCCGAAATTGAAAGCCTAATCTACAGCGTGGATTGGAACAGCGGATATCGTGATCGTGTAAGTCGCGGCCAGCGACGAGTTCGTGATAAAGAGTACGAAGATAGATACCAATTAACTACCGACCTTGGTTTACGATGGGGAGAGATACGAGCTCCTAGAGGTGTCGTGCAAGGTCAAAACATGTTACGTATTTTACGTGTCACTTCAGGTAACTTACCAAGTTTTGATAGCTTTGATGAGTTGGCCATTCCCTACCGCTCTGTTGCCACCGACATTATTGAACTTCAACCTGTGGTATTAGATAAAGGCTATTTGGTGGATGCCATGATGGCCAGTATGTCTGTACCTGGTGCACTTCCTCCTTATGAGGTGGATGGACATTGGTTGGTAGACGGCGGTGTGACTAACAATATGCCTGTCGACGTAGCTAGAAGTATGGGAGCCGACATTGTCATCGCTGTTGATATCAGTACTGATTACAAAGATCAGGAAGATTTCACTAACTTTTTGACAATGGCAGATCAGTTATCCAATTACTTGGTCAGACGTAGCACTCAGGAGCAAACAGAGTCATTGTCTGATGATGATGTTCTACTGAGGCCTAATGTGGGGCAAATGGAAACGACGGATTTTCAACGAATGCCTGATGCATTTGCTGAAGGTTATCAAGTAACAATGAATAACCTACCAGCACTGGCGAAGTTGTCTGTTAACTCTGCTGAATATCAAAAGTACATTGACTCTAAAGAGGAGCGTCGCAGTCATTTAAAATATGGCGACGATGTCGTGCTCAACAAAGTCGTGATAAACAATAATTCCCATTATAGTGATCGTTTAATTCGCAACCGTTTGGACCTTGAAGAAGGTAGAGCGTTAACCACCGAGGAAATCGAAGCCAGTGTCACAGATCTCTATGCTCTGGATCGTTTTGAACTGATAAACTATCGTTATGAAGAAAGCCAAGATGGCAATCAGCTAGTTGTGGATGTCAATGAGAAATCATGGGGCCCTAACTACATGAATTTTCGTTTTTTCCTTGAAGACGATTTCAGCACTGATAGTCAGTATTCTTTGGGTTTATCTACCAACTTCACAGACATCAACTCGCAAGGTGCAGAGCTCGCTGTAAACATGGAGATGGGCACTGATAAGCGATTGGAAGCTGAACTCTACTCGCCGCTGTTTGCCACGCAAAAAACCTTTGTTACTGTATCAGGTGAATACAATAACGTTCATCGTAATGTTCCGGTTACCGGATTTGATAACTCGAATCTAGAAGCGACCAGAAATTATGTACCAGTCTCTTATATCGATTGGGTCGGTGAAGTGGCTGTGGGATATCAAGGTGCTTTGTGGCGACAATTTAAACTTGGACTTCGTTATACTCAGGGTGATCTAGAGCTTTCCAACGTGCCTGATGCTGGCGATATTTCCTATATTCGTCAGGGCGTTTTCGCCAACTATCGCGTCGATACTTTAGATAACTTTAGTTTACCGAGAGAAGGTATCTACTTTGATTTTGAGTATTTAATTTCCCATGATGATGTTCAGCAAAATACTGGGATTTTGAGAGATGAAGGGGATGATACGGTTTATGAAATTTCAACCAAATTCATCGCTGCACACAGCTTTAAACGCCATACTTTAGTCGGAAATGTTGATTACGGTGTGGTGAAAAGTAAGAACTCCTCTACACCGATTGATCCGAAATCTATTGGCGGTTTTTTAAACTTATCCGGGATTCCGCGTAATAGTTTGATTGGTCAGAATAAAGCGTATACTAGTCTGGTTTATCGTTATCGATGGTTCGATAACGATTTCGGATTGTTTACATCGCCAGTATACCTCGGAGCCTCGATAGAATATGGCGGCGTATGGTCCGACCCAGATTTAAATTTAACCTCAGCACCGTTATATAGTGCAGGGTCTATCTTTACCGGCATCGATTCTCCTATCGGGCCGATAATGTTCGGTTATGGACGTACAGAGCAAAATTTCGATTCAATTTATCTGATTATTGGTACCACTTTTAAGTAACGTTGAGTTAACAAATGTGGCAACAAATCGTCAAACTTTAGTCTCAAGTTGCTATGTTGGTCAAAATGATGAGATTTTAATTTATCGTTAAATTTGCTATTCTGACGCCCACAGTTTGGCCTCTAGGGCGCTGTTTCTCAGTCAAATTTGAATGAAAACAAGGGCAACGGAGAGCCAAGTTTCCAAGGATGTTCACTTACACTTCAATAATTATTAGGTGAACCGCAATGAGAGGAAAAAGTCGTGCTTGAAGCCTATCGTAAACACGTCGAAGAGCGTGCTGCTGAAGGAGTTGTAGCAAAACCCTTAGACGCAGAACAGGTCGCTGGACTTGTTGAACTTTTAAAGAATCCCCCTCAAGGTGAAGAAGAATTCATTCTTGACCTACTAGAGAATCGTATCCCACCAGGTGTAGATGAAGCGGCTTATGTTAAAGCCGGTTTTTTAACCGCCATTGTTAAAGGCGAAGTGACTTCTCCTTTAGTCAGTCGTGAACAAGCGGCGAAGTTGCTAGGTACTATGCAAGGTGGTTACAACATAGAGCCGTTGGTGTCTTTGCTTGATGATGCAGACCTTGCTTCAATTGCTGCTGAAGCACTATCTCATACGCTATTAATGTTCGATGCTTTCTATGATGTAGAAGAGAAGGCTAAAGCGGGTAATGAGTTTGCTCAAAAAGTCCTTCAATCATGGGCTGATGCAGAATGGTTCCTGTCGAAACCAAAACTTGAAGACAAAATTACTCTCACTGTGTTCAAAGTAACAGGTGAAACAAATACGGATGATCTTTCACCAGCACCTGATGCTTGGTCTCGTCCGGATATCCCAGTTCACGCATTAGCAATGCTTAAGAACGAACGTGACGGTATTAATCCAGATCAACCTGGTAACATTGGTCCTATCAAGCAGATCGAAGAACTCAAAGAGAAAGGTCATCAACTTGTATACGTTGGTGATGTTGTTGGTACAGGTTCTTCTCGTAAATCTGCGACTAACTCAGTGCTTTGGTTCATGGGCGATGACATCCCATACGTTCCGAATAAACGTGCTGGCGGTTATGTTCTTGGTGGTAAGATTGCTCCAATCTTCTTTAACACGATGGAAGATGCGGGTGCACTACCAATCGAGGTTGACGTATCTAAATTGAACATGGGTGACGTAATTGACGTTTATCCATACGAAGGCAAAGTATGTAACCACGAAACGGGTGAAGTACTGGCTATATTCAAACTAAAAACTGACGTACTGATTGATGAAGTGCGTGCTGGTGGTCGTATTCCATTGATCGTCGGTCGTGGTTTAACTGACAAAGCTCGCCAATCTCTAGGATTAGATGCATCTGATGTATTCCGTCGCCCAGTACCTGTCGCTGATAGTGGCAAAGGCTTTACACTCGCTCAGAAAATGGTGGGTAAAGCGTGTGGCGTAGAAGGCATTCGTCCGGGGACTTACTGTGAGCCAAAAATGACAACCGTAGGTTCTCAGGATACCACTGGCCCTATGACTCGTGATGAGCTGAAAGACCTTGCGTGTCTTGGCTTCTCTGCTGATCTTGTTATGCAGTCATTCTGCCACACATCAGCGTATCCAAAACCAGTGGACGTGAATACTCACCACACACTACCTGATTTCATCATGAACCGTGGTGGTGTTTCACTACGTCCTGGTGATGGTGTTATCCACTCATGGCTAAACCGTATGCTACTTCCTGATACTGTCGGTACAGGTGGTGACTCGCATACTCGTTTCCCATTAGGCATCTCATTCCCTGCCGGTTCTGGCTTGGTAGCGTTTGCTGCAGCAACAGGTGTTATGCCTCTTGATATGCCAGAGTCTATTCTGGTTCGCTTCAAAGGCGAAATGAAGCCGGGTATCACGTTGCGTGACCTGGTTCATGCGATTCCTTATTACGGTATCAAACAAGGTCTACTGACTGTTGAAAAGTCAGGTAAGATCAATGAGTTCTCTGGTCGCGTACTGGAAATTGAAGGTGTTGAACACCTCACTGTCGAACAAGCATTTGAGTTATCTGATGCATCGGCAGAGCGTTCTGCGGCGGGTTGTACGGTTAAACTGTCTCAAGAATCAATCGAAGAGTACCTAAACTCTAACATCACAATGCTTAAGTGGATGATCGCTGAAGGTTATGGTGATGTACGTACGATTGAGCGTCGTATTAAAGCGATGCAAGAGTGGTTGGCTAACCCTGAGCTCATGAGTGCCGATAAAGATGCTGAGTACGCTCACGTTATCGAAATCGACTTGGCTGAAATCGACGAACCAATTCTATGTGCTCCGAACGACCCTGATGATGCTCGTCTGCTGTCAGAAGTTCAAGGTACTGGTATTGATGAAGTGTTCATCGGTTCATGTATGACAAACATTGGTCACTTCCGTGCTGCAGGTAAATTGCTAGAGAAGTTCAATGGTCATCTTGAAACTCGATTGTGGGTTGCTCCACCAACTAAGATGGACCGTGATCAGCTAACGGAAGAAGGTTACTACGGTATCTTCGGTCGTGCAGGGGTTCGTATTGAAACTCCTGGATGTTCGCTATGTATGGGTAACCAAGCTCGCGTCGCTGATAAAGCAACCGTAATGTCTACGTCAACACGTAACTTCCCGAACCGTCTAGGTACTGGTGCGAATGTTTACCTGTCTTCAGCAGAACTTGCGGCTGTTGGTGCAATTCTAGGTCGTATCCCGACTAAAGAAGAGTACTTACAGTATGCAGAGCAAATTAATGCAACGGCTGCTGATACATACCGTTACTTGAACTTCCACCGTATGGCGGATTACACCAAGAAAGCGGATACGGTTATTTTCCAAGAGCCAGCATAATTAGCTTTGTTATTAAGTTGATACTTTAAGACTTAGTGATTTTAGAGGCCACCTTTGATAGGTGGCCTTTTTTTATACTCAAGTTGCTCGAGTATATTGAACTAAGCTTTATCGTATTGGGACCTTATCAAGGGTATACTCCGCGCAAAACTAAAACATGGGCATCAACACCGTGGAATTTGAATTTACTAAAAACACATTTTTGGGTGAGTATCACGTCAGTTGTAACATGGAGCATCAAATTGTTGCTCGTTGGTTGCAGGAAGAGATTGGTAAAGATCGCACAAAGATTGAGCAAGTGTTTTCCCTGCTGGATCAGGTGCACCAAAGTCCAGCAAAAGAGTGGAAACTGATGGGAAAAGAGATCTCTTTGACGGTGCTAGGTAGTGAAGTCACCGTGCAAGAAAATTCGTTGGCTTATAGCCATGATATTGAGTTTGAAAGTGAATTTGCTCTCTATGACAGTGAAAGTAGTGCTGAATGTGGTCTGGAAGATTTTGAATCAATGATGAGACAGTGGAAGGCGTTTATTCAATCTTACTAGTGAGATTGCATTTGAAGTGTGCACTTTAGTGGTGAGGAAAGGTAAAAGCGCCTTATTTTTGGGAAAGGGTTGCACGATATTCGTGCAACCCTTTCTTTTTTTTGAATCGATATCACTCTAAGTTGTTCTATATCAATAACTTAAAAAGTTGGCACGCACCTTGGATTAGTAGAAGAGAATAAAGTTAATGGACTACAGCTTCAGAGAGGACGCGATGAAACTCATAAATGCAATCATCAAACCATTTAAATTAGACGACGTACGCGAAGCTTTAGCTGATGTTGGCATCGAAGGGATGACAGTATCAGAAGTTAAAGGTTTTGGTCGTCAGAAAGGCCACACAGAGCTTTACCGTGGTGCGGAATACCAAGTGGATTTTCTACCTAAGGTAAAAATTGAAATCGCTACACAAGCTGACAACGTTGACCGCGTTGTTGAAGCTATCATCAAAGCTGCTCATACCGGCAAAATTGGTGACGGTAAAATTTTCGTTTATGACTTAAGTCAAGCTGTTCGTATTCGTACTGGCGAAATGGACGTAGAAGCACTTTAAGAATCAGGGATTGGAGACAACTATTATGGAACTGTCAGTAACAGTAGCGGAACTACGCTACGCACTGGATACATTCTTCTTCTTAATTTCAGGCGCACTGGTTATGTGGATGGCTGCAGGTTTTGCAATGCTGGAAGCAGGTCTGGTACGTGCAAAGAACACCACTGAAATTTTGACTAAAAACTTTGTTCTTTACGCTATCGCGTGCACCATGTACCTAATCGTAGGTTACAACATCATGTACGTAGATAACGCAGAAGCGGGTTGGTTACCTTCTATCGGTGGTCTAATCGGTTCTCAAGGTGAAGGCGCAGACCATTCTCTTGAGTCTGATTTCTTCTTCCAAGTAGTATTCGTTGCAACATCTATGTCTGTAGTATCTGGTGCAGTTGCTGAACGTATGAAGCTTTGGGCATTCTTAATCTTCTCTGTCGTTCTAACAGCATTCATCTACCCAGTAGAAGGTTACTGGACTTGGGGCGGCGGTTTCCTATCTGCAGCTGGTTTCAGTGACTTCGCTGGTTCAGGTATCGTTCACATGGCAGGTGCAGCCGCAGCTCTAGCTGGCGTACTTCTACTCGGTGCTCGTAAAGGTAAATACGGTAAAAACGGTGAAGTTTACCCAATTCCAGGTTCAAACATGCCTTTAGCTACTCTAGGTACGTTTATCTTATGGTTTGGTTGGTTCGGCTTCAACGGCGGTTCTCAGTTGATGGTTTCTGACTTCGAAAACGCAACTGCGGTAGGTCAAATCTTCCTGAACACTAACGCCGCCGCAGCAGCAGGTGCAATCGCAGCGCTTCTAGTTTGTAAAACAACTTGGGGTAAAGCTGACCTAACTATGATTCTTAATGGTGCGCTAGCAGGTCTAGTTGCAATCACTGCAGACCCACTATCACCATCACCGCTATACTCAGTAGCAATTGGTGTTGTTGCAGGTGCAATCGTAGTATTCAGCATCATCGCTCTAGATAAACTTAAAATCGATGATCCAGTGGGTGCTATCTCTGTACACGGTGTGTGTGGTTTCTTCGGCCTAATGGTTGTTCCACTAAGCAACGATGGCGCATCATTTGGTTCTCAGCTTCTAGGCGCAGTGGTTATCTTCGCTTGGGTATTCGCAGCAAGTCTAGTGGTTTGGGGCATCCTTAAAGCAACAATGGGTATCCGTGTTTCTGAAGAAGAAGAGCAAGAAGGTATGGATATGCATGACTGTGGTGTAGAAGCTTATCCAGAGTTTTCTGTACTAAAGTAACAAATATTTGAGCTTTGTCTAAAAAACCTGCCTTTATGGCAGGTTTTTTATTATTAAAGATTGTTTTGCGCGCTAGTGGTCAATATACTTCATGGAAATAAAAAACGTTCTCATTATCAATATTATTAGGTTTGTACGATGAAAAAAATGCTTACTCTTTCTGCAATTGCGTTAAGTACCTTAGCCCCTTCAGTAATGGCAGCTGAGGAAGTTAATGTTTACTCTTACCGTCAACCTTTCTTAATTGAACCAATGTTCAAAGAGTTTACTCAAGAAACCGGTATTAAAGTAAACGTTAAGTTTGCTAAGTCAGGTATTGCGGAAAAGCTAGCTCAAGAAGGTGAATATAGCCCGGCTGACGTAGTGTTAACTTCAGAGTTTAGTCGTTTATTCGAACTGTCTGATAAAGGTCTTACTCAAGCAGTAGATAGTGACGTTATTGATCAAAATATCCCCGCGCAATACCGTGATAGCAAAGATGAGTGGTTTGCTCTGACGATTCGTACTCGTAGTGTTTATTCTTCGCGCGATCGTGTTGGTAAGCTCGGTGAAGAGTTTAACTATCTTGATCTCGCTAAGCCTGAGTATAAAGGTAAAATCTGTACTCGTAGCGGTAAGCACCCATACAATATCGCTTTAGTTGCGGCGATGATTGCGAATCATGGCGAAGCAGAAACGAAAGCTTGGTTGGAAGGTGTAAAAGCGAACTTAGCACGTAAACCTCAAGGTAATGACCGTGATCAGGTTCGTGCAATCAAAGAAGGTCTTTGTGATGTTTCACTGGGTAATAGCTACTACCTAGGTAAGATGCTTCAAGATAAAGAGCAACAGACTTGGGCTGAATCTGTTTACATCAACTTCCCAGATCAAAAAGCACAAGGCACGCACGTTAACGTAAGTGGTATGGCAATGGCGAAATACGCGCCTAACCGTGAAAATGCAATTAAGTTGATGGAGTTCTTAACGGGTGAGACTGCTCAGCACATGTACGCAGAAGTGAACTTTGAGTACCCAGTAAAACCGGGTGTAGAGCGTTCTGAACTTGTTGCGTCTTGGGGCGACTTTAAATCAGATTCACTACCATTAGAAAAAATCGCTGACAATCACACAGCGGCAATTAAGTTGCTGGATGAAGTGAAATTTGACCTTTAATTAACTATATACTCAAGTGACCTCAAGTTGCAGGATTCAGAGCTTCATCAACAAATTCAGAGCAAGCTTAATCACGGTAGGAAGGGGCCATTCCCTTTCAACGTTATTGAGCGCAGAAATGAGTTCGTTGATGAGCTCCCGAAGGGCGAGTTTTATTCGCTCTTATTCTGCGTTACAGATTTTCTACGTAGAATGACTATGTATTCAAATCTGGGCCTTGTCTAAGAGCGAATAAATTCTCGCTGAACAAGCATCTTGAGGTTACTTGGGTATAAAGGTATAACTATACCCCTATGTTATTAAAGCGATATGAGATGTATTTGCGCATGCATTTATGCCTCAATTAGCCTTGCTGTAATTGGGCATGAAAGAAAAACACCTTATATGGAAAACCAGTAGTATTGCTTTGGCAACGCTACTGGTTTTGCCGATCTTAGCGATATTTTATACCTCTGTTGGTCAAACGGATGAGGTTTTTACTCATCTTATGTCAACGGTGATGCCGACCTACGCCTTCAATACTGTTGTTCTTACTATTAGCGTAATGCTACTGTCCTTGCTGTTTGGTGTGCCCAGTGCTTGGATTATGGCAATGTGTAAGTTACCTGGAGAAAAGGTATTACAGTGGGCGCTTGTGCTTCCTTTAGCGATTCCTGGTTATATTGTCGGTTATATTTTTACAGGCTGGTTTGATTACGCGGGCCCAGTACAGGTATGGCTTCGAGAAATAACCGGTTGGCAAGCGAATGAATACTGGTTTCCTGATATTCGTAGTTTAGCTGGCGCAAGTATCGTATTAGCTTTAGTGCTGTATCCTTACGTCTATTTAATGTGTCGAGCTGCATTCATGGAACAAAACGTTTCCATATTACAGTCGGCGCGTTTATTAAAATGCTCCCCTTGGGAAAGTTTCCGTCGAATTTCGTTACCACTCGTTCGTCCCTCGATTGCAGTAGCACTTTCATTGGTTGCAATGGAGACGCTAGGTGACTTCGGTACTGTGAGTTACTTTGCTGTCAGCACATTAACCACCGCGGTTTACGATACTTGGCTAAATTATTCAAACCTTAACGCGGCTGCAAAAATTTCTGCCATCATGCTAGTGATAATATTGATGCTGATAAGTGCAGAACGTTATAGCCGACGAAAGCAAAAGCTCTATCAGACGCAATTTAACAGCCATGAAGATTTACGTTATGACTTAAGTGGATGGAAGAAGTGGCTCGCCCTGTTTTGGTGTTGGGGGCTCATTTGCATCGCGTTTATTTTTCCCCTACTGCAGCTTGTCAACTACGCTGCAACCTATTTTGAACAGAGTTGGACAGAAGAATTCAGACAGTATGCACTGAATAGCCTGAAAGTGTCGCTTACAGCTGCGATCATCGCAGTTTCGGTCGCTTTAGTGGTTAACTTTTATGCGCGATTAAAGCAAAATCGTTTTAGTGTCTCTTTAATGCGCTTGTCTTCGATGGGCTACGCAGTTCCGGGAACGGTACTTGCGATAGGGATTATGGTTCCGGTATTGACCATGGATCATGTCGTCAATGACATCGCTAAAGCGATGCAATGGGGGAGACCTGGACTGATATTCTCAGGCACTATGTTTGCGATTATTTTTGCCATGTTAGTACGTTTTTCAGCGGTAGCCATTGGCAGTATTGAAAGCAGTCTCAATAAGATTTCGCCATCTTTAGATATGGCGGCTCGCACAATGGGTTGTCAGGCAAACAGTATGTTGTGGCGAGTTCATTTGCCGTTAGTCCGTCGTGGTGCTTTGATTGCGGGCTTGCTAGTGTTCATTGAATCAATGAAAGAGCTCAATGCTTCTTTGCTGCTGCGACCATTTAACTTTGAAACATTAGCCACCTATGTTTATAACTATGCCTCTGATGAACATCTAGAGTTGGCAGCCTTGCCAGCTGTGTTATTAGTATTAGTTGGCTTAATTCCACTCGTAATTGTTAACCGTTCTCTGGAGCAAAATCACTGATGAGCTGCGCCCTTTCAATCCAAGATCTTACTTGTCAGTACGACACACAAACGGTACTGGAGTCTCTATCACTTGAAGTGGATCAAGGCGAGATAGTTTGTTTACTAGGCGCAAGTGGTTGCGGTAAAACAACGTTGTTAAAAGCGATTGCGGGTTTGTTGCCTCTAACATCAGGCCATATGAGCTTGAACTGCGTGACGATTGATGATGGTGCCAACTGGTTAGCACCAGAAAAGCGCAATATCGGAATGATTTTTCAGGATTACGCACTATTTCCGCATCTAACCGTAGAGCAGAATGTAGGATTTGGCTTGCGTACACTGTCAGCCACAGAACGCAAGATTAAAGTTCAAGAGATGTTGGATTTGGTCCATCTCAGTGAGTTTGGTGACCGTTACCCTCACCAGCTTTCAGGGGGCCAACAGCAACGCGTAGCAATTGCTCGCTCGTTAGCTTACAAGCCTGATCTTCTGTTACTGGATGAGCCGTTTTCTAACATTGATACACAAGTTCGCCATGATCTGATTTCAGAGATTCGTAAGATCTTTAAGAAGCAGGGTGTAACCGCGATCTTTGTGACTCACTCGCGTGAAGAAGCTTTTGCTTTTGCCGATAAAATGGCCGTCATGAACCATGGTGTGATTGAACAATATGGCACAGCATCAGAGCTTTATTACCAGCCATCGAGTAAGTTTGTTGCAGATTTTCTGGGTGGCGGTAGTTATTTACCGGCAACGCGTAATTCCAAAGGTTTGTTTGTCACATCTTTAGGTACATTAGAAGCCGAAGCTCAAATTGATATCGCTATCGGCAGTTCTTGCGATTTATTATTGCGCCCTCAGCAAGTGCAGATTCAAGCTTCTGCTGATAGTGAAATCACAGTGTTAGAGCAGCAATTTATGGGCGATCACTGTCGTTATGTGATTGATGTATATGGGACTAAGCTTTTAGCGACTTCTCCTCAGCCAATCTCTGTGGGGCAGAAAGTTGTGGTGGAGATTGATGAGCAAGGTATTCTCGCTTTCTAATCCTTTTCCTCTGCGTATTTGACGCTGCAGCGTTGTTGGCTGCCTTCGTGAACCCCAACCATATAGTAATCTATGCTCATGGGGATTCACTTACTTGCCGCCTAGCTGCAACGGTAACTACTTTGATTATTTGAAGCTTGTTACAAAGACAAGAACATCTTCATTTGTAGCAGTACACGCTCTGCGGTTGGTTTGTCTTCCATCTCTGCGAAAATACGCAGTAAAGGCTCTGTACCAGAGAAGCGGGCAATCACCCAACCACCATTCTTGAAGTAGACTTTAGCGCCATCTTCGTAGCTGACTTTTTCAATTTCAAACTCAAATTGAGGCAACTGTTTTTCAACATAAATCTTTTTGTACAGTGCTTCTTTCTCTGAAGCTTTAAATTTGCAGTCACCCTCAGCGGTATAGGCGTACCCATAGCGAGCGTAGATCTCATCCAGCATTTCCGATAGTTTTTTGCCAGTTACGCTGATCATTTCCACCAGTAAGCTGGACGCGAATACGCCATCCTTACCTTTGATATGACCGCGAATGGTTAAGCCACCAGAACTTTCACCACCCAGTAGAGAGTCGTCTGCTTCCATCTGTGAACTGATGTGCTTAAAGCCAACCGGTACTTCAAAGCTTTGTTCATTATGGTCAGCCGCAATTCTGTCTAACAGGTGAGTGGTTGCAATGTTACGAACCACTGAACCTTTCCAGCCTTTGTATTCCAGCAGGTAGTAGTAAAGTAGCATCAGGACTTCATTCGGGTGGATGAAGTTGCCTTTCTCATCGATGATCCCTAGTCGATCAGCATCGCCATCGGTACCAATACCGATATCGTAGCCTTCATTTTTCACCAGGTGCTGTAAGCGATACAAGGTGCTGGCACTTGGTGATGGCATCAAACCACCAAAGTCTGGGTTTTTACCATCGTTGATCACATCAACATCACAACGACCATTGATCAATACGGTTTGTAGTGCGTTTTTGGCGACACCAAACATCGGGTCGATCAATACTCTTAAGTTGGCTTTTTTGATCGATTCGATATCGATAAAGTCAATGATCGAGTCAACGAACTCATTCATTGGGTTGATCGCAATAATCTGTTTATCCTGAATCGCTTGATCAAATTCAATGGATGTTACGTCACTTAACATCAGTGTCGCGATCTGCTGTTCGATCTTCTTCGTGATAATTTCATCGGCATCGCGGCCGCCACGGATAAATACTTTTACGCCATTGTAATCAGCAGGGTTATGAGAGGCGGTAATACACGCAGAGTAAGCACAATCGAGTTGCTTCGCCTTATACATCACCACAGGTGTCGGCACGAATTTGTCGATAAAGCTGACGGTAATGCCGTTGCCAGCCAACACTTCTGCAAACCATTTTGCGGCTTTGTCGGAGAGGAAACGGCGGTCATAGCCAATCACAAAACCTTCATTTGCCACATTTTCACTATTGATGATATTGGCTAACGCTTGGGCGACTAAACGCACGTTGTCTTTGGTGAACTCTTCGCCAATAAATGCGCGCCAGCCACCAGTGCCAAATTGAATCATGTTCTGTTCTCCTTTAATCGACGCTCTAAGCAACTCCTTAGAGAAAAGGCAGTGAACCAGCATTGATAAACAAACCCTACGTGCCATGGATGGCACGGTTGGAGCTCCATGGATAGGAAGTGCGTGTTTGTGTTCAATGTTGGTTCGCTGGTTCTCCGTCGTTAACTTTTATTAACCCATTACCACTGTTATTTGGTTAACGCTGCCTTGTGGTTGAGCGTTGATTGCATCAACCTGCTCACCATTCACCGTTATTGACTTAACGCCTTTGCTTACACCATTCGGGTTTAGCACTTTGATCTGGTAAGTTGCGCCGCGCCATTGACGAGTCACTTCAAATTCCGGCCACGAGGTTGGAATACAAGGATCAACAATCAAGGTATCAAAGCCAGTACGCACACCTAGGATGTAGTTAGTCGCCGCGTAGTAAGCCCAACCTGATGTACCCGTTAACCAAGGGTGGTTTGCACGACCGTGATCTTGATGGTCACGACCCATGATGAACTGAACATATGAGTACGGTTCAGCCACGCGAGTTTCAATCATATCGTTTTGGTTGTATGGGTTTAGGGAGTCATAGAACTCCATCGCTCTGTCACCACGGCCCAATTTTGCTTCTGCAACCCAAGCCCATGGGTTTGGATGCGAGAAAATTGCTCCGTTTTCTTTTACGCCTTGGTAAACGCGGGTGACGAAGCCAATGTCATCGTTTGGTGTTGCGAAAGATGGTGCATTAAGGTGCAGGCCGTATGGTGAGTACAAGTATTTGTACACTGCATCCATCGCTTTTTCGCCACGCTCTTGAGACACAGCACCAGACAATACGGCTAATGTGTTCGATTCAAGGTGAACTTTGCCTTCTTGTTGCTCAAAAGTACCAATCTTGTCGCCATCTTTGGTTAAACCGCGGATATACCATTCGCCCTGACCATCCCATAGATGAGTTTCACAAGCATCACGTACACCATCAGCCATTGCCTGATACTTACCTAATGCTTGCTCATCGTTACGGTACTGTGCCAGCTCAAGGAAAGCTTCCAGAGCCCAGAAGTGAAGGAAAGAAACCATGGCTGATTCACCACCGCCTAAGTTTAGACAGTCATTCCAGTCAGCACGTAGACCTTTACAAATACCCGTTTGACCAACGTACTCTGCTGAGAAGTCGAGTGCCGCCATCATGTGTTGATATACGGTAGCATCACCACCGTCAGCGTATGGGATCACTTCATCGATAAAGCGGAAGTCACCGGTTTCTTTCACGTAGTTAAGGATGGTTGGAACAATCCATAAGTGATCGTCTGAACAAGTATCTTTAATACCGTGGATCTTATCTTCATCAGAAGGAGTAGGAACAACCGTTGGTGATTTAGATGGTTTCACATCGGCTTTATCTGGATCAAACCAGTCTGGATCAAACAGGTGTAGACCGTAGCCGGCTTTCACTTGACCGCGAAGAAGATCTACCAAGCGTTTACGTGTCATGGCTGGGTTTGTATGTGGAACTGAAATCGCATCTTGCGCGGTATCACGGTAGCCTAGACCTGTACGTCCGCCAACCTCGATAAATGAAGCAAAGCGTGACCAAACCACACAAGTTTCTGCTTGGTATAGCGTCCAAGCGTTTAACATGGTGTTCAGGCCTTCGTTCGGTGATTTCACCTGGAACTTGTCACAACGCTCGTCCCAGTGTTGCTTGATACCAGCAAACGCTTTATCCACTTCAGTCAGGTCTTGGTATTTCGCGCGCAGTCTTTCGCCATTGCCTTTACCAACGCCTAGTACCACTGCGAAGCGTACTTTTTCACCTGGTTGAAGCGTGAACTGCTTATGTAGAGCACCGCAATGGTTGTAACAGGTTTGAGTTAGGTTAGAACATTTACCCTGTTCAACAGCGATAGGGCTCGCTTCGTCGCGGTACATGCCTAAGAAGGTATCGCGTTGTCCGTCGTAGCTATCCGCATCAAACGTTGCGGTTAGGTAGTAGTAGCCAAGGAAGTCGTCAGTGTTGTAATAGAGATCGTATTCAATTACACCGTCTTTGTAATCCGTGCCCGCAGAGTATAGCGACATTTGGTGGTTTTGATTGTCCGATGCAATGTGGCTAAATGAAAACTCAACGTAGTTAAATGCACTGATTGTACGAGGGCGATCTGAGGTGTTTTCGATCACGACATCCCAAACTTCAGCGTCTTCACCTTTTGGTACAAACAGAGTTTTAGTTGCAACGATACCATTGTAATCACACTTAAATTTTGAGTATGACAAGCCGTGGCGAACTTCATAATTTGCTTGCTTTAGGCTCTTCGCTACTGGCTGCCAAGAAACCGACCAGAAATCACCGGTTTCGTCATCACGCAGGTAAACATAGTGACCAGGACGGTCTTGGGTAAAATTAGGGCGAAACTTGGTTACTCGGTTGTACTCAGGAGAGTGATAGAACGAGTAGCCACCTGCGTTATGCGAGATAACAGTACAAAATTTTTCCGTTCCCAGATAGTTCGTCCATGGTGCTGGTACATCCGGACGGGTGATGACGTATTCACGATTATCATTATCGAAATAGCCGTATTTCATGGTGATTTCCTTTTTCTAACGGCTGCCAATAACACAGCCAATGTCGATGCTAACGAATTTGAATTTCTCTTTTTCCTTTCATGTCATCCCATGCAAGGAAAAATTAGTAGCGGTTTACCAAGGTGATCGATAGTTGATCTGTTGTTTATCAAGTAACGGTAAGTGTCCCTTCAAGCGAGCTAAATAATCGGGCCAATTGCGTAGCGAGTTTTGTGTCCATCCCGCTTCTGCTAATGCGGTGAGGCGAGGGTAGATCATGTATTCCATACGCGATTGATCGTTGATCAGCTCACACCAAAGCGCGCTTTGCAGACCCAAAATGCGTTTGCGTAAAGGGTGATCCGCTGGAATTTCTGCTAACGGTTCATAGCTATAAGCGGTTTCTAAAGGCGTTACGCCAGCCCACGCTACACCTGGTTCTTCGGGAGCATAGTCCTGAACGATATCCAGATAGGTGTATTGTCCTGGTTGTAGGATCACGTCAAAGCCTTGCTTAGCACAGTCGAGTGCTGCCTGCTCTGAAAGCCAAGAGTAGATGACGGTATCTTTACTGACTTTGTTGCCATGTTGAGCTTCTTCCCAGCCCACCATGCGTTTACCTAAAGAACGGAGTTTTTTCTCTATGTAGCGTAGTAAGTGGCCTTGTAGCTCTTTGGCATTGCTGTAACCATTTTTTTCCATCAGTGCACGACACTTAGGGCTGTCAATCCAGACACCATCTGGGACTTCATCGGCACCGATATGAATAAAGTGACTTGGAAATAGTGCCGCCACTTCATCGAGCACAAGGTCGATGAAACGATAGGTTTCAGGAAGTGCTGGTGAAAGTACATTGTCGTTGTAGTTCTGAATACTGCGATATTCGGAATTATCCTCGCTATCCACGAGCCACTCTGACAAAGAGCGGATCGCTGCGCGACAGTGACCTGGAATGTCGATCTCTGGGATAACGGTTATTCCGCGATCTTCAGCATAGGCGATCACTTGTTTGATCTCTTCTTGAGTGTAATAGCCGCCATGAACATCGGTTGCAGTACTAAACTGAGGGCCTATTTCTTTATCAACACCTCGCCACGCACCAATATTGGTGAGTTGAGGTAGAGATTTAATTTCAATTCTCCATCCTTCATCGTCGGTTAGGTGCCAGTGGAAGGTATTGAACTTGTAATGCGCGAGCTGATTAATCAGACGCTTTACATGTTCGATAGGGTGAAAGTGACGAGCGCAATCAAGCATCATTCCGCGATATTTAAAGCGAGGAGTATCACTAATATGGACACTGGCAATGAGGAGTTGATCTTCTACTTTTTGTATCAGTTGCAGTAGGGTTGCTGTCGCGTACACGAAGCCAGTGTGACTGCTGGCTTCTAAGATCACCCCTTTTGTATTGACTGAAAGGTGATAGTGTTCATCGTCCAAAATTGGGTTGTTCTGGTAGATGATATCGCCGTTACCGATGGGTTGAGCTTCGTAGTCATATAATCTCTTAAGCTCTTGACGTAGCCAGCTTGCCGCTTTTTCAGCGTACTCAGAATGTAGAGTAATCTGGCTGGTGGACGATAAAACATAGTTTCCAGCCAACCTCTTTAAGTTATTCGGTTTTGGAATTAAGCAGAGGTCAGCGGCTTCTATTGTTGGTACTTCACTACGTTCCTGATAAGGAGAAGCAAGTGCTATCGGTGTGACTGCTACTTCATAACGTATCGTCGTTTCTGCATGATTCAGTTGTACAAAGGCTTCTTTTAAACCATCACTATGGAATCGAAACGGAGCCGTTTTAATGCGGAATTCACAGTAATAGTGACCATTAGCAGGTAGAACCGTTTGTTTTGGAACAAGGCTACAGAAGCTACCGATTTGATTGAGCTCGCCATTGGTTATGCTGTCTGGTTGGATGAAACGATCCATAAAAAAATGCAGCGACCAATTGGTAAGATCTTGTTCACCTAAGTTATGGAGTGTGAGACCAAATCGGCAGTCATTTGTCTGCTCTGAGAGAACGGTCAAATCAATTCGATAATTCATCATCAAACCCTTAATACAAATTGTGCTCAGGTTTTCCAGCAAACATCAGTGCACCTTCAATTGCGTCAAATTGAGGCGTCACAATCCATTGTTGAACAGGTGGTGATAACCAGTTCAATATGCGTTCAGCAATACTACCCATCAGGCAAATACGTTCAGCACCTCTGCGGTTAAGTGCGTTGAGAAACATTTCTATGTCTGAAGCGGTTTGTTTTAGCAACTTAATCGCCAGCGGATCATTCTGCTGAGCATGAGAAAAAATGGCTGGTGAGAACTGTCCGTAGTCACGAGGTAATGCGGATTTTGACCATTCAACGATTTGGTCTATATCATTATCGAAATGGTCCATAATATGCTCGCTTAATCGAGTATGTGGGCGGATACCATCTTGAATTAGAATGACTTTTTGAATCAGGCTTAACCCCATCATGGCCCCACTTCCTTGATCGGAAATAGGGAACTCTCTTCCACCAACAACATATTGTTGGCCATCTTTGAGTAGAATCCCGCACGATCCCGTGCCCGCGATCATAATGGCCCCATCTTGACCATTATGAGCACCTAAACAGGCACCGTATGCATCAGTATTGAGAGTGAGCGAAGCAAAAGGGTGAGGCTGTTGCATAAACGTAAACCATGCCGATTTGTGTTCAGCTCCCGCAAGAGCGAGGCCGACGTGCATTTTATGCAGATGCGTTTCGTCTAAACCGCCTTGTTTGGCTGCAATGCGGATCGATTCAGTAATGGAATGCAAAGCGATTTCAACGCCAAGCAGTATGTTAGCGCTGCCACTCTTTCCTTCCCCAATCAGGTTGCCTTCAGCATCACGAATACGCGCTCGGCAAGAGGTACCACCGCCATCAATACCTACATAGTAATTACTCATGGTAATGCTCCTCTGGTTGATCCGATTTGAGAGATTTGAAGTAGGCAAACTGGCTCATCACGGCCAGTAGATACCAAGCGCCATGAGGAATCCATTGCTCACCCCAACGCCAGTTTTGCAACATGTCGTCTTTCTGTTTCGGTGGGTTAAATGCAATATCCTCTCGATCTTCAAAACCCGCTGTTACACCATTGCAAACGCCACCTTTAGCATTAAAGAAGCCGAGATGAGGTAAATAATCCGGGTTATTGCGACCATGTCCGTCGAGCATACACATGTCGTAAGGATTTAAACCAACGACCCAGTTGAGCGCATTTTGGCCGAAGGTCAGCAGTTGTGTTTTTAGTTGTTCTTCTAAGTGCGGTTGTACTTGATAAGCCATCGTCGCTAGAGAAGCTAGGCGAGCATTTTCACCTTGCCACCAGTAACCACTTTCGTTGTTTTGTGAAATAAAGAATGCATCGCGCTTGTCTCCGTCAACATCTTTAACATATTGACGTGGATAGCCGAATGGGTTGGTGGTAGCTTGAGTAATATCGAGCTCAAATTGACAGGCTTGATTTACCGTAGTTTTCGCTTTCGCTAAACGCTCACTGCAGGTCTCAAGATTAATATATTCGCACAATGCAATGACTGGTAAGCCTGATTCTGCAGCGTGATAGTAAGGGCGGCTGCCATCACGATTAGCAGACCAAAAATGACGAAAACTGTCGTCATTGATTTGTCTAGCGCATAGGCGGTCGGCCCATGTTCTTGCTTCGTTTAAGTATTTTTCGTTAGCCGTGGTTTGATATAACTCGCAGGCAGCAAGAAGTGCACAATACTCATCAATGATGTTTTCTTCTCCATCATTGAGGTAGTGGGCATTACACTCTTGAAGATGCCAGTAGCCTTTCTCGGCCGCAGCTAAATATTGTTCATTGCTGAACTCACCATGAATATCGCATCGTGACGCAGCTGCCAGGGCCGCAATAGCAACGCCGCCACCTTGCCGGAAACCAGCTTGATAATCATTGGATTTGTGACCTTGCTGAGTTTCGTAAGCGCAAATTTCTCTTCGCTTAACATCTTTACTCCACTGGTCGAAAACCGTCATATAAAAAAATCCCTCGGAGTGCTGCATACGAACTAAGAAATCAGCACCAAACAACGCCTCTTCCTTAAGGCGAGTGCGAGAAAATGCAGCAAACTCCGAGCGATGGTCTAAAATCGCTAATCCTTTGAATAGGTTCCATACCACAATGGGGGTTTGTTGTGGATTCAAATAGTTAGCGTAAGAAAGGTGACTCAAATATTTACTAACGTCACCAGAAGCGTCGTACCAACCTCCGTGTACATCGGCAGTGGTTTGTGTACCCAGAAGTGGTACGGACTTATCTTGCCTGTCAAAAATTCCGCCACATCGCTGTGACTTAAAGTAATGCAGCACATCAGAAAAAGTACGCTGCATTAAAAGACCTTGAGCAATCGAAAAGACTTCAGATTGGATATCTTCAACTTGTAAGTAATAGGTGCCTTCTCCGGTAAAATCAGAGAAGTCGATACGGTGAAAGTATCCATGATGCCAATTCGCCACTTTTCCATGTTGTTCGATTTTTAATTGAGCAACAGTCTTATGGCTATAACTACAAACAAGCTGAGCAAAAGCTGCGGGTGAATCTGCCGATTCACAAAGTATTACCGCCTGCTTTGGTCCCAATGTTTCATAGCCAATGTGGTTGATCAGTAACTGCATTAAGGTCTCCAGTCGCTCATGGGGTCAAAAGCCCTAGCTATCGGCGCCAATTGGAATGCGCCGATATTTAGTACACTTGATTCACCCAAGTTGGGCATATAATTAGTTTTCGTACAGGTAACAACGAACAAAGTGGTTGTCTGCTAATTGGGTTACTGCTGGTAGTTGCTCTCGACATTTGCTAGTGGCATGAGTGCAGCGGCCAGCAAACGGGCAACCAACAGATTCAGGAGTCCATAGTGGAATCTCACCTTTGTTCCCTTTCAGTTTTTCGTGAATCGATTTTTTAGGATCTGGAACAGCAGAAACAAGCAACTGGGTATATGGGTGTTGTGGATCGTGGATGATCTCTTCTGTGTCCCCCCACTCAACCATGTGTCCTACGTACATAACCGCAAGATCTTCTGCGATATATCGAGCTGTAGCGATGTCGTGCGTGATGTAAAGTAGAGACATTTTTTTCTCAAATTTCATCTCTTCCATCAGGTTAAGAACACCGGCACGAATCGAAACGTCAAGCATGGATGTTGGTTCATCAGCCAATACCACTTCCGCGCCAACTGCAATGTTTCGGGCTAAGTTGACGCGTTGGCGTTGTCCACCCGACAACTGATGCGGGTATTTTTCAGCAGTTTCTTTTGGTGGAATCAAACCGACTTGCTCTAACAGATCGTAAACACGTTCTTGTAGCTCTTTCTTATTACCCGGCTTCACTTTCTTGTGAATCAAAAGTGGGCGAGCAATATGATGGAAAATGGTATGGGTTGGGTTTAAAGAACCGAACGGGTCTTGCCAAACCATCTGTACGCCTTCACGGTAATGCATCAGATCAGAGCGTGATTTGATATCAAGAATATTGCGACCTTTGTATTCGATATTCCCTGATGTTGGTGCATACATTTTGGCGATCATTTTCGCGGTGGTAGATTTACCTGACCCCGATTCGCCAACTACTGAAAGACCACGACTTTTGTACATTTTGAATGATACGTCGTTGATAGCACGCATCATTGGTTGTTTTAATGTGTTGCTATTGATCGGAAAATCTTTAACCAGATTTTTCCCTTCAATTAATAAATTTTCATTTGGAATATTCATTGTTCTCTCCACCAATTCTTGGACTGTACTGGTATCAAACTAAAGCTTTACTTGCGCAATAGGCTCGCCATAAAGGTGGCAGTTCGATAAGCGTCCCGGCTCAATTTGACGTAGTTGAGTCGGTATATGGGTACAGGTTTCATGGACTCGGTCACAACGCGCCTGGAAGCGACAGCCTTGAGGGATTTCCAATAGGTTTAATGGGTTACCTGGGATACCTGTGAGTTTGGTTTTTGGTCCTGTTAATGGTGGAAATGAACTCCCCAACCCTTTGGTGTAAGGGTGGTATGGACTTTGTAGTATTTCTTTCGATGGTGCGACTTCAATCAATTCACCTGAGTACATGATGCCAATACGGTCTGAGAATTCGACCATGAGTGACAAGTCATGGGTGATGAATAGAATTGAAAATCCAAACTCCTCTTTCAATGCGTAGATCTTTTGTAGAATCTCACGTTGGACAACCACATCGAGCGCTGTTGTTGGCTCATCCATGATGATCATTTTCGGGTTCAGTGCTAAAGCAATGGCAATCACCAAACGTTGACGCATACCACCTGAAAATTGGTGTGGGTAGTCATTTAATCGACTAGGGTGAATATCAACAATTTCGAGTAGACCTTCCGCACGACGTTTTGCTTGCTCACGAGTCATGTTGGTGTGACGCATAATGACGTCACAAAACTGCTCTTCCATCCGTAATACTGGGTTAAGTGCATTCATCGCACTTTGGAAGACCATCGACATCTGGCTCCAGCGGAATGACTGCATTTTTTCGTCGCTGTAGTCCAGGATGTTTTCACCATTAAAGATAACTTCACCACCAGTAATAAATGCAGGCGGCTTGTGTAAGCGCATTAATGAGAATGCGACCGTTGATTTACCACAGCCGGATTCGCCAGCTAAGCCAAAAACTTCACCTGGCGCGATATCAAAGCTGACATTGTTACAAGCGCGGACATCGCCCGCATCGGTAATATAGTCTACGCATAAGTTGCGGATTGAGATTAGTGGTTCAGTCATGTTATTTGTCTCCGCTCCAAAGTGCATTTTGTGGGGCTAGGTTTGGTTCGCGCTCTGATTTATCTTGCTGCGCTAGCTTTTTCCAACGTTTCATCCCTTTGTGAGAACGCAACTGAGGGTTGGCAATTTCATCCACTGCAAAGTTAAGCAGTGCAAGGCCTGTAACCAGTAATGTTAGAGCTAAACATGGAGCTAGCAGTTCCCACCAAGCGCCAATAAGCATTGATGATGAGGTTTGTACGTTGTAGAGCATGATGCCCCAACTGGTCGTGTTTGGATCGCCTAGACCAAGGAACGAGATAGTGGCTTCCATCATCACTGCATACATCACCGAACCGATAAAGCTTGCACCGACAATTGATATTAGGTTTGGCAAAATCTCAATAAAGATAATGCGCCATGAACTTTCACCTAATACTTCAGCGGCTTTAACAAACTCTTTTTCGCGCAGAGCTAACGTTTGGGCGCGGACGACACGTGCACCCCAAGCCCAGGAGGTACAACCTATTATGAGTGCAATGGTGAGAGGTCCAGCTTCACCAATGAAGGCGGCAACAACAAACAGCAACGGATATTGTGGGATTACCAACATTATGTTCATTGCAGCCGTTAAGAAGTCATCGACTTTACCGCCAAAATAACCCGCAGACACCCCGATAATTGTGGCTAAGAAACACACCGTGATACCTGCACCGAAACCTACCGCTAGCGATACGCGTGCACCGTAAGCGACTTGCGACCACACATCACGTCCCATACGTGTGGTACCAAGCGTGTGATCTGCTTTTTTCGACATAATCATTGTGCGTCGATCTGTTGCCAGATTTTCTGCGACCCAACCATCTGGGTTAGATTGAGCTGCTTTTACAACAAATGCAGGGTATTCATGTGGGTTACCCGTACGCTTGTTCGGCTCATGTTTTGTAATCAGCGGCGCTGCAAGCGCAATAAACAAGAAAATACCTAAGATTGTTACGCCGATCATAGCGACGCGGTTTCCTGATAGAAGTTTCCACAATGCTTTCATGATTATTTACCTCCCTTGCGTAGGCGAGGGTCAAGAACGACATACAGCATGTCTGCTAGTAGGTTAAAGAACAGCATAAACAGAGTCATGATAAGAAGCTGGCCCTGGAGTACTTGGTAGTCACGTGAAGTGATTGCGTTGAATAGAACCGTACCAAGACCCGGGTAGTTAAAGATAATTTCGATAATTAGCTGACCACCGATGGCCATACCTAATGACATTGAAAGTGCGGTCACGCTCGGTAGTAAAGCGTTACGAGCTGCGTAATTGAATACAACACGGTTTTCGCTTAGGCCCTTACCTTTGGCCATTGTGATGTAATCTTCTGCAAGTAGGTTGATCATGTTGTTACGCATGTTGACCAGGAAGCCACCTATTTGTACCACTGAAGCACAAACCAGAGGCAGAACCGCGTGGTATGCTACATCTTTGATGAATTCCCAGCTTGTCCAGTCGGGCATCGTACCAGCAGTATATGCGTAGCCGGTTGGGAACCACTTCAGGCCGATGGCAAAGATGAACATGGCTAACATGGCTATAACCACCTGAGGCACTGCTTGGATCACCAACATACCCGGAGTGATGAAGGTGTCGTAACGACTACCACGTTTCCAAGCGGCAAAAATACCGAGGATGGAACCGATAGAAAAAGAGATAATTACGGCGGTACCCGCTAAGAAAAGTGACCAGCCAAACGCGCCACCTAAAAGCTCATTAACGCTTAAAGGATAGAATTTGATTGAAGTACCCAACTCCCAGCTAAAGATACTCTTCATATAGGCGGCATATTCCACATACCAAGGACCGCCAACGAAGCCCAGTAGTTCCTTCATCGCAGCGATACGCTCTGGCGTTACTTGTACAGTTGCGTGAGCGAACATCATGGTAACAGGGTCACCTGGCATTGCTCGTGGAATAATGAAATTGATTGTGGCTGCAACGAGCAGCGCGGCAAAATAAAATGACAAACGTCTTAAAAAATAACCCATAACTTACACCTTACTCACCCAGTGTGTTTCTGTTTGCTAGCGAAATTTAGAGCGAGAAATCCCCTGACGACTGGCGTCATAAATTTTATAAATAGTGGGGATTAGAAACCAATTCCAGCAATTATCTAATCATTCTTGCTGGCTAAAATTACTGATAGCTACGTTAGGATTTTCGTAATTAGGTAAACTAGTTCCTTCAAATCCTGCCTTGCTCTAAGTAATTTTATCTGCGCAATACTCTGTTCATATAATCACTGGCATTGGTATTAGCGGCGCACGGAGTACGCCGCAAAGAATGAACGCTTACTTAACTGGTTTTAGGTCCAGAACATGAAGTAGACGCTCTGGGATACCAGCCCATACGCTAGGACGACCTTTCGGGTTGTCTTCACTCCACCAACCAGTGAATCGAGTGGTGTTGTACTGGTACATCCAAGCTCCAGACAGTACAGGGATAGTCACTTGGTCTTCAGCGATGATCTTCTGAATACCATGAGCGATCTTAATTTGCTCGTTCTTATCGGCTGTTTTGTAGAAGCTGTCTAGTAGTCCGTCTAGCTTGTTGTTTTTGTAGAAGTGCATCGCAAAGCGAGGCATACCTTCACCACCTTGTAGTGCTGAGTTGTAAGCACTGTTCCAGTAAGTGTAAGGATCTGCACCGTGGAAGTAGTTAGTGTATGCAACGTCGTAAGTACCTTTCAGCATTGCTTCGTTGTATACCGCAAACTCAGGAGTACGCGCTTTCGCTTGAATACCCACTTCATTTAGCTGTTCTACAGCAAGTTGTACCGTGTTGTTGAAGTCAGTCCAACCGTTTGGTGATTGAACGAGTAGCTCAAATGATTTACCTGATGGAGTGTCTACAAATCCGTCGCCATTAACATCTTTAAAGCCAGCTTTAGCTAGAAGTGCTTTCGCGCCTTCAGCATCATAAGTATTAAAGCCTTTGTACTTGTTGTGTACTGATTCATCAGACCAAGCTTCGAACGCGTAACCTAGACCTGATGCGAAGTCATTCACTGTACCGCCACCGTAGAACGCGATGTCGATAATCGTTTGACGGTCAATCGCCATAGAGAATGCGCGACGGAAATCAACGTTTGTTAGAGCTTCGTTTTTCGCAGGATCTGGGTTCTTAAAGTTAACCACAAATGCTTGTGTACCAGATGCTGGGTACCAGTAATGATGGTTTGGACTTGCAGCAGCATAAGTACGGTCGATATCAGGAATGAATGATGATGTCCAATCCAGCTCAGAGTTTACAACTTTACCTAGTAATTGGTCGTTGTTCGCGATTTGCGGAACACGCAGACAGTCAACGTCTAGATTGTCGTTATCCCAGTAGTTCGGGTTACGACACTGAATGTAAAGTTGCGGAGTGAAGGTGTCGATTTCAGTAAACGGACCAGTACCTACTGGATTTTCGTTAGTGAAAGTAGTTGGCTCTTTTACATCTTTCCAGACGTGTTCAGCAACGATCGGTACAAGCGAAATTTCATATGGTACGTTTGAGTTTGCTTCCGTTAGTTGGAAGCGCACGGTGTATTCGTTTACTCGTTCTACACTCTTAACCCATTTGTTGATACCACGTTGGTCAAGTTCAGGCTTATCCTTCAGTAGCTTGTATGAGTAGATGATGTCATCAGCGGTAAAAGCTTCACCATCAGACCATTTAACGCCTTTACGAACGTTGAAAGTGACGTTCATAAGGTCGTCAGACATCTTGTAGCTTTCAGCAAGACGCATTACCGGTTCGTTACCGTTCATCTCGTTAAAAACCACAAGAGGCTCATAGATAAAGTCTGTTGTTGTACGTAGGTTTGTTGCTAGGTACGGGTTGAAGTTACGTACCATAGTTGGGTAAAAGTCCGGTACTATAGTTAACTCACTGCGAGCTAATGCAGGAGCTGAGACGCTAATTGCTCCAGCGATAACGGCTGTTGCGAGTGCTGTCTTTTTAATATTGGCAAGCATAGCTGTTCCTTACTGTTTGCTTCATTTCACGAATGGATATGAATTTCATCAACGGATGAACTATTTCCAACGATTTACCTCATATCTGAGTATCACCAGCGGAGGAGCAGGGAGGATATGAGTGGCCTGTAAACCGTTGGCTGAGGTAAGAATTCACTTTGTTCAGAAATTTATCAATTGCTTTGCCCGTTAAAAACGTCAAAATCATGCTGAACTCCGTCATGAACGTCAAAATGCCTGTTGTTTGCTGAAGTTTTAGCCACGTTATTTTTGCGGGATTTGGATTGTTTTGTCGGTATTTATTGATAAGTGTAAGTGCTCACTATCTCTGTGTTTTCTTTATAATAATGTTTGTTAACTTTTGTTAATGAAAGTGAGATTTTAATCACTAGGCTGTTTTTCCGTTAATTTTAATTTCTAAATTAATACTGGCAAATTGTTGTGATTGAACTCCCAATCTGAAATATACAGCGCTGTTTTAGCTGTTGAAGTGAAATAAAACATGGTTTTACTCTCTTTTTTTGCCTGAATAAACGCTTTTGTAAGTTGTTTTTTTTTATTGAAAAATAAGAGGGCGTTTAGATAACAACAGGAGCCGAGAGCGTGGGATTAGTGATGTTAGTAACAACATCGCACAGTGACCCAACAGATGGCCTTTCATCCTCACTGAAATGTTAGATAGTCGCTGAACATGGGTTAGGTTCCGGGAGTTGTAAGCTGTTTATAGGTATAAAAAAGCCCACCGAAGCGGGCTAATTATCAATTAGGCAGAGGTGAGTAATTTCTGTAGCTTGTTGCGAAGTGCTTCAATATGAGAGCGCTCAGCCCCAGGCTCTTGGTGATGCTCTAGAATGAACTCCAAAGAGCTCAGCACCGTTCTCCAGCGAGGTGTTTTCGGCAGAGTTTCAACTCTCAAGTACTTATCTAGGGTACGAGTTTGTAGCGTGCTTCTATCCAGATAGACTCTCCACAGCCCGCTTTGTTCTGCAAAAGTAAACTTGGACTGCCCAGGAGCTTTCTCCCAATAATCTAGCGCACTAGTCATCGCTTCTACCAGTACCGAACGCATGAGGTCTTGTTTGGATTGATTATCACCTTCAGCCTTATCGGCAATACGAGTAAACTCACCGCCCAGTTCTTTGAGCTCTTGCAATCTTTCTTTATCACCACTAAATGCGTAGCTAGACAGTGCATCAACAGCGGTTTCGAGTTTTTGAATGCGTTGAGCACTGATATTTCCACCGACATTTAAAATGTAGATGGTTTGAATCCCAGAACCCTCAGGTAAGTTTAAGATATCAGCTTGAATATGCTGTCTTGCATCATTGATATAGATATCGATGTCACCACAATAGTGATCCTGAGTTTGATTCAAATGTTTTGGAGCGATAATTTCACTAATATGCGACCGCTTAAGCTGCTCCTGACTGCGTTTGAAAAGACGCTCTGCAGCTTCATTGGCAAATCGAATTTTGTTGTCTCCACGGACACAAATGATGGCCTCGGGTGCAGATTCTAACTGTTCTAATAATTTTGACTGTGTTTCAAGTAAGTTAGCTTCTACTTGAGTTCGGTGCTTAATTTCTTCTTGTAACTGCAAGTTTTCAATACGTCGTTTCTCTGCTTGGCTAACGGCTAAGTGTGCGCTGATACGAGCTAACAACTCTTTATTGTTAAAGGGCTTAGATAGGTAGTCATTTGCCCCTGCGGAGAATCCTCTTAATCGGTCTTCGGTTTGATTCAATGCGGTTAGCATAATGATGGGGAGCTGAGCATGGTTAAATGTTTCTCTCAGTTTTTCACACACTTGATAACCGCTCATGCCTGGCATCATGATATCCAGTAGCAGGAGCTCAGGTTTTTCTTTTTCTACGGCTTCTAATACTTGTGGTCCATCCGAAACAGTCCTGACGCGATACCCTTCTACACGTAGAAAGCTGTCTAAAACGCGTAAGTTAACAGGCTCATCATCGGCAATGATCAGTAGTGGACCGTCAGGGTTTTCAGGTAAAGTCGTTGGATCGGGCAGCTCAACCTCGGTCGTTTCAATGGTTTGATAATGAGGCTGTTCCTGTAATGGAGCCTGAGCTATCTCTTCTTCTGTTGCTAAAGGTAGAGTAAAGCTAAACGTGGTGCCAACCATAGGTTGGCTACTGACGTACAATGTGCCTCCCATTAATTCAATTAGCTGGCGACTTATCGACAAGCCAAGGCCTGAACCTTGGCGATAACGGCTTGTTTTCGCGCCCGCTTGAGTGAGAGGTTCAAAAATATGTTCCAGATCTTCCGCGGGTATTCCTTGTCCAGTATCAACAACTTGAACCCGGACCTTATCGTCAATTTGAGAAGCCGAGATAACGATTTTTCCCTCAGAGGTATACTTAATCGCATTTCCAACAAGGTTATATAACACTTGTTCTAAACGTTGCGGATCGGCCAGCACCCAAACTTGGTTCTCAGCAATTTGGTTGATGATTCTGAGCGGTTTTTTGCCTAACAGGTGGTTGGACAGTTCGAGCACTAACCGTGTCGAGGTTGAAAGTTCTACTGCGCTTGCGTGGATATCCAAACTTCCATAACGCATCTTATGATAATCCAACAAGTCATCAACTAATGTTGCTAAACGCTGCCCGCTGGTGGCGATGATATCAAGCTGATACTTATGGTCGGAGGTAATTGGACCATTTGCCCCAGAGATCATAGCTTCTGCTATACCAATCATACCGTGCAGAGGGGTTCGTAATTCATGAGAGGTTGTGGCAAGAAATTCATCTTTAAGTTTGTTGGCCAGTTGCAATTCATCGTTTTGCTTGCGAATGATCTGAATGTTTTTCTCAAGTTCGCTGTTTTGAGATTTTATGAGCTGGATCTTCTCGCGAATCGACCGCTGCATTCGTTCAAAACTGACGGCTAAGCGCCCAATTTCGTCACGTCGCTCGGTATTAATCATGCTCTCATCTAAGTCGCCCGCGGAAGCTCGTTCTGCAGCCCAGGTTAACTTCAATAAGGGTGATGTAATAAAATTAGAGAGTGTATGTGAGGCAATTACAACCAGAATGATTGCAGTAAGCATCGCAAATATAAAGAGTTTTTCTAATTGATAAACACGAGCAAAGGCTTCTTTTTCTGGCAATTCAACAACTATCGCCCAGTGAGTATCTTTGAGATGAATAGGTGCGTAAGCGGCAATATTTTTCTCGCCTGCAGTGTCGGTATAAGTACCGACGCTTCGTTCACCAGAGAGTGCTAGACCAACGACTTCTGAACTTTTATTTATCTCATCTTGTAAATAGGACAGAGTCCGGGAACGATAGTCTTGGCCCGCGAGCAATGTCTGCATTGTTGAATTGTTTTTATCAGCGATTAGCTTAGTAATTCCTGTATTTGGCAAGCGGAACATCGCATAACTGTGCAAATAACCTTGCTGGATGATAGGCGCTGCAAACCATGAAAACTGTTGCCCATTTTCTTCAACAAAGTCAGACATGATGACAGGTGTAAAGTCTTCATTGGATTCGCGGTGCTTAGATACACTTTCCTCTAGTCGTTGAAAGGTCTGACCTAAATTGGTGTCTTTGAATTTACCTGTAAATAGATTCGTTCCGAACTCTTCGTTCTTATGTATTGAGTAAGTGACATTTCCATTTAGGTCAACCAATAGAATATCGTCGAAGTCAGAACGTTTGAGTAGCTCCATGTATGCCCAGTGATAGCGCTTATGAAGCAATCGATAGCGTTCACTACCGATAAAATTGCTCGACTGGGGCAATATGGATGTCTTAATTTGATCACCCGATCCCGCAATGTATCGTTGTTGTGCATTTTCTCGAGCTTGTTCTATATCTTCGCCAAGACGAGAAAATGCGTTGACTAAACCATAGAAACGACCACCACTGGCATAAGCCAGTTCTGAGCGGACAAAACCCATGACTTCGGACTCTTTCGCATTCAGATAGTCGATAACCTGCTGTTGCTTGGTATCGCGGACTGACAATAAATGAGAAGTACTTTGTTCCTGAAGATCATCAATATGAGATTTCAGAAAAAAAATGGCCGTGATGGTTAAAGGAGTAATACTTAACACTAAAAAGGCCAGCATTAGTGTATGTTGTAAGCGCTTAAATTTTTGTCTGCGATAGAACCTAAACATATCAAAGAGAATTCTTTCAATGAAACTTGCAGATTTATCTGCAAGTTATGTGATCGACGAAAAACCAGTGTGTGACGAAATTAACAAGTTTTTTCACTTTGACAAGTAAGTCCCACTTAAAGCGTGGTCATAGACTCATTTTTATAGATAATTTAAGTTAAATTTAGGACTTTTTTGCTTGGTAAATAGCAAATTTGTTGGTCTTATTTAACGTCACGCAATTACCTAGTGATCCCTCAATAATCGGTGGGTATTTTAAGAAGCTGTTCGCAACAACGAATAGTTCTCCGTTGTGTGAAAGGTAATTAGGGGCTTTTTCTAGCAAGGTTTCAGTGGCGTTATAGCTTGTATCTAAACCAGCATGAAAAGGCGGGTTCGTGACGATGTAGTTATAATTTGTCGCTGTATCAGAATATATATCTGAAGCAAATACTCGTCCTGATAACTGGTTGGCTTTAAGAGTTTCTTCACTAGAGCGAACGGCGAGTGCACTGATGTCGCACATTTCGAGCTCTATGTTGCTGTTTAATGTTGCCATTACGCAACCAAGTACACCTGCTCCGCAGCCGAAATCAAGTACTTTGCCTGATAGTGTTGGTAGCGTATCAAGTAGCAAGCGACTGCCAATATCAAATTCCCCGTGACTAAATACGCCAGGTAAACTACGAATGGTCAGGTCGTGTTGCTGATATTGAACTTGATATGATTTAAACCAATCGGCAAGGTGGAAGGGTTTTGGTTGTTCAACACATTGTCCCCAATAGAACGAACATCGACGTGCAGAATCATACTTGGTGATATGACCATATGCTGCGAACATCTTTTCGATACTTTTTACCCCAGAACGGTTCTCACCAACTACCACTATTTCTGTATTTACTCCTAGCTTCGCCATTAGCATTGCAAGTAAGTATTCGGCTTCCATTTTGGCTTTTGGCCAGTAAAGCAGCACCATATCGGCATCAACGTTAGCTTCTAATTCTGCACCAAAATACACTGAAACTGATGATTTAGAGTTAAGTTGACGATAATAGCCATAGTTGGTAGTAAACACTGATACAGATTGACAGTGGTTAGCCAATTCGACAGGGAATAGATCTTCAGCCTCTCCCGCAACTAAGACTTTTTTGTGTTCAAAATAGGCGAGTTGACGCTGTGCAATTTGGCTTGGAGTAATGTAGTTCAAGATTTCAAACTCAATTTAAAATTTGGGGCCGATTTTCGCACAATCAGCCCCAAGTATGAAGTGTGGTATTAGCTGTTATCCTGATTATCCAAAAAGCTATGGAACTCTTCTTCATAGATATTGAAAAGTACAATCGCAATAGCAAAAATCAGAGGTCCATAAATCAGACCAATTAAACCAAACAAGTGAATCCCCCCCAATAATGAGAAGAAAATCATCAATGTGTTCATTCCTGCGCTGCCTTGCATTAAGAATGGTCGCAATAGGTTATCTATTGAGCCGACAATAGCAACGCTCCAAACAACTAAGAAAATAGCCCACGTGGTATCGCCTGTTAGGAATAAATAGGTTGCAGTTGGAATCCAAATAAGTGCGGTACCGACCACGGGAATAAATGAAGCAAAACCCATCATTGTTCCCCAAAATAATCCGGGGAAACCAGCGAGCCACATACCAAGACCGCCAGCGAAGCCTTGAGCAATAGCGGTGAGGAATGAACCCATAACCGCCGATTTTGATACCTGTTCAATTTCGTCAAGTAGCCTATCTTCCTGACTGCGTGATAGAGGCAGTATGTGACGGATAGATGCAATGATTTTTTCCCTGTCTCTTAGTAAGAAGAATAGAACAAACAGCATGAGGAAGAAGCTCATGATAAAACTGGTCGCATCGCCCAAAATTTTGGCGCTGATCTCGACTAAGTTACTGCCAAAAGAGGTCGCAAACTGGGCGATTTTTTGCGCAATTTGTTGTGGGTTAATACCATCAAAAGGAAGATATTGGTTGGCAAGAGCCAGTCCTTTTACAACCCAAGGATGGTTAAAAAGGGTTTGAATACCACCATGCGTCACCCATTGATAGACATTCTGAGAAAATTTAGAGCCTTGCTGAACAATAGCAGCAAAGACAAACAACAAAGGAATAACGATAATGAATGTTAAGATGATGCACGACAATAGTGACGAAATATTCTTATGGTTCGGCATCCGTTGGTCTAATTTCTCATGAATAGGGATCATAAGCATAGAAATGATAAATGCCATAACAATGGAATTGATGTAAGGTTCTACCAGAAGATAGCAGGCAAAAGCCGCGACCAGTAGAGCAATGACTAGAACCCAATGGCTGGATGTTATTTTAACTTTGTCTGACACGTTGCTAGTCCCAGTAATCAAATTTGTAGCATATATAATGGCTGTAATTCAGCGAGTTAGCAATTAATTAGCGATTGAGAGGAGAAAGGTATATGGGATGTTGCAGCAATGAGAAAGATTGTGGTTGTGAAACTAACAGTACAAATCGCCGTAAGTTTTCAGTGATTGGTATCGTTGCCGTTGTTTTAATTGTCCTGGTGATATTCAATTGGCAATAAAAAGGCTGCCTGAGCAGCCTTAGTAAATGTTAAGTAATTTTATTGTGACTCTGCAGCAATAATAGCTAAACATCGATCAGCAGCTTCAAGTGTTGCATCAATCTCTCTTGAACCATGAGCGAGTGACGTAAAGCTAGCTTCGAATGCGGATGGAGCAAGGTATACGCCTTTTTCTAGCATTAGATGGAAGAAGCGTTTGAAGCGTTCGATATCACACTTAGCGACGTCTTCATAGCAGGTGATTGTCTCTTGATCAGTAAAGAAGAAACCGAACATGCCGCCAACCTGATTAACCACCATAGGAATACCATGCTTGTCTGCCAGCGATTTAAATCCATCAGCAAGTTGTTTTGTTTTTGAAGCTAAGCGTTTTTCATTGCCTTCTTCTTTCAATAAAGATAATGAAGCAAGACCTGCTGCCATTGCTACTGGGTTACCAGAAAGCGTGCCTGCTTGATACACAGGACCCGTAGGAGCGATGTACTGCATTACATCTTTACGGCCGCCAAAAGCCCCTACTGGCATACCGCCACCAATCACTTTGCCTAGTGTTGTTAAATCAGGTTTGATGTTGTAGTGAGCCTGTGCGCCACCAAGAGCGACACGAAACCCCGTCATCACTTCATCAAAAATCAGCAGCGCGCCTTCTTGGTCACAAATCTCACGTAGACCTTCGTGGAAACCTTCTACTGGTGGAATACAGTTCATGTTGCCCGCAACAGGTTCAACGATGATACATGCAATTTCACCCTTATTTGCAGCAAACAGTTCACGCACTGATTCAAGATCATTAAAGCGTGCCGTTAATGTGTGTTTTGCAAAATCAGCAGGTACGCCAGGAGAGCTTGGTTGACCTAGCGTTAAGGCTCCTGAACCTGCTTTTACTAATAAGCTGTCTGCGTGACCGTGGTAACAACCTTCAAACTTAATGATCTTGTCACGACCAGTGAAACCACGCGCTAGGCGAATTGCACTCATTGTTGCTTCAGTGCCTGAACTTACCATACGCAGTTGTTCCATCGATGGAACCAGTTCAGAAACCAGTTCTGCCATGGTTATTTCAACTTCTGTTGGTGCACCAAAACTTAAACCACGGTTTGCGGCATTAATTACAGCTTCACGAATGACAGCGTGGTTGTGGCCAAGGATCATCGGTCCCCAAGAGCCTACATAGTCAATGTATGCTTTACCATCAGCATCAAAGATAAAAGCACCGTCAGCACGTTCAATGAAAATTGGTGAACCACCAACGCCGTTAAAGGCACGAACAGGGGAGTTAACGCCGCCAGGAATCTTTGTTTGAGCTTTGTTATACAGATCAGCTGATTTGGTCATTGATAGTTCCTCTTTATGATGTCTCGGACCAAGTTGTTGTGCATTGTACGCTTGTGAGTCCAGAGGTGAAATGTTTTCACCAATTTTCTGACTGTTCTCACTGAGTTAAAGCCGTAATTTACTGAAAATAAGTGGGGTGACTGTTGATAGTAATCACTGTGTGACATTGAACTTAGTTTTGGCGAATACTTGAACGTAGCAGTCAGGTATTAGATAATCGCCGCATTATTAAAAAAGAGTCATGTCCATCAGATTGATATCGTGAATAATATCTGGTGTGCATTTACGCGACACAGAGAGGTCATTGTGAGTGAAGTAAATGTACCGCTATCCTTTTCGGATGCAGCAGCAACACGTGTGAAAGCATTGATTGCTGAAGAAGAAAACCCAGCACTAAAACTACGTGTGTATATTACAGGTGGTGGTTGTAGTGGCTTCCAATACGGATTCACATTTGACGAGAATGTAAATGATGGAGACACGACAATCGAAAATAGCGGTGTAACCCTAGTGGTTGACCCTATGAGCCTACAATATTTGATTGGCGGAGTGGTTGATTATACGGAAGGGCTAGAAGGTTCTCGCTTTTTTGTAAACAATCCAAACGCAACAACCACATGTGGTTGCGGTGCATCGTTTAGTGTTTAACTAATTGATGTAGAGTGAATTAGCTATCTAAATGAAACCTAAGCTGATTCACTCTCCTTGCATATTTGAGTTGTTGTGCAGGGACATATATATAAAGGATTGTCCATGTCTCATGTTTCATTGAGAAGCTTACTTGGGGGGCGACATTTTACACAAAAGCCCTGGCTCGTTTCTTTCATACTGATCATATTATTAACCCTCTGGCTGAGTCTTGGTTCACTTAACGCACAAGAGCAAGCACCAGAAAAATCTGCTGATACCATCCCACTTGCTAAAGTGATGTATCAAACCTTCCATGCTGAACCTACAGAAAAGAAAATCGATCTTTACGGCCGCACAGCGCCAGATAAGCAAGCTCGCTTATCTGCGGAAATCGCAGGCAAGATCTTACTCACTAAAATCGACAAAGGTGACAAAGTCTCTAAAGGGCAAGTAATTGCGCTTATTGATCAAGGTGATTTGCAATCTCAGCTTGATCGAGCAAAGGCTGTGTTGTCGGTAAAACGTCAAGAGTTCAAAGCGGCAGAGTCGCTTAAAAATCGTGGATTGCAGGGCGAAATCGCTTATACAAACGCTCTTGCAGAACTTACCGATGCCAAATCCAGTGTGAAAACGGTCGAAATGCACCTAGCGCACACTTCAATTGTTGCACCTTTCGATGGCGTAGTTGAAAACTTGTTTATTGAACAGGGCGATTTTGTTGGTGTTGGCGACCCAGTAGCAACCTTGATTGATCTTAATAAGTTGGTGATAGAAGCGAATGTAAGTGAACGCCATATTCAGAGTATTACTAAAGGTCAACCAGCAACCATTCACTTTATTCAAGGTTCTCAAACTCAGGGAACCGTGCGTTATTTGTCTCAGCTTTCTTCTCCTTCAACCAATACCTTCGCTATTGAGGTGGAAGTGCCTAATCCGAATCAGCAGATCCCAGCAGGGGTAAGCACTCAAGTTGAACTGAATTTAGAAACGCAAATGGCAGTGAAAATTACTCCAGCCATGCTTGCGCTTGATGATCAAGGAAACTTAGGTGTGAAAACCTTGGTTGAAGACAGGGTTCATTTCGTCCCTATTCAACTGGTTAAAGCGGAGCAAGACGGTGTTTGGCTAACGGGCTTAGGCGAAGAAGTTGACATCATTACTCGTGGACAAGGTTTTGTACGCGATGGTGATAAAGTCGCAGCGGTTAAGCATACAGCAGATATAGAAACCCAACCGTTACAGAATAGTAAGCCTTAGGAGGCGACATGTTTGCGTTAATTGACGCGGCACTGTCGCGTACTCGAACTATGCTCGTGCTATTGGTGTTTATTCTTGTAGCGGGTGCATTAACTTATGTCACGATTCCTAAAGAATCGAGTCCAGATATTACTATCCCAATCATCTATGTTTCTGTTTCTCACCAAGGTATTTCACCGGGAGATGCGGAGCGCTTGATTGCCCGTCCTTTAGAGCAAGAATTACGTTCTATCGAAGGCATTAAGGAGATGACGTCCAATTCTTCTGAAGGTCATGCCTCTGTTGTTCTTGAGTTCAATGTCGGTGTCGATCTTGATAAAGCAATGGCCGATGTCCGAGATGCGGTAGATTTAGCCAAGCCGAAATTGCCAGCCGACAGTGATGAGCCAACCGTAAATGAAGTGACGTTGGCAAATGCCCAGCCAGTATTGTCTGTCGTTTTATACGGTACGGTGCCTGAACGAGGCATAGTGCAAATCGCTCGCCTATTACGGGATAAGTTGGAAAGTTTTCGTCAAGTTCTAGAAGTGGATATTGCCGGTGACAGAGACGACATCGTTGAGATCATTGTCGATCCACTGCTGATGGAGAGTTACGGATTAGATCAGGGCGATATTTACAACCTGATAGCGTTAAATAACCGCGTTGTCGCCGCAGGCTTTGTAGATACGGGTTATGGCCGTTTTTCTGTCAAAGTTCCTTCGGTGTTTGACTCGATAAAAGATGTCTTAGAGCTTCCAGTGAAAGTGGATGGTAAGCAAGTTGTTACATTCGGAGACATTGCGACAGTACGACGTGCTTTCAGAGATCCGAGCTCGTTCGCCAGACTAGACGGCAAATCAGCCATCGTGTTGGATGTTAAAAAGCGAGCGGGCGAGAATATCATTGAAACGGTAGAGCTTGTCAAAACTGTTATTAGTGAAGCGCAGAAGCGAGAAGATTGGCCATCCAACTTATTGGTTAAGTACACATGGGATGGTTCCAAAGACGTTAAAATGATGCTTAATGACCTACAGAACAATGTGTTATCAGCCATTATTTTGGTGGTCATTGTTATTATTGCTGTATTGGGAGTGAGAACTGCACTACTGGTTGGTGTTTCTATCCCAGGATCATTCCTTATTGGATTACTAACTCTTTCTGTGTTCGGATTAACCGTCAACATGATTGTATTATTTTCGTTGATTATGGCAGTCGGTATGCTGGTGGATGGTGCTATTGTTGTAACCGAGTTTGCTGATAGGCGAATGCAAGAAGGAATGCTAAGAGGTGAAGCGTATCGCGATGCCGCGAAGCGTATGGCATGGCCAATTACAGCTTCGACAGCAACAACCTTAGCTGCGTTTGCTCCATTGTTATTCTGGCCAGATGTTACTGGCGAGTTCATGCGCTATCTACCTTTGACTCTTATCGCAACTTTGACCGCATCCCTAATTATGGCGATGTTGTTTGTTCCGGTATTGGGAAGTGTTATTGGCCGTCCACAAAATGTGACACCTCAAACCAGAGAGCGCATGGTTGCTTTGCACGATGGGGATTTTGATCAGGCAACGGGGTTAACCAAGCTTTATTATCAAACACTTTCAATTGCAATTAAGCATCCATTTAAAATTTTGCTTAGTGCCATTCTGATGTCGGTCGCGATTGGTTTTTCTTATGTCAAAGCGGGCAACGGTGTGGAGTTCTTCCCTGAAGTTGATCCACCATTTTTCAATGTCAAGGTTCGCTCTTACGGTGATCTTTCTATCCATGAGAAAGATGAAATTATGCGTGAGATTGAACAAGTCATGTTAGGGCATGATGAGTTCGAAAGTGTCTACACCAAGACGGGGGGAGAAGATCAGATTGGTCAGATTCAGGTCAAGCCAGTTGATTGGCAATATCGTCGTAAAGTGACAACGATTATTGATGAGCTTAAGCAAACAACCGATCAATTTCCTGGTGTAGAAATTGAATATAAGTTCCCTGACGCTGGGCCTCCCGTTGAGCACGACGTGGTGATAGAACTTTCAGGTAATAACGCTCAAGAGCTGGATCTTGCTGCTAAGACTGTACGTCACTGGGCAGGCAGCAATGCCGCGTTTACCAATATTAGCGATTCGTCTTCGAAACCGGGTATTGATTGGCGAATTGATATTCGTCGAGATGACGCCTCACGGTTTGCTGCTGATGCGACTCTGGTAGGTAACACGGTTCAGTTTGTCACCAATGGTTTAAAAATTGGTGATTACTTGCCAGATGATGCCAATGAAGAAGTTGATATTCTGGTTCGTTATCCGGAAGATAAACGTGATATTGGACGGTTTGATCAGCTTCGGGTAAAAACACCTGCGGGTTTAGTACCGATTACTAATTTTGCTGAAATTAAGCCAGATCATAAGCAAGATACGATAGAACGAATTGATGGACGCAGAATTGTCAATGTGATGGCCGACTTAAATGAAGGCTATAATTTGGCATTGGAGTTACCGAAAATCGAGCAAGCTTTAGCTGAGTTAGGATTACCACCAAGCGTTGAGTTTAGAATGAGAGGTCAGAATGAGGAACAAGAGCATTCTGCTGCTTTCTTAGAAAAGGCGTTTGTAGTTGCTTTAGTGGCAATGGCGGTGATTCTGATTACTCAGTTCAATAGCTTCTACCAAGCATTCCTAATTCTAAGTGCGGTCCTGTTCTCTACTGTCGGCGTGTTTGCTGGACTACTGATTTTTCAGAAGCCGTTTGGGGTTATTATGTCGGGAATAGGGGTGATCTCATTAGCCGGGATTGTTGTGAACAACAACATCGTCTTGATTGATACTTATAACCAGTTAATCAAACGAGGCTTGGATAAAAGAGAAGCCATTCTTAGAACCGGGGTTCAGCGTTTGCGACCAGTTATGTTAACTACCGTGACGACTATTCTTGGCTTGTTGCCTATGGTGCTGGAGATGAATATCGACTTAATCAATCAGAAGATTGAATTCGGTGCTCCAAGCACTCAATGGTGGTCTCAGCTCGCCACGGCTGTTGCTGGCGGACTGGCATTTGCAACGGTATTAACCTTGGTTCTTACGCCATGCCTACTGATGCTGGGCAGGGATAAGATTAAAGAGTCGTAAAACAACAAGGGCTGAGTTCAATACTCAGCCCTTGCTTTTATGCAACGTAGAAAACTTACTTAGCGTACAGCAGTTGACCATATCGTTCTAAACGTTGTAGCCTGATTTCAGCATTAGCAATAAAGGTTTGTTTAGCTTTACCCGTCAGAGACTTCGACTGTGGTAGTGAAACCGTTCTTGGGTTTTTGTGTACGCCATTAACCAGAAATTCGTAATGCAGATGAGCACCTGTGACTCGTCCTGTCCTACCTAATGTACCAATGACTTGTCCCTGTTTAACTCTTTGTCCTGTTTTAACTTTACGCTTTGTTAGGTGCAAATACTTAGTAATGTAGGTATTGCTATGGCGAATAAAAACGTAATTACCGTTAAATTGGTTATAGCTGGATCTTTCCACCACACCATCACCGGCAGCCCAAATCGGTGTTCCTATTGGAGCGACATAATCGGTACCTCGGTGCGCTTTGACTTTACCTGTTACCGGGTGTAATCGACGCGGATTGAAGTTGGAAGAAACTCGACGGAAATCAACAGGTGAGCGCAGGAAGGCTTTTTTCATTGCCCGTCCGTTTGGATCGTAGTAATTACCGGTGTTGTCATCTAAAACCGCAGTGAAGTTTGTTCCTTGATTAATAAAAGTAGCAGCGATAATGTTGCCGCGACCAATCACTTCCCCTTCGACGATTTTTTCTTGATAAAGAAGTTTGAAGCTATCACCTGCTCGAATGTCGAGTGCGAAATCGATGTCCCAACCAAAAATACCCGCGAGCTCCATGATTTGGTTTGCACTTAGCCCTGCTGACATTGCTGCATTCCAGAAATTGGAGGTAATTTCCGCTTCAGCGTAATTGTATTGGTAGAAAACTTCTTTTTTATCAATTTCAGACGTGTATAGAGTATCTGATTTAGTAACGATGAAAGTTTCATAGGCATTGAGCTTACGTTTAAGTTGAATGAGCTCATTTTTCTCATCAAACCCAAATTGCAGTTCATCCCCCGGACGTAGGCGGCTTAGCTGGTTATTAATGTCATCATTACTGGAAGTGAGATTGTAGAGTTGTCTGGCTGTTAAGCCTATGCGTTGAAAAAGTACGGCGGCACTCTCTCCGGAGCGAACCTTGTATTTCTCCCAGCGCAATATGGCTGAGGGAAGAATGGTCGTTCCGGGAGATAAGGCTTCACTGTTGATCGCGAGGGGATAATGGCGACCAACTTGAAGTTTATTCGGATTGTTCTGCAATGATTCAGGACTTGGCAGGAACAGCATCGCGAAAACAATCAGAGCACTAAAAACGCTAATTAAAGCTCTATGAATCCATGGTAAACGAGTGAAAATTGAAAGCATACTCGGGGGTCATTTAAGTTAATTATTAAGAAAATATTCAGTTACCTAGTCTAACTGGTTTCAAAATGCATCGCTATTCAAGTAATATGTCGAACTATTAAATTTTTGCCAAATCTGTGGGAGTGAACAAGAATGGCGAGTATTGAAGCGGCTTTAGCTGAAATTAAACGTGGTGTTGAGGAACTGATTCCTGAAGAAGAGCTGATTGCTAAGCTTAAAGAAGGCCGTCCTTTACGTATTAAATTGGGTGCCGATCCAACCGCACCGGATATCCATTTAGGCCACACAGTTATCCTAAATAAATTACGTACCTTCCAAGACTTAGGTCACGATGTGACTTTCCTGATCGGTGATTTCACTGGTATGGTTGGTGATCCAACAGGTAAGAACACAACGCGTCCACCACTGACTCGTGAAGATGTTTTGAATAATGCTGAAACATACAAACAGCAAGTATTTAAGATCCTTGATCCAGCTAAAACTAAAATTCAGTTCAATTCTGAGTGGCTGTCTGAGTTAGGTGCAGAGGGTATGATTCGTTTGGCTGCGAACCAAACTGTGGCTCGAATGTTAGAGCGTGATGATTTTAAAAAGCGCTATGCTGGTGGTCAACCTATCGCTATTCATGAGTTTATGTATCCACTCCTACAAGGTTACGACTCCGTTGCGATGGAAACCGATGTTGAGCTTGGCGGTACAGACCAAAAATTCAACTTGTTAATGGGGCGTGAACTACAAAAGGCTAACGGTCAAAAACCGCAAGTGGTATTGATGATGCCTCTACTGGTTGGTTTAGACGGTGAGAAGAAGATGTCTAAGTCAGCGCACAACTACATTGGTATCAGCGAATCACCAAGCGAAATGTTCGGTAAGATCATGTCGATCTCTGATGACCTGATGTGGAGCTACTACGAGCTACTTTCTTTCCGTCCTTTGGCAGAACTTGAGCAATTTAAAGCTGATGTTGCAAATGGTAAGAACCCTCGTGATATCAAGATATTACTTGCTAAAGAGATCATTGCCCGTTTCCATACTGAAGCGGATGCTGATGCAGCAGAACAAGAGTTCATTAATCGCTTCCAGAAAGGAGCGATGCCAGATGAAATGCCTGAGTTTGAATTTGAAGCAGGTATTGCGATTGCCAACTTACTAAAAGACGCTGGTCTGGTTAACTCTACTTCTGACGCGATGCGTATGATTAAACAAGGTGCGGCGAAGCAAGACGGTGAGAAAATTGAAGATGCCAAACTTGTCCCTGATGCTGGCACTGCTGTTTATCAAGTGGGTAAACGTAAGTTCGCTCGCGTGACAGTAAAGTAAGAGAACGTGGTTATTGTTAGATAGTTGAAAAGCGCCTTTTGGGCGCTTTTTTTCGGTCAATGGAAGTTAGTTAACGACTCAGTTCGATCACTTGTCGGTAAAAATCTTTTTCGAAACTGACCAAAGGGCTCTCGACAGGCATTGAGCTGTCGGTTTCGGGTGGAAAATAGTCAGTAACAAACTGAATAAACACCGAACTAGGTTTGCCGCTGCCATCTAAACCATACCCTACCATATTATGAGTAGCATACAGTGAGCCACTTTTGGCTTTTATTCTGCCACTCACAGCCTTATCTCGCATACTTCGACGGTATTTCAGTGTGCCAGATTCGCCAGATGAGGGAAGAATGTCGATGAGCTTTAACTCACTATCATGTTGCCAAATATAATGGAGAACCTTAAGCATACTGGCTACACGAAGTCGGTTATTACGTGATAGCCCTGAGCCGTCGACAAATTGATCATCTTTGAGTGATATGCCCGTTTTCTTTTCGATGACCGATTTAATAGCCTCTGTTCCGTTATTAAAACTACCTGACTGCTTAAAGAAGTGGTGACCGATGGTTTTGGTTACTGTGTCGGCAATTAAGTTGTCTGAGTCTTTGAGCATCGTCTCTAACAACTCAGAAAGAGGTTCGGATCTGTGGCTCGCTATCACCTTGCCGGGGTGTGGCATCTTACCTATCTTGATGTCGCCTTTCAGCTCGATTCCAAGTTGGTTCAGTAGTTTATAGAGACTTCTTTGCGCGTATAAATCGGTGTTTTGCACTGCGAATTTCAGCGGTAAAGGTTTTGAGCGTTCAACTAAACAGCCGGATAGTTGGTAGTGATTTTCCTGAGTTGAAAGGAGTTCCAAATCGCAATGCATATCCTGTTGTTGCTCTTCAGAGACGGTTTTAGCATCGGTCATCACATAGACAGGATATTGTTCTGGGACATATACCCGTGTTTGTCCATTATTTTCGGTGTAGATCGATGACTGAATACAGTTGCCGTCAATATTGATTGCACTAGCTGGAGCACTATAACAAACGCCTACAATATCCCACGGCCAGCCAACAGCTTTTTCATAGCCACTAAAAACAGTGTTATCGAGCCAAATATCACCACTTATTACCTTTGATTCGTTAGATTTAACGTTGCTCAAAAGGCTTTTAAGATTCTGGCTCGTCAAGGTTGGATCACCTGAGAATACAATGGAGTAATTATTTTTGTTTCTAGTTAGCTGTGTTTGGAAACGAAACTCGTCCCCTAACTCAATTTTTGCTGCTAATGCAGTAATGACCTTCAGTGTACTCGCTGGAGGGAAGTATTGATTTGAGGACTGAGACGTTAACTCAATATTGTCAGTTAACTTTTGAGCGATTAAGGCATATCGAGTAGCTGGAGGGAAAGATTCGGCGACTTGATTGGCTATGACTTGGTAGGGGGTGAGAGTTAAGCTCACTCCAACTAGAAAAGTGAAAGCAATTTTATTAAATAGTATGCGCTGCATAATGCCTGAATGATTACTTAAATATGTTGTTCAGTATAAAGGTTTAAGCACTGAGTTTCATTGTTCAGTGTAATCAAATGGTATCTTTACATGTCAGATTCTATTTATCTTCACCGCGCTTGTTGTCACACAAACCGTGATGGTTGATCAACTAATCACCTTAGTACGTATTGGTTTTGGTGATTTGCTTCACATTTTTATGTGAATAAATATAAAGTCGTGTATGGAAAAAAGCGACATTTTGTCATTTTTTTTCAAATTGTTTAGATTCTTGATTTTGATAAAGCCTTTTTATTTCAATGGTTTGATGTTTTTTTATTAAATAATAACCAAAAGTTCCCGTCATTTAGTTCTTTTTACTAGTCTATGCTGTAGTCGCAGAGTTAAATAATTCAAGTGTATTAATCATCACAGTTGCTGTGTTGGTATCAATCATTCTTCACGAGTTTTGTGTTGATGTGACTTAAACAAAATACTTAACGCGTTCGGCTAAGTAAAAAAGAAATAGGGATTAATCTAATGAACAAGAAATTTTTAGCGCTAGCAGTGGCGGCTTTAGTTTCAGGTGCTGCGAATGCGGCAAACATTTACGAAGATGATGCAACAACATTTGGTGTATCAGGTGAAATTGATACGTTCCTAAGCCAGTTCGAATCAGATAACAAACCAGATACTGATTTCGATGCGGATCTATGGGCAAAAATCCAAATTGATGCAACTCATAAACTGAATGATACAGTAACAGTGTTTGGCTCATTTGAAATGGAAAATGGCGAAGGCTACGGTTACGACGGCGATAAAGGTCTGAAAACTGATGATTTGTACTTCGGTGCAATGTTTGGTGAAAGCTTTGGTATCGCGGCTGGTGAAGTAGGTGACTTCGGTGACTCTTTCAACGCTATTACCATCGATAACACTAACGAAGGTTATGGCTTTATGGATGACTTCGTGACTGATTTTGAGTCAGATGGTCACACTATTGCTGCTAAATACGAAGCAAACGGCCTAGTTCTTATTGCTGATACTTATCTTGATGAAGATGAAGGTGAAGATGCCGCTTACGGTGTTTCTGCTTCATACACGGTTTCAGGCTTCAACGTAGGTGCTTCTTACCAGGATCACGGTAACCGTGATGGTGTGGATAGCACTAACAACGGTGACAACAATGTATACGGTGTTAAAGTTGGCTATGCTGCAGACGCGTTCTCTATTGCTGCTAACTACGTAGTTGAAGAGCAAAACAGTGTAGATATCGATGTTATTGGTCTTGCTGCTGATTACAAATTTGATGCTGCTCGTCTATACGTATCAGGTTTCGTAGCTGATAAAGATGGTGCTGACGAAGATTTAACAGCCTACACAGTAGGTGCTGACTACTCATTCTCTAACAACGTGTTAGGTTTTGTTGAATACTCAGCTCAAGATAACTCTGAATACGCAAGCAATACAGATAATTCTCTATACCTAGTTGGTATGTACTACATGTTCTAAGTTCGCTTAGTTATTGTTAGTGAAAACGCCTGCATCTCTGCAGGCGTTTTTGTATCTGGCGCTAGACGATTAGAAGTCGTAGCGCAGACCTAGTGCAATTTCATCTTCAGCATCGGCTTTTGATGCAACACCTTGGCTAAACGTACCAGCTTGTGAACTTGTAAATGCATCACCTTGGTCGATCAGGTTGAAGTTGTAAGACACATAAGCACGGAAGTTTGGCTTGAAGTAGTAAGTCGCATCGACAGCAACATTGTTCGCTGACGTGTTATCCCAGCTTTCAGCTTTGTTATACGTTGACGTAAAAACAGTTTTACCTAGCGTGTACATAGCTGCAAATTCATAACCGGTGTAATCAAAAGTGTTATTGTTAGTTGCGCTCACTTGTTTTTCACCGTCCGTGAGAACACCTGCAAAGTAGAAATCGGCAATTGAGTAAGACGCAGCAAGCATATATTCATTGGCTTCATCTTGTGTTGCATAGCCACCACCAAATGCTAGGCCTGTTTGACCTATAGTGTAGATTGCAGATAATGAGTAACCGTTTTGACCATTATCGCCCTCTAAGTCTGAGTTTCTATCAGCGAAACGGTAACTTGCTTTAACATTAAGGTCTGAGAAAGCGCCTTTGTAAGTCACCATATTGTCAGTGCGGTCAGCGACAGATAATTTGTCTGCTGCCGAGTTACCATGGTAAGCCATGATATCGGTAAAATCAGTGATGATGCCCAGAGCGCCGTCGTTTTTACCATATGTCATTTCACCGAAGTTGCCGCCAATACCAGCATAAGCATAACGATTGTCTAAATCAGAACCGTCGCCATTGTCTTCAGTAGTAAACTCACCTTCATAAAACCCGACACCGTACAGACTGTCGTTTATCATGGTCTTGCCAAGAAAGTTAAGACGAATACGAGATTTGTCGTCAGCTTTACTATCCTGAATTGACATACGAGCTTCTGCACGGCCACCCATTGTGAGTGATGTACCGTCTTGATTGTAAAGTTCGTTTGCGTTAACGCCAGTTACCGCTGCTGTACTTGTTACAGCCAAAGCAATCAGAGTTTTTTTCATTTTAGGATCCTAATTAACAGTCTATTTTTTGCGTTTATTGATTACAGTGGTCATATCTTTTTACTGAAGTCTTTATTAATCAGGTTTCACAGTCTAAATATGCGTGTGGTTTCAAATATACAACATTCATTCACTGTGTAACTAGATACGCCGTAGAGAGATTTAAACTGCAAATGCTAAGAACGTGTGAGTGAAATGATATAAAACCTTATTGAACGGTGTTTTATTTAGGTGTTTTAGGGTTAAGTGGCTGATATTTATTACCTTAAAATATAAAAATATATTTTTTGGGTGAATGTGAATCAAATCTAAATTGAATCTAAATGACTCAATTGGTGAGATACCAACTGAATTACCGTTTAGTTAGACGAATATTCGACCATATCAATTAAAAGGTTTGTGCGCTGTCAGTAAATTCTTGTATCTAATTTTGAATTTGGATGATTTCGTCACTAACTTTGTTTACACTGATATAAAATTACATCCATCCATACAGCCTATCTCTTTTAGGAGAGTAGGCTGTTTCGTTTTGTCCAAAGGTTGCTTTGGCGTAGAGGTATAAAATGGAAAAAGTTCCAATGACAGTACGTGGCGAAAAATTGCTACGTGATGAACTTGAAAGATTGTTGAAGTTACGTCCACAGATTTCTATCGCGATTGCAGAGGCTCGCGAACTGGGCGATTTAAAAGAGAATGCAGAGTATCACGCAGCACGTGAAGAGCAGGGTATCTGTGAAGCGCAAATTCGCGATATCGAGTACAAGTTGTCTGTTGCTCAAGTTATTGATGTAACCAAAATGGATAAAACTGGTAAAGTTATTTTTGGTTCAACGGTAACCTTGATTGATGTTGATACCGATGAAGAAAAAACTTACCAAATTGTTGGTGATGATGAAGCCGATATTAAAGCCGGCCGTATCTCAGTCAGTTCTCCAATTGCTCGTGGTCTTATTGCGAAAACGGAAGGTGATGAAGTAACGATTGTCACGCCTGGTGGTGAGAAAGTCTTTGAAATCGACCGAGTTGACTATATCTAATAGTCTATAGGGTTTTCGATGCTGAATGTTGAATCTTTCACTTCTTGGCCATAAATCGAAACCTGGCTTTAGTGCTAAAACAAAAAGGTCGCGATGAGCGACCTTTTTGTAATCTTAAGTAACACTTTTTTTATTACAGAAAACAGTTATTACTTACGTGGTAATTCAATTTTACGCTGCTCTGACGGACGGTACAGAACAAGTACTTTACCTATCACTTGTACTTTCTCTGCTTCTGTCTCTCGAACGATCGCATCAACAATCAATTGTTTTGTCTCACGATCTTCAGACACCACTTTCACTTTAATCAGCTCGTGGTGGTCAAGCGCAATTTCGATTTCTGCTAAAACAGCTTCTGTTAGTCCGTTAGCGCCCATTAAAACTACGGGTTTCAAATGGTGTGCCAGACCTTTTAGGTGCTGTTTTTGTTTGTTGCTTAGGTTCATTACGCGCCCAAATTTCTTTATTATCAGGGTTGAAAAACGCTATTTTAACGCCATCTATCATTGAAGACTATATTTTCTACCATACTTTCTCAGATAGATGCTGTTTGATTAGGATTAGAATGAGTAAACAGAAACATTCAGCGAGCTCTGGTCGCTGGTTGAAAGAACACTTTGATGACAAGTATGTGAATGAAGCAAAAAAGAAAGGTTATCGTTCACGTGCTATCTTTAAAATTGAAGAAATTCAAGAAAAAGACAAACTATTAAAGTCAGGAATGACAGTGGTCGACCTCGGTGCAGCGCCGGGGGGATGGTCACAGTATGCTGCGGGTATTGTTGGTGATGAAGGGCAAGTGATTGCTTGTGATATTTTGCCGATGGATTCCATTGCAGGTGTCGCTTTTCTACAAGGTGATTTCCGTGAAGAGTCAGTGCTTGAAGCATTATTAGAAAGAATACAACCGGATATGGTGGATGTCGTGATGTCTGACATGGCACCAAACATGGCTGGAAATCTTTCGGTTGACCAACCAAGAGCGATGTACCTAGTGGAATTAGCATTAGATATGTGTCGACAAGTTCTGGCGCCTAATGGTAGTTTTGTTGTAAAAGTGTTTCAGGGCGAAGGTTTTGACCAGTACGTTAAAGATGTCAGAGACATGTTTAAGGTGGTGAAAATTCGTAAACCAGATTCTTCTCGAGCACGTTCTCGTGAAGTTTATATTGTCGCCACTGGTTACAAAGGTTAACTATTTCCCCCTTAGTGAGAATGGTTAACACTATGGCTACAGCCTAGAAACTGTAGTACCCTACCTTTAATTACAATTAGTTATCGAGAGGCTTACACCTTGAGTGACATGGCAAAAAATTTAATTCTGTGGCTTGTGATAGCTGTCGTATTGATGTCTGTATTCCAAAGCTTTGGTCCTGGAGACAACAACGGTAGAACTATCGATTACACCACATTTGTGCAAGAAGTTGGCCAAGGCCAGATTCAAGAAGCTCAATTTAATAATAGTGAGATAAGCTTTACTCGTAGAGGTAGCAGTGCGCGTTACGTCACTTACATGCCTGTTTATGATGAAAAACTGCTTGATGATTTAATTAACCAGAATGTGAAAGTTCAGGGTACTGCTCCAGAAGAGCAAAGCCTGCTAGGAACTATTTTCATTTCCTGGTTCCCAATGATTCTGCTTGTCGGCGTGTGGATTTTCTTCATGCGTCAGATGCAGGGTGGCGGTGGCAAAGGCGCAATGTCCTTTGGTAAGAGCAAAGCCCGAATGATGAGCGAAGATCAAATTAAGACCACATTTGGTGATGTGGCCGGTTGTGATGAAGCTAAAGAAGACGTAAAAGAACTGGTGGATTACTTACGTGATCCAAGCCGTTTCCAAAAGCTCGGTGGTAAAATTCCAACCGGTGTCTTGATGGTAGGTCCTCCGGGTACAGGTAAAACATTGCTGGCTAAAGCGATTGCTGGTGAAGCCAAGGTTCCGTTCTTTACTATCTCTGGTTCAGATTTCGTAGAAATGTTTGTTGGTGTCGGTGCATCTCGTGTACGTGATATGTTTGAGCAAGCGAAGAAAGCCGCTCCATGTATTATCTTCATTGATGAAATCGATGCAGTAGGCCGTCAGCGTGGCGCTGGTGTTGGTGGTGGTCACGATGAACGTGAACAAACACTAAACCAAATGCTGGTTGAAATGGATGGTTTCGAGGGTAACGAAGGTATCATCGTTATTGCGGCAACTAACCGTCCTGACGTACTTGATCCAGCACTTCTTCGTCCTGGTCGTTTTGACCGTCAAGTTGTTGTTGGTCTTCCAGATGTACGTGGTCGTGAGCAAATCCTGAAAGTTCACATGCGTAAAGTGCCTCTGGCTGGTGATGTGGAACCATCATTGATTGCACGTGGCACACCGGGTTTCTCTGGTGCTGACCTTGCTAACCTTGTTAACGAAGCCGCCCTATTTGCAGCTCGTGGCAACAAGCGCAATGTATCAATGGTCGAGTTCGAATTGGCCAAAGATAAAATCATGATGGGGGCTGAGCGCCGCTCGATGGTGATGTCGGAAGAAACTAAAGAATCGACCGCTTACCATGAAGCTGGTCACGCGATCATTGGTCGCTTAGTACCAGAACATGACCCTGTGTATAAAGTGTCGATTATTCCGCGCGGCCGGGCGCTTGGTGTGACAATGTATCTGCCAGAACAAGACCGCGTCAGTATGTCCAAGCAGCATCTGGAATCGATGATATCCAGTCTGTATGGCGGACGTTTGGCTGAAGAGCTGATCTACGGTACAGATAAGGTTTCGACGGGGGCATCGAATGACATTGAACGCGCGACTGATATCGCTCGTAAAATGGTTACCCAATGGGGCTTTTCTGAAAAACTTGGCCCAATGCTTTATGCAGAGGATGAAGGAGAAGTTTTCCTTGGACGTAGCGTAACTCAGACTAAGCATATGTCTGACGATACCGCTAAACTGATTGATGACGAAATCCGTATCATTATCGACCGTAACTATGAGCGAGCTCGTAAGTTGCTGGTAGAGAATATGGATATCATGCACGCGATGAAAGATGCGCTGATGAAATACGAAACCATTGATGCGGCTCAGATCGATGACCTAATGGAACGTAAATCAGAGATTCGTCAACCAGCGGGTTGGGGTGATCAAGCTAAAACTCAACAAGAGAAAGCTGATGAAGCACCTAAACCGGAAGCTAAAGCTGAAGAAAATAAACAAGAAACTACAACAGAAGAACCTTCTGAAGATAAAAAAGATTCTGAATAATTTTCTATGTCAGACAAAACCCCGACTTGTTCGGGGTTTTCTGTTTCAGGGTTATGGAAACACACAGTTTATGAAAATTCAAACATCCTCTAAAGAACTTATTTTAGACCGTCCTCATGTGATGGGTATCTTAAACACGACTCCGGATTCGTTCTCTGATGGCGGAAGTTATACGACGTTGGAAAATGTCGTTATTCGCGCCAAGCAAATGATCGAAGCAGGTGTGAGCATTATTGATATCGGCGGAGAGTCAACAAGACCAGGTGCCCCAGAGGTTTCTCTTGAAGAAGAACTGCAACGAGTTATTCCTGCGGTAAAAGCGATTCGAGAGTTTAATCAGGATATTTGGATTTCTGTTGACACTAGCAAAGCTGAAGTGATGCGACAGTCAGTTGCTGCGGGGGCGGATTTAATTAATGATGTACGATCTCTAACTGAACCGGGTGCGCTGGAAGTGGCTGCGAAAGCCAATGTACCAGTATGTATTATGCACATGAAAGGTCAGCCTAAAACAATGCAACATAATCCTGAATACGATAATGTTCAGGAGGAAGTTGAAACTTTTCTGTTAGAAAAACTTGAAGCTTGTGAAAAAGCGGGGATTCGTCGTGAGAATATCATCCTCGATCCCGGTTTTGGTTTTGGTAAATCTATCGATCATAACTACCATTTACTCGCTAATTTAGACAAACTTCATCGTTTTGGTTTGCCGATATTGGCGGGAATGTCACGTAAGTCAATGATATTTAAATTGCTTGATAAAAAACCAGCCGATTGCATGGTTGCCAGCGTCACGTGTGCAACGATTGCTGCAATGAAGGGTGCGCAGATTATTCGGGTTCATGATGTTGAAGAGACACTGGAAGCGATGAAAATCATTGATACAATGAGCGCCAATATTTAGAACTGTCGGCGATGAATGTCAACAGTGACGAACAATAAGAATAAGCTAAGGAAATATTATGTCTGACGAAAGACGTTATTTTGGTACTGATGGCGTACGTGGCAAGGTAGGTCAATATCCGATTACACCAGATTTTGTACTCAAACTAGGCTGGGCTGCAGGTCGTGTTCTGGCAAAACAGGGTACGAAACAAGTGATTATTGGTAAAGATACTCGTATCTCTGGCTATATGCTGGAATCTGCTCTTGAAGCGGGTTTAGCAGCAGCTGGTTTAAAAGCGGTATTAACTGGTCCAATGCCAACACCTGCGGTGGCATACCTAACCCAAACATTTCGTGCTGAAGCGGGGATTGTTATCTCAGCATCGCATAACCCGTATTACGACAACGGCATTAAGTTCTTCTCATCGGATGGTACAAAGCTGCCAGATGATGTGGAGCTGGCTATTGAAGCTGAGTTAGACAAAGAGATCACTTGTGTTGAATCTGCTCTATTAGGTAAAGCTTCACGCTTAGTTGATGCTGCTGGTCGTTATATCGAATTCTGTAAAAGCACTTTTCCAAATAAATTAAGTTTGGCCGGACTGAAAATTGTCGTTGATTGCGCACACGGCGCGACTTACCACATTGCTCCGAATGTGTTTAAAGAGCTGGGTGCTGATGTTATTGCTATGGGGATTGAGCCAAATGGTACTAACATCAATGATAAAGTCGGTGCAACGGATGTCGCTGCACTACAAAAACGTGTTGTGGAAGAGCAAGCTCATCTAGGTCTGGCTTTTGATGGCGATGGCGACCGTTTAATTATGGTCGATGAGAATGGTAATAAGGTCGACGGCGACCAAATCGCTTATATCATTGCTCGCGATGCATTGCGTCGTGGAGAATTAAAAGGTGGTGTTGTTGGTACGCTGATGACAAACCTTGGTATGGAGAACGGCTTGAAGCAACTCGGTATTCCATTTGTTCGTGCAGCGGTTGGTGACCGTTATGTAATGGAACAGTTACTGGAGAAAGGTTGGAAAATTGGTGCTGAGAATTCAGGTCATATTATTCTTTTAGATAAAGTAACAACCGGTGATGCTATTGTAGCGGCGTTACAAGTACTGGCTTCTGTAGTCGGTAGTAGTATGACTTTGGGTGAGCTATCACAAGGCATGACCCTGTATCCACAAGTGCTAGAAAATGTACGCTTTAGCGGTGATTCAAACCCGTTAGAAGCCGATGCAGTGATTGCAAGTGTTAAAGATGTAGAAAGCAAGCTTGGTGAGAAAGGGCGTGTGCTTTTACGTAAATCGGGCACTGAACCTTTACTTCGCGTAATGGTTGAAGGCGAAGACGCAGAGCTTGTTAAATCATCTGCTTTAAAAATAGCAGAAGCAGTTAAAGCAAGCTGCTAAGCGTGTTTGCGTTTGGCTCTGTTGATTTTAGTTAGTTGATAATTCAGAGCCAAGTTTAAACAAATATCACTTTGACCCTTTTTTGGCTGTTTAGTGTGCAAACGGGATATTTTTAATAAATATCCCTTGTCAGTCATACTCGCATCCGATAGTATTGCCTCCGCCTCCTGTTAGGAGGTCGCTAGCCTTGTTCTTGTCAATGATTAAATCAATCGTAAATGATTGGAACGGCGCTGGCTCAACAACTTGGAACATAGGTGGAAAGTAATGTTTACAGCTCTACTTGTGATTTACCTGTTGGCAGCGGTTGGTATCATTGGCCTAGTGTTGATCCAGCAAGGTAAAGGCGCAGATATGGGAGCCTCATTCGGTGCTGGTGCTTCAAACACAGTGTTTGGCGCGAGCGGCTCAGGAAACGTCCTAACTCGAATGACTGCAATTTTTGCAACGATATTTTTTATCTTTAGTCTTGTGCTTGGCAACATGTCTACACATAAAACTGAATCACAATGGGTTGACCCGTCAAAAGGTCAAGTGATTGAGCAAACGACTGAAGGTACATTGAGCGAAGCTCCAGCCTCGACAGGCGACGAAATTCCTCAATAATCTTACTGAAAAAGTAAGAAAGGTTATGCCGAGATGGTGAAATTGGTAGACACACTAGCATGAGGTGCTAGCGCTTAGGTGTGAGGGTTCGAGTCCCTCTCTCGGCACCATGTTTACAAACTTGTAAAACACCTTGTAGAGCGTATAATTGCTCACAAGTCGGACGCGGGGTGGAGCAGCTTGGTAGCTCGTCGGGCTCATAACCCGAAGGTCGTCGGTTCAAATCCGGCCCCCGCAACCAATCTCTTTTTAGTCTTTAGTAGACAGAGAGCTGGTGCAAGTTTGGCAGTGTTAACCTCACTGCAGTTGAGAAGAAATTCTCAATTTATCAGGGTCCAGCAGCAAAAACCCCGACTTTCGGGGTTTTTTGTTATTTGAATTACTTAACGGGTAATTCAGATACTTTGCTTGGAATTTAAATTGGGCTCTATGCCCTTTTTTTGTTTCTGGAGTGGTTTAAATGACTGGTTTAGAAAGACAATTGACTGAAATGCTTGATGCGCCTGTAGCGGCATCTGGTTATGAGTTAGTTGGTTTAGAGTTTATCCGTGCAGGACAACACTCAACACTACGTATCTACATTGATCATGAAAATGGCATTACTGTTGATGATTGTGCAGAAGTGAGTCATCAGGTGAGTGCGGTTTTGGATGTTGAAGATCCGATCACTGTAGCTTACAACTTAGAAGTGTCTTCACCAGGTATGGAAAGACCACTCTTCAAAGCTGCACACTATGATCAATTTATCGGTCACGAGGTCAGCATCGTTTTGAAAATGGCTGTTGCAAACCGTCGTAAATGGAAAGGTATCATCCAATCTGTTGAAGGTGAAACTGTTACTGTGACTGTTGATGGCCAAGAAGAAAGCTTTGCAATTAGTAATATTTCAAAAGCTAACCTGATCCCTAAATTTTAGTTCTCCTAGAGAAAAGAGCTTAAGAGGCTATAGCAATGAGTAAAGAAATTTTAGCGGTTGTAGAGGCTGTTTCGAACGAGAAAGCAGTTCCTCGTGAGCGTATCTTCGAAGCGCTTGAAATTGCGCTAGCAACATCAACAAAAAAGAAATACGAAATTGACGTAGAAGTTCGTGTTGCAATCGACCGCAAAACTGGCGAGTTTGAAACTTTTCGCCGTTGGTTAGTGGTTGATGAAGTAGAAAATCCAACAAAAGAGATGTCTCTAGACGCTGCTTCTTTTGACGACGATTCAGTAAAGTCGGGTGACTACTACGAAGAAGAAATCGAATCTGTAACGTTCGACCGTATTACTACCCAAACTGCTAAGCAAGTGATCGTACAAAAAGTACGTGAAGCTGAGCGTGCACAAATCGTTGAACAGTTCATTGATAACGAAGGTGAACTCGTTACTGGTGTGGTTAAAAAAGTTAATCGCGAAACCATTATCTTAGATCTTGGTAACAACGCTGAAGCGGTAATTTTACGTGAAGACCAACTTCCACGTGAAAACTTCCGTCCAGGTGACCGCGTTCGTGGTTTACTTTATAAAGTCGCTCCTGAAGCGCGTGGTTTCCAACTATTCGTAACACGCTCTAAGCCAGAAATGTTGGCTGAACTGTTCCGTGTAGAAGTGCCAGAAATTGGCGAAGAGATGATTGAGCTAAAAGGTGCGGCTCGTGATCCTGGCTCTCGTGCGAAAATCGCTGTGAAAACTAACGATCGTCGTATCGACCCTGTGGGTGCGTGTGTTGGTATGCGTGGCGCACGTGTTCAAGCGGTTTCTAGCGAGCTTGGCGGTGAGCGTATCGATATCGTGCTTTGGGATGATAACCCGGCGCAATTCGTTATCAATGCAATGGCTCCAGCCGATGTTGCTTCTATCATCGTTGACGAAGATGCGCACTCGATGGATATCGCAGTAGAAGCAGATAACTTAGCACAAGCTATCGGCCGTAACGGTCAAAACGTTCGTCTTGCATCTCAGCTTTCAGGTTGGGAACTGAATGTAATGACCGTTGAAGATCTACAGAAGAAACACCAAGAAGAATCAATGGCAGCTATCGAGCGCTTTATGAAGTACCTTGATATCGAGCAAGATTTTGCAGAGCTATTGGTTGAAGAAGGTTTCTCTACTTTAGAAGAAGTTGCGTACGTTCCAGTTAACGAACTATTGGAAGTTGACGGTCTAGATGAAGATCTAGTGGAAGAGCTACGCAGCCGTGCAAAAAATGCATTAACAACAATTGCATTGGCGCAAGAAGAATCGTTCGAAGGACTAGAGCCAGCTGAAGACCTACTTTCTCTTGAAGGTCTAGAGCGTGACATGGCATTTAAATTGGCAGCGAAGGGTGTAATTACACTTGAAGATCTTGCTGACCAAGGTATCGACGATCTTGAAGGTATAGAAGGTCTAACCGAAGAACGTGCTGGTGAGCTAATTATGGCAGCACGCAACATTTGTTGGTTCGGCGAAGACGCATAATTTCAGCAAGGGGAGGAAGCGGCATGACACAACTTACAGTTAAAGCACTGAGTGAAGAAATTGGTACTCCAGTTGACCGCTTATTAGAACAACTTGCTGATGCTGGCATGAAAAAAACGAGTTCAGATAGCGTATCAGATGACGAAAAGAACCAGCTTCTTAGTCACTTACGTAAAGAACATGGAGAGGGCTCATCATCTGAGCCTACTCGTTTAACGCTCCAGCGTAAAACCCGTAGTACACTTAGCGTAAGCGCTGGTGGCGGTAAAAGTAAGAATGTTCAGGTTGAAGTGCGCAAAAAACGAACGTATGTTAAGCGCAGTACAGTTGAAGATGAAGCGAAACGTGAAGCAGAAGAAGCTGCAAAACGTGAAGCGGAAGAATTAGCGAAACGTGAAGCTGAAGAAGCTGCAAAACGTGAAGCCGAAGCACAAGCTCAGGCACAACGTGAAGCAGAAGAAAAAGCACAACGTGAAGCGGAAGAAAAAGCAAAACGCGAAGCAGAAGAAAAAGCGAAGCGTGACGCACAGGGCGGGGCGAAAGATGAACGCTCTGCTGAAGAGAAAACTAAGCAAGAAGCAGCGCGAAAAGAAGCCGAAGCACTGAAGCGTCGTCAGGAAGAAGAAGCTAAGCGTAAAGCTGAAGAAGAGAGTCTTCGTCAGCTTGAGAAAGCACGTGAATTGGCTGAACAGAATAAAGAACGTTGGTCTGCTGAAGAAGAGAAAAAGGGTAAAATGGAAGAGAATACAGATTACCATGTCACCACTTCGAGCTATGCTCGAGCGGCTGAAGATGAAGCAGACCGTCGAGAAGAAGGACGTCGTCGTTCTTCTACCAAAGCGAAAAAGACGAAAATGTCTAATCGTGACGACAAGCAAGAGCGTAACTCAAATCGTGGCGGTAAAGGTCGTAAAGGCAGAATCGCTAAGCCATCATCTATGCAGCATGGTTTTGATAAGAGCGCTGTTGTTGCGAAATCAGATGTTGTCATCGGTGAAACCATCGTAGTTTCTGAACTGGCAAGCAAAATGTCAGTGAAAGGCACTGAAGTCATTAAAGTGATGATGAAGATGGGTGCAATGGCGACGATTAACCAAGTGATTGACCAGGAAACAGCACAACTTGTCGCTGAAGAAATGGGCCACAAGGTTATTCTTCGTAAAGAGAACGAGCTTGAAGAAGCGGTAATGCAAGACCGTGACAACGAGTTTGACAAAGTATCTCGCGCACCAGTTGTTACTATCATGGGTCACGTTGACCACGGTAAAACGTCAACGCTGGACTACATTCGTCGTACACACGTTGCTTCAGGCGAAGCGGGTGGTATTACACAGCACATTGGTGCTTACCACGTTGAAACTGAAAACGGTATGATCACTTTCCTTGATACTCCTGGACACGCGGCGTTTACGTCGATGCGTGCTCGTGGTGCTCAAGCGACAGATATCGTTGTTCTTGTTGTAGCAGCAGATGATGGTGTAATGCCACAAACAGTTGAAGCTATCCAGCACGCGAAAGCGGCAGGTGTACCTTTGATTATCGCTGTAAACAAGATCGATAAAGAAGATGCGAACCCAGATAACGTTAAGAACGAGCTTGCTCAGTACGATGTTATTCCTGAAGAGTGGGGCGGCGAGAACATCTTCGTTCATATCTCTGCAAAACAGGGTACAAACATTGATTCACTACTTGAATCTATCCTGCTACAAGCAGAAGTTCTTGAACTTACTGCTGTAAAAGACGGTATGGCTTCTGGTGTTGTTATTGAGTCACGCCTAGATAAAGGTCGTGGTCCAGTTGCTACTGTACTTGTACAGTCTGGTACGCTAAATAAAGGCGATATTGTTCTTTGTGGTCAAGAGTACGGTCGTGTTCGTGCAATGCGCGATGAAGTCGGTAATGAGATCGAACAAGCTGGTCCTTCTATTCCTGTAGAGATCCTCGGTCTTTCAGGTGTACCTGCGGCGGGTGATGAGGCGACGGTTGTACGTGATGAGCGTAAAGCACGTGAAGTTGCTAACTACCGTCAAGGTAAGTTCCGTGAAGTTAAACTGGCACGTCAGCAGAAATCTAAACTAGAGAACATGTTCTCTAACATGACTGCTGGTGATGTTTCTGAACTTAACATCGTACTGAAAGCTGACGTACAAGGTTCTGTAGAAGCAATTTCTGATTCGTTAGTGAAGCTATCTACTGAAGAAGTGAAAGTAAACATCGTAGGTTCAGGTGTTGGTGGTATTACTGAGACGGACGTAGTACTAGCTGCAGCTTCAAACGCTATCGTTGTTGGCTTTAACGTTCGTGCGGATGCTTCTGCTCGTCGCGCAGTAGAAAACGAAAATATCGATCTACGCTACTACTCAATCATTTACCAATTGATTGATGAAGTGAAAGCAGCAATGAGCGGTATGCTTGCACCAGAATTCAAGCAAGAGATCATTGGTCTTGCAGAAGTTCGTGACGTCTTTAAGTCTCCGAAACTTGGCGCTATCGCTGGTTGTATGGTGACTGAAGGTCTTATCAAACGTAATAACCCAATCCGCGTACTTCGCGACAACGTGGTTATCTACGAAGGTGAGCTTGAGTCACTACGTCGTTTCAAAGATGATATGCAAGAAGTTAAGAGCGGTTATGAGTGTGGTATCGGCGTTAAGAACTACAACGATGTTCGCGTAGGCGACCAAATCGAAGTATTCGAAACAGTCGAAATTAAACGTACCATCGATTAATTCGCGAAAATTAATGAATCTGCTCCTGGAGTGTTAGGCGGTAAGATTCATTAATCAACAGTATTAACGGCAATGTTCGGTTGTTGAATACGCCATGGGGGACTGGTTTTACGCCATTCCCCCATTCTTTCTATTAGTGAGAAAATTATGCCTAAAGAATTTAGCCGTACTCAGCGTGTGGCACAGCAATTACAAAAAGAACTCGCGATGATCCTTCAGCGCGAAGTTCGTGACTCTCGTCTTGGAATGGTGACCATTTCTGACGTAGAAGTTTCTCGTGACCTTGCTTATGCAAAAGTGTTTGTGACTTTCCTATGTGTTGGTGAACAAACACCAGAGTCTTGTTTAAAAGCATTGCGCGAGCACGAAGCTCATATCCGTATGATGCTAGGTAAGCGTATTCGTCTACGTTTAACGCCAGAAATTCGTTTCCACTATGACAGCACCTTGGTTGAAGGGATGCGTATGTCGAACCTGGTTTCTGAAGTAGTTAGCAGCGACAAGCAAAAGCAAAAACAAGCAGGTCGTGAGGACGAGGAGTAATGGCTCGTCGTCGTAAAGGGCGTCCGATTAATGGTGTGGTGCTGATTGATAAACCAACCGGCATTTCATCAAACGATACCCTGCAAAAAGTTAAACGCCTTTTCTTTGCAGAAAAAGCAGGGCATACCGGCGCGCTGGATCCACTGGCGACGGGTATGCTGCCCATCTGTTTAGGTGAAGCGACCAAGTTTTCACAGTTCCTACTGGATTCTGACAAACGCTACCGTGTGATAGCCAAGCTGGGTGAGCGTACTGATACATCTGATTCAGATGGTGAAGTGGTTGAAACACGTGAAGTGAACGTAGACCGCGAAAAGCTGATTAGCTGTATTGAAAAATTCAGAGGCGAAACTGATCAAGTACCTTCGATGTTTTCTGCATTGAAGTATCAAGGCCGCCCTCTGTATGAATATGCTCGTCAGGGCATCGAAGTTCCGCGTGAAGCGCGTAAAATTACTGTTTACGATATCGAACTGCATCGTTTTGATAACGATGAAGTAGAGATGGAAGTTCACTGCTCAAAAGGCACTTACATCCGTACCATCGTTGATGACCTAGGTGAAATGCTGGGCTGTGGTGCGCACGTCACTATGTTACGTCGTACGGGTGTTGCAAAATACCCGTATGAAAATATGGTGACACTTGAGCAGCTTAACGACATGGTTGAACAAGCGCACCGCGACGAGCAGTCTCCTTACGATGTATTGGATGCGTTATTGCTACCCATGGATACCGCAGTACAAGATTTACCAGAAGTAAATCTTGTCCCTGAGTTGGTTGATATGGTTCAGCATGGCCAACCTGTGCAAGTGTTTGGCGCGCCAACTGAAGGCATCGTTCGTATGACTGGAGGTGAAGAACGTTTGTTCTTAGGCGTTGCAGATATCAATGATGACGGCAAAGTCGCACCAAAACGACTTGTGGTTTATCCGAAGTAATCTTTCGAAATAGATCTTGTGTGGTTAAAGGTTATTCCCTATAATCGCCGCTCTCGTGTCGGCTGAATCAGAGATTGGCTGGCACAAATATAAACTTAACTCTTTAGGAGAGAATTATGTCTCTGAATGCAGAAACTAAAGCAGCAATCGTAGCAGAATACGCACGTGCTGAAGGCGATACTGGTTCACCAGAAGTTCAAGTAGCTCTACTTACAGCTTCTATCAACCACCTTCAAGGTCACTTTAAAGCTCACAAAGGCGATCACCACAGCCGTCGTGGTCTTCTACGCATGGTTTCTAGCCGTCGTAAGCTTCTAGACTACCTAAAAGGTAAAGATCTAGATCGTTACCACGACCTAATCAAACGCCTAGGCCTACGTCGCTAATCAGCGTCTGCCAAGCAGGTTTGAAGAAAAGGGGCTTTTAGCCCCTTTTTTTATGTCTGCGATTTAGAAAAATGGCTAAGAAAGGCGCTCGTTGTCGCTAGATTCCAGCCTTCGCAGGAATGACGAAAAATTCCCTTAATTCCCTCCTGAAATTAGCATCTTGCTGCAAGCGGGTATATACTATGCGCGTCTAGATCCTTTGATAGGATTAGGCGTTTCAAACTCACTACATTACAGTCAACCACGTCGACCAAACGGTCGCGGCTATTCAAAGCGTGTTTGCTAGCAGTTTTAGAGGTCATGGTCTCGAAACTAAGCGCGTTTTTACTAGTCGCGATTCGTAATGTGTGAGATTCATTTATTAAATCTGAGTTTAGGCTCAGAGCAAGGATATTTACATGTTCGAAAAACCAGTTGTTAAAACGTTTCAGTACGGCAACCACACGGTTACTCTTGAAACAGGTGTAATCGCACGTCAAGCAACAGCAGCAGTTATGGTTACTATGGATGACACCGCAGTATTTGTATCTGTTGTTGGTAAAAAAGAAGCGGTAGAAGGTCAAGACTTCTTCCCTCTAACAGTTAACTACCAAGAGCGTACCTACGCTGCTGGTAAAATTCCAGGTGGTTTCTTCAAGCGCGAAGGTCGTCCTTCTGAAGGTGAAACTCTGACTGCTCGTCTGATCGACCGTCCGATTCGCCCACTATTCCCAGATGCATTCAAGAACGAAGTTCAAGTGATTGCGACAGTGGTTTCTGTTAACCCAGATGTACAACCTGATATCGTCACTATGATCGGTACTTCAGCGGCTCTTGCTATTTCAGGTATCCCGTTCAACGGTCCTATCGGTGCAGCACGTGTTGGTCACATTGACGGTCAACTAGTACTTAACCCAAGCAACACTGAACTAGCGACTTCTAAGCTTGACCTTGTTGTTGCTGGTACTGAATCTGCAGTACTGATGGTTGAATCAGAAGCGGATAACCTAACTGAAGAAGAGATGCTATCTGCAGTTGTATTTGGTCACGACCAACAGCAAACTGTTATCAATGCAATCAACGAGTTTGCAGCAGAAGTTGCTACTCCAGCTTGGGATTGGACTGCTCCAGCTGAAAATACTGAGCTTAAAGCAAAAATTGCTGAGCTAGCTGAAGCGAAACTTGTTGAAGCTTACCAAATCACTGAAAAAATGGCGCGTTATGACCGCATCCACGAAATCAGTGCAGAAGTAAACGAGAAGCTACTTGCTGAAGATGAAGAGTTGAATCTGAAAGAAGTTCACACTATCTTCCACGATCTAGAAAAAGTCGTTGTACGTCGCAGCATCATCGCTGGTAACCCACGTATCGATGGCCGTGAAAAAGACATGGTTCGTGCGCTAGACGTACGTACTGGTGTTCTTCCTCGTACACACGGTTCTTCTCTATTCACTCGTGGTGAAACTCAGGCGCTAGTCACTGCAACTCTAGGCACTCAACGTGATGCGCAAATCATCGATGAGCTAACGGGTGAGAGAAAAGACTACTTCCTACTACACTACAACTTCCCTCCATACTGTGTAGGTGAAACTGGTTTTGTAGGTTCTCCTAAGCGTCGTGAGATTGGTCACGGTAAACTGGCTAAGCGCGGTATTGCTGCTGTAATGCCTTCTCCAGAAGAGTTCCCGTACACAGTACGTGTTGTTTCAGAAATTACTGAATCAAACGGTTCTTCTTCAATGGCTTCTGTATGTGGTACTTCACTAGCTCTTATGGACGCTGGCGTGCCAATTAAGTCTTCTGTTGCGGGTATCGCAATGGGTCTAGTTAAAGAAGGCGACGACTTCGTTGTTCTTTCTGACATCCTTGGTGATGAAGACCACCTAGGTGACATGGACTTTAAAGTAGCGGGTACTAACACAGGTATCACTGCTCTACAGATGGATATCAAGATCGAAGGTATCACTAAAGAGATCATGCAAATTGCTCTTAACCAAGCGCAAGGTGCACGTAAGCACATCCTTTCTGTAATGGATGAAGCTATCTCTGGTGCTCGTGACGATATTTCTCAATTCGCTCCACGTATCCACACTATGAAGATCAGCGCTGATAAGATTAAAGATGTTATCGGTAAAGGTGGTGCAGTTATCCGTCAACTTACTGAGGAAACGGGTACAACGATCGAAATCGAAGATGACGGTACAATCAAGATCGCTGCAACTTCTGGTGAGCAAGCGAAAGATGCAATCAGCCGCATCGAGCAAATCACTGCTGAAGTTGAAGTTGGTAAGATCTACACTGGTAAAGTTGCTCGTCTAGCGGACTTCGGTGCGTTCGTAACGGTTCTTCCTGGTAAAGATGGTCTGGTACACATTTCTCAAATCGCTGACAAGCGTGTAGAGAAAGTATCTGACTACCTAACTGAAGGCCAAGAAGTTCAAGTTAAAGTACTTGAAATCGACCGTCAGGGTCGTGTTCGTCTGAGCATGAAAGAAGCGGTAGAAAAGCCAGCTGAAGAAGCGCCAGCATCTGACGCTCCAGCCGCTGAATAAATAAACTCTATATACTCAAACTATTTGGAGTTGCAGCCAACACCGCTGCAGCTTCAAGTAGGAAGAGTAAAAATGGAAATACGAACTGTTTTCGCATTTTCATTGTAAAGCGTGTTATAAAGGGAGCGTCATTCGCTCCCTTTTTTTATTTCGGGATACAGGAGTACCTATTTGTGAAATGGTTTAAAACCGCAACTGTCAGCGCAGCTTTAATGTTATTAGCAGGGTGTGCGAGTAATTCTTCAGATGATGAGCAGGCGACACAGTGGGTTTATCCGCCAATGGCAATCCCTTTACAAGCCAGTGTTCAACAAGAAGTGCAGATTGCTCGTCTGACTCAGTTACTGCAGCGTCCTGATTTGACTGACGATGTTAGAGCCAAAATGTTTTATGAACGTGGTAATGCTTATGACAGCGTAGGACTACGTGATTTAGCGCGTTTAGACTTCACTCAATCGCTTGCGTTGAACCCTGCTCAACCCGATATTTTTAACCTGCTAGGCGTTTATTACACTGAAACTGGTGAATTTGATAGTGCTTATGAGTCGTTCGATTCGACACTTGAGCTTGATCCTACCAATGAATATGCTTTGCGTAATCGTGCTGTGGCATTGTATTACGGTGAACGCTCTTCGTTAGCGTTAGAGGAAATTGAAAAACACTACCAGATGAATCCTAGTGACCCGTTTAGAGCCTTGTGGCGCTACATCATTAAGATGGATATTGATCCTGAGTTAGCGACTTCGGAACTCGGCCAATCATTTCAGTCGCATAATGATGAGTGGGGCTGGTTACTGGTTGGGATGATGTTGAATGAGATTTCTGAAGAGCAGCTATTTAAAATTGTTCTTTCCAGCACGCGCGATAACAATTTGTTAGCTCAACGCTTAACAGAAGTCTATTTTTATCTCGGTAAGCGTTACCAAATGCAGGGTAACTACGCACATGCGGTTTCGCTCTATAAGTTAGCAATTTCATTCAACGTGTTTGAATATGTGGAACATCGTTATGCATTTATTGAGATGGGACGTATATATAAAGATGTTCGTGAAGCGCAGCAGAGCAAAGAAAAAGCGGAACTTACCGCAAGCGAATAGATTATGAACACCACCGCAGTGATATGCGGTGGTCATTTGTTCGGTGTACCTATCTAGTTAACTCCAGTCGAATAAGAACCTCTTCTGTGATATCAACGATTTCACTATAACCGGCTAACGCTGTTATCTCTTTTTCTAACGATTTTGCTTGATGCATACTGATATGAGATAGCTCTTCCAAATCCTTGCGTAATAACGTGGTCATAGGGTCGAAAATAGGTGAACCACAAATCCTCAGTACAAACACTTCACCCATTTGCTGGGCTTTTTGAATAAACTGGATTCGTTCTCTAGTATTCGAGAAATCGCTCACTAGCTTTGTTTCTACTGATTGTATACGGGAACCAAACTTTATCGCAGAGATGTAGACTTCATTGTATTGAGGTTCCGCTCCGTCAATTTTTTTCATTGGCGTAGCAATGAGTGTGTTGGTGTGTCCTTTAAAAATGGGCTCAAGTGAGACTTGTCCTTCTTTGCCTAACTTGGCGAGTAGTGCCAAATGTGGAGGGAAAGGATAGTTCACCCCAATCACCTTAGGCTTTAAACTCGGTCCGTTTTTCTCTACAAAAATTGGTGCGCTGACTATTTTATCGAGCAGGATATTGTGCAGATCTTCTAATAAATCCTGACTGGGTAATATCTCTTCTTTAGGTTTAATAACGTCTGGGTTACTTTCGATGATGCTATTAAAGAAGGCGATCGTTTTCATCGTTTGCGCATTTTCATCGATCATCAAATGAATCCGTTGCCCTTCAGGGCTGATACGAATGACTTGATAAGGCACGTTATCAAGCGGCAAGCTCTTGTCGTATAACTTGAGTTCTCGAAAATCAATATGGATCATTTCCCCAGCTTTTAAACTGACAGGCGCATTGAGGACTAAGTATAATCCTCGTTTAGAAATATCGACCGTAGCTCCTTCTCCAATCACGGTCTCATTCTGTATCACTTGTAGAGGTGTTTTTAAACGATAGCGAGGCTCTTTACGACGAGAACGTGCATCAAAATAGATGCCTGTTGGTGCTCCCATCACTTTTCTTGGATGACGAAAGACATTGAGCTCACTGGTGGGGAGCTGAGGTTTATCAACTAACAGATAGTCTTTGCTGGAACTGAAATCGCTGATTTCTTGTAAAACGCCACAGTGTGTTAGCTCTTTTGATTGATTCGCTAATTCACTGGAGTGAGTCGCTAGCTGCTCCCGTTCATGACTGGATAACTCGAACACAGAAAGTCTGAATGCTCGCCAGCTCTCTTTACGTGCGCCAATATGCCAAAATAGCTTTCTTTGTTGGCTGGTGGCTTCAGGCATCATCATTGAGAAGAAGAACGACTTTTCCTGATGTTCGTGTTTAAACGCATACAGCACGTTATTGCTACCACGAAGCCCAGGCTTAGTTAGGATTTCCATCCGAGATTGATTGAAGAGACTACCCAACGATTGTTGATTACGCTCGTCGTGCCAGTACTGCCATAATGGATGATTGTTTTCTGTTAACAGCGCAAGCTTTAACTCATTGCCACTAAAAAATAACGGTAATCCACAGCTATGTTTTAGAAAAGTATGTTCGTAACCTCGAGTTCGTGCTCGAATAATTTTATCTTGGTTGTCATGACGAGCTTTTTGATTGTCGTTCTTAAGTGACTCATCAATAACTTTCTTGATGACATCGGTATCTGTGAGTTTGAGCGCTCTTAGGTATTTGATGGCGTCATTGTCGTACGAATCATCAACGCCTAGAATGCGGTACTCAATGGGTTTATTTACGCCAACGACTTCACTGTTCTTACTGAGCTCAGAAAACTGCACCCAGATAGTATCACCTAACTTATAGTTGAATGCCGAAGGGACTTTAAATTTTGCGCCAGAAGAGGAGAGATCAATACTTAATCCATGCACAACGTGATCACTGCTTGCTAGATGGATTTTAACCTGAGTTGAAATTCGTAATCGGTTTTCAAGACGCTTAAGATCATAGCCGAGTTTTACTGGCTCAACTTCAAATGTTCCATCTGAAATCCCGGAGTTGCTTGATTGCAATGTGCCTTGCTGCTTCATTACTCGGAAATTATTTCGAGTATTGACTAAGCTTTCCCAAACGCCTTCCGTATAACTACCAAATTTTTTAATCGCTTTGTGATAAGTATTAAATGCGACGTCATCTAACCAGTGTTTGCGACCATCTAGCTCGTATTCTCTGCATTCTCCCTGTACTCGTCCACGTAGATCGATACTCTTGGTACAAGGTGCCATTACTCGGTTTAGCTCCATTTTTACCAATAGTTTTACAGACGGCGGCTGGCCGCCTGTAAATTTGTTCAGGAGCTGTTCGAAATCGGCTGAGTGATATATAGGAATTAGCCGTTCTGCGATTGAGAGAATTTCAGATTGCTGCATAGTTTTCTGTTAGAGTAATGTTCTCTTTATTCTATCGACATAAATGTTGATAACTTTAGAGTTTACGGGCTTTTGTATATGTTGCACTTATAAGACAGATTATTAAAGTCTCTTTGTCACAACTTAGATGAATACGAGGAATCATGGTTAAAGCGAAACGCGCATACGTTTGTAATGATTGCGGTGCAGATTTTCCCCGTTGGCAAGGGCAGTGCAATGCGTGTGGTGCCTGGAATACGATTTCAGAAGTTCGGCTGGCAGCCTCTCCTCAAGTTGCTCGCAATGAACGCTTAAGTGGCTATGCGGGAAGTGCTACTGAATCAGCGGTTCAAACATTATCAGAAATCAATTTACAGGAAGTACCAAGATTTTCCAGCGGTTTTAAAGAGCTTGACCGGGTTCTCGGTGGGGGCATTGTACCAGGTGCCGCAATCCTAATTGGCGGTAACCCTGGTGCTGGTAAGTCGACTTTATTATTGCAAACCATGTGCTTACTTTCGTCACAAATGCCGACTTTGTATGTCACCGGTGAAGAGTCTCTTCAACAAGTTGCGATGCGAGCGTCTCGTTTAGGCTTACCCAAAGAACATCTCAAAATGTTCTCAGAAACCAATGTCGATAAGATTTGTCAGGTTGCAGAAAAAGAGCAGCCACGAATCATGGTTATCGATTCGATCCAAGTTATGCATGTTGCTGATGTACAGTCATCTCCGGGCAGTGTCGCTCAGGTGCGTGAATCCGCAACCGCTCTGACCCGTTACGCTAAGCAAAATAATGTCGCGGTATTTATCGTTGGGCACGTAACCAAAGACGGCACCCTGGCTGGGCCAAAAGTACTGGAGCACATTATTGATTGTTCCGTATTGCTGGATGGTGGAACCGATACGCGCTTTAGAACATTACGTAGCCATAAAAACCGCTTTGGTGCGGTGAATGAGCTTGGTGTATTTGCAATGACGGGGCAAGGTTTGCGTGAAGTGAGTAACCCATCAGCAATTTTCTTATCGCGTGGCGAAGAAGATACGTCGGGCAGTTCGGTGATGGTAGTGTGGGAAGGAACTCGTCCTCTGCTAGTAGAGATCCAGGCGCTGGTGGATTATTCACAATTGGCAAACCCTCGACGCGTTGCTGTCGGCTTAGAACAAAACCGTCTGTCTCTCTTGCTGGCTGTACTACACAAGCATGGCGGGCTACAAATGGCGGATCAGGACGTATTTGTAAATGTGGTTGGCGGTGTGAAGGTGACTGAAACCAGTGCTGACTTAGCACTGTTGATGGCTCTATTATCGAGTTTTCGAGACAAGCCCTTACCTAAGGATGTGGTTATTTTTGGTGAAGTTGGTCTGGCGGGAGAAATTCGCCCGGTACCAAGCGGCCAAGAGCGCTTGAATGAAGCATTTAAGCATGGTTTTACCAAAGCGATAGTACCAGTAACCAACATGCCCAAAGGTGGCATAGCGGGAATGCAGATCCATGGTGTTAAAAAACTTTCAGAAGCGATAGAAGCATTTGATGAGCTTTAGAGCTAATTTCGTAAGTTAAAGGCAAGAGATACACAAAATATTTTGGAATTAACTCGCGTCTTAGGTCGGAATCGCCTATATTTCACGATCATTAGTGCAGGAATACCTAAACGAAATGAAGCAATAAGCAATACGTAAGCTATAGAGAGTTGATGTAGCGGACGAAGTGAAAACTTCAAACTCGTTGGGTGTTAAATATTTTTTATGAGCAGCGACTAACAGGGGTATCAGTCTTGACAGATTGTGATATACTCTGCGCGCATTTTATATCCTATTAATAGAGTAAGACAATGGCAGATTTATCGAAATACAGAAACATTGGTATTTTCGCGCACGTTGACGCGGGTAAAACCACTACCACTGAGCGTATTCTTAAGCTTACTGGTAAAATCCATAAAACTGGTGAGGTTCACGATGGTGAATCTACAACTGACTTCATGGAACAAGAAGCAGAGCGCGGTATTACTATCCAGTCAGCAGCTGTAACGTGTGAGTGGAAAAACCACCGTCTAAACGTTATCGATACTCCTGGACACGTTGACTTTACAGTAGAAGTATACCGTTCACTTAAAGTTCTTGATGGTGGTATCGGTGTATTCTGTGGTTCTGGCGGTGTTGAACCTCAGTCAGAAACTAACTGGCGTTACGCTAACGAATCTGAAGTTGCACGTATCATTTTCGTTAACAAACTAGACCGTATGGGTGCTGACTTCTTCAACGTAGTTGACCAAGTTCAAAACGTACTGGCGGCTAACCCACTAGTAATGACTCTACCTATCGGTCGTGAAGACGAATTCGTTGGTGTTGTAGATATCCTAACTCGTCAAGCTTACGTTTGGGATGATACTGGTCTTCCAGAAAACTACGAAATCAAAGAAGTTCCAGCAGACATGGTAGATCAACTTGAAGAATACCGTGAAATGCTAATCGAAACTGCTGTTGAGCAAGACGACGAGCTGATGATGGCTTACATGGAAGGTGAAGAGCCTTCTATCGAAGACATCAAACGTTGTATCCGTAAAGGTACTCGTGACCTAGCATTCTTCCCAACTTTCTGTGGTTCAGCATTCAAGAACAAAGGTATGCAACTTGTTCTTGACGCTGTAGTAGATTACCTACCAGCTCCAACAGAAGTTGACCCACAAGAGCTTACTGATCCACAAACTGGTGAGCCAACTGGTGAAGTTGCAACTGTAGATGCAGATCAACCACTTAAAGCGCTAGCGTTCAAGATCATGGACGACCGTTTTGGTGCCCTAACATTCATCCGTATCTACTCTGGTCGTATGAAGAAAGGTGACACAATCCTTAACTCAGCAACAGGTAAAACTGAGCGTATCGGCCGTATGGTTGAAATGCAAGCTGACGAGCGTACAGAACTTACTGAAGCTCAAGCGGGTGACATCATCGCTGTTGTTGGTATGAAGAACGTTCAAACTGGTCACACTCTATGTGATCCTAAGCACGAATGTACTCTAGAGCCAATGATCTTCCCAGAACCAGTAATCTCTATCGCTGTTGCGCCTAAAGATAAAGGTTCTACTGAGAAGATGGGTATCGCGATCGGTAAAATGGTTGCAGAAGATCCATCTTTCCAAGTTGAAACTGACGAAGATTCAGGTGAAACCATCCTTAAAGGTATGGGCGAACTACACCTAGACATCAAAGTAGACATCCTTAAGCGTACTTACGGTGTTGAACTGAATGTTGGTGCTCCTCAGGTTGCTTACCGTGAAACTATCACTAAAGCCGTTGAAGATAGCTACACGCATAAGAAACAGTCTGGTGGTTCTGGTCAGTTCGGTAAGATCGACTACCGTATCAAACCAGGTGAGCCAAACTCTGGCTTCAAGTTCACTTCAACAGTTGTTGGTGGTAACGTACCTAAAGAATTCTGGCCTGCAGTAGAAAAAGGCTTCGAAGGCATGATGGATCACGGTGTTCTTGCTGGATTCCCAACGCTTGACGTTGAAGTTGAACTATTCGACGGTGGCTTCCACGCAGTTGACTCATCTGCAATCGCATTTGAAATCGCAGCGAAAGGCGCATTCCGTCAATCTATGCCAAAAGCTGGAGCTCAACTTCTAGAGCCAATCATGAAAGTTGACGTGTTCACTCCAGAAGACAACGTTGGTGACGTAATCGGTGACCTTAACCGTCGTCGTGGTATGATCAAAGACCAACAAGCTGGTGCTACTGGTGTTCGTATTAAAGCAGACGTTCCTCTATCAGAAATGTTCGGCTACATCGGTCACCTACGTACTATCACTTCTGGTCGTGGTCAGTTCTCTATGGAGTTCGCACAATACGCACCATGTCCTGCTAACGTAGCAGAGAAAGTTATCGCTGAAGTTAAAGAGCGTAACGAGAAGAAATAATAGTTCTTAACTGTTATAAAAAAGCCCCGTCAGTGAAAGCTGACGGGGCTTTTGTTTTATACCGTGGATGAGATTATTCCTCCCACACCACCAGTTTATCTTTAGGCCAGTTTTGGCCGACCTCATGATACTTTTTCTCTAACACATGACGTTTGATTTTGAGTGTCGGCGTTAAGATCCCATTGGCGATAGACCACGGCTCTTTAATCATTAACACGCCTTTGATCTGTTCATGGGTTTCTACTTCAGAGTTGATACGCTTGATAATTTTCTTGGTTGTTTTCTCGTATCTCTCTCGGTCAAAATTTTCAAAATCGTGCGGAACAACTAATAGGATAGGCGCCGGTAAGCCCAACCCAATCATGCACATCATCTCTACCCGTGAGTATTCGAACAGTTTCTTTTCGATCGGTACGGGTGCAACAAACTTGCCTTTGGCGGTTTTGAAAGTATCTTTTTTGCGCCCTTGGATTGTTAAATAACCATCAGCGTCAATAGAGCCAATATCTCCGGTATGCAGCCATCCTTCATTATTGAACGATTCCTGTGTTGCAATGTCGTTTTTGTAGTAACCGGAAAATACCCCTTTGCTGAGTACCAATATTTCTCCGTCTGACGCTATTTTAAGATCGATTCCTGGGCCAGCATTACCCACGGTTCCTATTTTATCCGCTCTAAATGGGTAATTAATCGTGCTGTAAGCAAAGGATTCTGTCATCCCCCAGGCTTCGGTAATGTTAAGGCCAATGTCATGATACCAACGTAGAAGTGATGGTGAGACAGGAGCCGAGCCGCAACCCAATACGCGCGCATGATTAAGCCCTAAATTGTCAGCGACTTTTCGCTTAATTAAGGTATTTATTACTGGAATTTTCAGTAACAGGTTGAGTTTTCTCTGCGGCAGTTTATCGAGGATGCGTTGCTGGAATAGTGTCCATAAACGGGGTACGGAAATGAACAGCGTCGGTCGATGCATTTTCACATCTTCAATAAACGTATCTAAAGACTCAGGGAAAGCTGTGGTTACACCGCCGTAAACCGATGTACCGAACACATATACTCGTTCCGTAATGTGTGCCAGCGGGAGATACGAGAACAGGCGGTCATCTTGTTGTAAACCAGTGAGATTGACCAGCTGTTGCACCGACCAGGAAAAAGCGCCGTAAGTCAGCATAGCGCCTTTAGGTAAGCCTGACGTACCCGAGGTATATACCAAGGACATCAACTTATCATCATGGTGTAGTGCTCGAAAATCACTTGGTGAATGATTTGCAATGAGATCACTATATTGATAATCACATTGGGGGGCAGACTCATAAGGTAAGGATATGCTGATGATATCTGGTAACTGCTCTAACGTAGCCTTCACGGCTTCACTATCATCAAGTTTCCCCACAATAATATGCTTGGATTCACTATGATTGAGGCAGTACTCAATCGTGTCGCTGCCTGCAGTGGGAAATATCGGTACGCTGACATAGTCGCCAAGCATCATCGCTAAATCACAAATAAACCATTCAGCACAATTTTTGGAGATCAATGCTATTTTATCACCCGGTTTAGCTCCAAGATTTCGTAGTGCAGAAACGAGTTTGAGAGCGTTATTAGCGACATCTTTATAGGTAAATTCAACAAACTTCCGATTAATGATCTGCTTTAGATAAACCTGATTAGGCCTTTCTTCAGCCCATTTCAAGATCATTTCATTCGGCGGCGGGAGAGCGCTGTTCGGCTGACTAGACTCATTTGGCAGAATCATATTCAAGCTCCATGTTATTGGTAGTAAATTTATTATTATTTTGTTAATTCATTGTTAACATTAGCATGAGTTGATCGATTCTAGAAAGAGCAAAAAGTGTCGATTTGTAACTTTATACTCAAGTAACTTCAAGATGCTGGTTCAGCGAGAATTTATTCGCTCTTAGGCAAGACACTGATTTGAAGACATAGTGATTCTACGTTAAAAATCTATATTAATTGTTTAGTTGCCGAAAAACACCCGGGCTAATCCCTGTTTTCTTCTTAAATATTCGAGAAAAATACGAGACGTCCTGATAACCACATTGATAGGCAACAAAGGCTATTTTTGCACTGGGCTCTTCGAGTAACAATCTTTTGGCCAGCGCTATCCGTTTGCTGCATAGGTAATCTCTAAAGCTAATACCAACCATAGTTTTGAATAATTTTGAAAAGTAAGAGGTGGAATAGTGACAGTACCTGGCAACATCTTCCTCGCGAATTTCTTGTGTTAGATTGAGATCAATATGACGTAGAATCTCAACCATCTCTTTGCTGATATTCTGTTGAGTATTATTTGAATGATGGAGTGTCGTATTAACGGCTCTGTGACCAGAAGAGAAACTGAGGTTGAGTTTTTCACAAACAATATTGGTTGTTACCACTGGGTCGCTTTCCGTTATGTCAATAACAGCAAAGATCGAACTATTACGTGTAATCGTGTTGGAATAAGACCCATCATGGATAATCACCAGATATTTGTGCAAGTTAGCACACATTTTTAAAGCCATCAGTAATAGCTCTTGGCTCTTATCCTTTTGATAAAAAAATAAAACATAGTGAATGTTTGGTTCACTGAGAACAGAAATATCACTGCCGTGTTCAATAATATTGAAACATGAATGACAGGCAGCTTGCATTGATTTAGGTAATTGATTCACTGGGCTTCCTAGCCAGTGCCCTACGTATTTTGTGGACATAGTTTTGCTTTTAATCCTTTCATAGGTAAACAACTTTAAGCAATTAGCTACGATTATTTTTGTCAGGGTAAAGTAAGTTTTGTTATTTAAAGGTCAATATAAGGTAAGAGTAGGGTCATGTCGGTAAACTGCAAGTTTTAGTCATTAAGATGTAGAAATGCCTTCCAGAAAAGGTCTAGATAGAATTTTATCCAAATATAATTAGTGATGCTTGTTCATTAAATTTATGAAATTTTATTCATTAGTTTCAATCATGAGAATGTGCATATATAAAATATTTTCCTGAATTAATAGGCTTATAGCTCTAGCCTAAATACTTGTAGAACTAAAATTGCAACTTATTGCGTATCATGTCAATAAGTGTAATCATCACTGATGAGAATTAGGATCTTTTCATCCATAAGTTTGGTGAGGTTTTAGTTTTCTGGTTAGTTTTTAGTATAAAAAAGTACAAAAACGTAGCAAAAAAGTCCTAACTTCAAATTTAAGGACTCACTACATTAGAAGTGAGCCATATGAAAAAGGGGACCTCACATGAACAAATTTATCAATCAAATTAAAATTTTCTGGCAGGACGAGGACGGGCTAAGTGCAGTGGAATATGTTGTTGCTGGAGCACTAGTCATTGCCTTACTCGTTGGTGGTTTTACAACGCTGGGAACCACTTTGCAAACCAAACTAAGTGGATTGAACACTAGTATCCAGTAGCCGAATTTATGTTTGTAGAGGAGTGATTCCTCTACAAACAATTTGGTATCAGGAATTAGCATAAAGGCCAATGAGATATGAACTATCTTAGTCATACATGTTTGGTTTTTTGGCAAGATGAAAGCGGCTTAAGTTCGGTTGAATATATCGTGGCTGGTACTTTAGTTATTGTATTGTTAGTGGCAGGTTTTGCTACGTTAGGTACGACGATTCAAGGAAAGTTGTCTTTTCTAAATACTGAGGTTGGGTAGCAATACTCAAAATAGAGATGTTAATGATCTGGCTGATATTACTAGTAATAGGTGTGTTTGATGCTAGGGAAAATAAAATCCCTAACGTACTAGTATTGCTACTTTTATTTACATCAATTTTAAATTCAACGAGTTATTTTAATGGTGATGGTTTATTCGCAACCCGGGCACTGGCATTTATTGTAATGTTTGCTGTGTGGCTACCATTATATATTTTGCGTGTTGCTGCAGCTGGTGATGTGAAATTAGCTGCAGTGGTTGGATATATAGTAGGTTGGCAATCTTTGCTCTCCTACTGCTTATATTTCACTTTTTGCTGCTTTTTTATTGGTTTGATGTATCAGCTAATGGAAAAGGCGACAAAAGATGTCGCTTTTATAGGATATAAACCATTAATGGTAAGCCTGGCTTTTAAAGATATGTCTCCAATGCAAAGCCACTCAACAAGAATGCCTCTCGCACCAGTAATGATCATCGCGTTAGCGATGCAAAGTTATTTCTACCACTGATAAAGCTCGATTCTAAGGAGCCTCAAATGGAATCAGAGGTTAAAGAAGTTGTAAAAGTTAAGCCAAGTGAGAAGGGGGACCTGACCCCACAAGCTGCTGCGCCCAAAGTTCCGACTTCCTTTGATGATTTGCATATCCCGCAAGCGGTATTGGAAAACCTGTTGCTCAAACAGTTAGCCGCATACCCTAAATCAGATATTCTACAGCTCACTCGTTTAATGGCGATCAGTAGCCATATGATTGAAGAGCTGATTGCGGTACTGCGTAAAAAATCGTTAGTGGAAGTGTATCAAGCCGAATCTAATTCCTATTTAGCGCACTCTTCTGGTCATGTTCGCTATGGATTGTCGGAAACGGGAATGCAGGAAGCGGACAGTGCCTTCCAACGAGATGCGTATTTAGGGCCTGCACCCGTTTCTTTGCAAGATTATAACGAGATGGTTAAAGCACAGGATGTGAGAGCCAAGTTGGTGACTCGACCTGATGTGACCCGTGCCATGAGTGATGTGTTTGGTGCTGAACGTATGATTTCAGTGCTGGGGCCGGCGATAAATTCTGGCCGAGCATTATTGCTGTATGGGGATGCAGGTACTGGTAAGACTTACGTTGCAACACGTCTTCTTAACTCATTAAATACGTCCGTTTACATTCCTTATGCGGTATACGCGGCGGGAAATATCATTAAAGTTTTTTCTCAGCAACATCATAAGCCTGTCAATAATAGTGAAGGGCAAGCGCAGAGCTTAAATTATAAAGATCAGTATGACCGTCGTTGGGTGCTATCTGAGCGACCAAGTATTCAAGTCGGTGGTGAGCTCACCATGGACATGTTGGAAGTTAATCACACCGAACACAATCGAGTGTGGATGGCACCACTACAGATGATGGCGAACAACGGTATTCTGGTGATCGATGACTTAGGTCGTCAGCCAATGCCGGTTGATACGATCCTCAACCGTTGGATCGTGCCAATGGAGTATTTCTTCGACCATTTATCCTTGCCGAATGGCCAGCAAATTACGATTCCATTCATTCTAACTCTTGCCTTTTCTACCAACTTAGATCCAGAAAAAATCAGTGATCCTGCGTTCTTACGTCGCTTAGGATACAAAATTCAGTTTCACCCTCTTGAGCGCTCAGAGTATCACTCTTTATGGGAGAATATGGCTAGTGGTCGCTCATTAACAGTTCAACCGGAATCATTCGACAGCTTGTTTGATCTTCATCGAATTCACAGCGTTGGATTTTATCCGTGTTTACCGAAAGACATTATTGGTATCAGCCGAGACATCATCGCGTTTGAGGAAACAGCTCCGATTATCACTCCAGAAATATTACAACGAGCCTGGGAGGTTTACTTCACCGCCGATGGTAAAGGAGGAGGTGCTCGATGAGTCGTAATCAAATAATCCTGTTGTTTTTACTCTCAATCATCTTTGGTCTGGGTGCTGTTTTTTTTGCAAAACAGTGGATGGACAGACAGTCCCAACCGCAAACCGAAGTTGAAGTCGTTGAACGAGAGCCCGTCGTCGTTGCCGCTATCGAAGTGCCTGCGGGAACCATACTGGATGAACAACACTTTACTACCAAGCTACTAGAGAAATCTTGGCGCACAGAGAACCAGTTTTCTGACACCACAGAATTGATCGGTATGGTAGCTGCTGACAATTTATACCCAGATGAAATCATCATTGCTCAGCACTTAAATGCTCCGGGACAAGGAGCCACATTGGCGACTTTAATTCCGGAAGATAAGCGAGCGGTAACCATACGAGTCAATGATGTTATTGGTGTGGCAGGATTCCTATTACCGGGTAACCGTGTCGATATTCTTAGTACGGTTACCTATAGTAAAACCTCCGCCTCGACGACGACGGTACTCAAAGACATTAAGGTGCTAGCCGTTGACCAAACAGCAAGAACCAAAGAGAACAAACCCATTATTGTTCGAGCTGTCACCCTTGAGCTGACACCGAAAGAAGCCGAAAAGCTATTAAGTGCCAATACCAGAGGCGCAATCCAACTTTCGCTGCGTAATCCTCATGCGGTAGAACCGAAACCCGTTCGTCCATATGTGGCTCCTAGAGTCACAATCATTAAAGGCACCGACTCTTCAAGTGTCAGAGTCAGGGAGTGAAGGAAAAATGAAAAGAATAATTCTAATCCTGACGCTGCTTTTTACATTTAATGTTTCAATATCTGCAGCGACTCAAAGTGGTAAAACGGTCAACGTACCTCATCATAAATCAACTTTCGTTGAGTTATCAGCCAAAGCAACTCGTGTCTCACTGGGTGACCCGGATGTTTTGGATATTGTGATGCTTAAAGCCGATGAGCTGTTTTTGATTGGTAAAAAATTAGGGTCTACCAATCTGATGGCTTGGGATAGCCGAGGGCGACTGATTGAATCGATAAACATCGAAGTTACCCATGATGTGAATAATCTTAAAACCAAGCTATTTGAAATTATGCCTAACGAGACAGTGAATGTGCAAAGTGCGCAAAACCGTCTGATTCTTAGTGGCCAAGTGAGTTCAATGGAAAAAATGAACTTAGCTTTACGCTTGGCAGAAACTTACGCAGCAGGGCAAGCGGCAGATGATCAAACGGAAAGCCGGAACAAAGAAACAGGAACCACAGGGGTGGTTAACCTAATGACGATTGGCGGAGCGCAACAAGTGATGCTGGAAGTCACGGTTGCTGAAGTACAACGTAGTTTAGTACGCCGTTTTGGTTCTAATTTTAACTTTTTTCAAACCAACGGCAATTTTTCCATCGGTGGTACCAGTTCAGGGGGAGGATTTGTTGGAGCTAACCCTATATTTGGTGCGCCCATTGCTGAAAGTACCGGTATTCTATCGTCATTCATTGACAGTAATACGCTATTTACACTCGCACTGGATATCGCCAAAGAAACGGGTGTTGCTAAGGTATTAGCTGAACCTAACCTAACGGCATTAAGTGGCGCAAAAGCAGAATTCCTCGCTGGTGGCGAATTTCCCATACCTGTTCCTGATGACAATGGCATTACCATTGAGTACAAAGAGTATGGGGTTGGGGTTAAGTTTGTTCCAACCATCCTCAGTGATAAAAAGATCAACTTGAACTTGGCTGTTGATGTTAGTGAAATTGCGACGTCGACCACTTTATCCTTAAATGCGTCTGGTACTAATGCGACCTACTACATTCCTCCTATTACTCGTCGTAGTGCCTCTTCCACGCTCGAGCTTGCTGATGGGCAAACCATTGGTATCGCGGGGCTGCTTAGTGAAAATGTCCGTGATTCAGCATCTAAGTTACCTGGGATTGGAGATGTTCCGGTGCTGGGGCAATTGTTTGGTAGCCAGGAATACATATCGGGTGAAACCGAGTTAGTGATATTAGTCACAGCTAGACTAGCTAAACCTGTTGACCGTTCTAAAATTAAATTACCAACTGATGCTTTCGTTGAGCCAAATGACCTCAAATATTACCTATTAGGTCAGGGGGCATATATCGCTAAACCAGATGAAGCCACAGGCGCTCAACCCAAGCAATATGACGATTTGCAAGACCCATCTCGCGGTGGGGCAGAAGGTTCATTTGGTCATGAGATGTAAGGGGAACTTTGAAATGAAATATGCAGCAATAATGCTAGTGTCATTGAGTGTTTTACTTGCAGGTTGTGCCAATCAGCATCGATTGGGGACACATGTCGCTCAGCTTCGACAGCAACAAACTTATGATTCAAGTGCAACTCTCGCCAACTTAGAGGTAATACCTAGCGGTAGTGGGGAGCGGATGGAAGATGCCTATAGCGCTTATACCGGTAAGAAAGGCGCATCAATTGAAGATGCTTCTACCAGTCAAGTGCTAGCGGATTTTAACTAAGTTGAGGCTGAAATGGACATGCGGTATTTGCCAGTGAGTCGGCATAAACAACAAGGTATAGTCGCCATCATTGTGACAATCGCACTGTTTTCCTTTATGGGAATCTCTGCCCTTGCCATCGATATTAATCACGCCTTAATGAATCGAACGAAACTGCAAAACAGTGTCGATTCAGCCGCTTTGTCCGCCGCTTTGGTTTTAGACCGCTCAGATTTCGCCTACGGTACCGAAGATAATGCGTTAACCATTGCGACTACTGCAGCAAACGATGCATTACAGCAAATGGCGAACGCCAATGGTAATACTGAGTTGGATTTTGTTACTGAGCCAGTTGAAGTGAGTGTCACCCTGTCGAATCGACCAACTTTTACTGGCGCTTATGATGCCTCCGGAGATGATCATTATGTTCGGGTTGAGGTTAATAACCTGCCTTTAACCAGTTTTATCATGCATCTTTTCGGGTTGGAAAAACAGCTTTCCGCCAGTGCTGTAGCCGGTCCTAGTGCGGGCGGCGGTAGCTGTAATCTAGTGCCAATGGCTGTATGCGCTGTTGATATTGACGATGAACACTCCGGCTACGATGTGAATGATGTTTATGCGCTTAAGTTGGCTACCAATACTTCTCAGATGGGGGTCGGTAATTTTCAACTGCTCAATTTCAATGCGTTTGATTCGAACAACTTAACAGAAGATGAAAAGTTCAAGCTCTCGGAGCTGCTTGCTGGAGCCTTTGAAGGTTGTGCGCTTCCAGGTAACACGGTGACATCAAAGCCGGGTAACAACATTGGTCCGGTTGGCGATGGGTTAAATACCCGATTTGGTGATAGTGCAAACTTAGACGCAACCAAATATCCAGGGGATGATAATGCTATTGAGGCGCAGTTTACCGACGAGTATTTGAATGCTCATGACTTACCTAAAAATACCACCATTAATGATGTTTTCGACAAAATTACCGATGCTCAATATGCCGTTGAAACAGGTAAAAACCCTCAGAATGATCAAGCATTGACTGATACGGAAATCGCAGAATATCAAGCGATCATTGATGAATTTTATCCGATCAATGCCAAAGAAGATCTTACCCTCAATTATGATGCGTACAAGAGCACAGGAAGCGATCGAAGGCGCCTTGCGGTACCGATTATTGATTGCCCTGGAGGGGATACGGGTACCAGTGAATACTCAGTCAGCTCTGTGGGGTGTTTTTTCTTGTTGCAAAAAGCGCCAACTAATAATGGTGACAAGCAGGAGATCTATGGCGAGTACTTGGAAACCTGCCCGACTCCTAACGTCCCTTATAACGGGGTCAGTAATAGTTTAGGTACATATCGTATTGTACTTTATGACGACCCTTTCAATAAGGACTCGTGATATGGCTAATAATATCCGTAAACAAAGTGGCATCGCCGCTGTTGAGTTCCTAGTTACCTTACCAGTGCTGTTGTTAATTATCACTGCTGTTGTTGAATTTGGTAACGCTTTTATTCGTTACAGTACCTTGAATAAATCGGTGCAGAATGCGGTGCGGTATGCTGTGGTTGATGTTTATGGCACCGCAACCTCAGGTTCAATTGCGAACAAAATCGACATTAAAAATATGGTGCTGTATGGGAAAAGGTCGTTCGCTGAGAATGAAAAGCCAACGCCGATTCTGGATTCATTGACCTTAGATGACATCTCGGTCGATCAAGTGGGTAACTACGTCGTAGTTAGTGCCAACTATGATTATCAGTCAATCCTGAATTTATTGCCGATTGATGCTTTGGATAATTTAACGGTGAGCTCTTCTTCTGTAATGAGGGTGACGCCATGAAAACGCATCGTAAGCAGCAAGGGGTTACTGTTGTCGAGTTTTCTCTGATCTCTTCCACTCTACTATTGCTTGTTTTTGGCATTTTAGAATTAGGCTACTTCACCTTTAACTTACAAGCTTTGAATGATCTAACTCGTAAAGCAGCCCGGATCGCCACGGTTTGTCAGGTTTCAGATGGAGATGTGATTAAAAGCTTGGCGCTATCGGAAACCGATCTTGTACCGAAGGGGTTTACCAGTACCAATCTTGATATTGATTATTTAAATAGCTCAGGTCAAAAGGTCGATAATATTTTTGCCGCCAATGCGCCAATTCAGTATGTCAGAGCAAAAGTTGTGGGTTACAACTACGGGTTTTCCGGGCTTTTAAATTTTCTTGGCGAAAACGGCGTGGTGTCGATTCCACCGTTTGAAACGATACTGGCTGCTGAATCTCTAGGGGTAGGGCGTATAGATCCTGAAACAGGTAGTGATGTTTATATTGATTGTAAATAGAAAATGCAGGGAGTGTATATGGGGGAAGCTGTGAAGTTGTCTCGCAGTGACAATAATAACATCAGGTTAAAAACCAACTTATCGATTTGGGTATTGTACTCAAGCGATAAGTTTAAATTGCATATGATGAACGAACTGTCGCAATGCCCCAGCCTTAACTTTGAAATCATTTCCTTACATGGGGTGATGGCCGACAGTTTTAAAAACTTTACGCCACCGGATCTTATTTTTGTCCAAACTGGACCTAACTGGGCGCAAAAAGTCGTTGAGTTGCAAAACTATGATGGTCCGATGTTAGATGATAGTGAGATTAATACCTCTTTAATTATATTTGGGGATGAAAGTGATAATGGAGCGTTGAAAATTGCTCTGCGTTTAGGCGCTGCTGACTTTATTTCAGACAATTCAGAAATTGGTGATCTTTTACCACTGTTAAAAAATGTCGCTGAAGAGAAAATCGCGGCAAGAAAACTGGGTAAATTGTTTGTCTTTTTAAATAGTAAAGGCGGCTCAGGTGCAACTACTATCGCTTTGAATACTGCGGTAGAAGTGGCGATGGAGAATAAAGATAAAGTACTACTGCTCGATTTAGATATTCACTTTGGTGTGGTGATGGATTATCTCAATATTAATCCAGCTTATAGTATTAATGATGCCATCGCCAATGTGAAAGATATGGATGAAATATCGCTAAACGCTTTGGTATCAAAGCATCCGTCGGGACTGCATGTACTGAGCTTCAAACACGAAAACCACAATGAAAACTTTGATAAGGCGATGCAAATATCTAAGTTATTGCCAACGTTGCTGGAGTACTATCCTTATGTATTTGTCGATTTATCCATTGGTGTCGACAGAATGTTTGCCTCGGTGCTGTCAAATGCCACCAAAGTTTTTCTCATTACCCAGCAAAATCTCGTCGCGATCAAAAATGCTTCCAGAATAACTAAGGCAATAACCTTTGAATATGGTGTCTCTCGCGAGCAGGTAGAGCTTATTGTCAATCGATACGAAAAGCGCCAACAGATACGCATTAAAGATATAGAGCAAACCATATCTGGTGTGCCGATTCATATGATTCCTAATGATTTTAAAGCCGCTATTGAAAGTGCGAATCTAGGTAAGCCTTTCGTGGAATCTCGAAAAAATAGTTCCATTACCAAATCTGTAGTTGAGTTATCAAATACACTTGTGCCTCTTAAAACTAAGAAAGGCTGGCTAAAACGACTATTTTCCTAGTGGATTAGGGAGAGACTATGTTCTTCAAACGTAAAAATATTAATCCCGATTTTCAGGAAAAACTACTTCAGGAAGAAACGTCTGAGGTGAAAAAGACTCAGGATTTAACGCTTCGTCGTAAATCAGCATCTTCAGCAAACTCTAAAGAAGATAAGGGGATGCCACATTCACCTATACTGGAAGATGAAACGCCTATACAGCGTAAGCTACGTGAGGCAGAAGCCAAAAGTAAAGTTATTGATGAAACTCGTAAGCAGCTTGAGCAAGAGCAAGCCACGAAACATTATTATCATCGCCGCTTACTTGAAACGTTAGATTTGGCTCTGTTATCCAGTCTAGAAAAAGATCGCGCGAAAAAAGACCTCCACGATGCCGTTATCCAACTGATGGCGGAAGATCAAAGTCATGCTCTGAGTGCGGAAGGTCGCAAGCGGGTGATCGGCCAAATTGAAGATGAGGTGTTTGGCCTTGGACCGTTAGAGCCACTGCTTAATGACTCTACCGTGTCAGATATTTTAGTCAATGGTGCAAAGAGTGTCTTTGTGGAACGCCGAGGCAAGCTCGAACTCACCCCTTATACCTTCTTAGATGATCGTCATCTACGCAGCATTATTGACCGAATTGTAAGCCAAGTAGGTCGGCGTATAGATGAGTCGTCACCGATGGTTGATGCTCGTTTGGCTGATGGATCTCGTGTTAATGCCATTATTCCTCCACTGGCGTTAGATGGACCTTCTGTCTCTATTCGTCGTTTTGCGGTCGATAAGCTCACCATGGATAACTTACTATCGTTTAACTCAATATCAGAGCAGATGGCTAAGTTTGTCGAAGCTGCGGTAAAAGGTGAGCTTAACATTCTTATTTCTGGTGGTACCGGCTCAGGTAAAACGACCACGTTAAATATATTCTCAGGGTTTATTCCTGAAGATGATCGCATTATCACGATTGAAGATTCCGCAGAACTGCAACTCCAGCAACCCCATGTTGTCCGTTTAGAAACTCGCCCCGCAAACCTTGAGGGAAAAGGAGAAATCACCCAACGAGATTTAGTCAAAAACTCGTTACGTATGCGTCCAGATCGTATTGTATTGGGGGAGGTTCGTGGTAGTGAAGCGGTCGATATGTTGGCTGCAATGAATACGGGGCATGATGGCTCGTTAGCCACCATTCACGCGAATACTCCTCGCGATGCGTTGAGCCGGGTGGAGAACATGTTTGCTATGGCGGGGTGGAATATTTCAACCAAAAATCTAAGGGCTCAAATTGCTTCAGCAATACACCTTGTTGTTCAAATGGAGCGTCAGGAAGATGGTAAGCGCCGTATGGTCAGTATCGCAGAAATCAATGGTATGGAAGGCGATATTATAACCATGTCTGAAATTTTCAAGTTTCAGCGTCAGGGAATGGATGAAGAAGGGAACGTTATTGGTTACTTCACGGCAACGGGTGTTATTCCGCAATGTCATGACTCACTATCCAAACGTGGCTGGCATCTTCCTTTCGATATTTTTAACGAGACATTTGAATAAGAGGTAAAGCAATGGAACAAGATACTCTGTACTTTTTTGCTTTACTGTTTGTTGCTGTATTTCTTATTTCTCAGGCATTTTTAATGCCTGCTGCAGGTAATAAAGCAAAACATAAAGCCATCAGCAAAAGGCTAAAAGAGAGCCAATCCCAAGTCGATGAACAGAGTCGTTCATTACTGAATGAACATTATATAAAAAGCTTATCACCGATAGACCAAAAGCTGGTGAGTTACAGTTACTTTGCCAACATGAAAAAGAATCTAGAGCTTGCTGGGATAAGTCATTCTTTAACACGGGTCGTCACTTATACCGTTTTGTTCCAGTTGTTCGCTTTGGTTGTGTTTGTCTTTGTTGGATTTGAGTTTTTTATCGCTATAGCGATGAGCTTTATCGTCTGGCTGATGTTGTACTTTATGATCAAAAATAAAATTTCTAAAAGGCTGACAAAGTTTGATGAACTGTTTCCCGATGCGCTCGATATTATGAAGCGCATGCTGTCTGCTGGTCATCCTATTACTTATGCTTTTAATGAAGTTGGCAATGAGTTGCCCGCTCCGGTCGGAGTCGAATTTAAAAGTACATTTAATTTATTAAATTATGGATATGACATTCGGTTAGCTATGATGCAAATGGTAGAACGAAATCCCACTGTATCTATGTTTGCATTTTCAAGTGCTGTTTTGCTCCAGAAAGAAACCGGTGGTGATTTGGCTGAGAATCTAGATAAAGTCTCAAGAGTATTGCGAGCTAGGTTTAAGCTACAGAGAAAAATAAAAACCCTCTCAGCAGAAAGTAAAATGTCGGCTTGGGTGCTGATGCTAGCGCCATTTGCCATATTTATTATGCTCAGTCTAATTAGTCCTGGCTATTTAGAACCCCTTTACATGGATCCCCGAGGCCATAGGTTGCTTATGTTTGGTGGTGTGGGCTTATTTGTTGGTGCTTTGTGGATTCGAAAAATCATTAATTTTGAGGTTTAGTCTATGCAAGAGATTATTACTTATCTGCAAAACTTCAAATTAACAGAAGAGAATATCATCCTTCTGATGATTATGTTTTCCACTGTACTTATTGTTCTAATTATTTTTTTAGCTATCTTCGGTGGACGTAATAAGTCTGTCGTGCGTAGTCGGCTACACGAAGAACAGTTAGATGCTTTGCAAATGAAGCAAAATAGTAAAATTGATCACGCACTGGAATCCCTTTCTCCTATATTCACGACCAGTAATACCAAAGAAAAAGAAACCGTTCGTCACCAGTTAATGCACGCAGGTTTTCATAATGAAACCGCGTTAACCTATTTTTATGTTGCGAAAACGGTTTCAACATTAATTGGGCTATTTTCAGGATTGCTTTATTTTACCTTTTCTGAAAGTGGTCAAAACCCACTTATCGCCATAATTATTTGCGTCGGTGTTGGGCTTTTTATTCCCAACGTATTTTTGCGCCATTTAGTTAAAAAACGGCAGTCACGTATTCGGGCAGGTGTCCCTGATATGTTGGACTTGCTGGTGGTGTGTACCGAGTCAGGTTTGGGTTTAAATGCCGGTTTGATGAGAGTGTCGAAAGAATTGGGCATGTCACATATAGATTTAGCCGATGAGTTGGATACTGTTTGTCTGAAAATCAAAGCGGGATACGACATGTCTGAAGCTTTTCAAGGCTTTGTTGAACGCACTGGCGTGGAAGAGCTGGCAGGATTAATTAGCATGCTTTCTCACGCCGCTAGGATTGGTGGTAGTCTGTCGCAAACATTGCGTGACTATACCGAAGATTACCGAGATAAAAGAAATCAAGAAGTCGAGGAGATCGCTGCCAAAATCCCAACCAAAATGATATTTCCACTTTTAGTCTGTATTTGGCCTGGCTTCTTTATTGTTGTTCTGGGGCCAGCAATTATCAAACTAATGGAAGCTTTCAGTTAAAGAGGATGAATAATGAAAAAACATGGAATTGCACTCTTGTTGATAACTGTACTAGCCGGTTGTGCTAGTGATTCAGATAAGCAAGCAAATCGTTTTGAGAGTGAGCTTTATGATGGCCGCCCTGTTGAAACATTCAGCTCTGATGCTGCCCCATTGACGGAAACAGAAGCGATTCGGCGTGGTGATTATGCACTTAGAAACAACAACTCTGATTTAGCGCTTTATGAGTATATTCGTTCTCTTGATTTTCCTGATCCACAATACAGTGATAAAACGTTATACACCATCGGCCGTATTCATCAGTCGAGAGGAAACTTTGAATTGGCTGAGCGCGCCTACTTAATGGCATTGGATGAAAACCCCAATAATACTCAGGTGCTTGAACAGTTAGGTTCAAATTATAGTAAGCAAGGTAAGGTTGACGAAGGGCGAAGCTACTTCCTGCGGGCAATTAACGCTGATCAGCTGCGCTTAAAATCTCGACTAACCATTAATGAAGATGCGAATGTCCAACAGATAGAGTCGTTAAATAGTGATCATCAATCACCACTATCGGCTTATTTAGGTCTAGGTGTACTTAAGGATGTAAAAGGTGAGCATGAAGTTGCTCAAGCTTTTTACAACCAAGGGATTGCTATTGACTCAAGGTCAAGTAAAGCTCTAATGAACATGGGCTATTCTTACTATATGCAGGGGCAATATCAACAAGCGACACAATTTACCTTAGCCGCTTTAGAGCAGGCGCCAGAAAATGATAAGGCGTTAAACAATTTAGCGTTGATTTATCTTGCTCAAGGTCAAGCTCCAAGAGCGTTAAACGTTTTTATGCGTAGAATGGATACACCTGAAGCGCTTAATAATGTAGGGTACTTTTTAATGTTGCAAGGTAAGCCCGAGGAAGCAATTCCTTACTTACAGCAAGCGATTGATAAAAAGCCATCTTATTACAAAATAGCAAATGAAAACTTAGAGCGAGCGCTTGCGCAAGTTCGTGCCAACTCTACAACGGACAGCACGATTACGCCTCAATAAGCTTAATGATGTTCTGGCCTATCTTTAGGATCTTGTTCTGGATAGGCTTCAATTACTCGTTTTAGATAGTCTTGATGGTAACGCAAGCCGTTGACGCAGTGCTTATCCAATTTTCCACTCGCGACCATTTTTTCCAACTCTAGCAAAGCGAACGGTACAGACCACGCTTGTTTATAGGGGCGGTGGCTAGTAAGAGCATCAAACACGTTCGCGACAGCAATGATTCTTGCTGATATTGGAATATCATCCTGACTCAGCCCATAAGGGTACCCACTGCCGTCGAGAAACTCATGATGGTAGGCAACGATCTCTTTTAAAACCGATACGCAAGGGTGGTCGGGAGCTCCCACTTGCTCAATAATCTGATTAATTATCTCTACGCCTCTCTCAACAGAATCATTCACTTTGTCCCGTTCTTCCTGGCCTAATGAGCTAGATTTGTTTAGTACACTGGCAGGAACGGATAACTTACCGATGTCGTGGCAGCGAGAGAACTGGCTGATGTTCTCAATGGTTTCGTCATCAAGCTGATATATTTTTGCCACTTCCAGAGCGATGACTTTTGCATAGCGGCAGATGCGCTCTTTGTGTTCGTGGGATTCATCCCAATGCTCTTGCGACTGTGAGTGTAACGAGCTTGCCTTATCGAGTAATGAATGAACCAAATCATATTCAGAAGTAACCACAAAGCGGATGATATCGATAAATGGTTTTAATGAATCCGTCACTTTGTCATTAAATAAGTGCTGCTGACAGGAGTTGAGGAAGATAAAACCAATGAACTTTGTGTCTTGAAAAACCGGTACAGCTAGAGAAGAGTGGTAACCTTGCTCTATTAGCCATTTTGTATGTGGGTAGCTCGAGCAGAGCTGTTTAGGGATGTTTCCGAGGTATCTTGATTCCCCTGTTTCAGCACATACTTTGAGTGCGGGTAATTCAGAAAGTGGAAATTCGTAGTGCATGAGCTCATAGCCGTGGAAAGTACTATCGGCATAAGTTTTAAGCTTGTCACTCTCTTCGTCATAAAGGGCAAAAGAAATACGATCAATGGCTGGATCAGACACGCACAATCTCTGATGAATATCAGCAAGTTGGGTATTTAATGTCCCAGTTGAAGCAATAAAACTGTGAATGGTATTTTTGCTGTGCGTGTCCATGAATCACTCTCCCAGTAGTCAGATAATCGACTACTTATAGCTGCACCTTAAGTTTAGATGATAGAGAGCAAAAAGGTCAGTGATTAGACGATAAAATGGCTATTTTTTATACAGCTTTGAGTTTGTACTGAAATGAGTCAGTAGCCAGCCCCAACAGCGCCAAATGATGATTGTGATCGCAATGCTCACGTAGCCATCTACAGCATAATGCCAACCTAAGTGTACTGAACCTATTTGGATAAATAGGGCATAAAAAACCATAAGGTAGCCGAGTTTTTTATTGATAGAAAAGGAGGATAGAGCGACTAATACGGCCATCGAAACATGTAAACTAGGCATGGCTGAAATTCCCATTCCTTCTCCACTGCCATTTGCTTGATAGATTTGCCAAAGTAAGTTTTGTATATAAGTCGCCCCTAGAGTATAGGAATACTTGTCGTTTAAAATGCTGCCTTGACTATTAAGCAGTGAGATTAACTCTAAATACTGTTTTTGACTGTCATCAATAAGGTGGATATAGCAGGGACCCACCGATGAGAGAATGACGGCCAACAAGCTACCAAGAATTAACCAACAGGAAATGAAGGTTAATAAAAACTGATTTCTTAGTTGGTCATTGCTAGTAGAAAAAATAAAGCCAATCAAAAAAATCCAAACGATAATAAACCATAGTGAATATAAAACATCAATAAATAAGGTAAGTTCTGGTAAGAAAAATATTTTGTGAGTCAACTCCCAAGGGGAATAACCAGCATGGATCCATAAATCAAAATTATACAAATCCTTATCGAGATAATAAGGGTTTAGTTCTGGTATTAATATTTTTATATATGAGTATGTGGAAATGAACATACTTATAAACAAAGCGAGTATTAGAAATGAAATGGGTTTATGTATCGGTAGAAGAATTCCTTTAACTCTTATTAACCACTCGCTTATTGGACTTTCTTCTTTATTAAATAGCATGTTTATGTATTGATAGGCAGTCCAAAGAATAAATGTTCTAACAATCAGAGATAAAACCGATTCGAGATAGGTGCTTAGTGTTATATCAATATTAATATCAGGTGCAAATATTTTTAAACAAAGATAGGTTGTTAATGTGGAAAAAACAATAAATGAATAGACCAGCGTATTTCGTCTTAACTCACTTTTTATGTTTTCTATTGTACGACCATTAGGATTAATCTTATTCACGAATACAGTCATTTATAGCTAAATGTTTATAAGTGAATAGTAGCTTATGATGGGAAAACTGCTGGGTAAAATCCATTTGCTCAAATCTTGATGTTTATTTCATTCTTGTGGTAACGTTTACACTCTGTAAGTTTGGTCACAGATTCAACGTATAGTGGCTGGTAAACTGCTTGCTGTTTTACAGTCACTCTACGCGTGAAAAAAGGCTCTGCGTTGATTCAATGAAAGGAACCAAGTGATGACTCACTCTTTATTAAACACAATGACTGCTGCGCCAGCTTATGATGGTAAACCAGCGAAGCTTGTTGAGCTTGCCAATCAAATGGGTATGCGCGTTGTCTTTATGGATATTGGTGCGACATGGCTTAGTTGTAGTGTTCCTGTCGCGGGCGAAAACAGAGAAGTTTTGCTTGGATTGAGCACGATGCCCGATTTCCAGAAGCACAGCAGTTTTTTAGGCGTGACAGTTGGTCGATATGCAAACCGAATCGCTAACTCTAAATATCAATACCAAGGTGAAACTTACACATTGGCGGCGAATCAGGGGGATCACTGCTTACATGGCGGTAAAGATGGTTGGAGCAACCGTCGTTGGAACATTGTGAGCCAAACTGAACAACAGGTAGAGTTTTCTATTTCTTCAGAGGATGGTGACCAAGGTTTCCCAGGGAATACAACCGCTTCGGTAACTTATGAGCTAACAGATGATAATCAAATCGTTATTAGCTACAAAGCGTCAACCGACAAAGCCACGCCACTTAATTTAACCAACCATGCTTACTTTAACTTGATGGGAGCCGATTCAGGCGTTGACATTCTTGAGCATAAGCTTCAAGTGAATGCTAATTACTATCTTCCAACGACGTCAGAAGGTATTCCTTTAGGTGAACTAGAAAGTGTTGAAAACACCAGTTTCGATTTCCGTGTTGTTAAAGCCGTTGGTCAAGACTTGTTAGCGGATGAGCAGCAACAAAATTGTAAAGGTTATGATCACAGCTACTTGCTGGATGATAGCTGTCAAACCGGCGCAAGCGTGGCTACGGTAGAAGCGCCAGATCAGTCGCTAGTGATGGAAGTCTTCACGGATAAACCAGCTATTCAGTTCTATGGTGGAAACTTCTTTGCAGGAACACCGAGCCGAACAGGAAATGAATATAAACAATATCAAGGTCTTGCGCTTGAGACTCAGTATCTACCAGATTCGCCGAATCATCCTGAATGGCCACAGGAGAGTTGTATGACTCTTCCGGGTGAAGAATACGCTTTTACCACTGTGTATAAGTTCAACGTTTTAGCGAGCTAGCCCTGTAGGGTGCATAGTGAACCTAGGGGCTGGGGGGATAAGGTTTACAGTTCTTAGGAAAAGCGATTTTGCCCCAACTCAGTTTAGAGTTGGGGCTTTTTTTATTGTCCCAGCTTATTCACTGAATCTCTGCGTACTAGGGTCGGAGAGAAGCACATCGGTTCTTGCTCAATGGGCTCGCCCTTGGCAATTTTCAGCGCTAAGGTCGCGGCTTTTTCGGCCATCATCTGAATAGGATAACGCACCGTTGTCAATCTAGGGCGTACGTAGCGAGCAATCAGTCCATCATCAAAGCCGATAACTGAAACGTGGTCAGGAGTTTTAATCCCGTTTTCTTCAAGAATAGAGAGTGCACCAGCAGCCATATTGTCGTTATAGGCAACAACGGCTGTAATATTTAATGATTTTGTCAGCAAGTTGGTCATTGCTTGCTCGCCACCTTCACTATCCGGTGTCGCCAGCTCTATGTAGCTCGATGGCATTAAAATATCGTGCTCTTTTAAAGCGTCTTGATAGCCTTTGATTCGTTGTTCAGCATCTTCAATATGTTGTAGTGAACTGATACAGGCGATGTTGTTATGCCCATTGCGAATCAGGTACTCAGTAGCGAGATAGGCACCTTTATAGTTATCAAGTGATATACAGCGATCGGCTAACTCTGGGATATGGCGATTAATCAGAACCATGGCAGGGATTTCATTGGCAAACTCAATCAGCTCTTGATCTGATAGCCCTTTCGAGTGAATTACGAGTGCATCACAACGACTATTGATCAAAAGTTCGATGGCTTTACGTTCTTCTTCCGCTCGATGATAACCGTTGCCGATTAATAAGTGCTTGCCCGCTTTGTGCGCGATTTTATCAACGGCTTTTACTAAGGTACCAAAAAAGGGATCTGAGACATCACTGACTAAAACACCAATAGTATTAGTACTTTGGCTCACTAGTGCTCGAGCCGCGGCATTCGGTCGATAACCGAGTGTTTTCATCGCTTTTGTTACAGAATCGATGGAAGATTGACTCGCCTTAGGAGATTTATTGATAACGCGTGAAACCGTTGCCACTGAGACTCCTGCTTCACGAGCCACGTCTTTTATGGTTGCCATGATAGACCTCGCTGCCTTAATAGCTCTATTTAACAATGGGAGTGAAAATATGGCAATAAATTAATCAAACTAAGCCAGGTATCGTGGTCTAAAAAGCACGTTTAGCAAGAGGTTGTGGGGAGTGTAAACGTTAAGCACTCTTCCTGGGTGGAAAAGTGCTACTGGTTACCTGACTTGAGCGATAAGTTCGTCAATGAAACGGTGTTTAGATTCATCGACACCCGCTAATCGGACATATTTCGGGCTATGACGATCATTTTCTAAAGGGTGGTGCCATCCTAAGGTGTGTTTTACAAAATGTTGAGCAAATGATTCCGAAATCTCTAAGCAGCCACATAGAACCGTATCGACATAGCTTTGAACGATAGGACTATTTTCACAAGGCTGAAGATGTTGCTCAGTGATATAAACCCAAATCGATTGGTTATGATCGAACTCATGCTCCGTTTCAATTTGTTGACTGGTTAAAGCGATTCTTTGATAGCCGCTTTCTCTAATATCAAATGCCACCAGCTCAGTATCATCCACCTCCAATAACACACCGTTGACTTGCCCCTCACCCGAGGTAACCACAAGCGGGGAAATGGTGTAACTGTCGTCTATTTTTCCCCATGAACGTACTAATCCATGTACAACCACAGGGATTGCCTGACCTGTTTGGCCAGTTAATTTCCTTGAGGAGGAATTCATTAGGCTTCCATAGCCGAATATATACATCTACTCTTCCTATTTGTCTTTTTATACTCTTCCTACTTGAAGCTGAAGCGGTGTTGGCTGTGTTCGCTTGCCCCAATCACATAGTGCCCTATGCTCATGGGGACGCTTTCACTTGTCGCCTTGAAAAGCCAACTAGTTTTTAGAGAAAAACTGCAGCCGTTTTAAAATCCAAAACTCTAATGCGAAGATGCCGAGCAATCCAAAGCAGAACAGTCCGAATGCGACCGGGGATTCTGTTCCTGGAATACCTCCTACGTTAACACCTAACAGACCCGTTAAGAAACTGGTCGGTAAGAAAATGGCTGCGATAACGGAGAACAGATAGGTATTCTGGTTCATTTTTTCTGCATGGTACTGGCGTAATTCGCCTTTAATGATTTCTAATTCACTCAGGAAGAAATCCAATGTTTCATTGATACGTGTAATGGTGTTGACGCTGTGTCGTAGACGCATGTTTTTCGCATTCGCTAATGCTACATCAGACGTTAAGTAATCATCAATCGCGTACTGCTGAGGTTTGATAAAACGTTTGATTTTAAGTAGTGCTTTGTGAGTGTTCATCAATTCATCACTTAGCTCTAACTCGCTATCAAAAGCTTCTATTTTTTCTTCAACCGAATTTAGGTAGTTATCTATGTTCTTGTTTAATCCATCGATAATATTTAGTACCAGATCGGGGATGGTTTTCGGACCATTCCCTTGCTGTAGGCTGGTTCGAATTGCATTGATGGTTTTCGATGGGATTTTGCGGGTCGAGATCAATGAGCCTTGATAATAGAGAATGCGAATACTGAGCATATCTGCGGGATCCGCATTTTCATTGAGGTTGACACCTCGTAAAATCAGAACAAAATTTTGTTCATCATATTGCTCAAATAATGGGCGAGTATCTTCTGCTAGCAAGCTATCAATAATTGAGGCGGGAATGTTGTTGCTGACCAACCACTCTCTTACGCCCGGAAGATCTCGCTGACAGTGATACCAGTGATGTGCCTCAATTGATTTTGCTGAGTTTTGTAACTGTGTTGGTTGTTGCTGTGAAAACTGCCACTGATCGATTAAAAAATCCATAGTCTTCCTTTTGATACGGCTTACTCATCTGGTAAAAATTAGCGAGTAAGCCATAAAGCTAATTACTCTTATGTCGTTCTATAATCTTAGAAACCGCGCATTTGAATGCGACGTAGAAATTCCGTCATCACTCTGTCGTATAATAAATCGCCTAAGAATGCATCTTCCACGTGATGGTCGATACTTGGGTTATCGTTGACTTCGATAACATAAACTTGGCCATCAATCTCTTTTAAGTCAACACCATATAATCCGCCACCGATTAAATTAGCTGCTTTTACTGCTACATCCACAACGTTTTTCGGTACTTGTTTTAGGTCGAGTGTTTCAAAGCCACCTGAAGAGACTCGGCCGCTATTGTGGTGTTGATAAATTTGCCAGTGGCCACGGCTCATCATGTATTTACAAGCGAAGATCGGCTGACGATTCATCACACCAATACGCCAGTCAAAATCGGTAGGCATAAAGGCTTGAGCTAAAATAAGCGCACTTTTTTCGAATAAAACGGCGGCTTCTTTTATCAACTCATCTTCTGTTTTTACTTTTACCACACCGCGTGAGAAAGCACCGTCTGGGATTTTTAGTACCATAGGCAGTTCAAGTTGAGAAAGCAGGTTTTGTTTCCATTCACTATCAAAGCTTTTTACGATGACCCCTTTTGGTGCCGGGACATTGTTGCGTTGTAATAGCTCTGTCAGGAATACCTTGTTGGTACATTTCATAATGGACTCGGAATCATCCATGACCACTAAGCCCATTTTTTCTGCTGTTTTGGCAAAGCGATAAGTGAAATTACTGATGTTGGTTGTTGCGCGAATAAACAAGCCGTCAAACTCTCCTAAACGAGATAAGTCGTCCGGTGAAATGGTTTCCAAGTTCATACCCAGACGATTTGCGGCGCGTTTGAATCGTTTTAAAGCTGAGGCGTCTGATGGCGGCATCTTCTCTTCAGGATCAACCAGCATTGCGACATCATAGCGATACTTTTTCTCTTGTTTCGGTTTCCGCCAAACTTTGGTTGAGAACATTTCTAGCGACTCGATAAAGAAATCCTGTTCTTGATCTTCCAAATCCTGGAAAGGATAAGGCGCGATCGTATTGATCTGCCATTGTCCCTGATATTTGTGCATTTTAAGCTCGATGACAGGTACCATGAACTGCTCAAACAGACGACGAGCAAGTTTATCTAACCCCGGCTCAGGCGTGCGTCCAAAATAAATCTTGCAGTGAATTGAGTCAGTGTTTTTACACAGCTTGTTGAGTTTCAGTAAACCTGATGACAGCAGAAACGGCTGATTAATATCATTAATCGCCATGACTCTTGGGATCACTCGGTGACCACGCGCTTCTGCCATCAGAGAACAGTAATAACCGTTGCTCATGTAATCATAATCACGACATAAGTTGACCACTTGTACGCTGCGGAAGTTGTTTTTCCAGTCTGCATCAAGGTACTGAGCGACGCTAACGACTTGCTCTGAAGGGAAGTATTGTTGCCAGTCGCTGGCTTGGTCTGTCACGATTAAAAGGTTTGCCATATTGTTTTAATTCCTCACGCTAGGGAGTGTTCCCTAAAAAAATTCCGATTAAAGTAGCGCCAGAGTTCTATCTTCTTGTCGCCTGATTAAGTGTAGCCAAGGTTGCAAAAATAATTACTCGTAGGCTAGCTGCTGTTTACTTTCTTTGGATGTACTATATGGGTATTGAATAGCAATTTTGCTTAATTTCTTAAGGACATCGTATGGACTTTCGTCTTGCGAAAAGTGCTGATCTCACTGCGCTTAATGCGTTAGAACAACAGCTATTTGAAGGGGATAAAATCTCTCCGCGTCAAATGAAGCGTTTTTTACACTCCAACCAAGCTGTCATTTTTGTGGCAGATTCTGGTGAGGAACTGGCTGGATATGCATTGCTACTATTTCATCAAGGTACACAGCTATCAAGATTGTATTCAATTGCCGTTAAACCTGATTTCAGAGGCCGGAGAATTGCTCAAAACTTGGTTGAGCAATGCGAGCGTGCTGCTCTTGATCAAGGTGCCACTACATTACGACTAGAAGTGCGAGATGACAATACGGCGGCGATAAATTTATATGAAAAAATGGGCTATAAGACCCTGAAACTGCTGATCCATTATTATGACGATCTCTGTGATGGTCGAAGGATGCAAAAGCGCCTCACGCCTCATGGCCCTAAAGTGCAGTTACCGCTGCCTTTGTATGTTCAAACAACCCCTTTTACTTGTGGGGCTGCTTGCCTGTTGATGAGCTTTTCTTATTTGGATAAAAGCTGTGAACCGTCGCGGACGAAAGAGATGCAGTTATGGAGAGAAGCAACAACGATCTTTATGGCTGCAGGACACGGTGGTTGCAGTGGCCAAGGGCTTGCCTTAGCCGCCACAAGGCGTGGTTTCCATGTCGAGTTATGGAGCCAGTCAAAAGGTACGCCGTTTATTGATAGTGTACGCGATGCAAACAAAAAAGCGGTGATAGAGTTGGTTCATCAGGACTTCTGCCAACAGTTGTTGACCGAAGATGTGACAACCATTGATGCACCGCCAACTCAGGAACAGTTGGAAGATTGGGTAAATCAGGGAGCGTGTGTATTGCTTCTTATTAGTACATATCGCTTTGATGGCAAGAAGGAACCGCACTGGATAGTGCTAAGTGGTATGAGTGAAAAATTCTTTTTCTTTCATGATCCGCACGCAGAATCAGAAGAGCATGCGGTTGCTTCTGCATTTGTCCCTGTTGGTAAGAAAGCACTTTGCCAGATATTAGGTTTTGGCAAACAGAAACATACGGCTTGTGTTGTGATTACACCTAAAGCTTCGTAGCGCTAGATTTGATAGAACAAAAGGAGCTTTACGCTCCTTTTGTCTGTTCTGAATCTAATTATGAGTATTGAGCCAGATACTGCTGAGTATTAGCAATCATTCGATATTTCTCTGAATCTGAAATGAAACTGGCTTCAATAGCATTTAGAGTGAACTGAGCGAGTTCTTCATAACTCATAGGATGGGCGTCTGCAACGGCATTGAAATTATCAGTCATGTATCCGCCAAAATAGGCTGGGTCATCAGAGTTGATGGTAACACAGAGCCCCTGACGAAGTAGATCCACGATATTATGCTGCTCCATCTGCTCAAACACTTTCAGTTTAAGATTTGATAGCGGACATACCGTTAAAGGCATGCGAGTTTGCTTAAGTTCTTCAACTAATGCCGAATCTTCAACACAACGAACACCGTGATCTACACGTTGTACGCCAAGTAAATCGATAGCGTTGCGAATATTAAGAGCAGGACCTTCTTCGCCTGCGTGAGCTACAGTAATGAACCCGGCTCTTCTTGCTTCGTTAAATACATTCTCAAACTTCTCTGGTGGATGTCCTTGTTCGGAAGAGTCCAAGCCAACACCAATAATCTTGTCTTTGAATGGTAGGGCATTTAGCAACGTTTCCATCGCCGCAGGCTCGCTAAGATGTCGCAAGAAACACATGATGATTTGGCTCGAAATACCGAGTTCCTCTTGAGCTTTTTCAAGCGCTTTACTGATGCCATTGATGACGGTCTCGAATTTAATGCCACGGTCAGTATGCGTTTGTGGGTCAAAGAAAATTTCGGTATGGATAACGTTATCCTGCTTACAGCGAAGTAGATAAGCCCAGGTTAAGTCGAAGAAATCTTGTTCGTGGATCAGTACGTTTGCGCCTTGATAATAGATATCAAGAAAAGACTGTAGGTTGGAAAATTGATATGCCGCTCGTACTTCTTCTGGAGAAGAGAAGGGAATGTCAATCTGGTTACGTTTGGCTAGTTCAAACATCAATTCCGGTTCGAGAGAACCTTCAATATGCAGATGAAGTTCGACCTTCGGTAATTGCTGGATAAATTGTTTCATATATGCTCTTAACCTCTCTCTTTCTATTTGAAGTGACAGTGGCCGCTGCCCTCCATTTAGTCTTGGATTAATCGCCTTTCATTTTGAGTGGTGTTTACCCTAATTACCTTCTTGTCGGTCAGTGGAGTAAATGGAGCCCATACAAAGAGAAAAGCGATCATCAATTCGCTTAACTCTTCGTAATCAGAATTTTACGGATCCTGGTAGAGACCCCCACACCTTATCAGTGGGGTTATACGAAGCAACTTTTGTTGTTTTTCATATCTATTGTTAGAAATGAAAATAAGAAACTTAGATAAAATGATAACCCAAATGTTTGAAATTGCCACTTTTAACTGAATAACTTGGATTGTCTACTGTATCAATAGGTACAAAAAAGCTCTCCTGTCGGAGAGCTTTGGAAGCTTTGATGCAATTAAGACAGAGCTAAAATTGCACCAGGAATAACAATAAATACTGAAAGTAGGTATCCTGCAACCACACTCTTGTTCTTCACTGCCATATCTGAAATATAATCAGCACCTTTTAACGGAATCTCTCGTAAGAATGGAGTACCGTAAATTAGGAGCGTCGCTAGCACGTTGAAAGTTAAGTGTACTAATGCAATTTGCAGGGCAAATACTGCAAATTCACCCGATACCGCTGTTGCTGCCAGTAGTGCAGTAATACAAGTACCAATGTTAGCACCCAGTGTGAATGGATAAACATCACGTACTTTAAGCACACCCGAACCCACTAATGGAACCATCAAACTTGTTGTGGTTGAAGATGATTGCACCAAAACGGTTACGACTGTACCAGAAGCAATACCATGTAAAGGACCACGACCAATCGCATGCTGTAGAATTTCACGAGCACGCCCAACCATCAGGCTCTTCATTAACTTACCAATCACAGTGATAGCAACGAAAATTGTCGCGATACCCAGAATGATCAGTGCTACACCGCCCAATACGTCACCTAAAACTTCAAGCTGATGTTTTACTGCGCTTACAACCGGTTTAGTAATAGGTTTAACAAAGTTCAGCCCTTTCATGCTCATGTCGCCACCCGCTAGGAATGGAGAAACAAGCCAATGAGAGATTTTTTCCAACATACCGAACATGATTTCGAGTGGTAGGAAGATCAGTACCGCCAGCAAGTTAAAGAAGTCGTGAATGGTTGCACTTGCGAATGCGCGCTTGAATTCTTCTTTGCATCGCACGTGGCCTAGGCTCACAATGGTGTTCGTTACGGTAGTACCAATGTTAGCACCCATAACCATAGGAATAGCTGTTTCAATAGGTAAGCCGCCAGCGACTAAACCAACAATAATTGAAGTGACTGTACTAGATGATTGAATAAGCGCTGTTGCGACTAAGCCAATCATTAATCCAGCGATCGGGTGAGATGCAAACTCAAACAGAACTTTGGCTTGTTCGCCTGTCGCCCATTTAAAACCACTACCTACCATTGTTACTGCTAGTAATAGTAGATAAATCATGAAAGCCAAGTTTGCCCAGCGTAGTGCTCGAGTCGTTGACGAGACCGGAGCCGCTGGTGAAGCTGCTTGGTTTATCATAGTTTTCTCCATTGACCGTATTTACTGTTTTTGGTCTGTTGTTGAATTCTGATCGCGATACTAGATGGGAAATATTTCAGTAATATGACAGTGCTGTAATAAAGTGATGTTTTTATCAATTGATAGGTTTTCACAGCGTTTTTATTCTACATAAATGAATTTAAGGTATTGATTTTTAATGTTTTTATTGGTTTGTTTGTTTTTGTGATTCATGACAAGAAATCATTAAAAAATGACTAATTAGAGCGTATAAATTCGAATCGCTATGTCTTTTTTGTCATATTGATAGTTTGTTTTGTAGGAAAAACTTTCGCTATTATCTTTCTGAGTTCGGATATTTCGAGCTAATTGATAAGCGAGGAAGGGTTTGTTATAAACGTCAGCAGATATTCCTAACTTCATCTGGTCTTTTATATGTCTCATCTTAACTATAACCATCTGTATTATTTTTGGATGGTTTGCAAGCAAGGGTCTGTTACCAAAGCCGCTGATGCTTTGTTTCTAACGCCCCAAACCGTCACTGGGCAAATCAAAGCGTTTGAAGAGCGTATGGATGGTAAGCTAACTAAAAGAAATGGGCGTAGTGTTGAGCCAACAGAACTCGGTCAGTTGGTGTTTAAGTATGCTGATCGTATGTTCGGCCTGAGCTATGAGATGTTGGATATCGTTAATTACAGCCAACGTGCAAATGTACTGTTTGATGTGGGTGTTGCCGATGCTTTGTCCAAAAGGCTCGTCAGTAAAGTGTTGATGACCACTCTCCAAGAAGATAACAGTATCCACTTGCGTTGTTTTGAGTCGACCCATGAACTGTTATTAGAGCAGTTGTCACAGCATAAGTTAGATATGATTCTCTCTGACTGCCCCGTAGATTCAAGCCAAAGCCCGGGTCTTTATAGTAAAAAGCTGGGGGAAAGCCATATGGGCTTTTTCTCTCGCAGCAAAATTATCGACGAGCCATTTCCTCTATTGCTTGAACAACGCAAACTATTGATTCCAGGTAGTCGTACTTCAATGGGGCGTAAAATTAGACAGTGGTTTGATCATCAAGGGATTCAGCCCAATATTTTAGGTGAATTTGATGATGCCGCTTTGATGAAGGCGTTCTCGCGTTACCATCCTGAAACCATTTTTTTAGCGCCAATATTCCATGATGTTACTGAAGTCAGTGATGATCGCTCTTTACACTTAGTTGCTCCGATTGAGGAAGTAAGGGAGGAATACTATGTGATTTTTGCTGAACGTATGATTCAGCACCCTGCGGTAAAGAACGTTTGTGATGCTGACTTCACAAATTTGTTTGAATGAGGCTTTTGTCATTAATAACAGTTGGATTAACTTTGTACAATTTGTTACAAATGACAATTATTACGCTTTGCTAAAAAAATAGAATTGATATTGTGCTGTCAGGGAAATTCTTCAAACAATCTAAGCCTGTCGCATAATTACACTAAATTAATACAACCCAAATACTTTACCCCGCTAATATGGCATATAACTATATGAATTAGTTAATTATGTCGACTTAATGAGCGTTAAAGAAGTTGTTCTTAGGGGACTTTGTTCATGAACTTACAAGAAATGGAAAAGAATTCCGCACAAGCCGTTGTTTTATTAAAAGCGATGGCTAACGAAAGGCGTCTACAGATTCTTTGTTTACTGCACAACCAAGAGTTATCTGTTGGCGAGTTATGCGGAAAGCTGGAATTGAGTCAATCAGCACTATCACAACATCTAGCTTGGTTAAGACGAGATGGATTGGTAAACACACGTAAGTGTGCTCAAACCGTATTTTATACTCTAAGTAGTAACGAAGTGAAAAAGATGATAGAGCTTTTACATCATCTCTATTGTGAATAGGTGAGTTAAATTTAGCTCAGAAAATAAAAAAACCGGCAATAGCCGGTTTTTTTCATCGCTGATAATTCAAATTTGAATTATAGAGCTTTGATAGCTGCAGCGAAGCGAGACTTGTGACGAGCTGCTTTATTCTTGTGAATAAGGCCTTTAGTCGCCATACGGTCAAGGATTGGTGTAACTGCAGCGAAAGCAGCAGTTGCAGTTTCTTTGTCGCCTGCTTCAATAGCAGCAACAGTTTTCTTCATGTAAGTGCGCATCATAGAACGACGGCTAGCATTGTGCTGGCGACGTTTCTCAGCTTGGATAGCGCGCTTCTTAGCAGATTTACTATTTGCCAAGGGTCTAACTCCCAAAAACTTTTCGTTAGGTAACATTTTAAGGCCGAGGACTATCCCTCATTTGGTCTAAAATGTCAAATGATTTGTGCAAAAACCCACCTAAGCCAAACAAGTTTGGAATCAGAAGGCCTTCGCGGTTAAGATGGCGGGGATTCTAACAGTATTTTTTTTCCAATGCTAATACTTATCTGCTCTCTGAAGTACATTCTTTGTTATTCAGAGCGACACGGTATTGTTTTGGCTCAGTTTTCGAGGTTATCGTGAGCAAGCGCTTACTCAAGTCTGGCATTATTGTGAGTTCTATGACACTGGTCTCCCGGGTCTTAGGGCTTATTCGAGATATCGTTGTGGCAAATTTAATGGGTGCAGGTGCCAGCGCCGACGTGTTCTTCTTTGCCAACCGTATTCCTAACTTCTTGCGTCGTTTGTTTGCCGAAGGGGCATTTTCTCAAGCCTTTGTGCCCGTGTTGACTGAGTGTCATGCTTCAGGCGATATGGACAAAACCCGAGATTTAATTGCACGAGCGGCAGGAACTCTCGGTGTTTTGGTTTCTATCGTAACCATACTCGGCGTTGTTTTTTCAGGGGTGGTAACTGCTCTGTTCGGTGCAGGCTGGTTTCTTGATTGGCTAAATGATGGTCCTGCAGCCCCTAAGTATGAGTTGGCGAGCTTACTGTTAAAGATCACCTTTCCTTATTTATGGTTTATTACGTTTGTTGCTTTATCTGGAGCAATACTAAACACTTTGGGGAAATTTGCAGTTTCATCATTTACACCAGTATTTCTCAATGTGATGATTATCCTTTCTGCCTGGTATATTTCACCAATGCTAGATCAACCTGAGATAGGTTTAGCAATAGGTGTTTTTTTAGGTGGTTTAGCTCAGTTTTTATTCCAACTGCCGTTTTTGATCAAAGCGGGTGTACTGGTTAAACCGAAATGGGGCTGGAAAGATCCCGGTGTGGTTAAAATTCGCACTTTGATGATTCCAGCGCTGTTCGGCGTATCGGTAAGTCAAATTAACTTATTGTTTGACTCTTTCGTTGCGAGCTTTCTCCAGACGGGATCGATCAGTTGGCTTTATTACTCTGATCGTTTGTTGGAGTTTCCATTAGGGCTGTTTGGTATTGCCATCGCGACGGTTATTTTACCTGCTTTATCCCGTAAACATGTTGATGCCCAAAGCGAAGGCTTTTCTCATACGATGGATTGGGGAGTGAGAATGGTGACCCTGCTTGGTATCCCAGCAATGTTAGGTTTAATGGTGTTAGCTAAGCCTATGCTGATGGTTTTGTTTATGCGTGGTGAATTTTCTTCAACCGATGTAGAACAAGCTTCGATGTCATTATTTGCCTATGCAGCTGGTTTGTTGAACTTTATGTTAATTAAAGTATTGGCTCCAGGATATTACTCTCGGCAAGATACCAAAACTCCAGTTCGCTATGGAATTATAGCGATGGTGAGTAATATTGGATTCAATGCAGTTTTCGCTTGGTTCTACGGATACGTTGGTTTAGCGGCTGCAACGGCTTTGTCTGCCTTTATTAACATGGCTCTTCTATATAATGGCTTACATCAACAAGGCGTTTATCGAGTTTCTCGTAAAACAATTATGTTTTGTATTCGTCTACTTATTGCCGGTAGCGCGATGGTTGCTGCGATTTTATGGCAGTTAGAAGATATGTCAGTATGGCTTGATTGGAGCTTCTATTATCGCGCGTTGATGTTGACAGCACTTATTGGACTGGGTGCTGGGGTTTATGCCATCACCGCTGTCATACTAGGTTTGCGCTTGACGGATTTAAAAGTGGCAACGGAATAATATTTATGCTTTCAAATTCTTTAATCTGTTGGGTTCTATGCGTGAACCATGAGTTTAGCTTAAGGAAAATAACTGAAAAAATGGCAGTCCTTTTCGGTGTTATTTAGGGTATAATCCGTCGGTTTCACACTAGGGAACGCTTGTTTTGCGCGCTTTACTCACTGAGAACTATAGGTTTTAAACGTATTCCAATGGAATTAATACGCGGTATTCATAATATCAAACCACAGCATAATGGTTGTGTATTGACGATTGGCAACTTTGACGGTGTTCATTTAGGGCATCAACAGGTACTAAAGAAAGTATCCCAACAAGCGAAGTTACTTAATCTACCTTCAGTAGTGATGACTTTTGAACCACAACCTATGGAGTTATTCTTGAAAGACAGAGCACCGGCTCGTTTGACAAGATTGAGAGATAAATTCGTTCAATTGAGTAAGCTTGATATTGATCGACTTTTATGTGTGAATTTTAACCATCATTTTGCAGGGCTTGATGCTGACAGTTTTATCCGCGACTTGTTGGTAAAACGTTTGGGTGTTAAGTTTCTGGTTGTCGGTGACGATTTTTGTTTTGGCCGCGAGCGTAAAGGTAACTTTACTATGCTCAAAGAGGCTGGGGAAAAATACGGATTTGAAGTGGTCAGTACAAAGAGCTTCTGTGTTGAAGAGCTACGCGTCAGCAGTACTGCAATTCGTGAATCATTAGCCGACAATGATTTGGCGGCAACGTCAGAAATGTTAGGAAGAGACTATAGCATTAGTGGTCGAGTGTCGCATGGTCGAAAACTGGGTCGAACTATAGGGTTTCCTACTGCTAACATCCCTTTAAAACGCTGTGTTTCTCCAGTGTCTGGGGTTTATGTTGTCGAAGCTTATGGGCTGGGTGAACAACCTGTCGGTGGTGTTGCCAATATCGGGCAAAGACCAACAGTGAATGGCGTTCGTCAGCAACTAGAAGTGCATTTATTTGACTTTCAAGGCAATTTGTATGGAAAGCAATTAGAAGTCGCACTTTTGCATAAGTTGAGAGATGAGAAAAAATTTGAGTCATTTGATGCGCTCAAACAACAAATAGAATTGGATGCTGAAGCCGCAAGGGTGTGGCTGCTTCAGCTAAAGAGTTAACCGGTTGATTCCACTGGCTAATATAATGTCTAACTTCGCCCAATACAACGGAATTAAGAATCGATGAGTGATTATAAAAATACCCTGAATTTACCTGAAACAGGGTTCCCAATGCGAGGTAATCTGGCGAATCGTGAGCCAGAAATGTTAGAGCGTTGGTATAAAGAAGATCTATACGGTGAAATCCGTAAAGCTAAGAAAGGTAAAAAATCTTTCATTCTGCACGATGGCCCCCCATACGCTAATGGCGATATTCACATTGGTCACGCACTTAATAAGATTCTTAAAGACATTATTATTAAATCTAAAACGCTGGCTGGTTTTGATTCACCATATATTCCAGGTTGGGACTGTCACGGTCTACCAATCGAGTTAATGGTTGAGAAAAAGGTGGGCAAGCCAGGTCAAAAAGTTACGGCCGCTGAGTTTCGCGAAAAATGTCGTGAGTATGCGGCTGGTCAAGTAGAAGGCCAAAAAGAAGGCTTTAAGCGTCTGGGTATTCTTGGTGAGTGGGATAAGCCGTACCGCACTATGGATTTTGCTACTGAAGCAAACATCGTACGTGCCCTAGGTAAGATTGCTGATAATGGCCATTTACTAAAAGGATTCAAACCTGTTCACTGGTGTACAGATTGTGGCTCAGCACTTGCTGAAGCAGAAGTTGAGTACAAAAACAAAGTTTCTCCTTCTATCGATGTGCGTTTCAAAGCGGCGGACGAAGCGGCTCTGCTTGCTAAGTTTGATCTAAAATCTGATCACGCAGGTGAAGGTGACGTTTCAATCGTTATCTGGACAACAACGCCTTGGACACTGCCTGCAAACCGCGCGGTATGTTTACGTGATGATCTTGAATACGTACTAATTCAAGTAGAAGGCGAGCAGCCAGAACGTATTATCGTTGCTTCTGAGCTAGCGAAAGATGTGATGGATCGTGCAGGTATCGAGCATTTCCATAACTTAGGTTTTGCTAAAGGTAGTGATTTAGAGCTTACTCAATACCAGCACCCATTCTACGATTTCACGGTTCCAGCGATTCTTGGTGACCACGTTACTACAGATTCAGGTACAGGTGTGGTTCACACAGCGCCTGGCCACGGTCAGGAAGACTTTGCCGTTGGTCAAAAATACGACCTAGAAGTTGCGAACCCTGTTGGTTCAAACGGTGTTTACTTACCAGATACTGAGCTGTTTGCTGGTCAACACGTATTCAAAGCGAACGATAATGTTGTCGAAGTACTGAAAGAGAAAGGTGCTCTTCTTCATCATCACGCTTACGAACACAGCTACCCACACTGCTGGCGTCATAAGACACCAATTATCTTCCGTGCAACACCACAATGGTTTGTTTCTATGGACCAAGCCGGTCTTCGTGCTCAAGCACTAGAAGCGATTAAAGGTGTTAAGTGGATGCCTGATTGGGGTCAAAGCCGTATCGAAGGCATGATTGAAGGTCGCCCAGAGTGGTGTGTATCTCGTCAACGTACTTGGGGTGTGCCAATTGCTTTGTTCGTTCATAAAGAGACTGCTGAACTGCATCCGAATTCTTTAGAACTTATCGAAAAAGTCGCGAAACTGATTGAAGAAAAAGGCATTCAAGCATGGTGGGATGTTGAACCTGCTGAGCTATTAGGCGATGACGCTGACAAATACGAGAAAGTACTTGATACCCTAGATGTATGGTTTGACTCTGGTGTGACTCACTACGCTGTTGTCGACAACCGTGAAGAATTTAACGGTGCAGAAGCGGATATGTACCTTGAAGGTTCTGATCAACACCGTGGTTGGTTCCAGTCTTCTCTGATTTCATCTATTGCGATGAAAGGCAAAGCGCCATACAAAGAAGTGCTGACTCACGGCTTCGTAGTTGATGGTCAAGGCCGTAAGATGTCTAAATCTATCGGTAACGTGGTTGCACCAAAAGATGTAACCAACAAGCTGGGTGCTGACATTCTTCGTCTATGGGTTGCTTCAACTGATTACACTGGTGAAGTTGCGGTTTCTGATGAAATCTTAAAACGCAGTGCTGACTCTTATCGTCGTATCCGTAACACAGCGCGTTTCTTCCTGGCGAACCTCAACGGCTTTAACCCAGCGACAGATATGGTTCCTGCTGAAGAGATGGTTGCACTGGATCGTTGGGCAGTAGCTCAAGCAAAAGCAGCGCAAGATGAGATTGTTAAGGCTTACGATGAGTACAACACTCACGCTGTAGTTCAAGGTTTGATGCACTTCTGTTCTATCGAAATGGGCTCTTTCTACTTAGACGTGATCAAAGACCGTCAGTACACTGCGAAGCAGGGCAGTCATGCTCAGCGTAGCTGTCAGACTGCGCTTTACTACATCGTAGAAGCGCTGGTTCGTTGGATGGCGCCAATCATGTCGTTCACTGCAGATGAAATCTGGAACGAAATGCCGACCAAACAAGCTGACGGTGAAGATCGCAGTAAGTTCGTGTTCACTGGTGAATGGTATCAAGGTCTGTTTGATCTTGCTGCTGGCGAAGAGCTAAACAACGATTTCTGGGCCGAAGTTCAATCTGTTCGTGGTGCAGTCAACAAACTGCTGGAAAGTGCTCGTAACGAGAAAACGATCGGTGGTGCACTGCAAGCAGAAGTCACGCTATTTGCAGACGATGCACTAGCAGCGAAGCTTAATAAGCTTGAAGATGAACTGCGTTTTGTTCTGCTAACTTCAAAAGCGACTGTGAAGCCTCTTGCTGAGAAGAGCGATGCTGCGCATGCCACGGATATTGATGGCCTATTTGTTCAAGTGAGCAAGACTGAAGCAGAGAAGTGTGACCGTTGTTGGCACCATACTGCTGATATTGGCACTATTGCTGGTCATGAGAAAATCTGTGGTCGCTGCGTGTCTAACGTTGAAGGTGAAGGTGAAGTTCGTAAATTCGCATAATTAAAGGCCTTTTACATGACACAGCAAGCATTAACGCTGAAACAATCTGGAGTGCGCTGGCTATGGCTAGCCCTCCTGATCTTCGTCGCTGATATTGGTATTAAGTTAGTTGTAATGAATAGTATGGGTTATGGATGGGAGAATCGAATCGAGGTTTTGCCGTTTTTTAACTTACTGTACGTTCATAACTACGGAGCGGCATTTAGCTTTTTGAGTGATCAAGCTGGTTGGCAACGTTGGTTCTTTACCGCAATCGCTTTTGGCGTCACTGCGCTACTCTCGCTGTGGATGCGAAAGCTACCCGCGAGTGAAAAGTGGAATAACATCGCTTATGCGTTGATTATTGGTGGTGCGGTAGGCAATGTATTTGACCGTGTTGTACATGGCTTTGTGGTGGATTACTTAGACTTTTTCTGGGGGAATTACCATTGGCCAGCGTTCAACCTTGCTGATAGCGCAATCTGTATCGGTGCTGCGATGATCATTTTTGATGGTTTCCGTGGCAACAAAAAAACGGCTTAGGCTCGTTTTATAGTGAATAACCTTAGGCGCTGTCCGTTGATTCGGAGAGCGCTTTTTGTTAGAAGAAGACTCAAATTTTAATTTTAAAAAAAACGCTCAAGCAAGCTTTCAATCTAATGTTTGAAGTTACTTGGGTATATGAGCGAGACAAAAGATCTCGCGCATTGATAAGGAAGCCTAACGTGACAACAATTGCCCACAACTCTGCTGTAACGCTACATTTTACGATTAAGTTAAAAGATGGTTCGGTTGCTGATAGCACTCACAATGGCGGTAAACCCGCTAAGTTAGTGATTGGCGATGGAAGCTTGAGTGACAATTTTGAACAGCATCTTATTGGTATGCAAGCTGGGCAGAATCGAGCAATAGAGCTGACTGCTGAAGATGCCTTTGGCCAGCCTAACCCAGATAATATTCATCATATGGATCGCGCCAAGTTTATCGGTGATACCGAAGTAGAAGTCGGTACTATCATGGCTTTTAGTGGCCCAGATGGCATGGAAATTCCAGGAATTATTACAGATATCGCAGGCGATTCTGTCACTGTTGATTTTAATCATCCCTTAGCCGGACAAGATGTCATTTTTGATGTTGAAATCTTGTCGGTCGAATAAAACCTCATGAGTAATGACATGAAAATACTGTTAGCTAACCCTCGTGGCTTTTGTGCCGGTGTCGATCGTGCGATTAGCATTGTTGAACGTGCGCTGGAAATGTATCAGCCTCCTATTTATGTTCGTCATGAAGTCGTTCACAACCGATTTGTTGTTGAAGGGCTGAAACAACGTGGTGCCGTTTTTGTTGAAGAACTGCATGAAGTGCCTGACGATAGTATTGTTATCTTCTCGGCACACGGGGTATCACAGGCGGTTCGTAAGGAAGCGAAAGAGCGTGATTTAACAGTATTTGATGCAACGTGTCCGTTGGTAACCAAAGTACATATGGAAGTAGCGCGTGCGAGTCGTAAGCATATGGAGGTGGTATTGATTGGTCATGCGGGTCACCCTGAAGTTGAGGGGACGATGGGCCAATATGCCAGTGATCAAGGCGGCATGTATCTGGTTGAAAAGCCGGAAGACGTTCTTGAGCTAGTTGCCAAGGTGAAAGATCCTAGTAACTTGCATTATGTTAGCCAAACAACACTATCCGTGGATGAAACCGCGGATGTGATCGATAAGCTTCGCGAGGTCTTTCCTGATATTCAAGGTCCACGTAAAGACGATATTTGTTACGCAACACAAAATCGTCAAGATGCGGTTCGTATTATGGCTCAAGAGGTTGACCTGCTTATTGTTGTGGGCTCGAAAAACTCTTCTAACTCAACGCGATTAAAAGAGTTAGCTGAAAAACTGGGAACACCAGGGTATTTGACCGATTGCCCAGAGGACGTTCATACGCAGTGGTTTGAAGGCAAAACTAAAGTGGGTGTAACAGCAGGTGCTTCAGCACCGGAAGAGCTCGTTAATCAAATCATTGACCGTATTAAAGAACTTGGCGCAACTGAAGTTGAAGAAGTTCTTGGTCGTGAAGAAAACATGTTCTTTGAAGTGCCTAAAGAGCTACAGATTAAACAGGTCGATTAATATCGAGCCTGTCATTTCAGTAAAAGCTGGAATGACGTCAGAAAACAACAAGGGCTCCAATTGGAGCCCTTGTTTATGTTTGAATCAATTCTTATACGGTTTCAGTGACACCTGTTGGCTTCTCTTCATCCGCTAAATCTGTTTCGCCTTTACCTTTTGAAATCTTGATAACGTAAGCGGTGATACCTAGTGCTGCAATCACACCAACGATGGTTGATAGTTGCATTGGTAGACCGAAGCCTAGCTTGCCGTTGTTCAGAATGAAGGTAATACATACAGTCGTCATGAATGCTGCTGGCACTGTTGTAATCCAGTGGAACTTGTTATGACGAAGTAGATATGCAGAAGCCGTCCACAACATCATTACCGCAGTGGTTTGGTTAGCAAAACCGAAGTAACGCCAGATGATACCGAAGTCTACTTGAGTCAGCACACCACCGATAACGAATAGTGGAAGTGCCATGAACAGACGGTTACGTAGCGTTTTCTGTTCCATATTGAAGTATTCAGCAAGGATTAGGCGGCTAGAGCGGAACGCAGTATCACCCGAGGTGATTGGTAGGATAACCACACCTAAGAATGCCAGAATGCCACCGAATACGCCTAGCAGACCGAATGATGATGAGTAAACAACATTACCTGGACCACCGTTTGCAACGGCTTCTTGTAGTGCATCTAGAGAACCGAAGAATGATAGAGCGATAGCACACCAGATTAGCGCGATAATGCCTTCACCGATCATTGCTCCGTAGAAAACGAAACGACCATTCTTTTCGTTTTCAATACAACGAGCCATTAGAGGTGACTGAGTTGCGTGGAAACCTGAGATAGCACCACAAGCGATGGTGATGAATAGTGCAGGCCACAATGGCATATCGTTCGGGTTTAGGTTGCTCAGCATGTCGCTTGGTTGGAAGCCACCTAGGATTTGATGCTCGCTTGAGAAAGCGATAGCAGTAATCAAGCCAACAGACATGAAAATTAGCAGCGCACCGAACAGTGGGTAAAAGCGGCCAATGATTTTATCTACAGGAACGATAGTGGCGATGATGTAGTAAGCGAAGATGATAACAACCATGGTTGTCATGCTTACCGTCAAATCTGTTTGATCGTTGATCAGATTAGTGATCATACCAGCAGGCGCTGATACGAATACCACACCAACAAGTAGTAGCAGAACAATGGCAAAGATGTTCATAAAGTGTTTTGCGCCATTGCCTAGGTAACGACCTGTAAGCGTTGGTACAGAAGCACCGCCGTTACGGATAGAAAGCATACCAGAGAAATAATCGTGAACCGCACCAGCAAAGATACAGCCGATAACAATCCAAAGCATAGCTGCAGGACCATATAGGGCACCCATGATTGGACCAAATATTGGACCAACACCCGCGATGTTCAGAAGTTGAACCAGGTAAACTTTTGGCGTTGACATGGCAACATAGTCGACACCGTCAGCTTTAGTATGGGCAGGAGTTTGACGATTTTCTTTAATGCCGAATATTTTTTCTACAAATGCACCGTAGATGAAGTATCCGCCAAGCAGTGCTGCGACACAGGTTAGAAACCACAACATAGCGTTTATCCTTAGTTATTGAATTATTGAATTATGAATTAAGCTCACGATGCATAGTAAGCAAACCATTCGCTAGAAACATTCGGTTTGATGGTCAGTGGTAGAATAGAGAGTTAAGTGGTTTATTACGCGGTTAAGTGGTTTCTGATTGGATTAAACGGTCGGGTGCTTCCATTGAATGGTTTTTTCACGGATTGAGTGGGACAGATTGCAGATTGAGTGGTATACCTTAATAGTAAATCGATAAGTTAAAGGAAAATAATGAAAAAAATAATGTCAGTCATCATCACATTGAGTCTTATGGGGTGTGCTGCTAGCGATAGCGAATTAGCTAAAAGCGGCGATTGGTATCAGATTGGCTATCAGGATGGTGTGATAGGTCATACTCAACGCTCTTACAAAATGCTGTCTGAATTGGGAGACGTACAAGAGGCTGATTACGAGAATGGTTATTCAGCGGGTATATTAGAATACTGTAACCCTAATTTCGCTTACCAAATTGGTGTCAGCGGCCAGTATTACGAAGGTGTTTGTGAAGGTACTGAACATGCGCAAAAATTCCGTATGGAATGGCAGCGCGGTTGGAGCGAGTACAATAATTAATCCTTTCAACATATTTAACGGTCCTAATTCACTTGAAAGAGTAAGAGATCCAGAGGCTATCAAATGCATGATGAGTCAATTGCGTTAATGTTTGCAGCCGTTGGGGTGATTGGCTTGCTATGCCAATGGTTAGCTTGGCGGCTTCGTTTACCTGCGATTCTGTTTTTATTGCTTGTTGGCATCGTTGTTGGGCCAGTCACGGGCATATTAGATCCTCAAAAATTGCTCGGAGACTTGCTGTTTCCACTCATCTCACTGGCTGTTGCTGTGATACTTTTTGAAGGCAGTCTGACTCTCAATTTCAAAGAAATTAAGGGGGTGAGTAATTCAGTATGGAGCATTGTTTCCTTGGGGGCCTTGATCTCTTGGGGAATTACTTCCGTTGCCGCGCATTGGTTACTCCAATTTGATTGGCCTTTAGCTCTTCTTTTTGGCAGTTTAACGGTCGTGACAGGGCCGACAGTGATCGTTCCTTTACTTCGTACGGTTAGGCCTAACACTAAGCTGTCGAATGTTTTACGCTGGGAGGGGATACTGATTGACCCACTCGGTGCGCTATTTGTCGTTATGGTTTACGAGTTCATTGTCTCCAGTAGTGAAGCTCACAGTCTACAAGTCTTCGCTTTGATTCTCTCTGTAGGGCTTGGGTTTGGCATCGCTTCAGGTGTCGCGATAGCTTATTTCTTACGAAAGTCTTTAATACCTGAATATCTTCAACCCTTTGCTGTATTGAGTGTGGTGCTTGGGGTATTTGCTTTATCTAATACTATTGAATCTGAATCAGGCTTATTGACTGTCACTGTGATGGGGATGTGGTTGGCGAATGCAAAAGAGGTCAACATTCGTCATATATTGCACTTTAAAGAGCATTTAACGCTGCTTCTCATTACCGGACTATTTATTTTATTAGCTGCTCGTATCCGGTTAGAAGACTTCTCTACTTTAGGTGCCAGTGCGTTGGTATTGTTCGTGGTCATGCAGTTGATCTCTCGCCCAGCTTCTATATTTTTGTCCACTTTACGCAGTAGCTTAGTCTTCAAGGAAAAACTCTTTCTTGCTTGGGTTGCGCCTCGAGGTATTGTTGCCGCATCAATATCATCCCTATTTGCGATTAAACTGAGTGCCGTTGGTATGGAAGAGGCGGAACTTCTCGTTCCCCTCACTTTTATGATCATTATTGGCACTGTGGTTTTACAAAGCGCAACCGCACGACCTGTCGCTCTGGCACTCAAAGTGGCAGAGCCTGCGCCAAAAGGTTTCCTTATTATTGGTGCGAATGATGTCGCCCGAGAAGTAGCACAAGCGATTGCGAAGTATGATTGCCGGGTCGTATTGAGTGATTCTAACTGGGATTACATTCGTCAGGCACGCATGGTAGGACTTGAGCACTATTATGGTAACCCCATTTCGAGTCACGCTGACGAGTATTTGAACTTAATTGGTATTGGTCATGTGTTAGCGCTTACTCCTGATAAGCACTTCAATATCATGGCGTGTATGCAGTTTTTATCAGACTTCGGCGATAAACGGGTTTTTTGCTTACATGACAAAGCAAATGGCAATACTAAAGACAAGCATTTAGTGGCACAGGAGTATCATGGATTATCGTTCTTGGGCGGTGAGATAACCTATAAAAAGTTGGCCAGCCTGATTAATCAGGGAGCGGAGGTTAAACACACGAAATTAAGTGAAAGTTTCACTTATGAGGATTACTTGTTAAAGCACAAAGGCAGCTACATTTTGCCTTTGTTTATTGTCGATTCTCGTAGTCGGGTACAGATGTGTTCTGACTTAAAAGGGTTTGCACCCAAAGTCGGGGAAACTGTGGTGTCTTTAATTAAAGTTCAAGAGAAAACGGGTTAGTTATCTTCAATCGCTTTACGTAAGAAACCATCGAAATCTGACAGTTTCTCTTTGGCTTGTTCGGCGTCTATTCCGGTCAAATACATAAGAATAGCGACTTTGGCGTTATAGTCGCTTTGAGACAGCAGGGTTAGGGCGGTTAATTGATCACAATCTGTAGCTTCCATGACGATTCGGACCGCTCTGGCTTTAAATTTCGTATTATTCGGTTGGGCATCAACCATCAAGTTTTTGTAGCTTCTGCCTAAGCGAATCATACTCGCAGTGGTTAGCATATTGAGAATCAGCTTTTGCGCAGTGCCAGATTTTAAACGTGTCAAGCCTGAGAGAACTTCCGGTCCCACTAGAGGGCAGATGGATATATCGGCCAGCTCGGCGATGGGGGAGTCAGGGTTAGACGAAAGCGCAATGGTTTTGGCACCTAATTGGTTTGCGTATTCCAGACCACCAATCACATAAGGGGTTCGTCCGCTTGCGGCGACGGCAACCAGAACATCTTTGCGACAAAAATTTACTGCTTTTAAATCGCTCACGCCTAAAACTGGAGAGTCCTCCGCCGCCTCCTGTGCGGTAAACATCGCTTGTGGTCCTCCAGCAATCACACCGACGATCATTTTCTCACTAGTACCGAAAAGAGGTGGGCACTCTGTTGCTTCTATCACACCGAGGCGGCCACTGGTTCCGGCTCCTTGAAAAACTAGACGACCACCGCGCTTAAAGGCAGAGGTGATTCTTTCAACCGACTGAGTAATTTGGGGTAATACTTTTTCTACTGCTAGTGGAACTAATTGATCTTGTTGATTAATACGCTTAAGAATTTCTTTTGCGGGAAGCAAATCCAGATCAATGGTGTCTGGATTTTGCTGTTCGGAAACAAGGTAGGACAGTGCGGATATGAGCGCATCATTAGTCATGCTTATTTTAGTTCCTTATAAAATAACTCTTGGAGCCAGGCTTAAAATCAATACCTTTAGTCTGGAAAATACATGACACCAAGGCTTGCTAGGCGACTTGCCCCTGTTACTGCGGGTAAATTACTCGGTAGATTATGTATCCGTCTTTGAGCAAGCCATGCGAACGCCATTGCTTCCATGTAATCACTGTCAACCCCTTTACTGATGGTCGGAGCAACGTGCCATTCAGGCAAGATTGATTGAATACGCTCCATTAATAATGGGTTTTGCGCACCGCCACCACAGACGAGTATCTCTGGTGCTGTTCCAATAGAGAACAAAGCAATTTGCTGGCAGATAGTGACTGCTGTATATTCGCACAGCGTTCGTTGAACATCCCCCCCCTCATAATGCGCGCCTTCAAGGTGTTGTTCAAGCCAATCAATATTGAATAGCTCTCTGCCAGTACTTTTGGGTGAGCTTTGTTTAAGGAAAGGCTCTTGCAGCAGACGCTCTAAAAGTTCTGGAATGATTTTTCCCTGCGATGCCCATGCTGCGTCTTTGTCGAATCCTAAACCTTGCTTTTTTTGACACCAAGCATCCATCAACATATTGCCTGGGCCAGTGTCATACCCCATTACCTCTCCATTTGGTTTAAGTACCGAGATATTGGAAATACCACCAATATTAAGCACAACCACGGTTGAGTCGGTCACATCGAAGATGGTGTGGTGAAAAGCGGGGACTAATGGCGCACCTTGACCACCTAAAGCCATATCTTTACGCCTGAAATCGGCAATGGTCGTGATGCCTGTTTTTGTCGCAATGATATTGCTATCGCCGATTTGCATCGTGAAAGGTTTATCACTATTGGGCTGGTGGAAGACGGTTTGACCGTGGCTACCAATCGCCGTTATTTGATCTTTGCTTACGTCAGATTTATTTAACAAAGCAATGGCTGCATCAGCGAACAGGTGGCCTAACTCATGGTCAAGTTCACCAATTTCAGGAAGGTGGGTGGTTTGTCCGGTACAGACGTTGAGTACACGTGATCTTAAGCTTTGCGGGAATGGGAAAAAGTCATGGTCAAGTAACTCGATTTTATTATCCTGCATGGCCACTAGCGCGGTATCGACACCGTCTAAGCTGGTTCCCGACATAATCCCTATATAAAGTTCGCGTTCACTCATTGTGTCATTCCATCGTTAGATCTCAACAAACCCATTGTAATTGAAAAATAAACTAAATAACCTCACCGTAAAGACAAAAATAAAATTTAGGAGAAATGATGGGACCGCTTTGGCTTGATGTTGAAGGTTATGAACTGACTGCGGAAGACCGTGAAATTTTGCAGCATCCTACCGTTGGTGGTGTCATTCTCTTTGCTCGCAATTACCACGATAATCAGCAGTTACTGGCGTTAAACAAAGCGATTCGTCAGGCGGCTAAGCGTCCAATACTCATAGGTGTTGACCAAGAAGGTGGACGAGTTCAACGCTTTAGAGAAGGCTTCACTAAAATTCCCGCAGCTCAGCTTTATGCTCAGAGTGACAACGGTATTGATTTGGCCAAACAGGGTGGTTGGTTGATGGCAGCCGAACTTATCGCCCATGACGTGGATTTAAGCTTTGCTCCAGTGCTTGATAAAGGCTTTGACTGTAAAGCGATAGGTAATCGTGCTTTTGGTGATGATGTCGAGACAATATTGAAGCATAGCAGTGCATTTATGCAAGGTATGAAAGCGGTCGGGATGGCAACAACGGGTAAACACTTCCCTGGACACGGCGCAGTGATCGCTGACTCTCATCTTGAAACACCGTATGACGAACGTGAAGTGATCAGTGACGATATCAAGATCTTTAAAGCACAAATTGAGGCTGGGATCTTAGATGCAATGATGCCGGCGCATGTTATTTATCCCCATTTTGATGCTCAACCAGCCAGTGGTTCTCCATACTGGCTTAAACAAGTATTAAGAACCGAGATGGGTTTTAAGGGAATTGTGTTTTCTGATGATTTGAGTATGGAAGGTGCGGCAATCATGGGGTCTCCGGCGGAGCGATCACAACAAGCGTTGAATGCTGGCTGTGACATGATTTTAATGTGTAATAAGAGAGAAGCTGCGGTTGAGGTTTTGGATAACCTAGAGATTATTGACGTTCCTGAGGCTAATCAGTTGCTGAAGCAGCAGAATTTCACTTATCGCGAACTGCAATCTTCCGCTGAATGGAAAAGTGCCGTTAGTGCGATGGCGAAATTGCTAGAGCAACACGGTTGATTGAACAGATAAAAAGGCTCGAAAGAGCCTTTTTTAATGAAAACCAAGGGTCTCTTTCAGTTCTTTCAGATAGCGTCTGCTAACGGGAACTTTATGATCAGAGCGGGTAATGATCTCAGCTAGGCCGTTCTCAATCAGTTTGATCTCTTTAATTGCTTTCACGTTGATCAAATACTGGCGATGGCATCGCAGCAGCGGAGTTTTCTCTTCCAAGACTTTGAGAGTGAGTTGACTGGTGGCTCGCTGCTCTTTGGTTTGAACATGTACGCCGCTGATATCACTAAAGGCAAATTCAACATCGACCGTTGGGATGATCACAATACGGTTAAGACCGATACAAGGTACTTGATCCAGCGAGTTGGGAGCGAGAACTGAGTAATCTTTTTCCTGACGATTACTGCGCTGCAGACGTTGAATCGTCTTGGTCAGACGGGCAACGTCGATGGGTTTAAGTAAGTAATCAAAGGCGTTGTCTTCAAAGGCTTGTAACGCATATTGGTCGTATGCGGTAACAAAAACGACTTTCGGCATGGTTTCTGGGGCAAGCATACTTAACATTTCAATACCGGTAATTTGTGGCATTTGAATATCGAGAAAGACGACTTCAGGCTTAAGTTGGTTGATCTTTTTTAACCCTTCAATGGCGTTGTTCGCTTGACCGATAACTTCTATTTGCCCACTCTCTTCAAGTAGTTCAGTCAGCTCCTCTCGGGCGAAAAGTTCGTCATCAATAACCAGTGCTGTCAGCATCGTTTTCCCTTACTCTGTATCCTGATTTGGAATGATAAAGCTCATTCGGGTGTATTGTCCGGGTTCAACTTCTATTTTTAAAGCAGATTTTTCACCAAAAGTTGTGGTCAATCTTTTTTCAACAATTTGCATCCCTAATCCGTCATGGTCTTCACTTGGTGGTTGGTAGCTGCCAGCGTTGTCTTCAACCACAACACGGTAACCATTGATGGTTGGTTTGCTATAAACCCGGACTTTCCCTTCCTCTAGTAAATTTGAAGTACCATGCTTAACTGCATTTTCAACTAGAGGTTGCAAGGTAAAAGTGGGTACATAACGGTCGAGTAATGAATCATCAATATCAATTTCGACATCGAGACGGTCACTGAAACGCGCTTTCTCAATGGTCAGATATGCGTTGACGTGGGCGAGCTCATCTTTGAGTGTCACTGTTTCAATATTCTGTTTTAAGTTACTGCGGAAAAACTGGGATAAGTGTTGAATCAGTTCACGCGCCTTAGCAGGATCGCGTCTAATGACAGCACTGATAGTGTTCAAAGCATTAAACAGAAAATGTGGGTTCACCTGAGCCTGAAGCAATTTAACTTCAGCACGGGAAAGCAGAATTTGTTTCTGTTGGTATTCTCCATAAAGAATCTGACTGGAGAGTAACTGCGCAATGCCTTGAGCCATAGACATATTTATGGTGGAAAATAGTTTACGCTTTGGCTCGTATAGCTTGATAGTACCAATCACTCTATCTCCAGCTCGGAGGGGAATGATCAGTGCTGAGCCCAGTTTACACGTTGGAGATAAAGAACATTGATACGGTTGTTCTTTACCATCCAAGTAGATAATGGCATTCCCTGAAATCGCATCCAGCGTACTTTGAGAAGATATCGGTGTGTTGGGTTTATGGTGATCGTCACCGATACCAACGAATGCGAGGATTTTTTCACGGTCAGTGATGGAAACCGCGCCCACATTCGTCAACTCATAAACAATACGAGCAATCTTGTCGGCATTTTTCGGGTTAAATCCTTGAGCCAATATACCAACTGAACGCTCGGCAATGTTCAGAGCTCTACGGGAAAAGGTCGCTGAGTACTCTTCAAAAATGGTTTTTCGGTCTTGAAGAATGCTCATAAACAAAGCCGCACCAACTGAGTTGGCAATAATCATCGGCGCTGCGATAGTTGAAACCAAAGCATAAGCTTCTTCAAAAGGCCTAGCGACCAAGAGGATCAGAAGCATCTGAACCACTTCGGCAAAAAGGGTAACGGCAAAAACAATGCTTGGGCTGAAGACTAAGCGGCCTTTACTGTTTTTCAATAAGTACATATGCAGTAAACCACCAATCAAGCCTTCCGCCGTGGTTGATATTGCACAGGCCAGATCGGTGAAACCACCTAAAGTGTATCTGTGTATGCCGCCAGTAAAACCGACAGCAAAACCCACAACAGGACCGCCGAATAAGCCGCCCATAACGGCGCCAATAGCTCGAGTATTGGCTATCGCATCATCTATCTGTAAGCCAAAGTAAGTGCCCATAATGCAAAATAGAGAAAACAGGACATAGACACTAAGCTTGTGATCGATTCGGCTAGATATATTTAGTAGAGGGAGAAACAGTGGAGTTTTACTTAGCATGTAAGCCAATACTAAGTAGACACACATCTGTTGTAATAGAGAAAGGACTAAATCCATAAATTATCCAGCCGTTTGAATTTCATGAGAAGTTTATACCCGAGTAAGCTCAATATGCTTGTTCAGCGAGATTATACTCGCTCTTAGGTAATGCGCTGATTTGAATGCACAGCCATTCGAAGTAAAAAATCAGTAGAACACCTTGACGGTATTCTATGAGACTTCATGGCAATAAATCACCTTTTAATAGCAATATAAAAGCGTTTGGAGAGGTTTTGGTTGGGTGTAAATTTTAGTTTACATTGGTGTTTTTTTAAATTTACACTTGAATTCTTTTTATAGCCTGATAAGTTGTGTTTTATAAAGTTTATGGTTCAGAAATAAAGTTAGTGTAAACAATTTATTACAGGTGTCGAGATGAAGAAAAGTGAATTAAGTGATATCAATATTATTGAAGAACAAATATTGATTACGCCGGATGCTCTAAAAGCAAAATTACCGTTGAGTGACGATAGCCGTCGTTTCATTCGCGAATCTCGTCAGACTATCGCAGATATTATCCATAAACGCGACCACCGTTTATTAGTGGTTTGTGGCCCATGTTCTATTCACGATGTTGAAGCGGCAAAAGAATACGCCAAACGTCTTAAAGCGTTGTCTGAAGAATTAAGTGATCAACTATATATCGTAATGCGAGTTTACTTTGAAAAACCGCGCACAACCGTAGGTTGGAAAGGCCTAATTAATGACCCGCATTTGGATGGTTCATTCGATATTGAGCATGGTCTGCATGTTGGTCGTCAATTGCTTGTAGATTTGGCTGAAATGGATATTCCATTGGCTACCGAAGCTTTAGATCCCATTAGCCCACAATACCTAGCTGACACCTTTAGCTGGGCGGCAATTGGTGCTCGTACTACTGAATCTCAAACTCACCGTGAAATGGCAAGTGGTCTTTCAATGCCTATCGGTTTTAAAAATGGTACTGATGGTAGCCTTTCTACTGCAATTAACGCGATGCAAGCTGCATCATCAAGCCACCGCTTCATGGGGATTAGCCGAGAAGGTCAGGTTGCGCTGTTAACCACACAAGGTAACTCAAACGGTCACGTTATCCTTCGTGGCGGCAAACAAACCAATTATGATTCAGTCTCTGTCGCAGAGTGTGAAGAGGAACTGGCAAAAGTAGGCTTAGATGCGTCATTAATGATTGACTGTAGCCATGCTAATTCACGTAAAGATTACCGTCGTCAGCCTCTAGTTGCAGAAGATGCCATTCATCAGATTCGCGAAGGTAACCGTTCTATTATTGGCCTTATGATTGAAAGCCATATTAACGCCGGTAACCAATCTTCTGATCTTCCGATCAAAGATATGCAATATGGCGTATCAATTACAGATGCCTGTATCGATTGGGACACAACTGAGGCATTATTACGTAAAGCTCATAAAGAACTGATTCCGTTTTTACAAGATCGCCTGAAAGGATAACAAGGAAAAAGCATGGCTGTTGAACTGAATGAATTGCGTGACCAAATCGATGCTGTTGATAAACAGATGGTAGAGCTGCTTGCTCGCCGACTTGAACTGGTTGAAAAGGTAGGTGAAGTAAAAAGCCAACACGGTTTACCTATTTATGCCCCGGACCGAGAAGCTGCAATGCTTGCTTCTCGTCGTGAAGAAGCTGAAAAGCAAGGGGTTCCACCGCAATTGATTGAAGATATTCTTCGTCGCACCATGCGTGAATCTTACGCCAGCGAAAAAGATTCAGGTTTTAAGTGCTTAAATCCTGAGTTACGTTCAGTTGTGATTATCGGTGGTAACGGGCAGCTTGGTGGGCTGTTTGGACGCATGTTCAAACTTTCCGGGTATGACGTAAAAGTGCTCGGTAGTCAGGATTGGAATCGAGCGGACGAAATGTTGCAAGGTGCTGGTTTGGTTGTTGTGACTGTGCCAATTCATAAAACGTTAGGTGTGATTGAAAAACTCAATAACCTGCCGGAAGACTGCATTCTTTGCGATTTAACCTCGATTAAATCTAAACCTTTGAAAGCCATGTTGGCGGTTCACAAAGGTCCGGTGGTTGGTTTACACCCCATGTTCGGTCCTGATGTTTCAAGTCTAGCTAAACAGGTGATTGTTCATTGTGATGGCCGAGGAAAAGAGCACTATGAATGGCTTCTAAAGCAGTTTTCAATTTGGGGAGCAAGCTTGTGCAACATTGAAGCTGAAGAGCATGATCACGGAATGACGCTGATCCAAGCATTACGTCACTTCACATCATTTGCTTACGGTTACCACCTATCTAAAGTGAAACCGAATATCGCGCAGTTACTTCAATTGAGTTCACCTATTTATCGCTTAGAATTGGCTATGGTAGGACGTTTGTTTGGGCAGGATCCAAACCTGTACGGTGATATCATCTTATCTTCAGATGAAAACATCGAGATGATTCAACGATTCCAAAATAGCTTTGGTGAAGCTGTTAAATTAATTGAGAGTCGAGATAAAGCGGGTTTTGTCGAAAACTTTGAGCAGGTCAGTCAATGGTTTGGTGATTACTCACAGCAGTTTATGCAAGAGAGCCAAAACCTGTTGAAACAAGCCAATGATGCGATTCATCGTGGTTAATCCAACAGGTTCTTAATGAGATAACGGTTAGTTATGCTTTATTTACAACCATTCCATCAATAGCTAAGGCTTTTTTAATACCAATACCAGTAATTGGATGGTCAGCGATTAGTTAATAATTATGATTACACAATTGCTGATATTGGTATCGCTATTCGGCATTTTGCAGTAGTAGGTTTTCCCCTTTGCTTCTAGGCTTACGTTTAAGAAGTAAGGTAAACAGCACACCACTCACAAAACTCATGATCACCATCAGGTACATATAGCGATCACTCTTACGGTAGTGATGGTCAGAAATCGCTGTTACTTTACCGGTTTCAAAAGTAATGCGTACAAATCCGATAATATTTCCGTCCAGTAGCACTGGTTCAACTAATTGTTGACGGCCAATGCTTGCCGTTTGTAATGGTGTATCTAAGCCTAGTACCTCTCTGACACTTAACGCGGATTCACTGGACGCCAATTTTACCCCTTCAGCATCGTAGATAGTGGCATCAAATACCAACCGTTCTTGAGCCAATTGATTGGTCAGATTTAACAGTCTTTCTTGATCTTGTTCAGCAATACCAGTAGTTGCGGATAGAGAGGCTTGTGTGATTAGCACTTTTGTTAGAGTTTCTAGTTGGTTAGCTTGTATTTGCTCATTGCCTTTAGTGATGACTACACTATTTTTAACGGTTATAAGCAGCATACCAGCCAGTAAAAATAGGGCTAATATGCGAATAACCATACGAAATGAAAACAAAGAACCGTCCATAACACTCTTAACCTAAAGAAAATGAGACTTTGACCATATTAGACTTGCGTTTCTAAATTGCAATAGGTTAACGTCAGGCTATACCAATATAGAAATGTAGACATGGACGCTTCTAGAATGCTATCGATTAAAAAACACACTCAACTGTTGAACAAGTTGCCTGAAATCCGTTTATCCACGCAATTAGAGAAAAATAGAGCTAATTGGATTGTGTTTGGGCCTTATTTATCGGCACAGCAATTTGACCAACTCGATCTCTACACCAATCAGTACAACACCATCGTTGATGCGTGGAAAGTGGGGCAGTATGAAGTTGCTTTAATGGCAGGAGAGCTAACGCAATATCATGAAGAGGCACTTCAGAGATTAAAGTTAGATTATGCATTACTAAGTGAAGTCCCTGATTTGTCTAAGCCGGGTTTGATTGTGATGGATATGGATTCAACCGCTATCAAAATCGAATGTATCGATGAAATTGCAAAACTAGCTGGTGTCGGTGACGAAGTTTCTGAAGTGACAGAGCGAGCCATGCAAGGGGAGTTAGATTTTGAACAAAGTCTACGCCAACGTGTGGGTAAGTTAGTAGGGGCTGATGAGTCGATTTTAGAATCAGTTCGCTCGACATTACCAATGATGGAAGACTTGCGGGAGTTAGTCAGTACGCTACAAGCACTAGGTTGGAAAACCGCAATTGCTTCAGGCGGCTTTACCTATTTTTCTGACTATCTAAAACAAGAGCTAAATTTAGATCATGCTCAATCGAATACGCTAGAAGTCGTGAATGGTAAGCTGACCGGAAAAGTTTTGGGTGATGTTGTTACAGCGCAAACCAAAGCGAATATTGTAGAGGAACTGGCGACTCAGTTTGATATTGAAATGCACAATACGGTAGCCGTGGGTGATGGGGCAAATGATCTGGTTATGATGAATACAGCAGGATTAGGTGTTGCTTTTCACGCCAAGCCAAAAGTTGAACTGCAAGCTCAAACCGCGGTGCGCTTTATTGGGTTGGGTGGCGTGTTATGTATTCTGTCAGCCGGTTTGGTTAAACATCAGAAGTTAAGCTGGAAAAACAAACCTTAGCTTCAAAAAAAGCGAGGTTACGACCTCGCTTTTTTACAGGGAGACTATTCAACGTTTTTGACTTCGATTCCCGCTAGTTGATGCCAGTAACCATTACATTGTTGGCTTTCTAACTTTATTGGATTTCCGCCATGTTCATTATGCTTAAATTGATCAAGATGGTGGAAGGTTTCTACTCCTAATGGACTTAAGCGTACCACATCAACTAACCCTTCCATGCTTGGTAAGTCATTAAGCAGGTTGTAACAGTAACCTGACTGGGTCTGAATACCGTTCAGGTTAAATACCGATTGACCTTCCTGACTGTGCACTTGGATACCGGTTGGGTACTTAATACAACAAGTCTGACAGTCATCTTTGGCTTTATTTTCTGCTCGAGCAGTAAAACAGCGGGCCGAATAGGCCAGAGGGAGGTATCCGTGACTAAACACTTCCACATCAAATTTGTTGCGAATGCCTAATCCTTCACACTGATCCAGAACATGGCTTAGCCACTCGCGAGAGAGCTCTACAGGCATACACCAGCGAGTCATACCTTGTTTCAGGAAAATATTGAGCGTGTGCGCGTTGTAGGTATTTACTGCTGGGCCAACGATAAATGGAATGCCTTTTTCGTGGGCCATTTGAATCGCTGAAACATCGTTGGCTTCGATGGCGAAGTCACCGTTATCAATATATTTTCTAAGTACGTTAATTTCACTTGGGGCTTCAAATAATGCCATGGTGGAAAGAACAACTTGTTTTCCTGTTGCAGAGAGCTCTTTGGCGATATCAAACCAGTGTTGTGGTTTCATTTCTCGACGCTTGGAACAAACGGTTTCACCAAGGTAAATTATATCTGCACTACTTTCTTTTGCTTGTTGGTAAAAGCTTTCTACATCTTGCTTGGGCCAAAAGTAGAGAAGTGGGCCTAATGCGTATTTCATGATTTCTCCTCTGCTCTTTATTGCCACTTACGGTGGTAAGCACCCAATGTTGTTTGTGTACCTTCTGAAACATTCGCTAATGCAGCATCCCAAGCACTCTCGACTTGATAGTTTTCTGGATTAGCTAAATATCGGTCAATGGCTGCACGCCAGGTTCGAGTTACTTGCTCGACATAAGCCGGACTGCGTTGACGGCCTTCAATTTTTACTGAGGCAACGTTTGCTGCAAAGAGCTCTGGTAGAAGAGACAGAGTATTTAAGCTGGTTGGCTCTTCTAAAGCGTGGTAGCACTTCTTCTCACCATCGAGTTCGGTCGTAAACCGACCTTTACACAGAGTTGGATACCCTGCGTTTTCACCCATCGCGTATCGATCAATCAGGATTTCATTTAAGCGAGACTCTAAGCCTGATTCAGTTTCTTGCCAACGAACGTATTTAGCAGGAGAACATGCACCAACGGTATTTGGTGATTCACCCGTCATGTATGAAGACAAGTAACAACGGCCTTCAGACATAATACACAAGCTGCCGAAAGCAAAAACTTCCAATTCAACCCCTTCAGGGATATTGCGCGATAACTGTTTGACCTGATGGATAGAAAGAACGCGAGGTAGAACAACACGCTTCACGTTGAAGTTTTGGTAATAGAACTCAACGGCTTTGGCGTTGGTGGCGGAAGCTTGAACCGATAAATGAAGTTCGAGATTTGGGTACTTGTTCGCTGCGTATTCGAGAATTGCGGGATCTGCAATGATAAGTGCATCGACACCAAGGCCTGCAGCTTCATCAACTGCATTGGTCCAACGCTCAAAGCCACTAGGCTGAGCAAATGTGTTCAAAGCTACATGGATCTTTTTCCCATGGTCATGAGTATATTGAACCGCTTTGGTGAGTTTTTTTCCTGTGAAGTTTAATCCAGCAAAATGGCGAGCATTTGTGTCATCTTTAAAACCGATGTACACGGCATCTGCGCCACAATCAATGGCAGTTTTAAGTGCAGGTAGATTGCCTGCAGGACAGAGAAGTTCCATTGCTCGGGTACTATTTTTTATGAATAAGTGACCATATTCTATGAATAACGAGCGGCGTTCGATTTGATGTAAGGCAGGTTTCAGTTAATAAGGAAAAATTTACTCATTTAGAGTGATTTACGATGACGTCTGTGCTTAGCAAACAGTTCTTCAACCTCATGTTTGGGTTGAGGTCGATGGAAATGGAAACCTTGAATTGAGTTACAATTTAGGTTTGATAGTAGCGTTGCTTGTTGTTGTGTTTCAACACCTTCTGCAACGACGGTTAAATTTAGCGATTTACCTAAATTGATAATATTCTCTATAACAGTAATCTGTTTTGGCAAAATGTCGATATCGGTAATAAAAGCTCGGTCAATCTTCAGTTCATCAAGCGGGAAGCGAGCCAAATAGGCTAATGATGAATAACCTGTGCCAAAGTCATCAATTGATAGGTTGAAGCCCAGTTTCTTTATCGCGTTCAACATTTGCAGTGTATGTTCGCTATCGCTCATCACCGCGCTTTCAGTTAGCTCGAAAGTAATACAGCTCGGATCAAGTGAAGTAGTTCGTAGTAGCTTTTCAAGATAATCAACCAGTTGAGGATTGCCAAACTGCTCTGGTGAAATGTTAATTGCTACACGGCCCGGTAAAATCCCTTGTTGTTTCCAACGTTTCACGGTAGCAAAAACGTCACGCATGACGACTCGTCCCAGATGTTCAATCAGGCCTGCTTTTTCTGCGACAGGTATGAAAGCCGCTGGGCTAATGTAACCTTCTACAGGGTGTTTCCAGCGAACGAGTGCTTCCGCCCCGTTGATACTAAAATCACGAGCATTGACTTTAGGCTGATACCAAACCTCTAGTCCATTTTGTTGTAGTGCCTTCTGAAGTTCAATTTCTAGCCACAAACGCATACGCGCTTCTTTATTCATTTGATCGTGAAACTTGATCAAGCGGTTGCGTCCACGGTCTTTCGCTTCATACATGGCAGTATCGGCATTCTGCAACAAGATACGTGCATCATTACCGTCACCTGGATATTGAACACTACCGATAGAGCAGGCAAGGCGCTTACTAAAGTGATGCAAATCAAAAGGCTGATTTATCAAAGAGATAATTCTTTCTGCTAGCATTTCAGCTGAACGGTTGTGTTCAGGCTCTGGCAGAATTAGACCAAATTCATCACCGCCTAAATGCCCCAAAATCGCTTGGTCTGGTAATAAGCGTTTAAGGCGAGAAGAAACTTCTTGAATGACTTTATCACCGATGTGATGTCCTAAAGAATCATTGATATTTTTAAAGTTATCAATGTCTAAATAGAGCATGACTAACGGGGTTTCATTGTGAATAAAGTGCTCCAATCGCTTTGTAAAACCTAAGCGATTGTATAAACCGGTTAGCGAATCAACATGGATATCAGTTTGACTGGTTGCTGATAGCTGCTTGGTCGCATGATTGCCATCTTGGATTAATACTAGTTGCGAGTTACTACCTAAGATTTGTGTCGTACCAGCATGCAATTGGACACTTCTTTCAAAACCACAGCGCGGACCCGTTAAACAAACAAGTGGGGTCTCGGTAAGTAAATCACCCAGTTTGGTTTTAAAGACCAATTTGGTTTTTCCATCCACAAACAGGCGGGAGAGTTCTTCATCAAGTAGGTCAGAGGTTGAATCAAAACCGAGTAGACGCGCTGCTGCTGGGTTAGCGGAAATAATAATATCGTCTTCAACCAAAAGTAACCCATCAGGAAGAAGTGTGGTTAAGGTTGAGAATTTATTTTCCGAATCCTCAAGTGAACGGATAAGGATTTGTTTTTCTGAGGTATCTATGGCGTGAAAGATAATGTAATCCACTTCTTTCTTATCATTGAAAATCGGCGATAAAGAAAAGTGGAGACTCATTTCCAAGTCTATATCATGGAGCGTCATTTCTGCTTCGATGGTTTCACCATCTAATGCACGCTGATAATAGTCTTTGAGGTGATTGTAAAATTTTTCGCCAAGAATTTGGCTATCATTCATTCCGACCAATTTGTTGGCAGTTAAGCCAGAGATATCACAATATCTTTCGTTAACCATTACATAGTTATGTTGGCTATCTAAAATGGCAAAAAAGAACGGACTATTCGACGTTATTTTTGCAAACCAGTGCTGTAAATGTTGCGAAGGCATTTGCGACGACATTTAGAAACTACCAACTGTGATTAAGCGGTTAATTGTTCGGATTGAGATAATTAGATCACTATGTGATAACTATAACGTTGATTTCACGGTTAGAAAAGCTTCTCTGTGTTGCACATTTTCTTGATACACAACAGGGTTCGGCACTATTACATCCCGTATGATGAGTCATTCTCAGTCAAAGGTAACGGATAAAGGGCGTGATTAACAACATTCGTACTCAACTAGTTCAAAATGCAGCATCAATTTTGAGATCTCCAGTCCAGTTATTACCGAAGTTTGTGCAAAAAAAAGCCTTACTGGATGGCTTGAAAATGGTCTTTCATGAAGCATTGGATGATGGTGACTTTGAATTTCTAGAAGACAAATGGCTAAAAATAGAAATTCGTGATATGAGTCTGAGTTGGTATATCAGTTACGAAGACGATAAGTTAGTTGTCGCTGACAGCATTCAAAATGAAGATGTTAGTTTTAGCGGAACACTTAACGATTTAATTTTGATAGCTGGCCGTAAGGAAGATCCTGATACACTGTTTTTCCAACGTCGCCTCTCTATCCAAGGTGATACGGAACTTGGTTTAGAGGTCAAAAACTTGATGGACAGTGTGGATTTGGAACAATTACCGAAAGGTTTGCAAATTTTACTTCACCAATTGGCGGATTTTGTGCATAAAGGCATGCAAGCACCTAACACGCACAAAGAGGTAGTGAATGCTTATTCGAACTGAAGCTCCAGCAGATATCCTGGTTGTTGACCAATTATTAAAATCGGTCTTCGAAACAGACGCTGAAGCTAATTTGGTGATGTCCTTACGCGAGAATGGGAACCGGACCTTATCACTTGTGGCCTGTGAAGATGATGGTGAAATCGTTGGCTTTGCAATGTTTAGCCCGATCTCATTGGAAGGTGAGCATCTTAATTGGCAAGGTTTAGCCCCATTGGCTGTTAAAAAGGAATACCGCAATCAGGGAATTGGTGCTGATTTAGTTAAAGAAGGCTTAAGTTCATTAGGTGAACTTGGCTATCCCGCCTGTGTGGTACTTGGCGATCCTCATTACTACCAACGTTTTGGTTTTGAATCGGCAGAAAAATACGGATTTCGTAGTCAGTGGGAAGTTCCTACAGAAGCGTTTCAGATACTTGCCTTATGGGATCACGAACTGGATAACCGACAAGGGCTCATTGAGTATTGTTCTGAGTTTGATATTTTGGAATAAATTCCTGTCATACAAAAGGGGCCGTAAGGCTCCTTTTTTGTTACACCACGAGTTGAAGTTTGTTAGCATCCATAGCAAGCACTATTTACTTAAAGCCAGCAGACCTTAAATAACGATGTCAAACCGAGAACAACAATTTTTACAAGCGATGGGAATTCAGAGTTGGGAACTAGTTCATCCAGAACGTTTGCAAGGCTATCAACCCAACAAAATGGCGATTGATAGTCGCTGTAAGTTATTATTGGTGTGTTCGAGTTACCCGACTGCTAGCGAAGTGGTATTGTTTGAACGAGTGCTGAAGAGTTTTAATGTGACACTTGAACAAGCTCAATATGTTATGCCCCATAATCTGACTAACCTAGATCTTAGCTCTGTAGAGTGGATCTGGTTCTCTGGTTGCGAGAGCCATACCATCGAAGGTGTTAAAATACTTCATTCTCCAGTTTTGTCAGAAGTTGAAGGACATACTCAGCACCGTCGAGATTTATGGCAGCAAATTTGCTCTTACCAAACTCACTAGATTTCTGCTTTACAATTGAGGGTTACCCTATGTCGATAAAGTTCTTGCCATTGGCAGAAGAGCATTTGGATCAGGTTTGGAATATTGAGCTGCAGGCGCATACGCATCCGTGGAAAGAGTCTATGGTTCGCAATCTATCGAGTCGAGGTGCCTGTCATTTCGCGATGCTGTTAGATGACCAAGTGATTGGTTATTTCTATGCGCAGAATATCGTAGGAGAGGTTTCATTACTTAACATCGCAATAGCCCCTCAGGTACAAGGCAACGGTTATGGAAAACAATTGGCGGAGTTCTTTTTATACCAGTGTGAACAACGAGAGGCTGAAAGTGCTTGGCTTGAAGTCAGAGAAAGCAATGTGCGTGCGTTTAATATGTACCAAAATTTAGGTTTTAACGAAATCGATCGCCGTATCGATTACTACCCGACCAGTAAAGGTAAAGAAGACGCGATAATTATGAGTTACTACTTTTTCTAGCGAGTTTTCCCTAGAGTGATCGAGCTGGTCGTGTGCTCTATTGCTAGGTATGGGTTGCTTTCAAATTTTAATGCGATCTCATCTGCTGGAAGCGGTTTATCGAATAAATATCCCTGAAACTGTTCGCAACCTAGTGCTTTAAGTGCATTCAATTCAGAGAGGCTTTCAACGCCTTCGGCAATGACTTCAAGTTTCAATCTTTTTGCCATCATAACGATGGTATCGACGATGGCCTGATCGCTTTCATCAAGGTGAAGTTGAGTAACAAATGATCGGTCGATTTTTAGCATATCCACTGATAAATGTTTAAGGTAACGTAATGATGAGTAGCCGGTGCCAAAGTCATCAATAGAAATTTTTATTCCACTCTGTTTTAACTGGTCCATCTTTTCGAAACAGCTATCTACATTTTCCAGCAGTAAACTTTCGGTTATTTCCAGTTCAATCTGCTCACCCGAAATTCCTGTTTGTTTTAAGGTGTCATTAACAAATTCAACAAAGTCTGGTTGAGCAAACTGTAACGGACTAATGTTGATGGCTAAGCGACGAAAATGCGGAGGCAACACGCCAGTTTTTTTCCATTGCGCATACTGATAACAAGCTTGCTCAATGATCCAGTTGCCAATTTGCAATATCTGTCCAGTTTCTTCAGCTATTGGCATGAAGAGTCCAGGAGGTTGTTGGCCCCTATCAGGATGATTCCAGCGAATGAGTGCCTCGACTCCGATAATATTATGATGAACATCCACTTGAGGTTGGTAATAAAGCTCTAACTGACTTTGCGATAGAGCCTCATGTAATCCTTTTTCTACTGTTAAAAAGGATTCTATCTGTGCCTGCATTTCTGGTCGGTAAAACACATAATGGTTACGCCCGCCGGCTTTTGCTCTGTATAGAGCAGTATCAGCCTGACGCAGTACATCGATGTTCGAGTTTATGTTTTCAGGGAAAGTACTAATCCCTAAGCTGACGGTACAATAAAGTTGGTGACCATCTATCGCATATGGGTTTGAAAGTAACGCTAATAGTTGATGTGCTGCGTCTTCTATTTCGCTCTGGGTCACAGAAGGATTGAGTATGGCAAACTCGTCACCACCAATACGTGCAGCGATATAACCGTTTTTTGCCCATCCCTCCATTCGTAATGCTATAGCCCGAATTAAGCTATCCCCAATATGGTGGCCAAGTGAGTCATTGATCGTTTTAAAGCGGTCTACATCTAAATAGAAAAGTACACCTATTGAATGGGTTGCATTGGCTTGATTGATAGCTTCTGATAGCTTATTCAGTAGCAAGCTTCGGTTAGCTAGTCCTGTCAGAGCGTCGTAGTAGGCGAGCTGATTCAGTTTAATTTCAGCTTTTTCTCTCTCTTTCCATAACTTATGAAAGTTAAAGGCGAGCTCGCTAATTTCGTCCTGTTGCTCAGGAATTGGTGGTGGTGTTATGTGTTGTTTTTTCTCTAAAGAGCGAACCCAGATATTAAGCAATATAATTGGCCGAGAGAGTTTACGGTAAAAAAATATCAGCAGTATGCAAGTGAGTAAAATATTTCTCAGCAGGTCAAAAAGTAATACTTGAGTGGTTTTATTGATAAAGTCAGTCGCTAAGTAATGACCATCTACTGAAAAATTAATCTTTCCAATCAGTACGTTAGATTCAGGTTGGTGGAGATCGGTTGAAAAAGTGGGAGTGTCAGGAGTGAAATAATTAGACAGTAGCGTTCTGAATTTGCCTAATCTGGGTATCGGGCGTTCTTTAATAATTAATGTATCGCCAAAATCATCAATAATTTCAACTTTGTAGATAGCAGGGTCAGACATTAAGCTGGTGGCGACTTGGCTTGCTAGGACACTATTGAGGTGATAAGCGGCAAGACTGGCATTGGTATAGCTCTGCATCAGCTTAAAGTGATAGTTTTCTTTTATTCGCTTTTGCTCTAAATGAAGTTCAACCACTGCCTGATAACAACTAAAACAAAGTCCTAGTATCACTGATACCAGAAACACGGTTTTAGCCTGTTTAAATGCAAGAGAGTTTATCTTCTTTGTTTTAGGCATGATTAGCGATAGTTCCTTTTATTCTCTTATAGTTATAGTTCAAATTACCTAATAATCTAAACAAACAAGTCAGTTATCTTGATGCTAAGAAAAGCTCAATATATCGAATAAACGAAAGTCTTTGTGTTACGAAGTTCACTTATAATATTAAAAATTACAAAGAGTTAAATAATTTACAATATCAATAGTAACTATTATCAAGCTTGAATATTGAGCAGTCAATACGCCTAAAGTCCAACTAAATTTAAGCCTTAGCCGTTGATTAACCAGGGGCTACGGCAGTGAGCAGAAGTACCATATGAGTTGAATCGGCAAGCTTTGATTGTTTATGAAGCCAGAATCAGCGAAAATAGCGCCCAACTACGATTCACTTACGGACGCTCACGTTTAACTTGTGCCGCCATCAAGCTTTGATGGTTGCCCAGTGGGTATATTCCGTATTAAAACTGAAAGAATTTTTTAATGGCAGATCAGACATTTCTAGGCGAAGTTAACAAGCGCAGAACGTTCGCAATTATTTCTCACCCGGATGCGGGTAAAACCACCATTACCGAAAAAGTCCTTTTATTCGGAAACGCAATTCAGAAAGCGGGCTCGGTGAAAGGGCGTGGTTCGTCACAGCACGCAAAATCTGACTGGATGGAGATGGAAAAAGAACGTGGTATTTCGGTCACCACATCTGTTATGCAGTTCCCTTATAACGACTGTCTGGTTAACCTGCTGGATACTCCGGGACACGAAGACTTCTCGGAAGATACTTACCGTACTTTAACCGCAGTTGACTCATGTTTGATGGTTATTGATGCGGCGAAAGGTGTCGAGGATCGTACACGTAAGCTGATGGAAGTTACTCGTCTTCGTGATACTCCAATCGTTACTTTTATGAACAAACTTGACCGTGATGTTCGTGACCCTATGGAAGTATTGGACGAAGTAGAAAACGAACTGGGTATGATGTGCGCGCCAATTACCTGGCCTATCGGATGTGGTAAAGAGTTTAAAGGCGTTTACCATATTCACCGTGATGAAACGATTCTTTATGAGTCTGGCCACGGTCATGAAATTCAGGAAGTTCGCATTATTAAAGGTCTGGATAACCCTGAGTTAGATGAGAAAGTGGGGGCTGATCTGGCTGAAAGTGTGCGTGAAGAGCTAGAGCTTGTTATGGGGGCTTGTCCAGAGTTTGAGCTGGAGTCTTTCTTAACCGGTGAACTTACTCCTGTTTACTTTGGTACAGCCTTGGGTAACTTCGGTGTTGACCATATGCTAGATGGTCTGACTCAGTGGGCTCCAGCGCCGAAAACTCGTCAAGCAGTTGAGCGTGAAGTTGAAGCGACAGAAGAAAATTTCTCTGGATTTGTATTTAAGATCCAAGCGAACATGGACCCTAAACATCGGGACCGCATTGCCTTTATGCGTATTGTATCGGGTACCTACAAGCAAGGTATGAAGATGAATCACGTGCGTATTGGTAAGCAGGTGAGTATTTCTGATGCTGTAACCTTTATGGCTGGCGACCGCTCTCGTGCCGAGCATGCCTATGCAGGGGACATTATTGGTTTGCATAACCACGGTACCATTCAAATCGGTGATACGTTCACTCAAGGTGAAACGTTGAAGTTCTCGGGGATTCCAAACTTCGCACCGGAGCTATTCCGTCGTATTCGCTTGAAAGATCCATTGAAGCAGAAACAGTTATTGAAAGGCTTAGTTCAACTGTCTGAAGAAGGGGCTGTTCAGGTATTCCGTCCACTGCAAAACAACGATCTTATCGTTGGTGCGGTTGGTGTGCTTCAGTTTGATGTGGTTGTTGCTCGTTTGAAATCTGAGTACAACGTAGAAGCGATTTACGAAGGTGTGAACGTTGCAACGGCTCGCTGGGTTGATTGTGGTGATGCTAAGAAATTTGAAGAGTTTAAACGCAAGAACCAGAGCAACTTAGCATTAGATGGTGGCGACAACTTAACGTACATCGCGCCAACAATGGTTAACTTGAATTTAGCTCAAGAGCGTTCTCCTGAGGTTGAGTTCCGAGCGACTCGCGAACATTAATCTCAAATAGTTGTTTTCATGAAAAGGACCGAATGTAAAAGCATTCGGTCCTTTTTTATCTGCTGGTTTGATTCCATTAGTGTAAGGAACAAAGCTAATTCACGAATATTAGTTTTAATTCAGTTAGCTTTATCATGAGGTTATCGTCTCAGATCCCTTTGTTAAAACTTACAGTCATTTAATATCTATTTCTTAAATTTTATGAATTACGACCAATTATGAATTAATAAATAAAATCCAAATTTAGATGAATAACCCAATGGTTTATCCATTGATATTAACCACTATTTCTTTATGGTTAATTATTTTTTTGAGTTTTTATTAATAGTTTTGTGAGTATAGGTTTGAGTTACAAATGGAAATAATTAGTTTCATTTGTTAGTTAGTAATTGTTTATCCCGTCGCATTTCAATAAAAATAAGTCTATTTGCTTAATTGGTCATATGTTATACGTGAGCGAAAGTTGTAGAAGTGTTTTTTCTTAACTAATAATTATAGTCCAAAGGAATGAATGTAAATGTTGCGGCCTTCAATAAAAAATAAAATTATAGCTCTTTGCTTTTTATCACTCATGGGTTTTACCAGTATTCTTTATATTGCTAGTAACACACTTTCTAATAACACTAGCCAAGTAACTAAAATACGAGAAGTCTACTATCCGGAGATGAATTCTTCGTCGTTGAATGTATTCTTAATTAGTCAGTTGGCTGAAAAATTCAATTTAGCTGTGACACTGGGTGATGTTGAAGTGTTGGAAAGCAACCGTTCAACGTACCAAGAAATCATTGATAATTTAGAACTACAACAAAAATTGGACTCTAAAGGTATTCTTAAAATTTCTCAGATTAAAAAAGATGTTGAAAGCTATTTTAGAGGTGCTTTTGATGTGGCTTATGGCATGATCGAAGGTACGATTAATTTACAAGATGCTTCAAAAAAGGCTTCAGCTAATAACGAAATGTTGGCCAATATTACAGAAAATATTAAAGAATACTCTGAGTTACAAATTAAAGACTTTGAAGACTCTGTTATTACTCTCGGTGGAGATAATAGGCGTGCTAGTCGCGTAATGAACATATTGGGTTTTATATCAGTCATTATGATTGGGCTGGTTAGTCTATTTGTCATCCGTAGTATAAAAAAAGATTTATTAATGATCAGTGATAATATGCGTCATATTTCTGAAGGTGATGGTGACTTAACGGTCCGGTTAGTTCACAACAAAGATGATGAGCTAAAAGATCTTGTCAATTCCTTTAATAACTTTGTCCAAAAACTTCAGAATACGATCACCGAAACGATCGAAAACGTAAGTAAGTTGGACGATATTTCTAACCTGTTGGTTGCCTCTAGTAACTCAACAAGTAAGTTGTCATCGAAACAAAACAATGCGATTGAAGATGTATCGCAATCTCTTAGCCAACTGTTTGAAGCCGCAAAACATATAGCAATGAATGCCAATGATGCTTCCAGCTCAGCGAATAGTGCCCGAGCACAAGCTATAACAGGAGAGAACCAAGTTAAGAGCTCCATTGTGGCGGTTCAAGATCTTACTGAAGACGTAAAAAATGCTTCGTCTGTTATGAAACAACTCGATGCCAATACTCAAAATGCGGGTTCAATCTTGGATGCAATCAGTGCCATTGCTGACCAAACCAACTTGCTCGCACTTAACGCGGCAATTGAAGCCGCGCGTGCGGGAGCACAAGGTCGAGGATTTGCTGTTGTCGCAGATGAAGTACGAGCTTTAGCTGCTCGTACTCAATCTTCTACTCGCGAAATCCAGAATGTGCTCCAACAGCTTCAAGAACAGACTAAGCAAACTTCCCTGCTGATCACCGAGAGTTCTGAGAAAGCTCAGGGTTGTGTTGAGAAATCTTTGATCGCCGAACAGTCTTTACAGCGGATTACTTCTGATGTGGCTGATATTAGTCAGCGCAATGAAATGATCGCCTCGGCGACTGAAGAGCAGGAACAAACATCATCCAAACTTGAAGTGTACATTCACGATATCAAAGAAATGTCTCAAGGAACCTCAACCAGTGTGAGCCAACTGGATAACGTTGCCAATGATATCAACTTAATTACGGCCAATTTATCGCGGCTGACAGGGCACTTTAAAGTCAATTAATCACTAATTTAACCCTATGTTTCCCCAAATAACATTGCTCCTGATGAGCGATGCAGGGGTACTTATACCTAAAAAACGTGCTTTTACGTAAAAACACCCCCTTATCTCATTAACTAGGAGTGTACGATGAGAAAAACAATATTAGCCGCAGTTACTTGTGGATTAGCTTTTGGAGCTAATGCGGCAAATTTAGACGATTTGAGAATTAGTGGCTTCGGCTCAGTTGCTGTCGGTCAATCAGACAATGACGTAGGTTATGCCGGTTATGAAGATCAAGTCGATTTTAAACAAGATACTTTGCTTGGTTTACAGTTCGATTTTCAAGTCAATGAAAGAGCGAGTGCGACAGCGCAAATTGTTGCTAATGGTCGATACAATTTTGACCCCGCGGTTGAAGTGGCTTACTTAAGCTATGATGTTGATTTTGCGACAATTCGTGGTGGTAAGATTCGTACTCCATTCTTTATCTATTCTGATTTTCTGGATGTTGGTTATGCTTATCCAATGCTACGACCATCACAAGAAATCTATGAACACCTTATTATCACCAGCTTTACTGGCTTAGACCTTTTAGTACCAATTGATATTGGTGATTCAACACTCCAACTTCAACCTTACCTTGGTGAAAGCCAACTGGAAGAGCGCGATATTCCGTTTGATCAAACGGCTGAACTTAACGAGGTGTTCGGTATTGCAGCGAACTGGTATATCGGAGATTGGACTTTACACGCCTCTTACGTTCAAGCGGAACTTGAACCGATGCGTACAGATCCTACTAATCCTTATGATCGAGTAAGACTTTTACAATTGAACCAACAACAAGCGGCCATATTCCACTCACTGGGTGTTCAGTATAACGATGGTGATTGGTTGTTAAATGTGGAAGGCATGACCATGGAGCTGGAAGGTTCCTTCTATGATGTCAAAGCGGCTTCTGCACTTGTCGGTTATCAAGTCGATCAATTGACGCCATATTTGGCTTCTGCTTTTGTTGAGACCACGGATGATGAAAATCGTCGTTACTTCCCACCTGCAATTCAGACGTTTGAGCGAACTTCTTATTCTCTTGGCTTGCGTTGGGACTTTGCTTCGAACATCGCAATGAAATTGGATACGACCTACGCAGACTTTGGAGATACCAACGGTAACTTCAGTCGTCATCGCGAAGAAGATACTTTGGTTTATTCAGCATCTGTAGATTTTGTATTCTAAGGAAAGAGTGATGAAAAAATTAATCGTATTACTGGCAACATCGTTACTGTCGTTTAGCGCGCTTGCGAGCATTGTTGTTATCGGCAACCCGTCAGGAGTTGATAACTTATCTTCATCTGATGTGAAAAAGCTCTTTTTAGGTAAATCAACCAAGTTAAGCAACGGTACGACAGCACGTATTGTTGAACTTGCGGATGGTTCAGAGGGGCGTATCGCTTTTCATGAAGTTGCTACAGGTCGTAGCGAAGCGCAAATTCAATCGGCTTGGTCTCGTTTAGTTTTTACCGGAAAAGCAGAAGCCCCGATTCAGGTGGCAGATTACAAGGCTGTCGTGGCTGAAGTAGCAGCGAATTCGAATGCTGTGGGTTACGTAGAGGAATCTGTACTTAATGACAGTGTAAAAGTTCTCCACAAGTTTTAAGTGACTGCCTAAACAAAAAACCTAACTTCGCCATATAACGAAGTTAGGTTTCGATGATCTTGTTACGAGGAATATCTATCCTGAAGTCGATTTAATTAGTTGTTGCTGTGCAGCTCGCTGTTCAGTTCAACCGCAGATTTATTTGCCAAACACTCAACTTGACCAGTTTGAGAGTTACGACGGAACAGAAGGTCAGATACGCCAGCCAGATCTCGAGCTTTCACGATTTCTACTTCGTTACCTTCTTTATCCAGCATGCGAACTTTGGTTCCCGCTGTTACGTACAGGCCAGATTCAAGCGTACAACGGTCACCCAGTGGGAAGCCAAGACCCGCGTTAGCACCGAGTAGTGAGTTTTCACCGATTGAAACAACTACTGTACCGCCACCAGATAATGTACCCATGATAGAAGCACCACCACCGATGTCTGAACCGTTACCGACGACAACGCCTGCAGAGATTCGACCTTCAACCATGCTTACGCCAGTTGTACCCGCGTTGAAGTTGATGAAACCTTCGTGCATCACGGTTGTACCTTCACCCACATGTGCACCAAGACGTACACGAGAAGTGTCAGCAATACGTACGCCAGCAGGAACCACGTAATCCACCATTTTAGGGAACTTATCTACACAATCGACTGTTAGCGTGCGGCCAGCTAAACGAGCTTCGATTTGACGATCGGTAAGTTCTGGCAGATCAATAGGACCTTCGTTAGTCCAAGCGATGTTGTGTAAAAGACCAAAGATGCCGTCTAGTACTGTACCGTGAGGTAGAACCAAGCGGTTTGAAATAAGTTGTAGTTTCAGGAAGCCTTCAGACACTGATTGAGGTTTCTCGTCTGCTGCAAGGACAACCAGTACAAGGGGCTGTTCTGAGCTTGCCGCTTTCTCTGCGAAAGTCGCGCTTACTGCTTGGTCATTATCAGCGAATGCTTTTGCTAGTTGTGCGCTTTGCGCAGCAGAGATTTCAATAGCCTGATTACCTTCTGTGTAACCTGCGATCACTGCGATATCAGCGATTAAAGCATCGCTAGGGCTGAGAATAGGTGCCGGGAAGTATGCTTCAATAATTTTTCCATCACGGTTTTTTGTCGCCGTACCGAAGCCAAGTGCGAAATGCGCCATGTTCGTTCTCCATTTAATTATTTGAATTAGGTTGATTGCATACGCCCTGAGTTGTAAGAACGTTGCTTTAAGTCATTTGATGAAGGCCATCATAAAGAGACTTGTTGAGGGATAAAAGAGCAAAAAAGGAATAAGTCTGTAGAACGATACCTTTTGTCTTTTTATAGATATATCTCTCTAAATAGAATTTATTGGTTAGATATGGTTATACGGTGCTGCACTAAGTATTTAAGGGCACTTAGGTATAAAAAACCGCTGTCGATGCAGCGGTTTATATGCTTTATCAAAACCCGTTGATTTGGCTTGATTACGCAGCGTCGTCGACGGAGTCTTCACTTTTGACTGCTTTTGGCTTTTTTGGAGCAGGCTTGCGTTTTGCACCTAATGCATACAGAACTTCGTCTTTATTCTGCGCTAGATACATAGCCAACTCTTCAGTTTTTGCTTCGTCTTCAATCAGTTCACTTTTACCGATAAGTTCGAACAACTCGTCCGCCATATCCAGCATTTTGTCATAAGCGTCAGCTTCGGCTTTCGAGGTAAAAGTCATTTTCTCTTCTCCGTTGCGCTCCACCACGTACTTAACGATGACAGCCATGGTCCATCCTCTAAATTTGCTTTTGAATTACTGTCTTTTTATACAGGTTTAAAATCTTAATGTCCAGATGAAGTCTGGAAAGCTGATAAGTATATCAAGGAAGATCGGATATCTCCTTGTTTTGATGCCAATGATGGCAAAAGTCGATAAAACGCTTTAATAACGGGCTTTGGTATTTCTCTTTGTGTACCAGCAACCAGAAGCGTCTTTTCATATCTAACGGCACATCAAGGACGACAATACGGCCATCATTAATGGCCGATTGTGCTGCTAAATGTGAAAGACAACCGAAGCCGAGCCCGGCAGAAACACAGTTAATGATCGCTTCAGTAGTATTAAGTTCAAAAGCTTCATGCCACTGCTCAATACGTGGCGCGATTGCACGTAGAAAGAATTCTCTTGATCCAGACCCCGCTTCTCTGAGCATCCATTCACTCTGTTCAAAGTCGCGTAGGGTCACTTTTTCTTGGGTGGCTAAAGGATGGTTAGGCGAACAGACAATACACATTTCATCCTGACTAAACTGAGTAGAAATAAGTTGTGGATGGAGGGTTTTACCCTCGATTAAAGCGATATCCAATTCATAATCAACCAGCTTTTGGCAAATCAGTGCAGAGTTTGAAATGAACAGACTTTGCGATTGATGTTGATACTGCTGGCGAAATTGACTGAGTAGGTATGGCGCGACCTGATTCCCTATGGTGTCACTGGCTCCGATTCGAAGATCACCAGACAACGTCAGTCCTTCATCAAACAGTTGATCAATGGCATTGGAACGGTTTAATAGTTCATCAGCAAGAGGGAGAAGTTTTTGTCCTTCCTGATTCAAAACCAAACGATTATTGACCCGATCAAACAGAGCATGACCAATTTGCTTCTCCAGTTCCGACAGCGCCATACTGACCGCTGCCTTGGAAAGAAACAGAACTTCAGCCGCGGAGGTGAGCGTTTTGTGCTGAGTAATGGTGGTAAACACTTTTAACTGTTTGAGTGAAATATTGCTCATTATCTTGTTTAAGTTTGTTGAACGTAATTGGATAAAAACAACTTACTGCTAAACATTGGTTAAGTACAATCCTCTTTGGGTATTAGTTAACCTTTTGAATATTCGGTTAGATAAATGCGCCAGGAGTTATGCTAATCTCAACGGCTACATAGGTGAGAATTTCATGAGTGAATTGTGTTTACTGTTTACCATTCCAACAAAGTCGATACGCTAAAAATCTTGCTGGTGCATTTAATAAAAAATGCGCCGTTAGCCAATCCTTTTGAAAAAGAACAGATATTAGTTCAAAGCCCGGGTATGTCTCAGTGGCTAAAAATGGCTTTGGCTGAAGAACTCGGTATTGCAGCAAACATTGAATTTCCGCTTCCGGCAACCTTCATCTGGGACATGTTTACCTATGTGCTTCCCGATGTGCCTAAACGCAGTGCGTTTAACAAAGAGGCGATGACCTGGAAACTGATGGAAATTCTGCCCAATCAGTTAGAACGTGAAGAGTTTTCGCCATTAAAACAGTACCTGAAAGACGATACCGACCAATCTAAGCTCTACCAGTTGGCTGAAAAAATCGCGGATATTTTTGATGGTTACTTGGTATATCGCCCAGACTGGATAGATGCATGGGAAGCGGGGGAAACCGTGGACGAAATTGGTGATGACCATCCATGGCAACCCATCTTGTGGAAAGCGCTCTATGACTACACCGTAAATGATCAGCAGCAGTCTCATTATCACCGTGCAAATTTATACCAAAAGTTCATTGAAGCCGTTGTGGCAGGGCGAGTTCCGTTAGAGAAATTGCCTAAACGACTGTTTATTTTCGGTATTTCTTCGCTTCCTCCGCGCTATACCGATGCACTGAAAGCTTTAGGTGAACATATTGATGTTCATTTGATGTTTACTAACCCTTGTCGGCATTACTGGGGCGATATCCGTGACAGAAAATACCTTGCCAGAATAGAATCGCAGCGACGTAAGCAATTGGCTTTAGACGGACAATCTATTGCTATTACTGGCGAAATTTCACCGCTGAAAGGCGAGCTGGAAAATAACGTAATTGAAGATGAGCTGCATACCGACCAAGCGGTAGGGAACAGTTTGCTTGCGTCAATGGGTAAACTGGGGCGCGATAATCTATATCTGCTCGCACAAAGTGAGAATGAAGAGCATGAGTTGTTCATCGATATACCTCGTGACAACTTACTGCGTCAATTGCAAGCCGACGTGCTGCATTTAGAAGAACATCAAAACGATCAACTATTAGAAACCAGTACGCATAAACCAGCCATTGAGCACAATGACCGGTCACTCACTTTGCATGCCTGCCATAGCCCGATGCGCGAAGTGGAAGTTTTGCATGATGAATTACTGGCAATGTTTGATCGTGATCCGGCGCTCAAGCCACGTGATGTGATTGTGATGGTTGCGGACATTAACGCCTATAGTCCATATATTCAGGCGGTGTTTGGTAATGCGCCGGGCGAGCGTTTCATCCCGTATTCGATTTCTGATCGTACCGCGAATCAAGAGAGCCCGATACTCAATGCTTTCATTCAGTTGGTGGCGTTGCCCCAGTCGCGCTGTCTGGCTACCGAGCTGCTGGAATTATTAGAAACTCCGGCCATGATGAGCCGATTTGATATTGATGAAAGTGAGTTTGAAACCGCCAAACGTTGGGTTGAAGAGTCTGGTATTCGCTGGGGGCTGGATGCCACCACGGCGCAAGAATTTGATTTGCCGAAAAATGAACAGAATACCTGGCAATTTGGTATCAACCGTATGCTTTTAGGTTACGCCATGCCGGCTAGTGTCACTCTGTTCGAACAAGGCGAAAGTGTTTTAGCTCCATACAACGAAGTTCAGGGGATAAGTGCTGAATTAGCAGGTAAGCTAGCGCATTTTATCGAAATGGTGAGTCACTACCGCCGAGCGCTGACACAAACTCAATCCATAGACAACTGGCGTGAATTATTGAACAGCTTGCTGGATGACTTCTTCTTGGTCGACTTAGATGGTGAGATGGCGCTTAAGTCGATTCGCGATACGTTAGTTGCTCTCAAAGAACAGTTATATGATGCTGGCTATGAGCATGATATCGCTCCCGCCATTATTTTCGAGTATTTAAGCAACAAGCTATCTGGTACTCGGGTGAGTCAGCGTTTTCTTGCTGGACAAGTGAACTTCTGTACTTTGATGCCGATGCGTTCCATTCCTTTTAAAACCGTATGCTTGTTGGGGATGAACGATGGTGTTTACCCGCGCTCAATGCCGCCAGAAGGTTTTGATTTAATGAACGGACGTACCCGACGTGGCGACCGTTCACGACGTGATGATGATCGTTATCTGTTTTTAGAAGCACTGCTTTCTGCTCAGCAAAACCTGTATATCAGCTTTGTTGGGCGTTCAATTCAGGATAATACCGAGCGCGTGCCTTCGGTGTTGGTCAGTGAGTTATTAGAATACTGTGAGCAGAACTACTGCTTGAATGGCGATGAAGCACTGCCAAGTGATGACTCGGGCAAGAAGTTGGTGAAACAAATAACCACGACTCACAGCATGGTGCCGTTTAGCCCACATAACTTTGTTGATCAAAATGCCAGCTATGCCAAAGAGTGGCTGCCTGCCGCGCTGCGTCAGGGGCAAGCGAGTGGAGAGTTTAATTTGCCGTTGGACGATTACTTGCTGGATGTCACTTATCCGCTGGATCTCGACTTGGTTGAGCTTCAACGTTTCTGGCGACTGCCAGTACAGTACTTCTTTAATCGTCGTCTGAAAGTGTTTTTTGAACCGCCATTGCCGGTTATGGACGATGAAGAGCCGTTTGCGCTTGATGGTTTAAGTAGCTACCAGTTGCGTGACAACTTACTGGAAGTGTTGCAAAACACAGATTTGCAAGCGGATAAACAAGCGACATTGAATCAGTTCATTCAGCAGCAGCGAGCACAAGGTAAATTACCAGTGGGCGCTTTTGGTGAATTGGAGTTTGAAGTCAATCGGGCTCAAACCGAGGACGTGCTGGATAAAATTCATTTCCTCTGTCAGGCACCGTTAGAAGACCTTGAAGTATCATTGATGAGCAAGGTTCTTGGCGATTCAAAACCAGTCCAGTTGTCGGGCTGGCTGACTAAGCGTTTCCAGTCTGGTTTGGTTCGCTATCGAAGTGGGGCGATTCGTTCTCAGGACTTATTGTCCGCTTGGATTGATCATCTCTCTCACGCAGCGATGGGGTACTTCGTACCCACACATCTGGTGGGATACGATCGTAAAGAAGGTGTCACCCATCAGATATTACCCCCTGTTGAAAACAGCGATACAGCTAAACATCTGCTTGATGAGTTGATTCGCTTGTTTTATCAGGGGATGACGTCGCCAATCGCTTATTTCCCGAAAACGGCTTTAGCCTGTGTTGAAGCTGGATTCAGTCGTGGTAAATGGGTGGATGATGAAGAAAAATCACTGAAAAAAATGGCAGACACTTTTAACGATGGATTTGCCACATCAGGCGAGGGTAATAATTCATATATTGCGCGTATTTGGCCAAGTTGGAACGACGATCTGGGGCAGCAGGTACGATTGATCGCTACGCTGGTTTTACAAGCGCCAAGGTTACAACTGGTCGACAGTCAAGAGTTCAAATAATGAGGTTACGAGTTACGAGAGTACAAGTGAAAGAAGGAATAAGTGGCCGCCAGAAAATCATTATTAGTGTAGGGCGTTCGCTGTGCGGCCACAGGTCAGAGGGACCATAATTCTTCTTTAATGCAAACGATTAATAAGCAGGCAGCGCTTGCATTAAGTGGGTGCAGTGTAATGTCCCATAATGGTGCGTTCTGTGAAGGTGATCGCATAACCTCTGGATTTGTGTTTTTTAAACTCATTAACAGATAATTTTTTCAAACAGGATCACATTTATCCATTGATAGAACTGAGGTATTTACAAATACATGAGTGATAGTTCGGCTATTAAAGCAACGCTACTGAACCCGATGACGTTTCCTCTCCATGGTGCACGTTTGATCGAGGCGTCTGCTGGAACGGGGAAAACATTTACCATTGCAGCTCTCTATTTGCGTCTGCTTCTGGGACATGGAAGCGCTGATGCTCGTCATCAGGAGCCACTCACTGTTGATAAAATTCTGGTAGTAACCTTTACCGAAGCCGCGACTGCTGAATTGCGCGATCGTATTCGAGCCCGAATTCACGAGGCTCGTTTGGCTTTTTCTCGTGGGTTCAGTGATGACCCTGTGATTCAGCCTCTGCTAGACGATTTCTCTGATCATGCTTTTGCTGCCAAGCTATTACTCAACGCAGAAAGGCAGATGGATGAAGCTGCCGTTTACACGATTCACGGCTTTTGCCAAAGAATGCTCACCCAGAATGCCTTTGAGTCTGGCAGTCGTTTTAATAATGAGTTTGTCACTGATGAAAGTCACTTGAAAGCGCAGGTTGTAGCTGATTACTGGCGGCGTCAGTTTTATCCGTTGCCACTTAATTTGGCGGCTGAAGTTCGTCGCTTATGGGCATCACCCGCAGCATTGCTTGATAAGATAGGTGGTTACTTAACGGGGATGCCGTTGTCGCTGACCACGCCGATGATGGATAGTGATCTTGCCGCTTTACATGAGAAAAATATTAAGCGAATAGATGAGCTTAAGGCTTTGTGGCGAGAAGCTGCCCAAGATGTTCATGATATTATCGCCCTGTCAGATGTTAACAAACGCAGCTATACCAAGAAATCTTTGCCGGATTGGATTGAAGCGGTAACCAACTGGGCGAGCTCTCCGACAAGTGGATACGAATACCCAGATAAATTAGAGCGTTTCGCTCAAAATGTACTAATCGACAAAACACCGAGTGGCAGCGCCCCTCAACATGAAGTGTTTTCTGCGATAGAAGTATTTTTGGCATCGCCAGTGAATATTGAAGCGCCGTTAATGGCTCACGCGATCCATCATTGTCGAACTCTGTTAGCAAAAGCAAAAGCAAGTAAACAGTGGCTTTCGTTCGACGATCTGTTAACCCAACTCTCTGCTTCATTGGACAGTGATGAACAAGGTCTGTTGGCACAACGTATTCGCAGCTTATATCCCGTTGCAATGATAGATGAATTTCAGGATACCGACCCGCTTCAATACAGCATCTTCAGCCAAATCTATTTAGATAATCCCGAATGTGGCTTGTTTATGATCGGTGATCCTAAACAGGCGATTTATGCGTTCCGTGGAGCAGACATATTTACCTATATCAAAGCGAGAAATCAGGTTGCAGCGCATTACTCTTTAGGAACAAACTGGCGTTCGAGTGCAGATATGGTTGATGCGGTAAATCAGGTGTTTGCACTTTGTACTAGCCCGTTTATTTATGATTCTGATATCCCATTCATGCCAGTTAAATCTAATCCTAATGCAGGCAAAAAAGAGTGGCTGTTGCATGGCATCAAACAACCAGCAATGACTTATTGGTTACAGGAAGCCGATGATAAACCTGTGACAAAAGGCAGCTATCTGGACGTGATGTCGCATGCGACTGCCAGCCAAATTCAGGCCATTCTCACTGCATCGCAAATGGGGCAGGCAGAATTTAGTAACGGCAAACCGATTCAGGCTGGTGACATTGCTGTTCTGGTTCGCACCGGTAATGAAGGGCGAATGATTAAAGAGGCGTTAGCTACACAAGGTATTGCGAGTGTTTACTTGTCGAATAGAGACAGTGTGTTTACCAGTGGGATTGCGCAAGATATTCAGCGTCTGTTACAAGCAGTGTTAACGCCAGAGAATGAAAGAGCCTTGCGAGCGGCTCTGGCTTCGCCTTTGTTTGCCCTGAACTCACATCAGTTGGATGCGCTCAACAACGATGAGAATGAGTGGGAAAATGCAGTAAACGAATTTAAGCAATACCGCCAACTTTGGACTGAACGTGGCGTATTGCCTATGTTGCGTTCGGTTCTGAGTCTTCGTCATATTGCCGAACGTTGGTTAGAAGAGACAGAGGGCGAACGCAATTTAACGGATTTTATGCATATCAGTGAACTGTTGCAGCAGGCCACTCAAGATATCGATAGCGACCATGGATTATTACGTTGGCTAGCACAATCTATCAGTGATGCGGAGCTAGGCTTGGGGGCGAGTGATGACGCGATTCAACGTTTAGAATCAGAGCGTAACCTAGTCCAAATCGTCACCATCCATAAATCCAAAGGTCTGGAATATGATCTTGTGTTCCTACCGTTTGTAGTTAGCTACCGTGAAGCGAGTGAAGGGAAGTATTACGACACATCCAGCGGGCAGACTTTACTAGACATTACTGGTGATAAACAGTCGCTGCAACAGGCGGATAAAGAACGGTTAGCAGAAGATTTGCGTCTGATATATGTGGCGCTAACCCGTTCGGTCTATGGCTGCTTTATTGGTGTTGCTCCGCTACGCAACGGTCGTTCAACCAAGGAGCCGACAGGGGTTCACAATAGTGCGATTGGCTACTTGCTGCAAAATGGTGAGCAAGGCGGTATCGACCTGCTCACTCAATCTGTGGCTAAGCAAACAAAAGAGCTTTCTTCTGTTATTGTGACATCGCCTCCTGAACAGCTCGATACAGTATTCACCCCAGTGGAACAAGAGACCCCAGAGCTTGCTGCAAGCCAGTTAAAAGCCGAGATCGATCGTTTTTGGCGGATTACCAGTTATTCCGGTCTGGTAAAGCAAGGCTCCCATCAGAATAATCATGATGCGACGATAGAAATCGGTGGCTTTGATGTCGATTCTGCTGATGAGCATGATGAACTTGCGATGCTCGAAATTGAAAAGAACATCTTTAATTTCCCGCGAGGTGCTCGTCCGGGGACATTCTTGCACACGATATTTGAAGAAGTGGAGTTTACCCAACCGGCGACCAGTGAGCAAAATACTCAAATCATCGAGGAACAGCTTGAACTCGAACAGTTAGAGAGCGATTGGCTTCCTGTGATCCAAAAGCTGGTTGATGATGTGTTGGCGACACCTTTGGATGGTAAGCATTTACTCTTAAACAAAAAAGAACCGCACCAACGGCTGGTGGAAATGGAGTTTTTGTTACCGATTGAAGTGCTTAATGCGCCAGGTTTAAATCGTGTTATTCAACGTCACGATCCCTTGTCAGCCAAAGCGGGCGATCTCGGATTTTATACAGTGCAGGGGATGCTCAAAGGCTTTATCGATTTGGTGTTTGAGCATGAAGGTAAATACTATGTTCTCGACTGGAAATCCAATCACCTTGGTGATCAGGTAGAAGCTTATCATGGCGAGCGCTTGAAAAGCGCTATGGCAGAGCATAGATACGATTTGCAGTATCAACTGTATGCCTTAGCGCTGCACCGTTTTCTGAAGAGCCGTATTGCAGACTATGACTACGACCAACATTTCGGAGGTGTTTATTATCTGTTTTTACGCGGTATTGATGGTGAGGCTCAACATGGTATTTTCAACGCCAAGCCAAGTTGTCAAATGTTAGAAGAGTTAGATCTATTGATACAGGGAAAAGAGCCTGACGAACGCACGACGCCGACGGGGCAAATGGAGTTGGGTTTATGAGTTCTCAAATATTACAAAGGCTCGCCCTATTAGCGAAGCAAGGCAGTATTCGTCAGCTAGATTATCAATTTGCAAGGTTCATATCGTCTTCAGGTAATCATGATGATCTCAGTGAACAAGAGCTTGAGACCCTATTATTGCTGACGGCTGCAGTCAGTGCGGAATTAGGTCGAGGCAATATTTGTTTGGCGCTGTTTGATCAGCAAGGTAATCGTACCGATCTCTCTTCTAAGTTAGGTGTATTTGGAGAAGCGGCGATAGAGTTGAATCGCCACTGGATAGATAGTGATTGGCTTGATTTATTAAAACGTTCAAAGTTGGTGGGTAACCAAGGTGAAGCAGTGCCATTTATCTGCGATGGACAAAGGTTGTATCTGCATCGTTACTGGCAATATGAAATGACGCTCGCCAGATGTTTACACAGCTTTGGGACACCTATGACCTTAAAGCCTATCGATGTCCAAATGCTCAGGCAGCGTTTAGATATCTTGTTCGCAAGAGATTATCAGTACCTGTTTAATGCTTTGAAAAATAAGCCACAATCTCAGGTGGTTCGCCAGCAGTTGGTTTGTGATTTTTTGGATGTTGTGAGTGAGAAAACTCTAGACTGGGAAGCGATCGATTTGGTGTTAACTCAGGCGCAGCGAGTCCAGGATCTTCAGGCGCTGGACAATCTTATCGAACAACAGCACTGTTTGAACTGGCAAAAAGTAGCTGCGGCGATCGCGTTAACAAGGCGTTTTGCTGTGATTTCCGGTGGTCCGGGTACTGGTAAAACCACAACAGTAACCAAGTTACTTGCCGCATTGGTGAGTCAGTCGCAACAACAGGGAGAAACGCCAAGTATTAAATTGGTTGCTCCGACGGGGAAGGCGGCAGCGCGCCTTACTGAATCTATCGGCAAAGCAGTAGACAGTCTGGCGGTTGAACCAGAGATCAAAGCGAATATCCCAACCTCTTCCAGCACCATTCACCGACTTCTCGGTACGATGCCTGGCAGTGCTGAGTTTCGTCACAATGCGAAAAACCTACTCCATCTGGATGTATTAGTAGTGGATGAAGCATCAATGGTTGATTTGCCTATGATGGTCAAATTGGTTGATGCTCTGCCTCCTCATGCGCGTCTGATACTACTGGGAGATAAAGACCAGTTAGCTTCCGTAGAAGCTGGAGCCGTACTTGGCGATATATGTTCATTCTTGAATGAAGGCTACAGTGCTGCACAAGGTAAGCTTCTGTCTGAATTAACAGGGTATCAAATGCTCGCTCAACAAGTGATTCAATCCAGTTCTGCTATTACTGATAGCCTTTGTATGCTGCAGAAGAGTTATCGATTTGATGCTCGCTCGGGCATTGGTCAGTTAGCTAAAGCGATAAATAGCGGTAAAGTTTCTTTAGTTGATAAAGTGTGGCAACAAGACTTTGCGGATATTCAGCACTTTGAACTGTCGAGTGAACACTACAATCATATGATCAAATCTCTGGTTGAGTCTTATTCACTCTATTTGCAACGTTCAAATCAGAGATATAAAAATGATCAATCTGATCTTGAATCGATGTCAGACAAAGCCAAAGCCGTTTTAGACGAATTTGGCCAAAGCCGTCTATTGTGTGCAGTCAGAGAAGGTGACTTTGGTGTTTCGGGATTAAATAGCCGCATTGAAAGAGCATTAGCAGCTCGCAATCTAATAAAAACTCAACAGGAAATGTGGTATCACGGACGACCTGTGATGGTGACATTGAATGACCACGCTTTGGGCGTATATAACGGTGATATTGGTATTTGCATGCGTGATGAAGAAGATCCGTCTCAGAGACTTAAGGTATATTTTGAATTGCCAGATGGTAGCGTAAAAGCCGTGATACCAAGCCGAGTCCCCCAGCATGAAACGGCTTATGCAATGACGATTCATAAATCACAAGGCAGTGAATTTGATTTTACATTGATGATTTTGCCACCTGAGTACAGCCCAATTATTACTCGAGAACTTATCTACACCGGAGTTACGCGAGCGAAGTCCCGTTTGGCATTGTATTGTGATGTCAGAGTGTTGAAACGAGGAATTCAGTTTAAGACTGAGAGGGCGAGTGGGTTGGTAGAACGACTAAAAGGATAATTAAGCCACCGTCCGTGGTGACTTAGCTTTTCGAATTAATTCATCGCATTCGAAAAGGTGATATTTTGAATTTTGTAGCGTGATTGCGATCCCAAGATAAAGTTCTTGAGATAGTCACTCACTGGAAAAACGCAGTGGACGTTTAACCCTTCAAGGAAATTATGATCTGCCATATCCCAGAAACTTTGTAGCGAGTTACAAACGACGGTTTTCATAGATTACGTTGCTCTTAAATGATGTTATTTATCGTTTAAGCATTCCGTGCGGTACCTAAGTTAAGCCTTTAGGTTGATTCCAATTCATTTCAATAAGGTGATCTGTGTCACTGTTGGCGAGATTTTACACAGCTCTTGGCCGGTTGAAAAGTATTCAATTAACCAATATCTAAAATACAAACAAAAATACTGACCATTTGATTAATAGCAGGTGGAAATATTGTTGGGTTAAGTATCAGTTCTGGTGATGAATTGCTTTACTGTGTGAAGTTATTAGGCATTGAAACATTGCTTCAATGCCTTTATTGAAGCTACTTAACTTTAAAGTTTTAAAAACAATATTTTTGAACGGCGTTGATAATTATACAGTTTTTGTTTTGAAATCGGCAGTGAATCGACACCTGACTCTATAAAACCTTGCTCTCTAAACCAGTGCAAACTGTGGGTAGTTAAGACAAATAAACGTTGAATGTTCATTATTTTTGCTTGCTGCTTCATGTGTCTGAGTAATACAGCACCACGGTTACCATCTCTGTAATCGTTGTGAATAGCCACACAAGCCATTTCTGCCATACTTTCTTCTGGATAGGGATAAAGCGCTGCGCAGCCAATAATGAGGCCATCTTTTTCAATAATGGTGAACTTGTGAACTTCTTGTTCCAGCTGTTCTCTGGAACGCCTCACCAGAATACCTTGCTCTTCTAATGGGCGGATAAGATCGAAAATACCACCAATGTCATCGATCTGAGCCTGTCGTACTTGTTCTGTGTTGGCTGTAACGATTTGAGTGCCGATACCATCGAAAGAGAACAGTTCCTGAATCAAAGCGCCATCTTCTTTATAACTCACAAGGTGGCTTCTTGGTACACCAGCTCGGCAAGCGGTAACCGCGGCACGTAGAAAACGTAAAGTTCCTGTGGTGTCATCTGTATCATGGGCGGAATCAGATTCTAGGCTTACCAGCAGTTCATCGACTTCGGCAGGATAAAGCTCAGCAATTGAATTACCTTTACTATCAATAATCCCTTGCTCAGAACAGAATCCAATCAATTTTTCCGCTTTTAATCGGATTGCTACTTGAGTCGCCACTTCTTCTGACAGCAGGTTAAAACATTCTCCCGTCACTGAGCTGGCAATTGGACCTAGTAGTACGATAGAGCCTTGATCGAGTGTACGATTGATACCATCAATATCGATTCTGCGTATTTTGCCACTGTGGCAATAATCCACTCCATCATCTATACCTAGTGGTTGAGAGATAACAAAATTACCACTGACGACATTTAATTGCGTACCGGCCATCGGGGTGTTGTTTAAGCTCATAGAAAGGCGAGCGGTAATAGCGAGTTGCAGTTGTCCTGCAGCTTGCATGACCAAGCCTAAAGCTTCCTCGTCAGTAACGCGAATGCCTTTGTGGTAAGGCGTTGTGCGATTGTTTGTCTCTAAAATCTGATTTATCTGTGGGCGTGCGCCGTGAACTAGCACTATCTTGACCCCAAGACTGTGCAGCAGAGCTAGGTCACTAATAATATTGGCAAAATTTTTATCAGCAATGGCCTCTCCACCCACCATAACAACCATAGTTTTTCCTCGGTGGGCATTAACATAAGGAGCTGATTGTCTGAAGCCTTTAACAAGAGCTGTGCTACGAATTTTCACTGATGGTCACTCAAACTATTTATGATTGTTTAAATATGTTGAAATAATGACTTTTTATTCATTGGTGAGCAAGTGATTTTTGTGGTTAGCAATATTATTTATCTACTGTTACAGCTTTGTGACTTAAGTAGATAGTGATCCTGACAGGAATACCATGGCGAAAATTGCAATTTTAAATCGAGACAATATGGCTAATAACTCCCCGATGAGAAGAAACCGAAAAGTATTGGAACGAACACTTCTTGTTCTGGCTGTGATAGGAACTATTTGGGCTGTGTTTCTTTATAGTGATGTTATTGGACGCGTCAAGGAAATTATTGTGCCTAAAGATACCGTTTATGGGGTGTGGGTAGAGCAGAACGTCGCTTCCTATTCGACTAGAAGGCTGGAGATTGGTCCTGATGGCATCACAATGGAAGGACGAGTATACACCACCAGATTTGATTATGATGGACGCTATTTAGAGTTTTCTGTCGCTGGGCAAGATTACAAATTCAAAATGATGAATGAAGAAAATACCGAGATGAAGCAAATTTCTAGCGCACCTTATAACCCGATTTTTCATTTAGCTGAAAAACATTAAGTTTTTCGCAAAAAAATTAACAATTTGGTAATTGCGCTTGATCCGTTAGTTTGTCATCCTTTCGGTCGACTTGGATATAGCCATAAATTAGTGGATGACTCAGTGAATAAAAGCCTTCTTCCCATTGCCTGTATGGCAGTGCTATTTGGTTGTGCACAACCAACCGATAGAGCACAACAGTATTTAGATGAACCTTTCGAACGTACTCTGAATCAAGTCGATGTGGTTGAATCCAACAAGCCTCGAGATTTTACAGAGTTTCCTAAGCAAATTGAGCAAGTCGTTATCAACTCTCCGTCAATGACGGCGACGTTTGGTCCTTTGTACCAAAAACTGAATGAGTGGGTGATGGAGAGTGGTGATACTTCGGAGTTGGCACAATTTGGTATTCAGGCAGCTCAATTGGGGGGGGGCGATAAGAAAGGAAACGTCCTGTTTACTGGGTATTTTTCACCAGTGATTGAATTGCGTCATACTCCCGACGATAGATTTAAATACCCAGTACATGGCCTGTTAACTTGCGATACTAATTGTCCGACTCGTGCTGAAATTTATGCCGGAGCGATAGATGGGCAAGGATTAGAGCTAGGCTATGCTGAGAACTTAATCGATCCATTTATTATGGAAGTTCAGGGGAGTGGATTTGTCCATTTTGGTGATGACGATACACTAGAATACTTCGCCTATGCGGGTAAAAACAACAAGGCTTATGTGAGTATTGGCCGTGTTTTAATCGAACGTGGTTTGGTTGAGCGTGAAAAGATGTCTCTTAAAGCGATTAACGAATGGGCCCACGCGAATGATGAAGAAACAGTAAGAGAGTTATTAGAGCAGAACCCTTCTTATGTTTTCTTTGAGCCAAGAGCGGCTGCGCCTGTTACAGGAAGTGCTGGTATTCCGTTGTTGCCAATGGCATCGGTAGCGGGGGATAGAACGCTCTTCCCTATGGGAACGCCAATTTTGGCTGAAGTCCCACTACTCAATGCGGATGGTACTTGGTCTGGAGCTCATCAGTTACGCCTGCTGATTGTTCTTGATACAGGCGGTGCTGTGAAACAGAACCATCTAGATTTGTATCACGGTATGGGACCAAGAGCGGGAACCGAAGCTGGGCACTACAAGCATTTTGGCCGAGTGTGGAAGCTTGGGCTTGAGAACTCACCGCTTCAAGCTCCATGGGCGTTACCGCCAGAAAAGCTGGAGTAGCCTTAATTCCCTATCTGGTTGGGGAGAATGTGATGTTCTGGACATTTTTATTAAGAGTGCGTATAAATCGCACTCTTTCTTTTTGTACCTTTTTATATCTTTATTCGGATTGTTGTTATGCGTGAACTCGATACTCCAGCCTCAGACAGCTATAACCAACGTTTCGGTGGCACTCGTCGCTTATACGGTAATAGTGAAGTTGATATTTTACGTGCCGCTCATGTGTGCGTGATTGGGATTGGTGGCGTCGGTTCATGGGCGGTTGAAGCGCTAGCAAGAACCGGTATTGGTGAATTGACGCTGATTGATATGGATGATGTTTGTGTGACCAACATTAACCGTCAAATTCACGCGATGTCTGGCACGGTTGGTCAGAGTAAAATTGAAGTCATGGCTGAACGCGTTAAGCTAATTAACCCTGAGTGCAAGGTTAACTTGATTGATGACTTTATCACGCCTGACAACCAGCATGAGTATCTAACCAAAGATTATGACTATGTATTGGATGCTATTGACAGTGTGAAAGCGAAAGCTTCACTGCTGGCTTATTGTCGTAGCAATAAGATCAAAGTGATCACGATTGGTGGCGCTGGTGGTCAAACTGATCCGACACAAATTAAAGTCGCGGATTTGACCAAAACGATTCAAGATCCTCTGGCTAAGAAGATTAAAGATCGTCTTCGCCAACATCACAACTTCCCAACTAATCCAGCACGTAAGTTTGGTATTGATTGTGTGTTCTCAACCGAGCACTTGAAATACCCACAAGCGGATGGCTCCGTTTGCGCAACCAAATCCACCGCTGAAGGGCCTAAACGCATGGATTGTGCTTCCGGTTTCGGTGCTGCAACCGTGGTAACAGCGTCATTTGGCTTTGTCGCCGTGGCGCGTATTGTTGAGAAAATCATTCAAAAATATAGCAACTAATTACTGGAGTATTGATCATGACTGCTTTTCCGGCTTCGCCTTTCGGTACAGAAATTACTAGCGATGAGATTGTGCAGACCATGCAAAACTTCAAAGGCTGGGAAGATCGCTACCGTCAGGTGATTCAGTGGGGGAAAAAACTACCGGCTATGCCTGAAGAGCTGAAAAGTGAGCAGGTGACTGTGTCTGGTTGTGAAAGTTTAGTATGGCTGGTAAGCAAACAAGATGACGGGGTTTGGCATTTTTGTGCTGACTCGGATGCGCGTATTGTTCGTGGCTTGATTGCTTTAGTGATGGCAGCTTTTGATGGCAAAACGTCACAACAGATTCAGGGTTTCGATGTCGATAGTTATTTTGAACAATTAGGCTTAATTGCTCATTTGAGTCCTTCTAGAGGGAATGGCTTGAAGGCGATAGTCGACACTATTAAAGATATAGCCGTTTAAGTTTCTGCTTTATTGATAGCCACAGTCGTGGCTATGTGACTTTTTTCTGCAGGCAAAAAAGTCACCAAAAAGCCCGTTTGCCGATATTCCTCTTTTTCATTCAATTTCCACTCTGTTTCGAGCTACCGTGTTGTAGGCCACATCCTGTGTCCGTCAACACTTTGCCAGACGTCCTGTCTGGCAATAGCTGAACATAGTTCCAATCGAATGGAGGAATAAGGCAAAGAAAACGACAAGGACTGACTTACAGCATGTCGACGGCTTTTTCGATGGCTGCTATTAAACGATCGACATCTTCTTCTGTGTTATAAACGCCAAACGAAATTCTCACCGTACCTTTAACACCAAACGCTTCCATTAAAGGGTGAGCACAATGGTGGCCAGCACGAACCGCAATACCTTGTTGATCCAGCAGTGTTGCAAGATCTTGATGATGTACACCATCCATCACAATACTCAAAACACTCGCGTTGGGTTGGTATCCGAGAACCCGAATATCTTCTAGGTTACTTAATGCTGCATAGGTCTTTTGCGTGAGTTTGTGAATATGGTTTTCAACGAGTTCTCTGTCAAAGCTTTGATACCAGTCTATTGCCGTTGAAAGGGCGATAGCTCCTGCGACATTGGGTGTACCCGCTTCAAACTTACCTGGCAGTCCTGAATAGGTCGTACCGGAAAACGAGACTTTCTCGACCATTTTTCCGCCGCCGTGCCAAGGTGGCATCGCCTCTAGCAGATCTAACTTTCCGTAAAGAACCCCAATACCTGCTGGGGCATAGAGTTTGTGGCCAGAGAAAACGTAGAAATCAGCATCTAGTGCAGAGACATCGACGTTTTCATGCACTATGCCCTGAGCTCCATCGACAATGACAGTTGCCCCTTTATCGTGAGCCGCTAGAATCACTTGCTCAATCGGTTGACGGCAGCCCGTCACGTTAGTGATATGAGCTAATGCGACGATTTTGGTGTTAGTGGTCAGTAACTGATGGAATGCAGCTAAGTCAAACTCGCCACTTTTCGTCATCGGTACTTTTACGATCGTCGCACCCGTTTGCTGTGCGACGATCTGCCAAGAAACGATATTCGCGTGATGTTCCATTTCACCAATCAGTATTTCATCACCGACCTTGAGCGTGTTTCTCGCATAGGTTTGAGCGATGAGATTCAGTGCTTCCGTTGCGCCACGTGTCCAGATAATACTTTTGCTACTTGGCGCGCCGATAAATTGAGTGACATTATCGCGGGCCGCCTCAAATTGGCTTGTGGCATGGGCGGTTAAGCTGTGGCTACCTCGGTGAACATTGGCATTTTGCGCACTGTAATAACGAGTAATTGCATCAATCACTACCTGAGGTTTCTGTGTTGTAGCGGCACTGTCTAAATAGATTAACGGCTCATCATTAACCTGTTGAGAGAGTGCAGGGAACTGAGCGCGGATAGCGTTAACGTCGAGCATTTACGCTTCACCCAACTTTTCATAATTGAGTTGCGGAACCGGAACCATTGGTAAAGCGACTTCTTTTGCTAAAGCTTTGCCGGAAAGCTGAACGATAATCTCAATGGCGAATTCTAACGCGGTCCCCGGGCCTTGGCTGGTCAATAGATTATTGTTGACATCGTAAGTCACTCGTCGATTACGCCATAGATCTTCAGGGATATGATCTTTGAAGTTTGGGTGGCCTGTCATTAACGCGCCAGGGAATAGATCGTGATGAATGAGCACAACGGCAGGAGCGGCACAAATTGCGGCGACTAAGCGACCGTCATACATTTGTTGCTTCACCATCTCAATCAGAACGGTGCTGTCACGGAAGTTTTCAGAGCCTTGAACACCCCCAGGTAGTACGATGGCATCAAATTCGTCATCGGCTATATCAACCAATTTACAATCAGCGGTTAGGGTAACACCACGTGAAGCTTTCATTGTGAGGTTGCCGTCGAAGTCCGCACTGGCAACGACAACTTGGTATCCAGCACGAACCAAAATATCAATGATGGTGACAGCTTCCATCTCCTCCGTGCCTGGAGCGATAGGAACAAGTATGCGTTTAGTCATGATGTTTTCCGTTTAGTTCTAATATCTTGATTTTATGGTATAGCTCTGTGTTGGTTGGAACTGAAATTCCATGTTGCTGAGCTTTGCGTATGACATATCCTGTTATAAAGTCTATCTCGGTTTGGCGGTGATAGAAAATATCCTGATACGTAGACGATTTATTGGTAGATGTCGCTGAGATAACCTTATCTATGGTTTGTGTTAATTGTATCTGATTAACCGGAATGTTTTCAGCATCCATAACCGCTACGACTTCTTCAATAATGCAATCCAGAGTAGAGCGATATTTCGCTTCGGCTAATGCACCATTCAAGCATTGATGTATAGCGGTAAGCGGATTTATTGCACAATTAATCGCGAGTTTTTTCCATAAAGCCTGAGCAATGTTTGGGTTCCATTCCACCGTTGGCATCGCGTGGTTAAAAACATCAACAACAAAAGAGCACTGCTCACCAATTGCGTTCACCGCGCCCATTTGGGTATTGCCTAAACCAGTATGTTTCACATGGTGAGAATCAGGCTTTAAAGCACCGTGAGTGGTAGTGGCGATGATAACGGGATAAGCTGAAATCTGTGATTTGATTTCATCGATTGCGCCCATTCCGTTGTGCATAAATAGCAGAATGGCATCTTTGCTGATGTGTTGCAGAATCGGCTTGAGAGCTTTAGAAACTTGCCCGGCTTTAACAGTAATTAGAATAAGATCGGCGTCAATTAGTGTTTGGGTTTGATTGTAAGCAAACTCAATGGTTGTTTGATCATCTAATGATAGCTCCCATTGTTGAGCGGACTGAGTTCCCCAAAGCGCGATGTTATGTCCCGCTTGGTGAAGTTTACATGCCCATAAGCTGCCGATAGCACCCGGCCCAACAACCACAATATTCATAGCTTTTAGCCTTTGATAAACATAGCTTTCGGCTAAGGATAATGAGTCACAGAATGAAAGCAATAAAAAAGGCGCCGATAGGCACCTTTCGAGTAATGATAGCTACAATGATTAGAACTTGTAAGTTGCTGAGATGTAGTGACCGAAGCCAGTAGATTTTAGGCCATCAGAATCTTTAATCCCGTAGATATCTTTGTAACCTTTTAGACCGTAACCTAGAGCGAAGCGATCTGAGTGCCAGTAGATACCGTTAAACATCGCGCCGCCGTTGCTAGCAGAAGCGTATTTGTCTTCCATAGCAAACTGGTAGTCGATATAACCTTGGTAAGAGATGAATGAACCGTTCTCGAAGAAGTAGAAAGGTTTGAACCAGTTCATAGAGAATTGGTAACCGTTCCAGTCTTTTTTGTTAGAGTCGTAAGTACCATAAAGGTTCATACCGACTTTACCTAACCAAGGAACCATTACATCAGAACCTAGACCTACTTTCTGTGAGTTAACGCCAGAGTTGCCGCTCCATTCCATCAGTGTTGCAACGTAAAGCTCTTGAACTGGACCAAAAGAAAGGTCAGTACCAGTTAATGCATCCAGAGACATGCGAGGAGCGAACTTCATGAACATCTTTTCAGCGCCATCTTTATCGCTACCTGGATCGCTTGTTAGGTTGAATACATCGACGTAACCGTATAGGTCGAAAATCCCTGAACGACCACCAAATTCCATCTCTAGATAGTCATGGCTTGACTCGCCAGGCAGCTCATCAAAAGCCCCCATTAGGTTAAATTGAAGCCATTTATAATCATTTTTGTGGATATCGCCATCAGTGTAATCTGCTGCCATAACAGGAGCAGAAGTTGCTGCTAGGAGACCAAGAGTAAGAAGTGATTTACGCATAAGGGTAACTCTCTATGTTTTGTATCAATTCAGGAGCGGTTTGATTACCGCCTGTTCAATTTGGGTGAATAATGGCGATTTAAATCTCAATTAAAAGTGAGATAAAGTGCAAAATAGATTTAATTTAGTGACTTTGATCTCATATTTTGTTTTATTTTGTGAATTCTTTTTGTGTTGCATTTTATTGCATTAAATATGTGATCATTGTTGTTATTGGTGTGGTGTAAATAAAGTTTTAACCCAATCGAATAAACAACAAAAAGAGTGAATATGAAGTGTTGTAAAGTTTTTTTTGAGCTATTTGTTTTGTTGTGATGCTTGTTGTATATGGGTTTGTGGGTGGTTAGGTTAAGTGTATTAGAATTATCAATTGTTGGTGTTGGATATATATTGGTAATTTATTTTTGCACACAATTGTTTTTGATACACAAATTTATTTTTTAAATTTGTGTAATGGGTTGTTGTTTATTAATTAAAGCAATGGAGTAGGCTGTGCTAATTTTAGCCGTTGTTTTTAAAGAATACCTAGTAGGCATACTTTTGGGTGTATGATTGTGAACCATTTTGTTGTTTGGTACTGGTATGGCTGAAACCGTTGATAAAAAAACCTTCCTGACTATCTTTACTACCGTATTCTTGCCGATGTTTTTAGCGGCAATCGATCAAACATTATTAGCGACGGCTACGCCAATCATGGTAAGAGACCTTGGAAACATCCAATTGTCTTCATGGATTGCGATTGGTTATATGCTCGCTGGCGCGGCGTCTGTTCCCGTCTATGGCTGGCTGGGTGACCAATATGGGCGCAAGAAAATGTTGATGATGGCGCTGGTTATATTTGCTATTGGTTCAGTGCTTTGTGCTTTAGCCAGTTCAATGAGTGCACTGGTATTTGGCCGAATTGTGCAAGGACTGGGTAGTGGTGGTTTGATGAGCTTATCTCAAGCCTTGATCAGCGAGTTTGTTCCACCAAGGCAACGAGCGAGGTTTCAGGGGTATTTCGCTTCTCTATTTGCGCTTTCAAGTATTTGTGGGCCGGTACTCGGTGGTGTCATGGTGACCTATCTAACCTGGCACTGGTTATTTTGGTTCAATATACCACTCATCGCGTTTGCTCTTTTTCGATTAGCGAAGCTAGAACAAACCGCGAGTAAACCGGTGAAAAAGCCAGTTGACTTCTTTGGTTTAATGCTGTTTCCAACCATGATGACTTTGATTATCTATTGGTTATCCGCAGGCGGTCATTACTTTGAATGGCAATCAACGACCAGTGTGAGCTTATTAGCGGTATCTGCGGCTTTGAGTGTGATTTTTGTGTTTCAGCAAAAGAGAGTTGAATATTCGTTTTTGCCCGTCTCTTTATTAGTGCGCAAAGAGATTTATATTCCGCTGACATCCACATTTCTATTTGCTGCTTGTCTGTTCTCTTTAGTGTTCTTTTTACCGATCTTTCTTCAAGTTGGTCTGGATACCAGTGCAGCAAAGGCAGGGCTACTATTGATGCCTCTTTCAGCTGGCATTATTTGTGGCTCATACACTACCGGTAAAGTGATATCAAAAACAGGCGTCCCTAAGTGGTTGCCGGTTATAGGGATGTCTTTTAGTAGTATTTAATTTTTCGCTTTGGGTTTTTTAACATTGTCACCTTATTTTGCTAGTGGCTTAGCTTGCTTGTGTGGATTAGGGTTTGGTACGGTCATGCCATCAACTCAACTACTGATTCAAACTGTAGCGGGTAGAGATCATTTAGGTCGTATCACTTCCATGGGGTCACTGAGCCGCTCGTTAGGTGCTTCTGTCGGTACTGCTGTGTTTGGGACACTCATTTATTCGCTTATCCCAACATTTAGTGCAGAAGGTTCACTGAGTGAACTGCTTAAAACACCTAAGTCTGTCATTATTGATGCCTTTCAAACAGCATTTGTTGTCGCGGGATTGTTGGCAATGGTATGTGCAGTCAATGCGGCTCGAGCGCCACGTATCCACTTAGATGATTACGCATAAAAAGGGCCTGCTTGGGAAGGCAGGCCAAAAAATCCCTGTGGAGCAGGGGAGGGTGCGGTCACGAGGGGGACCTATTAGCGCACAAGCCCTACACTTATGCGGCTAATTCTTCATTGCTGTTAAGGTGCAATAGTCGACATACATTGACACTGCCAACGCCTTCAACCGATTCCAACTGGGTAACAAGCAGCGACGAAATGTTCTTTTCAATCGCTTGAGTTGAAAGGTGCATCAGTAACTGTTGTGCCAGTCTCTCTGCATTCTGTTCGACGTTCGCCATGTAAATTGGGGTAACTCCGCGCAATATGGCCATTTTGCTCAGTAGATCGGGTTTGTCTGAAACAGCCCAAATCGTTGCCTGACTTTGACAGCGAGACATCAACAGTGGCGTTTCACCATGTTGAGTAATAATGGCAACACCGAGATCTTTGTGTACTTTTGACGCAGAGATCATTGATGATAGTGCAAAGCTCTTACCTGCATCATTGCAAAGGTGATGGAGTTTATCCCAACAGTCTTGAGCACAAGTGTTTTGCTCTTCTGCGCCCGTTGCGATTCGCACCATGGCTTGGACTGCTTCGACAGGATAGGAGCCTGTGGCAGATTCCGCGGACAACATGACAGCATCTGTACCGTCGATGATAGCGTTAGCAACATCCAACACTTCCGCACGTGTTGGTAGTGGATTCTCAATCATCGATTCCATCATTTGAGTGGCGGTGATCACTGGCTTACCCAAATGTTTTGCTCGTGTAATTAAGGTTTTCTGTACATGTGGTAGGCGAGCATCACCAATTTCTACGCCTAAATCTCCGCGAGCGACCATGATCACATCGGAAGCGTGAATAATGTCATCCATTGCTTCGATACTACTTACCACTTCAGCACGTTCTACTTTGGCGACAATGTGCGCATTGCAGCCCGCTTTGAGGGCAAGTTCACGTGCATAGTCAATCTCACCACCATTGCGTGGGAAAGAGACCGCTAGGAAGTCGGCTTTAAGTTTCGCCGCTGTGAGAATGTCTTGCTTATCTTTATCAGTCAGCGCAGGAGCTGACAAACCACCGCCCAATAAGTTAATACCTTTGCGGTTTGATAGCTTGCCATTATTGATAACTTGGGTTGTTACCAGCTCAAGCTCTTTGTCGACGTCGGTGACTCTAAGCTGAACTCGGCCATCATCCAGTAATAGGATATCGCCACAATTTAAGTCTTGAATCAGTTGTGGGTAATCTAAGCCAACGCGTTCTTGGTTGCCCGCGTTTACGTCTAGCTGACCATCAAGAAGGAAGCGGTCACCTGCGTTAAGTTGGATACTGCCTTGTTCAAAACATGAGATACGGATTTTGGGGCCTTGCAAATCCACCAACACACCAACATTAACATTAAGTTCTTTTGCAATCGTGCGAACAAGCTCTGCTCGTTCAATGTGCTCTTCTGCAGTGCCATGGGAAAAGTTGAGTCGCACAACGTTAACGCCAGCGCGGATAAGTTGAGTCAGTTTTTCTCTTGTTTGACTAGCAGGGCCGAGTGTGGCGACAATTTTGGTCTTACACATATAAAAATTCCTATAATAACGCTACATAAGATGAGAAAGAGAGAAGGGATGAAGGAGCTGAAAACAGCTCCTTCTATTCGTAACGTTTAAGCGTTAGCTGATTCTGTGTATTTCTTGCCTTCAGCTTCGTCGATATCGACAATTTTCTTAGCATTCCAGACTGTCAGGGCAAGTATTACCGAGACAACGCCTGAAGCTAGCCAGAAGTACTGTGCGTTACCGAAGTCGTAGCTCTTCACACCATCAATTTCAGTGATCGTTATTAGCGATGCTGAAATCACCTCTTGTGCTGAAACGGCGATGTAAGAACATAGACCAATCAGACCTTTCACTGCACCTACTGCGTTCTTAGGCATTAGGTCACAAGCGATTAGACCGGCTAGGAATACCACTAGACCACCGATAGAGAAGCCAATCATACTTAATGCAACTGCATCCATGATGCGGTTATCTGGACCAAAGAACATCAGGCACATACCAGCAATGTTTGTCAATCCGTACAGTAGATTAGGAATGTTACGGTTGCCTTTGAATACTTTGTCAGAAAGTACACCTGAAAGAATTGCACCAGCCAGACCCGCAGTTGGGTACATAGACATTGCAAAACCAGCGTCAATCAGTGAGTAACCTTTCGATTCTTGTAAGAACAGTACCGCCCAAGAAGACATCGCGTAACGTGAAATGTACATCGCTGCACAAGCCACTGCGATTAACCATAGAACAGGTTGTCTTAGTACGAACATCTGTGCTCGGCGTGTTTCTTTTGGATCAGACGCTTTCTTAATTTCAGCACCTTCACCAAATGCCGTACCTGGATCCGCTAGACCATAAGTTTGTGGGCGATCTTTAAGCAGTTTAAGCATGATTAAACAAGCGAAGATTGCTGCAATACCTGCACCAATGAAACCTGCACGCCAGCCAAAGTAGCTCACTAGAGACGCGGTTAGAATCCAGGTAATACCTTCACCAATGTTACGTGAACCACCCCAGATTGAGTAACGACTACCACGTTGTTTTGGCGAGAACCATTGGTAAATCGATACACAAGAAGGTGCTGAACCAACAGATTGGAACCAACCGTTTAAGCCCCAAAGTAGGACAAAGAAAAACGCAGTGGTGTTCATGCCCATGAAGATTGCAGTGATACCCGAAAGTAACAGTGAAACCGACATGAAGCGACCAATGTTCGCGTAATCCGACAAGAAACCATTGAGGAACTTACCGAAGGCATAAGTGAAGAAGAATGCTGAACCCATGATACCGAGTTCTTCCAATGACACTATGCCTGCATCAAGCATTGGTTTTTTAACAACGCCAAGACTCATGCGAACTACGTAAAATACTGCGTAACCAAAAATTAGGCCTGAAAAGACCTGCCACTGATAACTCTTGTAGAGTTTTTGCATCTTCTCTTTGGGTAAATCCAAGAGTGGTGCGTCAGGGCGAGTTTTAAAAAAATTGAACATAAAAGTGCTCTCCGTTATTCACGACAACCAAACAAGGTGTGTTCGTTGGGAGCATCATTAAGCAAAGTTACAATTGGCTCAAAAGCGGCGATTTGGGGCAGAAGTGACACAAATGAATGGTAGGGGTGAGTCAAAAATGGGAAATAGGAGAACAGGAGATCTAAAATTATTGATAAAATTCAAACCATGATGCGTCACTGTTGACCCAAACCTTGGCGCGAGTATTTTTGATTAAATGGCAGAGATTTGAGTGAACGCACATTTTCTAAGGTTTTTGACTTTTTTTAGACGTATCTTTTCTCAAGCAAGTGGCTTAGGTTTGCTTTTCAGTTGTCTTTTTTTCGGCACTTCCGTTTCTGCCCAAGAGAAAGAGCTGGTTATTCTGACTACTTTCTCGCGAGAGCCACTTCTACCTTTAATCGATGAGTTTTCTAAGCAATATCAGGATGTTGATGTTCAGGTTGTCCACCGCCGCGCTCAGTCCAGCGTGCAAATGCTGGGCAAAAGCTATATTCAGAATATTGATATCGTTTTGAGTTCGTCTCCTTACCTAATGCAGCATTTAGCCGAAAATGGTCGATTAACCACGTTGCCTGAGCGTTTTCAGGCACCTGAATGGTTACGGCCTTACATGTTGCCACCTACCGGACAAGTAGTGACGATTGGTTATTCTGGCGCGGGCATTGTTTGGAATCGTGATTATCTGCAAACCCACCAAATGCCAAAACCTAAACAATTTTCGGATCTCGCGGCACCTGTTTACTTTGGTCACTTAACCATGAGTACGCCAGCTCGATCCGGTACTACCCAACTCATGGTTGAAAGTATTTTGGCCAAATATGGCTGGGAAGAGGGGTGGCGTTTGCTTACGAATATCGGTGCCAATATGGCGACTATCTCTTCACGTAGCTTTGGTGTCAGTGATTATGTCGCCAAAGGACAGTTCGGTATTGGGCCAACCATTGATAGTTATGCTTTGATACTTGAACGCAAGTTCGACCACGTCGAGTTTGCCTACGATGAGAGTTTTACGCTTATGCCAACGTATGTTGCTTTAGTGAATCAACAGCATGACGACATTTATGCCAAAGCGTTTGTTGACTTACTGATGTCAAAAGCGGTGCAGACCAATATGGATGCGAATGACTTTGCCAAGCATGGTTTAAGCGATAAATCTTTGTTTAATGAGCAGTATACTCGGTTGTCTGTCGCGACTCTCATTCAACGGGAAGATTGTTTAAACCTACTGTTTGACCTGATGATTTCAAAACGTCTCCCCGCCTTAAAAGATACTTGGTTATCGATAGTTAATGCTCGTAAACAGCACAGTCAAAATAGACAGTTATCGGCTCAAATCGATGCAATAGAACAGCTAGTGTTTTCTGTTCCTATTAGCGAGCAAGAGCTAGATAAAGTGGTTAACCAAATATCACCTTTGGCGGATGCAAGTGATGAATCCCAACAGGTCGCGAAAACCATGTTGTTGGCCGAACTCAGCCATGCTTGGAAAAAGCGACTTGATACCAACTTGCAGCAAGCGAACGAGCAACTTAAAGCCTTAACCCGAGTAATGGCAAAATGAGTTTATCTAAATACCATACGATTGGTGCTAAACTTCTGCTTGCATTCGGTTGCAGTACATTGCTGGTTACTATTGTCAGCGCCGTCAGTTGGGCAACTTGGAGCCGTTTAGATGATCAGGTCACAGAAGTGTTGGATAAAAGCGTCCCTAAGTACAACGCCAGTTATGTATTAGAGAGTCGCAGCTCCGAGATCCGGCGCAAAATTCAGCAGATAGGTAATGCCACCAATAAAGTGACCTTGGATGAGCAGGTAGAGAAACTCAACAGAGAATTGATTGTCACGGATAATGTCCTCAGTTCACTAGAAGATAATGACGCCAAAACCAACCTGCATAATGGGTACTTAAAGCTAAAGAGTATGAGTGAGCTATACAGTTCACTGGTTTCACAACGAATTGATGTTAAGCGTCAAATCGAAATGCTTGGTGAGCAGTTGCAGTGGATCTACCAAGACATGGAAATGGAGCTGCTCCCGTTAAGACAAGAAATTCAGTGGCAGTTGGAGCGTAAAAGTTACGCAGAACAGACCGAAGAGCTGTTCAAGAAAATCAATCAGATTCAGGTTCTGATTGATAACGCAAACCAGATCTATAATTTTGCGCGAGAACTGATGGATGCCACTCATCCGATTCAAGTCGACAACGGCATGAAGGTTCTGCACTTCCGCCTAGAAGAGCTACAAAACGCCAGTAAGCCAATTATGTCGTTATCCGCTTCCATTGCGTATCAACAATTGTTAGTGGAATGGCGAGATTTACTGGCACTGCAAGGGCCGTATCATCAGCACTTAAGTTTAATGATGGAGCTACAACAAGGGCTTGACGAGCTTAGTGGCCGTATTCAACAACAGTTAAATAATCAGCATTCAGACATTGCTGATTTAGTGGCTAATGCGAGTGAACTGTTTGTCTCGACTCAAAAAGAAACCACGCAGTTGATCAAAGATGGACACGGAATCCTTTTTGTCTGCTTTGGACTGTCGATATCAATGAGCTTGCTACTGACTTATTACTTTGTGAACCGTCGTATTGTTGGCCGACTCAATAATTTGAGTAACAGTTTGGATGCCATCATCAACAATGATCTGAGCCATCCGATTGAGGTCGACGGCAAGGATGAAATCGGTAACCTTTGTGCCCAGCTTATTCAATATGGACAAAAAGTTGAGGAGATGGAGCGAACCAATGCGCTGAGTTTGATCAATAACACTCAGGCAAGTTTGATTACTTGTAGCATGCAAGGGGAAATTGAATCGGCTAACCCAAGTGCACAAGCCAGTTTGAAACTGCAACTTGATAAAGAGAAACAAACATTGTGGAGTTGTTTTCCTCAACGTGTACAGCAACAACTTCAGACATTATTTAGCCCTGATGATAAGCTCATAAAAAATGGTGCCGACAGTGTGACCTTATCGCTTGGGTGCATAGAGAAACCTCACTATTTAAGGCTTTATTTACGACGCTTTAACCAAGGGTTACATGACAAGATTATCGTCACCATTACGGATGTGACCGACCAAGAGCATGCTAACTGGCTGTTAGAAGAGAGAGTGAAAGAGAAGACTCAATCGCTACTTGAGAACAACCAACAACTGCAAGCCGAGATTGAAGAGCGACAACGGGCTGAAGCTCACCTGAAGAAAACACAAGGCGATCTGATTCAGGCGGCGAAAATGGCCGTGGTGGGGCAGACGATGACCAGTTTGGCACATGAACTGAATCAACCGTTGAGTGCCATGTCGACCTATTTGTACACAGCAAGGTTAGCAATAGAACAAGCTGAAAAGTCTGAAACCGAACAAGTGTCTCAGTCACTGTCCCAAATTGAGGGCCTGACGGAGAGGATGGGCAAAATCGTCAACAGTTTGCGCCATTTTGCCCGTAAAAGCAGTAGCGATGAGCCACTGAAATCACTGGATTTAAAATCGGTGATTGAGCAGGCGATGTTGCTGGTTCAAACCAAAGCGAAACGCCAACAAGTCGTGCTCCATAATGAACTGCCCGATGATATCTCTATTATTGGCGATACGCTGAGTTTGGAGCAAATATTAATAAACCTGTTGGTGAATGCTTGTGATGCTACCAGCATGCATGAGCACAGAGACGTTTCCCTCACTTTACTTTCAACAGATGAGCGCTACCACCGGATTGCGATCACAGATAGCGGATCCGGGTTTGAACACAGCGTGGTTGGAAAACTGTTTACTCCATTTACAACAACTAAAGAAGTAGGCCTAGGCCTTGGGCTAAACATCTGTCAGTCACTAGTAGAAAGAATGAATGGCCATATTTACCTCGCCTCAGATTTAAATAGTGGGGCAATGGTTGTCTTGGAGTTACCTCATGACTAAAAGTACCGTATTACTGATCGACGACGATCAGGATGTACTCGATTCATATTCACATTTAATGTCGATAGCTGGTATCACGTCAAAAGCCCTGCTTAATCCAGAACAGGCTTTGACTTATATCACCCCTGATTGGAATGGTGTAGTGGTGCTCGATATGTACATGCCTCAAATGCATGGCATGGACGTATTAAAAGCGATCAAATCCATAGATGAGCGAATACCTGTCATTGTGATAACGGGTCATGGTGATATCCCGATGGCAGTTGAAGCGGTAAAACTGGGTGCTTGTGACTTTATCGAAAAGCCGATTAACCCTCCTCAATTGCTTGGGTTAATCAAGGAGCATATCGATCAGCGTCGTTACTTCATTGAACAAAAGTTGTCTTTGACTCGCAGTGTGAAGAGAGATCTTGTTGGTAAGTCGGCACAGATAGAGCGTATTCGAACCCATGTTGCCCAGTTTGCCATGTTAAACAATCACGTTGTTATCAGTGGTGAATCTGGGGTTGGCCGTCACACTATTGCTTATTTAATTCACCAGCTTTCTTGTCAGGGGAAAGATTTACCGCTATCAGAACTGGCTTTTAACCCTAAAACCAATGTTGAAGAGTTAGATAAACATCTCCAAACCAGTGCTGGTGGCTGTTTACTTCTCGATAACATCGAACTGATGGGCGATGAAGTACAACGCCACCTGATTCAGGTGTTGTTGAATCAAGAGCGGTTAACGATTCCCCGAACCCGAGTGATTGCGATTTTAGCGACCGACTCGGAGCAGTTGATAGCCAACAACAATCTATTGCCTGAGCTGTATTATTTGCTCAATCAAGGCGTGATTGAAGTCCCTTTGTTAAAACAGCGACCTGACGATATTGCCGCGCTATTCCATTACTTTCTTAAGCAGAGTTGCAATAAGTTGGGCAAGTCATTACCTGCGGTAGAACCGAGTTATCTCGCATTGTTACGTACACACGATTGGCCTGGCAATATTCGTGAACTTCGTAACGTGGCGGAACTGTACGCGATAGGCATCGTTAAGTTAACGGGGAAAGATCGTATTTATAGCCAGGTCGAAATGACTTCGCCATTGGATGAGCTGGTGGATGATTACGAAAAGCAGATCATTGAAGATGCGCTGTTCTTGTATTCTGGCAAGGTGGCAGAAGCGGCCAACTACTTACAGATACCGCGTAAGAAATTGTACTTAAGAATGAAGAAACATGGGATCGAGAAAGACCAATATAAAGCCCGTGGTTAATCGCCAACCGCAATAGTAAAAGAGGGAACCTGTGGTTCCCTCTTACTTTATTCAACGATTTTTTCTTCAACCAACTCTTCTTTGTGGTCTTTGGCTTTGTTTAATAGGTCGGTAAAGTAATGACGTAGCGTATACAGCATGATCAAACTTGGTATTACCATTAACGAAGTCAGAATAAAGAACAGTGACCAATCGTTTAAGTAGTCTGCCAACTCTCCACTAAAGGAGGCTAAAGTTGTTCGGCCAAAGTTACCCAAAGAAGCCAACAAAGCGTATTGGGTTGCAGAGAAAGCTTGTCCGGTCATCACTGTTAAGAACGAAACAAAGGCAACAGTAGAAAACGCGGTTGTGAAGTTATCGACAACAATAGTGGCAAGGAACAGATGCTCATTCGGGCCAACCTGAGCAATCCACGCAAACATTAAGTTACTGGCTGACATAGCAATACCACCAATCATTAAACCTCGAACGATACCAAACTTCACGTTGACCATGCTGCCCAATAGTGTGAATAGCATGGTAATGCCCCAACCAATCAGTTTTGAGTAATAGCCAATTTGCTCGTTGCTAAAGCCGACTTCTTTGTAGAAGGCGATAGACATTCGGCCAAGGAACGCTTCGCCAATCTTAAATAGGAACACAAACAGCAGTAGAGTAATTGCAACCGAAACACCGTTGCGGCGGAAGAAATCAATAAAGGGTTCCAGCACCGTTACGCTCAACCATGAAAGCACTTTATTGTGAACGACTCTGCCGTGACGTTGCTCGGCTTGCTGCTGAAGTGCTTCTCGTTGCGTGTTGGGCTCACCAACCAGTAAGGTGAACAGAATCAATACGCCAACGATAGCGGCCATTCCGTAATACACGCCATTCCAGCCTATCGCGTCAGCATTAATGAAAGCGAGGTAACCCGGCAACGAGTAACCCGTCCACCAACCAATAACAGCCATCGCGGAAGCTTGAGGCAGTTTACTGGATTCTGATTTCGGGAAGGTATCAATACGAAACGCATCAATGGCGATATCTTGAGTAGCGGAAGCGATCGCCACACCCAGTGCCAGCATAGATGTCAGCATTAGGTTGGTCGCTGGGTTAACGCCAGCAATAAATAAGGTACAGATTAGAATTAAGCATTGGCAAAGCAGAATCCAGCTTCGGCGTTGACCTAACAGTGAGTGCAGAATGGGTAACTTAACCCTGTCGACAGCCGGAGCCCAAAGGAAGTTAATTGCATAAACCGCAAAGACACTACCGAAATAGCCAATAGCACTGCGCGTTAATCCCGCATCTTTTAGCCACCCTGACATATTGGAACCAATAAGTACCCACGGAAAACCGCTAGAGCAACCGAGCATTAATACCCAAAGTAGGCGACGGTCAAAGTAGCTACGGATAGTTTCTAGCCAGGAAGGGGATTGGCTTTGATGTTGCATTGACAATTCCTTGTCGAAAAGAACTCCGGCACAAAGGCCGGAGCAATTCGAGTTATTTAATTAAAGTCGCGTTGGTAATAATGATGGGTGTTACAGGAACATCTCTCATTCTGCCCAAGGTGCGGGTCGGCTGTTGAGCCATTTTCTGGATAACATCAAAGCCTTGTGTAACTTGACCAAAAACTGCGTAACCTGGTGGGCGTTGATCGTAGTTCAGGAAATCATTGTCGACTAAGTTGATATAAAACTGACGCGTTGCTGAGTTTGGATCGTTAGTTCGAGCCATGGCAATTGTTGCGGTATCATTACGTAAACCATTACTCGCTTCATTTTTAATTGGCGCGTAAGTACTCACTTGTTTCATATCACTATCAAAGCCGCCACCTTGAGCCATAAAGCCTGGGATAATGCGATGAAACTGTGTCCCAACGTAACTACCGTCTTCCACGTAGCGAATAAAGTTTTCAACACTAATTGGGGCTTTTTCTTCGTTGAGTTCGATAGTAAAGCTACCTAGCGTTGTTGCGACTTCTACTTTCGGCCCCGCCCAGACAGTACTGCTGACAACGAGCGCTAGGCCAGTGAGCCAGTGCTTAACCATTGAAACGCTCCTTCATATAGTTTTTAAGCTCTGAATCGTCAGCGATTTCTTTTAGTACCAGATTGACGACGTCATTGAGTACTTTTTCGATATCTTCGTTTGAAGCACTTAATGAACCTGTGCGTTTCGCCGTGCCAGTGTAGCTTTTTACCATTTTACCTTGTGGCGTCTCCGCTGTTAATTGCAGAACAACGCTACCGTTCATCTCATTTTCCATAATAGAGTGAGTGACGGTTACCAAAGCTTCCTGAATCTCAAGAGTCACGCTGTTTTCACTATTAACAGTCACGCTGAAACCTTGTGAGTCAAATTGCTCGGCTAGGGCGTTTTCTAGCGCAATGCGAACATTTTGTCTGGCGTGAATCGGTTCGATGTTGTTGCGGCCACTATCCACTAAAGCGACATATTGCGCTGAACGAACATCTTTACTGGCGAATGTAAAGCTACTGTTTTTTACAATATCGCTATTACTCAAAACAGCTTTAGGCATAAAGCTTAACTGTTGTGGTTGAGGAGCAGAGCAAGCGGCCAATAAAGCAATAGAAGCTGCGAGAACCAGTTTTTTCATGGTCAATTCCTTTCGTTTGTTTCGTCATGTTGGGCACATGCCTAGGATCATCAGATCCTTTTACTTAGTAGCTTGTAAGATAACAAATTTTTTGTTGCTCGCGACAGTCTTAACTTTTGAATTACTAAATATGCGCGCGAGCTTATTATCGTATCCGAGGTGACGATTACCGATAACCAATAATTTGCCTCCTTGCTTCAGAACTTGCTTTGAATCACAGAACATTTGCCATGCAATGTGATCTGTCACGGCTTGTTGCTGGTGGAATGGTGGATTACAAACAATAAAAGAAGCACTGTTATTTTCGATGTTATCTAGGCAATTGTTGGCAATACAGTGAATGTCTCTCTCTTCTGATAAATTGTTTTTGAGATTACGTTGCGCTGATTCAATAGCCATAAAGCTCTCGTCAATGCAGGTAATCTTGGCTTGTGGATTGAGTTTCGCTAATTTCACTGACAGAACGCCATTTCCACACCCAAGATCGATAAAATCCTGTAAATCTTCACTCGGTAAATGCTGTAACAACAAGCGAGCACCCTGATCGAGACTCTCTCCTGAATATACATTGGGTAGATTGACTAACTCAATCTGCTCACCTTCAACCGGCCACTTCACTTCTTCTTGTGCACACTGAGGTCGCTGACAATTTGCGTAACAGTGAACTAAGCGGTGTTTTTTCCACGCGAGGGAGGTTTTAGTCTCTCCTAAGTGTTTTTCGAACAACTGTAGTGTAGATGTGTGAATTTCTTTAGCTTTATTGACCGAAATAATTGGGCACTTTTCATTCAAAGTGTGACGTAATCTATCAAGAAGCCAAGTGAGGTGACGATTATTCCTAGGGATCTGCATCAATACTAAATCAATATCGCTAGGTATCTCATCGATCGTGCTAAGCAGTGTCACGGGAGTGCAAGAATTTGTATCTAAGTTCTGTTTTGTTGCTTGATGAGAGATATATGAGTCACTCATCATAAAAACTTGGTGTCGTTCTGAAAACCAGCAACTTAAAGCACCAAAGGAATCATTTAGTATCAAAATACGCTGTGATGTAGGTAGATCCATCTCTTGCACTGTATTGATCAAATATTCGTCGCCCGCGTCCCATGCTTGAAGTTGTTCGTTACTTCGCAGTGGATATCGGTGAAGCGTTAATGTGCGTTCATGTAGCGCAAGCTCAGTTTTCATATTTGGAATTATTGGTTGTGATTGACCGACGGATTGTCTCAAATGCAGCTAGAACAGGGAACCAAAACCTTTCGCTTTGGGCTGTTGAGCAGTAAACTGCTGTGAAAGTAGAGTTAATTATAATTATTAAGCCGAGTTTTTGTACTAAGGTTTATAACAAGGAAGCATTATGATTCAAGAAGTTATTGAAAGTAAGTTGCGCGATAATTTCCAACCAGAATTTCTCGAAGTGAGTAATGAAAGCTATATGCACAACGTGCCTTTGGAGTCAGAAAGTCATTTTAAGGTTGTTATCGTTACCAATCACTTTGACGGGCAGCGATTGCTCATGCGTCATCGACAGGTTAATCAAGTGTTAGCAGACGAACTACGTAATCATATCCACGCTTTAGCGATACATACATATACTCCGAAAGAGTGGGATGACTTGCAAAAACAAGCACCTGATAGCCCTATGTGTTTGGGTGGTTAATAATAAGCAACAAACTTATGGTAGATCGCTAAATTTGGCGTAATTATTTAACAGTGCGTCAACAAAAGGGGGCTATCATTCAGTAGCGAATTAATCTTTTTTTGGCTTATTCATTAAATTTATCCATAGTTTTTTTAGGGAATATTCTAAGTGTGCGATGTATCATACTTATGGTTTTTCCTATGATTTTTGTGCTTATTGTCCACAAATAAAATCACTATTGATGAGTTCGGCAATGGCATCACGTTCCCAAAAGATGCTAAACTACGGCCCTTGATAAATCTCATCTCAAATCTGTAATGTGATTTTTAAAAGTATGTTGCGCTTTTGGTGATTAATTCATCAGGGCGGACAGACAATAATGTCGTGTCTAGAGACGGTTCAGTTTGTCGTGGCTTTAGCTAATAAAAACGAAGATGACGAACCTTGTCTCGATTTTGCGCAATGAAAGAATCTTTTTCCCGATAAAGTAGTGCAAGTGCGTATGATTACAATAAAAAAGGGTTTGGACCTTCCTATTGCAGGAACTCCATCCCAGGTGATTAATGATGGTAAAACCATCAAGAAAGTCGCCTTGCTTGGCGAAGAGTACGTCGGCATGCGTCCTACTATGCATGTTCGCGTAGGTGATGAAGTAAAGAAAGCTCAAGTTCTTTTTGAAGATAAAAAGAATCCTGGAGTGAAGTTTACTTCGCCAGTCAGCGGTAAAGTTGTTGAAGTTAACCGTGGTGCAAAACGTGTACTTCAATCTGTAGTGATTGAAGTTGCAGGTGATGACCAGGTAACATTTGATAAGTTTGAAGCCAACCAACTAGCAAGTCTTGATCGCGAAGCGGCAAGAACTCAACTGGTTGATTCTGGTCTTTGGACATCGCTGCGTACTCGTCCGTTCAGCAAGGTACCTGCCGTTGATTCGACTACCCAGGCTATTTTTGTTACTGCTATGGATACCAATCCACTAGCAGCTGAGCCGACAGTTATCATCAACGATAATTCAGAAGCCTTCGTTGCTGGTCTAGATGTACTTTCAATTCTGACTGATGGCAAAGTGTACGTTTGTAAAAAAGGTACAAGCCTGCCACGCTCAACTCAGTCTAATGTTGAAGAACATGTCTTTGACGGCCCACATCCAGCAGGTCTTGCTGGTACACATATGCATTATCTGTATCCTGTCAATGCAGACAATGTAGCATGGAGTATTAACTACCAGGACGTTATCGCATTCGGTAAGCTGTTCTTAACTGGAGAGTTATACAGCGAACGTGTTGTTTCTCTTGCTGGTCCGGTTGTTAATAACCCTCGTCTTATCCGTACAGTTTTAGGTGCCAACCTAGATGAGTTAACGGATAGCGAAATCATGCCTGGCGAGGTTCGTGTTATCTCTGGTTCTGTACTAACTGGTACAGTAGCTTCAGGTCCACACGCCTACCTAGGTCGTTACCATTTACAAGTTTCCGTTTTACGTGAAGGTCGTGAGAAAGAGTTGTTTGGCTGGGCTATGCCTGGTAAGAACAAGTTTTCTGTAACGCGCTCTTTCTTAGGTCACTTGTTCAAAGGTCAGTTGTTCAATATGACAACAACGACAAACGGTAGTGATCGCGCAATGGTGCCAATTGGTAACTATGAAAAAGTTATGCCGCTAGATATGGAGCCAACGTTGTTGCTTCGTGATCTTTGTGCTGGTGATGCTGATAGTGCTGTAAGCCTTGGCGCACTAGAACTTGATGAAGAAGATCTAGCATTGTGTACCTTTGTATGTCCTGGTAAATACGAGTACGGTCCGCTACTTCGTGAATGCCTCGACAAGATTTTGAAAGAAGGGTAATTTCCATGGGCCTCAAAAAGTTTCTTGAAGACATCGAGCATCACTTTGAGCCTGGTGGTAAACATGAGAAGTGGTTTGCTCTATATGAAGCAGCTGCAACTCTATTTTACACGCCGGGTCTTGTGACAAAGAGAGGCTCGCATGTCCGTGATAGCGTTGATTTAAAACGTATCATGATCATGGTTTGGTTAGCGGTGTTCCCAGCAATGTTCTGGGGTATGTACAACGCAGGTGGCCAAGCTATCTCTGCACTTCATCATATGTACGCGAGTGATCAACTGGCGACTATTATTGATGGTAACTGGCACTACTGGCTAACTGAAATGCTAGGCGGCACTATGGCTGCTGACGCTGGTTGGGGCAGTAAAATGCTTCTGGGTGCAACATACTTCCTTCCAATTTATGCGACGGTATTTATCGTTGGTGGTTTTTGGGAAGTCTTGTTCTGTATGGTGCGCAAGCATGAAGTTAACGAAGGTTTCTTCGTCACTTCAATTCTGTTCGCATTGATCGTTCCGCCAACTCTTCCTCTATGGCAAGCGGCACTAGGTATAACCTTTGGTGTTGTAGTTGCTAAAGAAATATTTGGTGGTACTGGTCGTAACTTCCTAAACCCAGCACTTGCAGGTCGTGCATTCCTATTCTTCGCATACCCAGCTCAAATCTCCGGTGATTTAGTTTGGACTGCTGCTGATGGTTTCTCTGGTGCAACTGCTCTTAGCCAATGGGCTCAAGGCGGTAATGGTTCATTGATGAATGCTGCAACCGGTGAAGCGATCACATGGATGGATGCATTTGTTGGTAATATCCCAGGCTCAATCGGTGAAGTTTCAACACTAGCTCTAATGATTGGTGCTGCATTCATCGTTTACTTAGGTATTGCTTCATGGCGTATCATTGCGGGTGTAATGATCGGTATGATTGCTCTGTCTACGTTGTTCAATGTTGTTGGTTCTGACACCAACATGATGTTCAACATGCCATGGCACTGGCATCTAGTGTTAGGTGGTTTTGCATTCGGTATGTTCTTCATGGCAACGGACCCAGTATCAGCGTCGTTTACAGATAAAGGTAAGTGGGCATACGGTATTTTGATTGGTGCAATGTGTGTACTAATTCGTGTGGTAAACCCAGCATACCCAGAAGGCATGATGCTAGCGATTCTATTCGCTAACCTGTTTGCTCCTCTGTTCGACCATATTGTGGTAGAGAAAAACATCAAGCGGAGATTATCGCGCTATGGCAAGTAATAACGATAGCATTAAGAAAACGCTGTTTGTTGTTATCGCATTGAGCCTAGTGTGCTCAATCATAGTATCGACAGCGGCGGTTGGCCTGCGAGATAAGCAAAAAGCGAATGCTATGCTTGATAAGCAAAGCAAGATCGTGGAAGTAGCAGGTATCACTGAAGAGGGTAAAGTTCCAGAACTTTACGCTAAATACATTGAGCCACGTCTTGTTGATTTTTCAACGGGTGAGTTCGTAGCTGAAGCTGCGGATGGTTCAACAGCACAAAACTATGACCAGCGTAAAGCAGCGAAAGATAACGCAACATCAGTGAAGCTAACCGCTGAGCAAGATGACGCAAAAATCTTACGTCGTGCAAAGACGGGTATTGTTTATCTTGTAAAAGATGGCGACCAAGTATCTAAAGTCATTATTCCAGTTCACGGTAACGGCCTGTGGTCTATGATGTACGCTTTCGTAGCGGTGGAAACAGATGGTAATACAGTTTCTGGCATCACTTATTATGAGCAAGGTGAAACTCCTGGATTGGGTGGTGAAGTTGAAAACCCTAATTGGCGCGCTCAATTCGTGGATAAGAAACTTTATGATGAGAACTACAAACCTGCAATTAAGGTTGTAAAAGGTGGTGCTCCTGAAGGTTCTGAGCACGGTGTTGATGCCCTGTCAGGTGCAACACTAACCAGTAATGGTGTTCAAAACACATTTGATTTCTGGTTCGGTGATATGGGCTTTGGTCCATTCCTGGCAAAAGTTCGTGACGGAGGTCTGAACTAATGTCTAGTGCAAAAGATATTAAAAAGAGTGTGTTAGCGCCTGTATTGGATAACAACCCAATTGCGCTACAAGTTCTTGGTGTGTGTTCTGCTTTGGCGGTAACAACCAAGCTTGAAACGGCTTTTGTTATGACTCTAGCGGTAATGTTTGTTACAGCTTTGTCTAACTTCTTCGTTTCTCTTATCCGTAATCACATTCCAGGCAGTGTACGTATTATCGTCCAGATGGCGATCATTGCATCTTTGGTAATTGTGGTAGACCAGTTTCTAAAAGCTTACCTTTACGATATCTCGAAGCAGCTTTCAGTATTCGTAGGTCTGATCATTACTAACTGTATCGTAATGGGTCGTGCTGAAGCATTTGCAATGAAGTCTGCGCCAATTCCTTCTTTAATAGATGGTATTGGTAACGGTCTAGGCTATGGTTTCGTGCTTATCACTGTCGGTTTCTTCCGTGAACTACTTGGTTCTGGCAAGTTGTTTGGTATGGAAGTTTTACCATTGGTTAAGGACGGTGGTTGGTATCAACCCAATGGTCTAATGCTATTGGCACCTTCTGCATTTTTCCTTATCGGCTTTATGATTTGGGCAATTCGTACCTTTAAGCCTGAACAAGTAGAAGCGAAGGAGTAAGGTCGTCATGGAACATTATATTAGCTTATTAGTTAAAGCGATTTTCATTGAGAACATGGCACTATCCTTCTTCTTAGGTATGTGTACGTTCTTAGCGGTATCGAAAAAAGTTAAGACTTCTTTTGGTTTAGGTGTTGCAGTTGTCGTCGTATTGACGATTGCGGTTCCAGTAAACAATCTTGTTTATAACCTGATTCTTAGAGAAAACGCTTTAGTAGAAGGCGTAGATCTTAGCTTCCTTAACTTTATTACTTTCATTGGTGTAATTGCTGCATTGGTACAGATTTTGGAAATGGTGTTAGACCGCTTTTTCCCACCTCTGTACAACGCGCTGGGCATTTTCCTACCGTTGATCACTGTAAACTGTGCGATCTTCGGTGGTGTATCTTTCATGGTACAACGTGATTACAACTTCACAGAATCTATCGTTTATGGTTTTGGTTCTGGTGTAGGTTGGATGCTAGCTATCGTTGCTCTTGCAGGTATCCGTGAGAAAATGAAGTATTCTGATGTACCTCCTGGTTTACGCGGTCTTGGTATCACGTTTATTTCGGTAGGTTTGATGGCGTTAGGCTTTATGTCTTTCTCTGGTGTTCAACTGTAAGTCGGGTAAACCGCAACAATGAAGGAATAGTCAATGGACATTATTCTTGGTGTAGTGATGTTTACTCTGATTGTACTGGCTCTAGTACTAGTGATTCTTTTCGCTAAGTCTAAGCTTGTACCAACAGGTGACATTACAATTTCTGTGAACGACGACCCTAATCTGGCGATCGTTACACAACCCGGTGGGAAACTACTTGGCGCTCTTGCTGGCGCTGGCGTATTTGTTTCTTCTGCCTGTGGTGGCGGTGGCTCTTGTGGTCAGTGTCGCGTAAAAATTAAATCTGGTGGTGGTGATATCCTTCCTACCGAGCTTGACCACATTACTAAAGGTGAAGCGCGTGAAGGCGAGCGTCTAGCGTGTCAAGTTGCGATGAAAACTGACATGGATATCGAACTTCCAGAAGAAATCTTCGGTGTTAAGAAGTGGGAATGTACGGTTATCTCTAACGATAACAAAGCAACATTCATCAAAGAGCTTAAGCTACAAATTCCAGATGGCGAATCAGTACCTTTCCGTGCTGGTGGTTACATCCAGATTGAAGCGCCTGCTCACCACGTTAAATACGCTGACTACGATATTCCAGAAGAATACCGTGAAGATTGGGACAAATTTAACCTGTTCCGTTACGAGTCTAAAGTAAACGAGGAGACTATCCGCGCTTACTCAATGGCTAACTACCCAGAAGAAGAAGGTATTATTATGCTAAACGTGCGTATCGCTACGCCGCCGCCTAATAATCCTGACGTACCACCTGGTATCATGTCTTCGTACATCTGGTCACTTAAAGAAGGTGACAAATGTACTATCTCTGGTCCATTTGGTGAGTTCTTTGCAAAAGATACTGATGCTGAAATGGTGTTCATTGGTGGTGGTGCTGGTATGGCTCCAATGCGTTCGCATATCTTTGATCAACTTAAGCGTCTTAAGTCTAAGCGTAAGATGTCGTTCTGGTACGGTGCTCGCTCGAAGCGTGAAATGTTCTACGTAGAAGATTTCGATGGCCTGCAAGCAGAAAATGACAACTTCGTATGGCACTGTGCTCTTTCTGACCCAATGCCAGAAGATAACTGGGATGGCTATACAGGTTTCATCCACAACGTATTGTATGAAAATTATCTGAAGGATCATGAAGCTCCTGAAGATTGTGAGTACTACATGTGTGGTCCACCGATGATGAATGCTGCGGTTATCGGCATGCTGAAAGATCTCGGAGTTGAAGATGAAAACATCTTATTGGATGACTTCGGTGGTTAATCTTTGTTAACCAAACGATTTATGGCTGACTCATTGGGTCAGCCATAATTTTTTGTGAGTAAATAAAGGGAATTGCATAGGGTTAAGATTAATTCTATTAATTGAATACTCACGATGGATTGTTTAAGAAATGGATATCGTTGGTCGGATGATAAAAAGTGCTCAATGACGCGTCAGAATTTATAGATGAGTTGTTAGCTGGTGACGTCCGATTACCATTGATTCAAAGAGATGGTATTGATAGTTGAATTGGTTGATAGTTCCATTTCCCTATATTTATTTGGATGAATAGGAGTAAGCAAGTGAAAACTTGGCTTGTTGCATTAGCTTCTTTATTAATTTTATCTGGTTGTGAACAACCAGCGGAGCAGGTTCATATAAGTGGTCCAACAATGGGTACCACTTATAATATTAAATATATTCAACAAGATGGCATTCCATCTGCAGATGTATTACACAAAGAAATTGACCGTTTGCTTGAAGAAGTTAACGATCAAATGTCTACCTATCGTAAAAGTTCTGAGTTAAGCCGCTTTAATCAGTATCAGGATACAGCTCCTTTTGAAGTGTCTTCTGAAACAGCAACGGTTGTCCGTGAAGCAATTCGCTTAAACGGTGTTACTCTTGGCGCTTTAGATGTGACTGTTGGCCCATTGGTTAACTTATGGGGCTTTGGTCCAGAAGCGCGCCCAGAGGTAGTTCCTACTGATGAAGAGCTTGCTAAGCACAAGGCTAATATTGGTATTAAGCATCTAACGGTTGATGGCAATAAGTTAAGCAAAGATTTACCTCATCTGTACGTTGACTTATCGACTATTGCAAAAGGTTGGGGGGTCGATGTCGTTGCTGATTACATTCAATCACAAGGTATTGAAAACTATATGGTCGAAGTCGGCGGTGAAATCCGTTTGAAAGGCGTAAACCGTGAAGGCGTGGGTTGGCGCATTGCGGTCGAGAAACCGACCGTTGACGAGCGTACTATCCAAGAAATCATTGAACCTGGTGATTATGCGATCGCTACTTCAGGGGATTATCGTAATTATTTTGAACGAGATGGTGTTCGTTATTCTCACATTATTGACCCACAAACTGGGCGTCCGATTAATAACCGTGTAGTATCGGTGACAGTATTAGATAAATCGTGTATGACAGCGGATGGTCTTGCAACAGGTTTGATGGTTCTTGGTGAAGAGAAAGGTATTGAAATCGCTGAGCAACACAATATTCCTGTTTTTATGATTGTGAAAACGGATGATGGTTTTGAAGAAGTTTCTTCGAGCGCCTTCAAACCATTTTTAAACCGTAAATAAGTGAGTTAGTGGTATGAGTACATTTTTGATTACTTTCGGTGTGTTTTTAGCGGTGATTGCTGCTATGGCTGTAGGCTACATTTTTCAGAAGAAAGTGGTTAAAGGTAGCTGTGGTGGCTTAGGTGCTGTGGGTATCGAAAAGGTGTGCAATTGTCCAGAACCTTGCGATGCTCGTAAAAAGCGTGAAGCGCGAGAAGCTGCTCGAGCTGAAAAACTGGCCGCTTGGGAAAAAGATAGAATAGCTTAACCTCAATAAGTTACTCCAATGAAGAAGGGCTTTATCCATAGGATATGGCCCTTTTATTTTGTGATTTTTTTCAGCGCAACCTTTGGTGGTAGAGTAGTGATTGTACTAGTTGCTGATCAACTGGTTACGTCCATTTGCTTTTGCGATATACAACCGGCTATCTGCTAACTTAATTTGTTCATCCAAGTTGCCATTGATATTGGCAGCACCGATGCTAATTGTATATTTAATACACTGTCCTAAATGCACAACTTCGTCGGCTTCTATATAGCGGCGCATTCTGTCGAGTTGCAGACAGAATTTTTCGAACTGACCGTTATAGTAAATGCAGAACTCTTCACCACCGAATCGGGCAACGATTTGGTCAGCAAAGAATACCTTCAATACATTAGCTATATGGCTTAATGCTGCGTCACCACCGTCATGTCCATATTGGTCATTGACCTTTTTAAAGAAATCAATATCTAGCATAGCAATGCAACGCTTAGCGGCATTTTTCCCCAAATTTTCAAATAGGTAACGACGGTTCCATAGTTCAGTTAACGCATCTTGATTTGCCAGCTTAAACAATGATTTTGTTGCTTCTTGCATATTAAGTAACTGGTTTACTCGGCAGAAGAGTTCTTCCTGATTAAACGGTTTATGTAAGAAATCGTTGGCACCCGCTTTTAAATACTGAGCTGTCATGGTTTTATCATCTGATCCTGACAACCCCAGAATAGAGATATCGTTGTTAGCTGCTTGGCGTCGTATACGACGAATCATTTCTAGTCCTGTCATTTCAGGCATGTAGTTGTCACTGATGATTAAACTGATGTCTGGCGTTTGCTTGAGGATATCTAATGCTTCCTGACCATTTGATGCTTGTGTGGTACGAATATATTGAGATTCCAATAATTGGCTGATGGTGTTCCGGACCATGGCGCTATCATCAACAATAAGCGCATGGTGAAATTGATTGTTCATAATGCGTTTAGCAAAAGGAATGACGTATTGAACTGAACTCAAGCTATCTTTGAGGATGTAATCTAATACGCCTTTTCGTAGTAACTCTTGACGTGTTTCTTGCTCGAACTTACCGGTTAAAACCACCACTTTATGTTGCTGTTCAAGTAGTAAGTCGATCACTTCACCATTCGGAGCGTCTGGCAGGTAGAAGCCAGTGACAACAAAAGCAAAAGTTTTTTGTTGTTCTAATATTTGTGTGGCCTGACTTAAGCTATTTCCTAATGAAACTTCGAAACCTAATTCAGCAAGCTGATTACTTAAGTAGTTGCGAAAAATTCGGCTACCATCTATGACTAAAACAGATTTACTTGAGCGATTCACTGTAGTGTTACCTTAAACATCAATAATCCAGAACAACGGCCTGTATACGGGTGCCTTTTATACATCAGTTCTAAACTATCAGTTGTAGGAATAAGATGATTCACAATCAGACGTGTCGTTTTTTTGCTGTAGTAAGAAAGTGGTTCCCTTGAGGTAAAAAAATCACCTACAATAATACTGTGTTTATATACAGTTTTGGTGTTGCGATGGATCAAGGTTCAATACGGAAAATAATTCATATCGACATGGATTGTTTTTATGCTGCGGTTGAGATGAGAGATAATCCTCACTATCGCGGTAAACCTTTGGCGGTAGGTGGTCATGAAAAACAACGCGGCGTTCTAAGTACTTGTAACTACGAAGCGCGTAAATATGGTATACGTTCTGCAATGCCAACCGGGCAGGCATTAAAGCTTTGCCCTAACTTGCTTGTTGTTCCGGGGAGAATGTCAGTATACAAAGAGGTTTCGCGTAACATTCATGCGATTTTTCAACGCTATACCTCAATCATTGAACCTCTGTCTTTGGATGAAGCTTACTTAGATGTGACCGATGTTGAGCTGTGTCACGGTAGCGCAACTTTGATTGCTCAGTCTATTCGTCGTGATATCTGGAATGAGCTCCAACTGACCGCTTCAGCCGGAGTGGCTCCAGTGAAATTTTTAGCCAAAGTGGCTTCAGATATCAATAAACCTAATGGACAGTTTGTCGTGTCTCCAGATGAAGTTCAGGCAGTGGTTGATAAATTGCCGCTGGAGAAAATTCCCGGTGTCGGGAAAGTTAGCTTAGAAAAACTTCATCAAGCGGGTTTTTTTGTCTGTGAGGATATTAAAAATACCGATTACCGAGAATTGCTCCTCCGTTTTGGTCGTCTTGGTGCTTCGTTATGGAAAAAGAGTCACGGTATCGATAATCGTGATGTTGTCGTTGAACGAGAGCGAAAATCAGTCGGTGTTGAGAGAACCTTTAGTCAAAATATTTACTCTTACGATGAGTGCTGGCGAGTCATCGAAGAGAAGTTGTTTCCTGAGTTGGATATACGCTTAACCAAAGCGAGCCCTGAACGAGCGATTACTAAGCAAGGTATAAAAGTTAAGTTTGCTGATTTTCAATTAACAACCATAGAGCATATTCATCCTCGGTTGGAATTAGAGGATTTTAAGTCGCTACTGAGTGACGTTTTAAAGCGTCAAAAAGGCAGAGAAATTCGCCTGCTAGGGTTATCCGTAATGCTTAAACCTGAAGAACAAGTGAAGCAACTGAGTTTTTTTTAAGGCGTTGCTATTTTTAACTAAGCTAAATATTCTACGGCAAATTATTAACTTTCTGTTAACTCTTTATTGGCCGTTAATCGAGTATAGTTAGTGAAAACAGAATATAGAGAAAACTATGAAAAAAACACTTTTACTCTCATTACTATTTTGCAGTTCATCGGTTTTCGCTGCGCAATGTAAAGTTGACGTACAGAATGAAGTTCATGTTAGTGGTTCGAACGTTGAAATTCACACCACCAGTGGTGATATCGCAGTGATGGATGACCGTAACCAACTTTACCTACACGGTGAGCAAATAGAGTTAAATAACTCACAGCAACAAGCGATAGAAGATTATCGTGAGAGTGTCAGCTCTACTTTACCTAAAGCAAAAGCGTTGGCTCAAAAAGGCATGGATGTCGCCAGTGATCTACTTGATGATGTCGCCGCAAGTTTGGACTCGCCCAATGCTTTTGAAGATGTGAAACAATCTATGCAATCGTTTTTCGCTGATATTGAAAGTCGTTACTATAAGAATGGTGACTTTGTGTTACCAGCCAATAGCTTCGATTCTATGGCGGCGCAATGGCAGCAAGATTTTGAAAAAGCCAAAGCGCTTTTTAGCCAAGAGTTTTTATCTAGTGCTTTTGATGCACTTTCACAGAAGATGAAACAGCAGGGGGGGCTGAATCTTACTGAGCTCGGGAAAACCATGGATGAACTGACCGCTAAGTTTGAAGCTCGCCTTAAAGAACATTCAGCCGATGTGGAAAAAGAAGGTAAAGCCTTGTGTGATTCAATGGGTGATATCGTAGAACAAGAGCAAAATTTGCACAAAAAAATACCTGAACTAAAGAATTATCAAGTTTTTACGATCTAAACTAAAAGAGCGCATAAGGTGCTCTTGTTTATGATTGTTGCAGGTTAGATGAATTTAAAAAATGTAAGTGTTCGTAATATATCCATATTAACGGCAACGGCAGTTGTCGTATGTTTTGTCACTTTTTATCTGGTGTTCAAGTATTTTTGGACGTATGACCGGCAGGTTAAGCAATCCATTATGCTGCAGCAGGAAGAAGTGACTCGTGTGGAGACAATCATTGATCTAGCTAAATTAAAGATGGGCGATTCATTAGTCGACTACGCGGCGTGGAATGATATGGCTGACTTTATCCGGGAGCCTTCGGACCACTTTGTGGAGAGCAGTATAGGCCTGTCCGCTTACACATCACAAATTATTCATGGTTTTTACGTGTTCTCGCCTGATAAAAAGTTGGTATGGGGAAGAGAATTAGATGCTGAAAAGAATCAGCTTATTGATAGTAACCGTTACACTCCTTATTTCCCAACCATACTGAAACAAGCCGAAAACCTAGCTACAGATAATGTTCAGGCAATCGTGCGTTTTATCCTCATTGATCATAAGCCTTATCTTGCTGCGACGTCGAGGGTTTGTGACAGTAGCGCTACGGGGTGTGATAAAGGCTATATTGTTTTTATGAAAAAGTTGTCGACACAGTTTATTAATCAAGTTCGTAAGGCAACAGGTATCCGGGTTGAACTGATGGTTAATGAAAACAGCAGCTATGCTCCTCCTTCAGTTGAAAACATTTCATATATTTCTAAGTTGGATTATTTGGAAAATCCCAGTGTCATCATTAAAGTTTTTCATCGAGTAAAGATTCCAAGTTTTATCGTACGGCAAGAACTCTTTGCCCTGCTTGCTTTTTCATTCATGTTCTATTTTATCAATCTATTGTTAGCAAAATCCTTAGTTAGGCCGATCACTAATGCCAATTTAGTGTTGGAAAAATTTCAAGCTCAAGGAGGAATTATTCCTGATGAATCCTATTTTATCTCTAAGGAGATGAAGGGGTTTGCCCGCAGTATCAACCGGATAATGAGTGAGTTAGAGGCGAGCAGACAAGAGCTGCGTTGGCAATCCGAGCATGATCCTCTTACCGAGATATCTAACCGTCGCCATTTGGAAAAACGCCTAACGGCTCTGATCGAAAATGATCAGTTTAGCTTTATCGCTCTTTATTTGGTCGAAATCGATTACTTCAAATTGTACAACGATAATTTTGGTCATCTTGATGGTGACTATGCCTTGAAAGCGGTAGCAACTGCTCTTAATAATGTTGATTGTATTGGTGATAAAATCGTCGCTCGTTTTGGTGGGGAAGAGTTCTGTGTTGCTGTTGCCAGCGAAAAGCATCTTGATAGTGAAAAATATGCCCAATCATTAATAGATGCGGTAGCTGAACTGGAAATTACACATCCGTATTCACCTTTGGAAGCCAATGACAATCTTTCTATTAGTATTGGCGGCGTTGTGATTGTTCAGCCAAGTATTGAAAATTATCAGGACTTTTTTCATCAGGCTGATTACGCTCTTTATAGTGCTAAGAAGCGAGGGCGAGATCAGTATGTTGTTCGAAACTACCGACCAGAAAGTGAAGTTTCTACTGGTGTAAATGAAACTAAACACAATAAATAAGCTTTGATTGTTCATTTATCCAGCAAACTGTTCTGCTGAACGTTGTGTGGGTGAATGTTTTGTATTAATGTACTAGTCAACTAGTTTATTGATACCTGTGTGAGTCGTAATGGCATCGAGTAATTCCCGCGAAACTTTTGGATCCCGTATTGGATTTGTTCTAGCTGCAGCTGGTGCTGCTGTTGGTTTAGGTAATATTTGGGGCTTTCCAACCCAAGCTGCCAGCAATGGCGGTGGGGCATTTCTATTGGTCTATTTGGTCCTCATTTTAGTGGTTGCTTTTCCTATGCTGGTGGTTGAAATGGCTATAGGTCGTTCAGGACAAGCAAACCCAGTAGACAGCATGCGTTCTTTGACGGATAACCCAACGGCTAAAAAAGCCGGTGCTTTGGTTGGTTGGCTTGGCCTGACGGTACCTAGTGCTGTTTTAGCGTTTTACAGTATTGTTGGTGGTTGGTTGATCTGCTTCTTGCTTGGTGCTGTGACTGATCTTATGGGAATGGAAGCTGCGACCGCTTGGTTTAAAGGTTTTAGCGTTGAACGCAACTTATTTGGTACCGTCGTATTCTATGTACTTACCATTTTGATTGTACAAGGTGGTGTAAAGCAAGGTATTGAAAAGTGGTCGACTCGTTTGATGCCTGCACTGTTTGTATTGTTCGGATTATTGTTCATTTACATCATGATGCAGCCTGGGGCGATGGAAGGTTTAAAACACTACCTAGTTCCAGATTTCGACAAGGTATTTGACCGTAAAATGATTTTGGCCGCGATGGGGCAAGGGTTCTTCTCGTTAACTATCGGTGGTTGTTCAATGCTGATTTATGGTTCTTACCTAAGTAAGAAAGAGAACTTGCCGAAAATGGCGATGAACGTAACCTTAGTAGATACTGCTGTTGCTTTTATTGCTGGCCTGGTGGTTCTTCCTGCGATGTTCGTAGCAATGAACAAAGGGGTACAGATTTATGCAGAAGATGGTTCGTTACTGAGTTCGGATACCTTAGTGTTTACTGTTTTACCTATGATGTTTGATAGCTTAGGTGTACTGGGGCAGTTGTTCGCTATTGTGTTCTTCTTATTACTAACGATTGCCGCTTTAACTTCTTCAATTTCGATGTTGGAGTGTCCTGTTGCTTTAGTGTCTGAACGTTTGAATACTAAGAGAACGTCGACTAGCTGGGTGTTAGGTGGTTTGATCGCGTTGTTTAGTATCGTTATTGTTTATAATTTCGGTGCACTGTTTGGTTTGGTTGCGACAACGGCTACTCAGTACCTACAACCCACAGCAGCATTAATGTTCTGTTTATTTGGCGGATGGGTATGGAATCGTAACGCTAAGCTGAAAGAGTTAGAACGCGGATTCCCTGAATTTAGTCAAAGTGCTTTTGGTAAAATCTGGCCTTGGTATGTGAAGTTTGTGTGCCCAATCTTAGTGGCAACGGTGATTTGGGCTTCATTTGGCTAATCACAGAGAAACAAAAAACCTTGGTTATTGCCAAGGTTTTTTGTAACTAGCGAATTTTTACTCCGCAGGTGAAGGTGGCATGATCTGACCATTGGTCAGTGGCTCTAGGTCGATATCACTGACTTCTTCAATAAAGTCACCCACCACTTGTTCGACCATCTCATCGTTCTGAGTAAAGTAAGCAAGGTGGAACACCGCATCCCCTTCATTAACTAGTGGCAGCGTTTGCTGACCAATGACAATGCCACCTTTATTTGCAACAACTTCAACTTCAACATTGCCTAAAGGTGAATTGATATAAGCCAATACTTGCCCTTTCTCTACCTTATCGCCTAAAGAGACAACCGTCCTTAGAATGCCATCGGCTTCAGCTCTTAACCAACTGGTAGATTTGGCTATAACGGAAGTTGGAAGCTTTTTACGGCTAGCTCTTAGCATGCCTATAGATTGCATGACACGTTTTACACCTACCATTCCAGCACTGATGGCTATCGGTTCAAACCTAAGTGCTTCACCGGCTTCGTAGGTGAGGACTGTAATACCTGACTTTTCAGCCTCACTGCGCAGTGACCCATTCCTTAGTGGGGAATCCAGTACCACAGGCGTTGCAAACGCTTGAGCAACTCTCAATGTTTCAGGATTACTTAGATCAGCACGAATCTGTGGCAAGTTCGTTCTATGAATCGCACCCGTGTGGAGATCGATGATGTAATCACACTTCAACGCAACTTCAGTAAAGAAGGTGTATGCCATTCTTGATGCTAACGAGCCTCTGTCACTGCCTGGGAAGCAGCGGTTTAAGTCACGCCTATCAGGAAGGTATCGAGATTTATGTATAAAGCCAAAAACGTTTACTACAGGAACTGCAATCAATGTCCCTTTTAGCTTTTGAGGGTCGATACTGTTGATAAGTTGGCGCACGATTTCAACGCCATTCAGCTCGTCACCGTGAATAGCGGCATTCACCAGTAGTACGGGGCCAGGAGCGGCCCCGTTGATAATTTCGATAGGAATAGAAAGAGGGGAGTGGGTGTAAAGTTTTGCCCCCTCTAGTTCAACGACTTGCTTGCTTGCAGGTTCGATGGTTGTCCCCATAAATACATAGGGTTTATTTTTTCTAGCCTTTGCCACGTGTTCTTGTCCTTCTACTAGCGGCATTTTTCTCGATAAATTCGACGATCATACCGGCAATATCTTTACCAGTTGCAGCTTCAATACCTTCCAAACCTGGTGAAGAGTTTACTTCCATAACCAGCGGGCCTCTAGCAGAGCGAAGCAAATCAACCCCAGCAACGTTAAGCCCCATTGCTTTAGCTGCTTCGATTGCCGTTCTACGTTCCGTTGGCGTTATTTTAATTAAAGAAGCAGAACCACCACGGTGAAGGTTTGAGCGGAATTCCCCTTCAGCTCCTTGACGTTTCATCGCAGCAATGACTTTGTCGCCGATAACAAAACAGCGAATATCTGCACCGCCAGCTTCTTTAATGTACTCCTGAACCATGATGTTTGCTTTTAGGCCCATGAATGCTTCTATAACACTTTCTGCGGCTTTACGGGTTTCTGCGAGAACGACACCAATACCTTGAGTACCTTCAAGCAGCTTGATAACAACAGGTGCACCTCCAACCATGTCGAGTAGGTCTTTGACATCGTCAGGTTTACTTGCAAAGCCAGTAATTGGCATGCCAATGCCTTTACGAGAAAGTAGCTGCATTGAACGCAATTTGTCACGAGAACGGCTAATCGCTACTGACTCATTGACTGGATACACGCCCATCATCTCAAATTGGCGCAGAACCGCTGTGCCGTAGAAGGTTACTGATGCACCAATTCGAGGGATAATTGCTTCAAAGCCTGCCAGTTCCTCACCCTTAAAATGGATCTCTGGCTTATCCGAATTGATATTCATGTAACATCGTAAAGCATCGATGACTTTTACTTCATGACCACGCTGCTTACAAGCTTCAATGAGACGCTTGGTTGAATATAGCGAAGAGTTGCGTGACAGAATACCAATTTTCATAACTTGGGTTCCTCAAACGGGATTAAAAAAGATTCAGTTGGGTCAACCACAATCCGGTGGTGCATTGCCGTACGACCTAACAACATACGAAAAGCCATGTTTTCTCTGTTGGTTAATGTAATTTCAGCAGGCCAAGTTTGGCCTCCCAAACAAATATCGGACACAATAACGTAACGAGTTTCTTCATGCCCCCCTGAGTCTCGAACGGTTCTCTCTTCGACAACTTCAGCCTCACAAATGACAACAGTATCCACATCGTGTTGAAGTGGATGGATCCAGAAACGCACCCAAAGTTTGTCTTCTTTAGTAAAGCTTTCTAGCTTAAATGCGTGCAAGCAAGATGTACGGGCTCCAGTATCAATTTTGGCTTTGATTTTACCAATACCTAACCCAGGAAGGCTTAAATTTTCTCGCCATCCGACAGTCATTTTTTCTTTCATCGCAGTATCTTAGTTTTATTTGTTTGGATATTTTTAAGGCTGAAGTGAAGTACAGCCCACTTTAGAGATTGTGTCTTGAATAGAGTTTGGTGAATAACTCAGGGAACTTCAAGGAGGCGAACTCTAACAGTTGAACTAAACCTGTTGCTAATGAAATAATTTGGTCGTGTCGACAAAAAACTTTGATAGAAGTAAAAACAAGCCGAAGTGGTTAACTTCGGCTTTCTGGCACCTATCTGTAGTAAAATAGTTATGATTTAGCTGGAATATTCTCTAACAGTGCAATCATTTGTTCCCAGAATAATGCCACCGTATCAATTTTCACTTTTTCATCTGGCGAGTGTGGGAACTTGATTGTTGGTCCAAACGAAACCATGTCCATTTCTGGATAAGGCTTCTTAAACAGGCCGCACTCAAGACCCGCGTGGATCACCATAATGTTTGGCTTATGACCGTAGATGCCTTCATACATGTCACGGAAAATATGCATGATTTCAGACTCAGCATCGGGTTTCCAGCCTGGGTAGGCACCAGAGAACGCGATAGAAGCACCTGCCAGTTCCGCAACAGAAGCTAGCATGCCTTCAACTTGGCTGCGACCAGAATCGATTAATGAGCGAATCAAGCAAAGTACCGTTACTTTGTCTTCTTCAGTAGTAATCACACCAACGTTGAGAGAAGTTTCTACCACGCCTTCAATGTCATCACTCATACGGATAACACCGTTAGGGCATGCATTTAATGCAGCAACGAAGCGCTGTTGAGTTTCTACGGTGAACATGTCTACTGCTGTGTGCTGAGCTTCGTTGAAAGTGATGATACTTGTTTCAACTTTACCTAGTTCTGTTTTCAGTAGGTTAGTGTAGAAGTCATACAGTTCATTCAATTTCGCTTCATTTTCAGCAGGTAATGCAACAGTAACGAATGCTTCACGAGGGATGGCGTTACGTAGACTACCTCCTCGGAACTCAACGAGTCGGAGATCTAAGTCTTTCGCATGTCCAGCAAGGAAACGTGCTAACAATTTGTTTGCGTTGCCACGACCGGTGTGGATATCACAACCTGAGTGTCCACCTTTTAGGCCTTTTAAAGTCAGCTGGCGCGTAACGTAAGAGGTTGGAATGGCTTCCCGAGCAATATTAAATGTCATTGATGCATCAACTCCACCAGCACAGCCCATGTACACTTCGCCTTCCTGTTCTGAATCTGTGTTAAGAAGAATTTCACCTTCTAACCAACCCGCTTCAAGACCGAATGCACCTGTCATGCCCGCTTCTTCATCGATAGTCAGCAATACTTCCAGAGGACCATGTTTGATCTCATCTGAAGCCAGCACGGCCAGACATGCCGCCATACCCATACCGTTATCAGCACCTAATGTTGTGCCTTTAGCAGTTACCCATTCGCCATCAATATAAGGTTGGATAGGATCTTGAGTGAAATCATGATCGGTGTCTTCATTTTTCTGTGGAACCATATCGATATGCGCTTGAAGAACCACACCTTTTTTATCTTCCATTCCTGGTGTTGCAGGCTTCTTGATAATTACGTTGCCAGTCGGATCGCGACGAACGTCTAGCCCAAGTTCTGTTACCCAGCCAATAATAGCTTGTGCAAGCTGTTCTTCATGTTTAGAAGGGTGAGGAATGGAACAGATTTTATCAAAAAATTGCCATACTGGAGCTGGTGATAGGTTGCTAATTTCAGAATGGAATTCAGACATAGATGACTCCTTTATTATGCGATACCCAGATCAAATTGTTTATAAAAGTTAATTTGATAGATGAATAAGCTGCTACTGGGCATTAATTGCGTGACAGCATATCATTGTGTGAAGAGATGGAGTAGAAGGATTGGAAGATTGTTCATGTGATAACTTGCGTACACGCTCGAAGTTTACCTATTCATTACTCAATAAGTTTCATTTTTTTTGCTACGCATTTCAAATATAAACCATCAATTTTGTAATTTTATTACCTGTTGGGTTGGTATTTTTGTAGGATTAATGAGGTTTTTGTGATTTGTCTCACTATAAAATTGTAATTATTTTTCTTTGTGGTATATTAATGACCAATTCAGTAATGAAGCTAATTATTGAGTTGAGATTTACCCTCGTAATGTTGAAGATAGGATTTATATCACTTTTGATACGTTACCCACACGCTTTGGTGAGTGAGACCAAACGCATGTGACTGAACAGTAATGTTCGCCCCTATATTGGAATGTATTTTCAATCGAATTGATTAATATGATTCACCGCCACCTGAGAAATCAGGTGGCGTTTTTTTTGCTCTGTAGCGACAAATGCCCACGTTTTAGCAATTTAATTAAATCTTTGGTTCTAACCATTACTACTTTGAGTCATTTTTAGTATCATCCAGCGCCTTTTCTCGCTACAACCAATGTATTGACCATGTTAAAAACCGCCGAAACAGAGATATTTGATGTTTAGGTATTCATCGATGCCTTGTTTGGCTCCCTCCCGGCCAAAGCCGCTTTGCTTAACTCCACCGAATGGCGCAACTTCGTTGGAAATCAGTCCCTCATTAATACCAACCATCCCGTACTCTAATTGTTCTGCGATGGTGAAAGCACGCTTGATATTTTCGGTGTAGAAGTAGCTTGCAAGACCGTAGATGGTGTCATTGGCTTTTTCTACCAGCTCTTGATCATTTGCAAAACGGATGATTGGTGCAACAGGACCGAAAAGTTCTGTTTGAGTGATGTCCATGTCTTGAGTGACTTCAGTCAAAATCGTTGGTTGAACGAATAATCCTTGCTCTGATTTACCACCAAGCACAATTTTCGCTCCTTGCTGTACTGCATTCTCGATAGAGCTAAGTACACTGTTTTTTGCTTTGAGATCAATAAGAGGACCAATGGTAACGTTCGGCTCTAAACCATTACCTATTTTTAATTCAGCAACCGCAGCAGCGAACTTTTCAACAAATTGGTCGTAAATGTCATTCTGGACATAAAACCGATTTGCACATACACAGGTTTGTCCCGCATTCCGAAACTTAGAAGCGATAGCACCTTTAACGGCTTGGTCAATATCCGCATCATCAAATACAATAAATGGTGCATTGCCACCGAGCTCCATTGAGGTGCGCTTAATGGTGTTTGCACATCGATTGATCAGGTGACGGCCTACTTCTGTTGAACCAGTGAATGAAAGTTTTTTAATATCTTCGTGTGTACAAAAAATCTCCCCAATAGTAGAAGAAGAATGATTGTTAACCACCACGAGCAAATCTTTTGGTAGTCCGGCCTGATAGGCCAGTTCTGCAGTGGCATACGCTGAAAGTGGTGTTTGGTTTGCGGGCTTGACGATAAAGCTACAACCTGCTGCTAGAGCCGGGGCGGCTTTTCGGGTGAGCATCGCAATTGGGAAGTTCCATGGGGTGATGGCTGCTGCAACCCCAACCGGTTGCTTCACTGTCATCAGTCGTTTATCCCCGGTTGGTGATGGAATTGTTTCGCCGTACACTCGTTTTCCTTCTTCAGCAAACCATTGGATAAATGAAGCACCATACATCACTTCACCCTTGGCTTCGGTTAATGGCTTTCCCTGTTCCAAGGTCATTATGCGTGCTAAGTCATCGACATTGCTGATCATGAGCTCATACCAACGTTTTAGAATAACGGAACGTTCTGAAGCGCTTTTTTGTTGCCAAAGCTGTTGAGCGGTTTTAGAAGCTTTTATCAGTGATTCTATGGTTTGAGCATCTACGGATGGGATATAAGCAAGAATTTCATCAGTAGCAGGATTTTTTACCGCAATGGCTTTATCGCTCTTGCGACAAGTCACACGAAGGAGTGATTTATTAATGATCTGGTCCATGGTCCTTTTCCTTTCTCTTGAATCTTATTCTGTAAGCCATTGTATGCATACCAGTCTTAAACCGCGAAGTCATCTAAGCTCAATCTATTCGCAAGCATTGCCTGAAATAAAGTATTTAAGTGCGCTAACTATCACGAAGCTGTTTGAGCAAGTTTTTTGCTTGCTGATGTAAAATAATAGAAACACTGAATGCTTTCACGCAACCTTGTGTTAACAATGTATACATTTCAAGCGAAATAGTCTGATATATATGAGTTTTCTTTCATAGTTAATGTTTAACTGTTTTAGGATCAGAATAAATTCTGTCTGGAATTTGTGTTTTGATATCTTTATAATTTGCGCCCAATCGATTACGCAACCGTTTACTCTTTACTTTTACTAGGACTCGATCATGCTCGAAAGGCTATTTAAACTCGGTGAAAACGGCACAAACGTGCGCACTGAGGTCATTGCAGGTGTTACTACATTCCTGACAATGGCTTACATTATTTTTGTGAACCCTGCCATTTTATCTGCTACTGGTATGGATCAAGGTGCTGTTTTCGTTGCTACGTGTTTAGCAGCGGCTGTTGGCTGTTTTATCATGGGTTTTGTTGCAAATTACCCAATTGCTCAAGCGCCGGGTATGGGGCTTAATGCATTCTTCACATATTCAGTTGTATTGGGTATGGGTTACACATGGCAAGTGGCACTAGCTGCAGTATTTTGCTCTGGTGTACTTTTCATTATTTTGAGCCTATTTAAGATTCGTGAATGGATCATCAACTCAATTCCAATGTCTCTAAGAACAGGTATCTCTGCGGGTATCGGTCTTTTCTTAGCATTCATCGCGCTACAAAACGCGAAAATCGTGGTAGACAACCCAGCAACACTGGTATCGGTTGGTGACTTTACTAGCCTTTCTCCTGTGTTAGCGGCAGTCAGTTTCTTCCTGACAATTGGTCTGGTTAACCGTGGCGTAAAAGGCGCGGTAATGATTGCAATTCTTCTTACTACTGGTCTAGGTCTGCTTTTTGGTGATGTTCAATGGCATGGCGTTATGTCTGCTCCACCAAGCATTGCTCCTACTTTCATGCAGCTAGATTTCTCTGGCGTATTTGAAATTGGCATGATTTCAGTGATTTTTGCCTTCCTATTCGTAGACCTATTTGATACTGCTGGCACGCTAGTGGGTGTTGCAACTAAAGCAAACCTGATTGGCAAAGATGGCAAGATCCCTCGTCTAAATAAAGCTCTGCTTGCTGACTCTACAGCAACCTCAATTGGTGCTTTACTGGGTACTTCAAACACCACTTCTTATGTTGAAAGTACTGCGGGTGTTGCTGCAGGTGGCCGTACAGGTTTAACGGCAGTTGTGGTTGGCATTTTGTTCCTACTTGCATTATTCTTCTCGCCATTAGCGGGGATGATTCCAGCTTATGCGACAGCAGGTGCTCTGTTTTACGTAGCTATTTTGATGATGTCTGGTCTGGTTAGTGTGGACTGGCGTGATCTGACAGAAGCTGCTCCAGTGGTTGTCACTTGTTTGCTGATGCCTCTTACTTACTCTATCGCTGAAGGTATTGTATTAGGTTTCATCTCTTATACAGCAATCAAAGTATTAAGCGGTAAAGGTCGCGATATCTCAGTCAGTGTGTGGTTTATGACTGCTATTTTCCTGGCCAAGCTGATTTTCGCTTAAAATTTAAAGCGTGGTGAGTGTCACCACGCATCACATGTATTAAATTAGGTTTATTACAATGAGCAAAAAATTCGTTATCACTTGGGACAATATGCAGAACTATTGTCGTGAACTCGCTGAGCTTCAAATGCCTGCAGAACAATGGAAAGGTATCCTAGGTGTTAGCCGCGGTGGTTTAGTACCTGCAGCTATTCTTGCTCGTGAACTGGGTATTCGCTATGTAGATACAGTATGTATTTCTAGCTATGACCATGATCACCAGCGTGATATGAAAGTACTTAAAGCACCAGAGCACGACGGAGAAGGTTTCCTTATCGTTGATGATTTAGTTGATAGTGGTGATACTGCACGTAAAATTCGTGAAATGTACCCTAAAGCTAAGTTTATTACGGTATGTGCAAAACCTGCTGGTAAAGACTTGGTTGACGAGTATGTCGTCGATATTGCGCAAGATACGTGGATTGAACAACCTTGGGATATGCAACTTTCGTTTATTGAGCCAGTAAATCGTAAGCGTAAATAATCCTAAATATTGTATTTGTTTAAAATGACCCTTTCATGGGTCATTTTTTTTATTACTATATCTAGTTCTATATGCCGAAGAAGTGAGATTCAGCTTATGTCTGAAGAAGATACCAACAAAAACTTGTCCGAGACGCTTTTTGTAAAGCGTAAACAGGCAAAAGAAACCTCAGCTCTGACTCAGTATATGCCCAGCAATATGGCATTTTTGCAGCAGAAAAAAGAGCAAGAAGGGTACTCCTGGTATCGTAATGTTCGCCGCCTGCAATGGGTGTGGCAAGGAGTGAATCCTATCGAACAAGAGGAAGTGCTATCTCGTATTGCATCCTCTACACACTCCCGTACCGATGATGATTGGTTAGATACCGTAATGGGTTACCATAATGGTAACTGGACATTCGAGTGGACTCGACTCGGTATGCAGCATCAGAAAACCGCATCGGTATTGCAAGGGGATGAGGCTGCAGAAGAGCTGTTTAAAGCATCTTTGTGCTTTAGCATTGCGGGCTATCCTCACTTAAAAAATGACAGCCTGGCGTTACAAGCTCAGGTGCTAGCCACTAAGGCATACAGCGACGCTGCAAAGCAAACGAGTTTTACTATTAAGCAGCTCGATTTCACTTACAAAAACAAAAAGTTTTCTGGTTATCTTCATCTGGCCAGTACGGATAAGCCTCAGCCCGTCGTGTTAGTGAGTGCGGGGTTAGACAGTTTACAAACTGATATGTGGCGTTTATTCCGTGATTATCTTGTAAAACATAATATCGCGATGCTAACCATTGATATGCCCTCAATCGGCCAAAGTTCCCATTGGCCATTAACGGAAAATACTTCTTGTCTACATCAGGCTGTTATAGAGCAGTTAGCGGATGTTCCTTGGGTGGACCATTTTTGTATTGGTTTGATTGGCTTCCGCTTTGGTGGTAACGCTATGGTCCGTTTGTCGTTTTTAGAACAAGAGCGAGTTAAAGCGTGTGTTTCTATTGGTGCGCCAATCCATGACGTTTTGTCATCGCCTGCTAAATTGAAAAAAATGCCGAAAATGTACTTGGATATACTGGCATCGCGGCTAGGTAAAGAGGCGGTTGATATTGATAGTCTTGCTGGACAGCTACAAGCATGGTCTTTGAAGACTCAAGGCTTTTTAAGTAGTCGTCGCACCAAAGTGCCGATATTAGCTTTAGGGATGGAAGGGGATCCTGTTTCTCCTCATTCTGACAACCAGCTTGTCGCACTTTTTAGCCAAGGTGGTAAAGCGAAGCAGATCAAAAGTAAGACGATTTCACAAGGATATGAGCAATCCCTCGATTTGGCGATAAAATGGCTTGAAGAAGAACTCTGTAGGTGACTTTTTTCCTAAATTAGTTGAAAGTAATGTTTATATGCTTGATTTAGCATATAAAAGCTAATGATAGTTATTACTATATATGGAAATGGAGAATCCTATGCCCGAGACGACACAGAATCCGACTCACTATCGCTTGTTATCCGCATTAAAAGCGATAGGACCTTATTTACGAGAAGGACAATGTTCAGAAGGAAGTTACTTATTTGACTGTTTAGCATCCTGTGTTGATGATAAGAAGTCACCGGAAAAGCGAGAGTTCTGGGGATGGTGGATGGAGCTAGAACAGACGGATACTGGCTTCGAAGCTAAATATCATATTGGGCGCTATAACCTATCGGGAGATTGGGAAGTAAAAAGTCTATCCAAGAAGGACATGGAAGAAGTCCGCAAAAATCAGGAAGAATTTCACAAGAAGTTAGAGCAGACTTTGGATGAACGCTTTGGCTTAACGCTTTCTATACATGAAGAGTCAGTAGAATTTGTGTGATTTTAGCCAATTAAATCGATTAACTAAAAAAAGGTGCTATTTAGCACCTTTTTCTTCTTGTACTCCGTGCAGTTGATTGTTACAACACTCCTTACTTAACTGTTTTTCATTGAAATCGAAGAAGAAGGCATGAAAGCAAATCAGCAAAGCGGAATTACAGCGCAGACTATCGTTGTAAAACTAGGAACCAGTGTTCTGACCGGCGGCACGTTGGAGTTGGATCGCGCTCATATGGTTGAGCTCGTTCGACAATGTGCAGAACTGAAAAAACAAGGTCACTCTGTTGTGATGGTATCGTCAGGTGCAATTGCAGCAGGCAGAGAACATTTAGGTTACCCCGCACTGCCCAACGCGATGTCGAGTAAGCAATTACTGGCCGCGGTCGGACAGAGCCAGCTGATCCAGGTTTGGGAATCGTTGTTTGCCATTTACGGCATTAAAATCGGCCAAATGTTGTTAACACGTGCCGATCTTGAAGATCGTGAGCGTTTCCTCAATGCTCGAGACACTATTAATGCTCTGGTTGAGCACGATATTATTCCTATTGTTAACGAGAATGATGCCGTTGCGACCAGTGAAATTAAAGTCGGTGATAACGATAACCTTTCTGCGTTAGTCGGCATTCTATGTGGTGCAGACAAGCTGTTATTGTTAACAGACCAAAAAGGCCTGTTTACCGCTGACCCACGCAAAGATCCCACCGCAGAACTGATAAAAGAAGTTAAAACCATTGATGATACCTTGCGGAAAATCGCTGGTGGTAGTGGCACTACACTAGGCACTGGTGGTATGGCAACTAAGCTGCAAGCTGCAGATATTGCACGCCGAGCCGGTATTGAAGTCATTATCGCTGCGGGTAGAGCGGAGAATGTTATTTTCGATTCACTCAGTGAATCTCCACAAGGCACACGCTTCTTACCTTTAGAAGAGTCTCTAGAAAACCGTAAACGTTGGATTCTTGCTGGGCCTTCAGCGTCGGGAGATATTGTGATTGATGATGGTGCGGTAAACGCAGTGATCCAAAAAGGCAGTAGCTTGCTGGCGAAAGGGGTTGTCAGTGTTCATGGGCAGTTTGCTCGTGGCGATGTGGTTCGCATCACAGATAAATCAGGTAAGATTATTGCTCGTGGCATCGCCGCTTATTCAAATAGTGATTTAGCGAAAATTGCTGGTCAACACAGCAAAATGATTATTGAAACACTTGGTTATGATTATGGCTCAGAAGTCATCCACCGAGATGATATGGTCGTAATACAAGAATAATTAAAAACTAGGGACAGGTAAGTAACGGGAGATTGAGAGTGGATCTTACAATTATGGGCAAAGCGGCAAAAGATGCGGCTTTCCAATTAGCAACAGCTTCAACAGCGCAAAAGAACAAAGCATTATCCATCATTGCTGATGAGCTCGAAGCCAATGCAGACATTATTTTATCTGCGAATGCCAAAGATATAGAACTCGGAAGAGAAGCTGGCTTAACTGACGCACTACTTGACCGTTTACTGTTGAATAAAGAGCGCTTAACGGGCATTGCGAATGATGTCCGTAACGTAATTAGTCTCAATGACCCTGTGGGTAATGAGATTGACAGCAAAGTGTTAGAAAACGGCATGTCGCTGTCTCGCCGCAGAGTACCACTTGGTGTTGTGGGCGTGATTTACGAAGCGCGCCCGAACGTGACTATCGATATTGCCGCTCTCTGTTTAAAAACCGGTAACGCTTCGATTCTTCGTGGTGGTAAAGAGACATTTTTCTCTAACATGGAGTTAGTGAAGGTTATTCAATCTGCGTTGGAAAAGGCGGAGTTACCGGCAGCCGCGGTGCAGTACATTGAAAAGCCAGACCGTGAGCTCGTTTCTCAGTTACTTAAACTCGATGATTACGTGGATATGATTATTCCTCGTGGTGGTGCCGGTTTACATAAAATGTGTAAAGAAAACAGCACCATTCCTGTCATCATTGGCGGTTTTGGTATCAGTCATATTTATGTGGACCAAAGTGCGGATTTAGACAAATCCGTCGATGTTATTGAAAACGCAAAAGTTCAGCGTCCTTCAGCATGTAACGCCCTGGATACGCTGCTGGTGCATCAAGATATTGCGCCATCTCTGTTAGATAAGCTTAGTGCAAAATTGAAAGGCAAAGTGACCTTTGCGGCTGAGCCGAAAGCAAAAGCATTGCTAACGCAAGCGAGTAACGTTAAAGATGCACAAGAAGGTGACTTCGATACGGAATGGTTAAGTTATACGTTAGGCGTCAAAGTCGTTAAAGACGTCGATGAAGCTATCGATCACATGCGTGAGCACAATGCGAGTCACTCAGATGCCATTATGACCAACGATCTGTTTAACGCTGAGAAATTCATTAATTCTGCAGGTTCTGCTGCGGTTTATGTCAATGCTTCTACGCGCTTCACCGATGGTGCGCAATTCGGCTTAGGTGCGGAAGTTGCGGTATCTACTCAAAAGCTCCATGCACGAGGTCCGATGGGACTTGAAGAGTTAACCAGCTATAAGTGGGTAGGTAAAGCAAACTATCTGTCACGTGCGTAACTCAGATTTGCTTCAATGGACACTTAATCTATTGAAATGGGGCGTATAACGCCCCTTTTTATTTTCTAAATATTAGTGATTCCTGTAAACTGAACAGCTTACACGTGGAGGTGATATGCATTGTCCTTTTTGTTCTGAAAACGATACAAAAGTTATTGATTCTCGTCTTGTTGCTGACGGGCATCAGGTTCGTCGTCGTCGTCAGTGTCTGGCTTGTAACGAGCGTTTTACTACGTTTGAAACCGCAGAGTTGGTGATGCCAAGAGTCATCAAGTCTAATGGAAACCGTGAACCGTTTGACGAAGACAAAATGATTGGTGGCTTACAGCGAGCATTGGAGAAACGCCCGGTTAGCGCTGATTCTATCGAGTTAGCGATTAGTACAATCAAATCAAAGCTCAGAGCTACCGGTGAGCGAGAAGTGCCAAGTAAACTGATTGGTAACTTAGTTATGGACCAGCTTAAAGAGTTGGATAAAGTAGCATATATTCGCTTTGCTTCGGTTTATCGCAGTTTTGAAGATGTTCGTGAGTTTGGTGAAGAGATTGCCAAGCTAGAAGACTAATCGTAACCACAACAAACGGATTGTGACTATGTCGTTTACCTCATTTGACTATCAAATGATGTCTCGAGCCATTAAGTTGGCACAAAAAGGCCGCTTTACAACCGCGCCAAACCCTAATGTCGGCTGTGTTATCACTCAGGGTAACGATATTGTCGGTGAAGGTTTTCATTATCGAGCGGGTGAGCCTCATGCAGAAGTTCATGCACTGATAATGGCCGGAGACAACTCTGTAGGTGCAACCGCTTACGTTACTTTAGAACCTTGTTCTCACTATGGGCGCACGCCTCCATGCGCTGAAGGTTTGATTAAAGCTGGCGTGAAAAAAGTGATTTGTGCTATGCAGGATCCTAACCCTCAAGTCTCTGGTCGCGGTATTAACATGCTGCGAGAAGCTGGCATCGAGGTGTTGGTTGGCCTACTTGAGTCAGACGTACAAGCATTGAATCCAGCATTCATTAAACGAATGAAAACGGGGATGCCGTTCGTTCAGTTAAAAATGGCGGCGAGTCTCGATGGACAAACCGCTCTGGCCAATGGGCAAAGCCAATGGATCACCTCTGCTGAAGCTCGTAAAAACGTTCAGGCGTATCGAGCGCAAGCGGGTGCGATTCTTTCTACCAGTCAAACCGTGTTAGATGATAATGCTTCGTTGACTGTGCGATGGAATGAGCTTTCTGACAGTGTGCAGAAACAGTATCCCGAGTCGGAACTGCGTCAACCTATCCGCGTTATTCTTGATCGACAAAATAAACTGCACTCTGAATTAGCCTTGTTTGCCAATAGTGGTCCAGTCCTTCGAGTCAGTGACGATAATGCTGATGTTCTGGTTGAGTTGAACTCAAATAATCAGTTAGATTTGCGCCATACTTTGACCACTTTAGCCAAAGTGCATAACATCAACCATATTTGGGTTGAGGCTGGGGCAACGCTGGCTAAATCATTATTGGAAGAACAGTTAGTTGATGAGCTGATTCTCTATTTAGCACCTAAACTAATGGGAAGCGATGGTCGTGGGCTATTTGGTGCTTTAGGGCTGACTAACATGGATCAAGTACCTGAACTAGATATTCAAGATTGCCGGATGGTCGGTTCCGATATTCGAATTGTCGCGGTGCCTAAAGCGATAAATTAACAAAAGATTTAACCACTATGTTTACTGGAATTGTCGAAGCGGTCGGCCAACTTACCGCTATTACGCCAAAAGGTGAAGATGTTACTATTACTGTCAATGTCGGCAAGCTGGATATGTCTGACGTAAAACTCGGTGATAGCATTGCAACCAATGGTGTTTGTTTAACGGTTGTCGACTTTAACGATACGAGTTATAGCGCAGACTTATCGTTAGAAACTTTAAACAAGTCGAGTTTTGCAGGCTGTAAAGCTGGCGATAAAGTCAATTTAGAAAAAGCGATGCTTCCTACCACTCGTTTTGGCGGACACATAGTGTCTGGGCATGTTGATGGTGTTGGGGAAATCGTTGAACGAAATATTGTCGGCAGGGCGATTGAATTTTGGGTTGCCTTACCACCAGATTTGAACAAATACGTTGCTGAAAAGGGCTCTATCACTGTTGATGGTATCAGCCTGACAGTGAATGATTTACGTAAGAATGCTTTCAAGCTCACTATCGTTCCCCATACGACACAAGAAACGACTATTGACGCTTTCCAAGTCGGTAGAAAAGTAAACTTAGAAGTCGATGTTCTCGCTCGATACTTAGAACGCTTACTCCAAGGCAGACAAGACAACTCGTCTAATCAATCAAGTCTGACTATGGAATTTTTACAACAGAACGGATTTGCTTAACGTTGATTTTCGTTTTTAGAAGACACGTTAACGGCTCACAATAGGATAAGAACAATGCCAATTAGTACGCCACAAGAAATTATTGAAGATATCCGCCTTGGTAAAATGGTTATCCTAATGGATGACGAAGACCGTGAAAACGAAGGTGACTTAATTGTTGCTGCGGAACACATCAGTCCAGAAATCATCAACTTTATGGCGACTCATGGTCGTGGTTTGATTTGTCTCACCATGACAAAAGAGCGTTGTGAGACGTTAGGCTTGCCACCAATGGTTCAAGACAACAATGCTCAATACAGCACCGCGTTTACTGTTTCTATCGAAGCGGCTGAAGGTGTGACAACGGGTATTTCTGCTGCAGATCGCTCTCGCACTGTAGAAGCGGCAGTAGCTAAAGATGCGAAAGCGTCTGATCTTGTTCAGCCTGGTCACATTTTTCCGTTAACCGCTCAAGATGGTGGTGTTCTTACTCGCGCGGGTCACACTGAAGCTGGATGTGATTTAGCCCGTCTGGCAGGTCTTGAGCCAGCATCAGTGATTGTCGAAATTCTAAAAGAAGATGGCAGCATGGCACGCCGTCCTGATTTAGAGATTTTTGCCGAGCAGCACGGTCTTAAACTCGGCACTATTGCTGATCTGATTGAATATCGTAATAACACTGAAACAACCATTGAGCGAGTTGCTACATGTAATTTGCCGACCGAGTTTGGTGACTTTGAGTTGGTGACTTATCGCGATGTTATTGATGATCAGGTTCATTTTGCGATGAAAAAAGGCGATGTGACAGAAGGGGCTCCTCTTGTTCGCGTACATTTGCAGGATACTTTTACGGATTTACTGCACAGTAACCGTAACTCAAACCGTAGCTGGACATTGCAAAGTGCAATGGAGCGTATCGGTCAAGAAGGCGGCGTGTTAGTCATCTTAGGTAATGAAGAGTCAACCGATCTGCTTTTACATAGAATTAAAGTGTTCGAGCAACAAGATGCGGGGCAGGCTCCTGCTATGGCGAAGAAACAGGGGACCTCTCGTCGTGTTGGTGTCGGTTCTCAGATTTTGGCCGATCTCGGTGTTAGTGACATGCGTTTACTGTCATCTGCAGATAAGAAATATCACGCACTAGGCGGCTTCGGATTGAACGTCGTTGAGTATGTGTGCGAGTAGAATATAAAATATACAGCTCATAATTGACAGTCAATGATTAGGGTTGCGTTTTTATGAGCTGTTTTTAGACGTAAAATTGAAATCAAGTAGGTCAATGGCACCGACTGTAAGTGAACTGAGTCAAATTTCCATTAGATATAGCTCACAAACTTGTGCTAGAATCCGGCGATTCTCACTTGATGAACCAGAGTTAAAGGAAAGCTTATGAAAGTGATAGAAGGTGGTTTCCCAGCACCAAATGCAAAAGTTGCGATTGTGATTTCTCGTTTCAACAGTTTTATTAACGAGAGTCTATTGTCTGGTGCCATCGACACTTTAAAGCGTCACGGACAGGTGAGTGACGATAACATCACAGTTGTTCGCTGCCCAGGTGCGGTCGAGCTACCTCTTACTGCACAACGTGTAGCAAAAACAGGTAAATTTGACGCTATCGTTTCTCTAGGCTCAGTGATTCGTGGTGGTACACCACACTTTGACTATGTTTGTAGTGAAATGAATAAAGGTTTAGCTCAAGTGTCTATGGAATTCAGCATTCCAGTGGCATTTGGTGTATTAACTGTCGATACAATCGATCAAGCTATTGAACGCGCAGGAACCAAGGCTGGTAATAAAGGTGCAGAAGCTGCACTAAGCGCACTTGAGATGATTAACGTTCTTTCTGAAATTGATTCCTAATGGGGGCCAGTGTGAAACCAGCCGCACGTCGTAATGCACGTCAATTCGCGCTACAAGCTATTTATTCGTGGCAAATTACTAAAGATAATGTTGCAACAATTGAAGAGCAATTTTTATCAAATGGTAAGTATGATGAAGAAGAGCATCATGCAACTGAACCAGCTCTAGCCGCGCCAGAAACTGACGTTGTTTATTTCCGCGACCTATTAGCGGGTGTTGCTCTTAACCATATGGAACTTGATAGCAAGCTTCGTCCTTTTGTTTCTCGTCCAATGCAGGACTTAGACATGATGGAATTAGCGTTACTACGCCTTGCTATGTACGAAATGACTCGTCGTGATGATGTACCGTACAAAGTGGTCATCAATGAAGCGATTGAGCTGGCGAAAGTATTCGCAGCTGAAGATAGTCATAAGTTTATTAACGGTGTACTTGATAAAGCAGCACCGCACGTACGTAAAAAATCGTAATTCGATTTGATGTGAAAAGGTCAGCATAAGCTGACCTTTTTTATATGAATTAGCTAAACGGGATAAGACCGGATGTTTGGTGAATTTAACTTAATCGATAAATATTTTTCCAATCGTCAATCTCAGCGTAAAGATGTCCATTTGGCGTTGGGAGATGATTGTGCGATCGTCAAAGCTCCTGAAGGAGCACGTATTGCAATTAGTACAGATACGCTTGTCGCAGGTACACATTTCTTATCTGAAGCGAATCCAGCTTGGGTTGCTCATAAGGCTTTGGCATCCAACATTAGTGATCTTGCCGCTATGGGGGCTACACCTGCTTGGGTTTCTATGGCGTTAACACTACCTACGATCGATGAAGAGTGGCTGGAACCTTTTTGCGATGCATTTTTTGAGTTAGCTAATTATTACAACATTCAGCTGGTTGGTGGAGATACGACCAAAGGACCATTAAGTATTAGCTTAACCGTGCAAGGCTTTCTGCCTGAAAATAAAGCACTGACTCGCTCTGGAGCTCAGATGGGTGATTGGATTTATGTCACTGGAGAACTCGGAGACAGTAAAGCTGGACTCAGTGTTGTGTTGGATAAATCGAAACGTAGTGACCCATTTGCACAAGAGTTGGAGTTGCGCCACTATATTTCTCATCCTCGTATTCTTGTTGGGCAGGCACTACTGAATTTAGCGTCCTCTGCTGTGGATATTTCCGATGGATTGATTGCGGATTTAGGGCATATTCTCAAGCGATCTCAAGTGGGTGCCGCCGTTGACGCAAGTCAGCTACCCATCTCAAAAGAGTTAATGCAGTTTGTTGGTAGTGTTTCTGAGGCGCAAAAATATGCGTTAACCAGTGGTGAAGAGTATGAGTTGTGCTTTACGGTTTCCGAGCAAAACAAAGGTTCTTTAGAAAGCGCTTTAGCACATTGCGGATGTAAAGTGACCTGTATTGGTCAAATTCGTCCACAAGGCATATTAGAACTGCATCATAAAGGTAAAAAGCTCGATTGGGCGCTTGAAGGATACGATCATTTTAAGGTGGAACAATGACCAACCCAATTTCTAGAATTTCGCTATCTAACCCGTGGCACCTATTAGCAACAGGCTTTGGAAGCGGTCTGTCTCCAGTTGTGCCCGGGACAATGGGAACATTAGCGTCTATTCCATTTTACCTTGTGTTGGTTCAACTGCCTTTAATTTCTTACATTCTGGTGGTTATTGCTGCGAGTATCATTGGTATTAAGATTTGTCAGGTTACGTCCGATGATATGAAAGTGCACGATCATGGCTCCATTGTATGGGACGAGTTTGCTGGATTTTGGATAACAATGGCGGTTGTGCCACTGTTTAATCTCCCTGTGTTTGATTGGAAATGGATACTTACTGGTTTTGTACTGTTCCGCTTTTTCGATATGGTAAAACCATGGCCAATTGGATGGCTTGATAAGCGAGTCCATGGGGGCTTAGGTATTATGGTGGATGATCTTGTCGCGGGTGTTATGTCAGCCATTTGTTTAGCATTAGTTGGATACTGGGCTGGTTGGATGCTTTAACAAACCATCAAAAAGTACAGATACTAAAAAGGTTCCCATTTGGGAACCTTTTCTATATTAAACCGTGAGTTTACAGTTTTTCGAGGTCTGCTTCGATTTCCGCTATCTTACTTGCTACCACTTTCTCCAAGTGGCGAAGGTCGTTAAGTACCTTCTGTTTAACATCGATTTCTTGTGGTGTCTCAGGTCGGGTTATCTTGTTGAGTTCATCAATGATCAAGGTTAGATTACGATTGATCTCTGTGACCTCTTTGTATTGATGACTTCCACTGTCAACCAAAACACTTTTCTTCTGTCTTGGATACTTAAATTTAACGCTTTTAGCGAAGAATTCGCCTTGCTGCTTCTTAAAGTAGATCTTTAACACGTCTTTTTGCGCTTCCTGACGCAAAGAGTAGCGTTCAATTTGGCTAGGGTCTTGTATACCCAAGCCATTGAGGTGTGGAAACATAAGCGACCTCTATGTTTGTGTTTTACATCAATTACTGAGTCGATAGACTCTAGTTAAATGTAGCAGCCAAAACCTATTGTAGATAGGTAATTTTGCGTAATACGGTTAACTTGTGGACAAGATCGCTGTTAATCATGATTTCTATAACCAAACGACCTCGTTGATGAGCTCGTTTTATTCGCTCCTAGGTTGCGTTACGGATTTTCTACGTAGAATGACTATGTATTCAAATCAGTGCGTTGCCTAAGAGCGAATAAATACTCGCTGAACAAACATCTTGAGGTTACTTGGGTATATCAATCTGGTGCTAACTCAGAAACGTTCTCTATTAGGCTTTGGCGTAAATGTATTTCTTCTTCTTCCGTCAATTTTGTTCCTTGAGAGCTGGTTAAAATAAATAGATCTTCTGCACGCTCGCCCATGGTGGTGATTTTTGCACCGTGTAGGTTCAAGTTTAGGTCGGAGAAGGTGGCACCCACTGTCGCAAGTAGCCCCGGAGTATCGAGAGCGACAAACTCCATCAACGTCCGTTTTTTACTTTTAGTCGGTAAAAAGTCGACTTTTGTTTTGACTTTAAAATGCTGTAATTGACGTGGAATTCTACGTGTTTTTATCTCACAGGGTTTTTCTGCTTTTAACACGTTAATAATGTGCTTGGTAAGTGCGGCATGACGGTCTTCATCGATGGCTTCACTATTTGGGTCCAGCACCATAAATGTATCGAGTACATAACCATCCTTACTCGACATGATTTGCGCATCATGAACACTGAAATTACGACGGTCTAACTCACCAACAACTTTCGCAAACAGAGAAGGTTGGTCTTTGGTGTAGACAAAAATCTCGGTTCCACCACGCGTTGCTTTTTTGCTCAATACAACCAAAGGTTGAGTTGGGTCCTTATGCTGTAGCAAGTGAGTACAGTGCCAAGCGATCTGTTTGTAGGTGTGTCGAAGGAAATAATCCGCTTTAAAACGTTGCCAAAGTAACTCAATTTCTCGACTCGTAAACCCTTGTTTGCGAAGTTGAGCTGATGCCATTTGTTGGTTGTGGCGGATTCGGTCTCTGACATCAACAGGATTTTCCAGCCCTCTACGCAGTGCTCGTTGGGTTGAGTAAAATAGCTCTGCCAGCAAGGTGCGTTTCCAGCTATTCCAGAGTTCAGGGTTGGTTGCACAAATATCCGCAACGGTCAGACAGACGAGGTGCTCTAAGTATTCTTCATCACGAACGGTTTTAGCAAATTCAATTATAACTTCCTGATCGTAGATATCTCGACGTTGAGCGGTAACAGACATCAGTAAGTGGTTAAGAACAAGCCAGGAAACTAGCTTCGCTTCTGGCTTAGATAAACCGTGCTCAATACAAAATTCATAAGCTTCTTCTGCGCCTATTTCAGAGTGATCTCCACCGCGACCTTTACCAATATCATGGAAAATTGCAGCGATGATTAATAACTCTTTTTTCTGCATTTTAGGATAGACTTCACAACAAATAGGATGCCTATCGTGATTGTTAGGGTCGCTAAAAGTGTTTATGTGTTTCAATAAGCGAATGCTGTGTTCATCAACCGTATAGGCGTGGAACAAGTCAAACTGCATTTGCCCGACAATTTGGCTCCATTGCGGTAGATAAGCCGCTAATACACCCAATCGATGCATTAAGCTGAAGGCTTTGTGCAGTGCGTTTGGATGACGAACAAGATCCATAAATTTCTCACGAGCAGCTGGAATCGTGTGCAAAAACTTGTTAAGTCTGCGACGAGCAGTACGCAGCTGTCGCATCGTTGCAGGCGAAACACCGTCAATGGTTGAGTCATTCGCAATGTGTAAAAACATATCCAGGATGGTTTCAGGTCTAGCCTGAAAAAGAGCCGGTTTTCTTGCTTCAATTAAACTGCCGCGACGTTGAAAATCGTCACTGAGGATTTCTGCTTCGCACTCTTCACCATTGTTTAATATTGCTTGATCAAACAGTTTTAGCAGCATTTTGTTCAGTTCTGCCACACGACGTACCGTACGGTAGAACTCTTTCATCATTTTCTCTACCGCTCGATTCCCTTCACCAGTGAAGCCTAAGTGTTCTGCAACTTGGGCTTGGAGGCCAAAAGTGAGTCGGTTGTCGTAGCGTTTTAGCTCCATGTGCAGCGCAAAGCGTACTCGCCATAAGAAGTCCTGGCATTCGACCAGTTCTCGGTATTCCGCATCGGTCAGAAATCCATAACGACTCATTTCGTAAAGTGATGTTGCGCCGAAGTGACGGCGAGCAACCCAACTGAGGGTATGAATATCGCGTAAGCCGCCTGGAGTAGATTTAATGTCAGGTTCTAGGTTGGATGTGGTGTCGTTGAAGCGAGCGTGGCGTTCACGCTGCTCTTGAATTTTAGCTTTGTAGAAAGTTTCACTTGGCCAAAACGATTCAGAAAGAATCACCTTCTTTAGACGCTGAAATGTTTCATCGCTGCCTGTTAGTAAGCGTGCTTCTTGCAGGTTTGTCGCAACGGTTAAGTCTTCTCGGCCGATTTCAGAACATTCTTCAATTGTGCGTACAGCGTGGCCGACTTCTAAACGCAAATCCCAAAGCAACGTGATGAACTCACTGATTTTTCGCTCGGTTTCTGTTGGGATTCTTTGTTGAGAGACAATGAGGATATCGATATCCGATAATGGATGCAGCTCACCACGGCCGTAACCACCAACTGCAACTAAGCTAAGATCTGAAATATCCGTAAATCCAAAACTTTGCCATAGGCGATGCAGTAATAAATCCATGTACTCAGATCGGCCCAATACCAAATCTGTAACAGGGTGATGATTGAGAAACTCATCACGTTGATATTGAGTAAAGTGTTCTAATTGTGTTTTAAGCTCACTGATCGTGAGTTGCTCATCAGTAAAAGTTAACGGCGACTGAAAAGGCATAGTTTAAGCATCCATGCTGATAAATTAGTGATTGATTAAGAATCTATCAGATACCGATAGATAAAAAAATATCCCTGACTGGCAGGGATATTTTACAAGAAGGAATTACGCGTTAACTAAGAAGCGAGGTAGTGATTCTTCTTCGCGTAACGTGAGGATTTCACAACCGTTTGCGGTAACTAAAATTGTGTGTTCCCACTGTGCAGAATTTTTGCCATCTGCAGTGTAGACTGTCCAATCGTCTTCATCATCCAAACGACAACCGAATTTACCCGCATTGATCATCGGTTCTATCGTGAAAGTCATACCTTCACGTAGCACAGTGCGGTCATTGTTTTTGTAATGAACCACTTGTGGATCTTCGTGGAACTCTGCGCCAATCCCATGACCACAGTAGTCACGCACAATAGAAAACTTAGCACGAGGGTTGTTCTTGTTGTTTGTCTTAATGTATTTCTCGATTGCAGTACCAATTTCACCTAGTTGAACACCTGGCTTCACTTTCTTTAGTGATAGGTACAGGCTTTCTTGTGCAACCATACATAGACGTTTGTCCGCAGGGGATACATCACCCACTAAGAACATTTTGGATGTGTCGCCATGGTAACCGTCTTTGATAACCGTAATATCAATGTTAAGAATATCACCATCTTTTAGTACTGCCGGACGAGAGATCTGGCCAAAGGTTGTATCTTGAGTGGCTGGTATACCGTGACACACAATATGGTTGATCGATGTACAGATCGATTTAGGAAAACCATGATAGTTAAGAGGAGCCGGAATTGCGCCTTGTACTTCTGTAATATGTTTATGACAGATTTGGTCTAGCTCTTCGGTGGTTACACCAGCTTTGACATAAGGTTCAATCATTTCGAGAACTTCTGCCGCCAGACGACCAGCAACGCGCATTTTCTCTATTTCTTCAGCATTCTTAATTTTTACAGACATCAGCTTTACTCTTATACAATCGGGCACTCTTAGGTGCTAATCGCGTTATTGTAACAGTGGAAAGTGGAAGCGCAAGAGAGCACTTAAATAAGAATCGTTATTAGGCGATTCAATCTAGTGTAATATATTGCTGTTTTTTTCGTCGCTTTGGTTTTGGTTTGAAATGCTCATTGAGGTAATTTTTTCTAGCCATAGAGGTTAAAAATATGGTATAAAGCGCGCCGGAATCAGGGTCTGTTTTCTTCTTCATTGGCGATTCAGATCAGGGTCCATTAACTTTTATCTTTAAATCACACACATTCCGACACGTGTTCCGGGGTGCTCCAAGTTTAGGCTTAGGGGTCGGATACATGGGGGATGTGGAGGCCTAACCCCATAGAGGATTTTATAATGGCAACTGTATCAATGCGCGATATGCTAAAAGCTGGTGTTCACTTCGGTCACCAAACTCGTTACTGGAACCCAAAAATGAAGCCATTCATTTTCGGTGCTCGTAACAAAGTTCATATCATCAACCTAGAAAAAACTGTACCAATGTTCAACGAAGCTCTAGCTGAGCTAACTAAAGTTGGTGAGAAGAAAGGTAAAGTTCTTTTCGTAGGTACTAAGCGCGCTGCATCTGAAGCTGTTAAAGAAGCTGCTCTTGCAAGCAACCAATACTACGTAAACAACCGTTGGTTAGGTGGTATGCTAACTAACTGGAAAACTGTTCGTCAATCAATCAAGCGTCTTAAAGATCTTGAAGCACAGTCTACAGACGGTACTTTCGACAAGCTAACTAAGAAAGAAGCTCTAATGCGTACTCGCGAAATGGAGAAGCTAGAGAAATCTCTTGGTGGTATCAAAGACATGGGCGGCCTACCAGACGCTCTATTCGTAATCGACGCTGATCACGAGCACATCGCAGTTAAAGAAGCTAACAACCTAGGAATCCCAGTATTCTCAGTTGTTGATACTAACTCTAACCCAGACGGCGTTGACTACGTTATTCCAGGTAACGACGACGCAATCCGTGCAGTTCAACTATACCTAAACGCTGCAGCTCAAGCTGTAACTGAAGGTCGCAACAAAGACGTTGCAGCAGTTGCTGACAAAGACGGTTTCGTAGAAGCTGAATAATAGCGGCTCCGAGTCATACTTAGTTTATGGGTCAAAAACTGAAACATATGCTAGGTTATAGTTAGTATTGGGGGCCGAAAATGTAGGCCCTCAATTTTTACCTTATCCAGAATTAACTGAGGAATAGAGAATGGCTGTTACTGCTGCTCTAGTAAAAGAACTGCGCGAACGTACTGGCGCAGGTATGATGGAATGTAAAAAAGCGCTTGTTGAAACAAACGGTGACATCGAGTTAGCGATTGAAAACATGCGTAAGTCTGGTGCTGCTAAAGCTGCTAAAAAAGCAGGTAACGTAGCGGCTGAAGGCGCGATCATTATCAAAGAAGCTGACGGCGTAGCTGCTCTTCTTGAAGTTAACTGTCAAACAGACTTCGTAGCTAAAGATGGTAACTTCACAGCATTCGCTTCGAAAGTTGCTGAAGAAGCTCTAGCTTCAAAAGCGACTGTTGAAGAACTACAAGCTAAGTTCGAAGAAGAGCGTGTTGCTCTTGTTGCTAAAATCGGTGAGAACATCTCAATCCGTCGCGTTCAATACGTTGAAGGTGTTGCACTAGCTTCTTACCGTCACGGTGAGAAAATTGGTGTAGTTGTTGCTGGTGAAGGCGACGCTGAAACTCTAAAACACGTTGCAATGCACGTAGCTGCTTCTCGTCCTGAGTTCGTAAACCCAGAAGACGTACCTGCAGACGTAGTTGAAAAAGAGAAAGCGGTTCAAGTTGAAATCGCAATGAACGAAGGCAAACCAGCTGAAATCGCAGAGAAGATGGTTGTCGGTCGTATGAAGAAATTCACTGGCGAGATTTCTCTAACAGGTCAACCATTCGTAATGGAACCTAAGAAATCTGTTGGCGAAATGCTTAAAGAGCGTGGCGCTTCTGTTTCTACTTTCGTTCGCCTAGAAGTAGGTGAAGGTATCGAGAAGAAAGAAGAAATGAGCTTCGCTGAAGAAGTTGCAGCGGCGCAGAAAGGTTAATCCTTAGCGACTCTGTTTAGAAAAGGACCGTAGCCATGGCTGCGGTCTTTTTACGAATAAAGCGGCAGTTTTAAATAATGTCTAGTTTTATCGAATGCTTAGCTGTGACGAATATATTTACTTCAAGTAAGTCTATTCTTGACTGTTAATCAAATAACTCTCTTTGGAAGGTAAAGTCCATGACAACGAACCCTAAACCAGTATATCAACGTATTCTGTTAAAACTTAGCGGTGAAGCGCTTCAAGGTGAAGAAGGTTTTGGTATTGATCCAACCGTTCTTGATCGTATGGCTCAAGAAGTGAAAGAACTGGTTGAACTTGGCGTTCAAGTAGGGGTTGTTATCGGTGGTGGTAACTTATTCCGTGGTGCTGGTTTAGCAGCCGCTGGCATGAACCGTGTTGTTGGTGACCACATGGGCATGCTTGCAACGGTAATGAACGGCCTTGCGATGCGTGATGCTCTACACCGCGCTTACGTAAATGCGCGCGTAATGTCAGCCATTCCTCTAAACGGCGTATGTGATGACTATAACTGGGCGGATGCGATTAGCCAATTGCGCCAAGGTCGCGTAGTGATCTTCTCTGCTGGTACGGGCAACCCATTTTTTACGACTGATTCAGCTGCATGTTTACGTGGCATCGAAATTGAAGCCGATATCGTACTAAAAGCAACCAAAGTTGACGGTGTATTCACAGCTGACCCAGTAGCGAACCCAGAAGCTGAGTTGTATAATAAGCTTTCATACAACGATGTTCTTGAAAAAGAACTAAAAGTAATGGACTTAGCGGCATTCACATTGGCTCGTGATCACGGTATGCCAATCCGCGTTTTCAATATGAACAAGCCAGGCGCTCTTCGTCGTGTGGTTATGGGTGAAGCGGAAGGTACGCTTATCAGCGCCGCAGAATAATCGCTCTCGAGATGAAATAAGAATTAAGGTGAAATTGTGATTAATGAGATTAAAAAAGACGCTCAAGAGCGTATGGACAAAAGTGTAGAAGCGCTAAAGAACACCCTTTCTAAGGTTCGTACTGGCCGTGCTCACCCAAGCCTACTTGCTGGTATTAACGTTGAATACTACGGTGCTCCAACGCCTCTTACACAGCTTGCAAACGTTGTTGCTGAAGATGCGCGTACACTTGCAATTACCGTGTTTGACAAAGAGCTAACGCCTAAAGTTGAAAAAGCCATTCTGACTTCTGATTTAGGTTTAAACCCTATGTCTGCGGGTACCGTTATCCGTGTTCCACTTCCACCACTAACCGAAGAGCGTCGTCGCGATCTGGTTAAAATCGTACGTGGCGAAGCAGAAGGTGGTCGTGTTGCTGTTCGTAACATCCGCCGTGATGCGAATGGTGATCTGAAAGGTCTACTAAAAGATAAAGAAATTTCTGAAGACGAAGATCGTAAAGCTCAAGACGAGATTCAGAAACTGACTGATGCAGCGGTTAAGAAAATCGATGAAGTTCTTGCTGCAAAAGAAAAAGAGCTAATGGAAGTTTAATATCCCATAACTCTCAATAATATAAACGCTGTGCTCGCAGCACAGCGTTTATCTATGCTACTCTTCATCATCTTTTTATCTTCAATACTTTCCTTATGCAAAACTCGCTACTCTCTTCTGATTCTCTACCACAGCATATTGCAGTCATCATGGATGGCAATGGACGATGGGCTAAAGAACAAGGTAAACCTCGCGTTTTTGGCCACAAAAATGGTGTCGCTTCGGTTCGAAAAACCATATCTACCTCTGCTCGTTTAGGCATCAAAGCTGTCACACTGTTTGCATTCAGCAGTGAGAACTGGAAAAGACCAGAAGAAGAAGTCGGGTTACTTATGGAGTTATTCATGAGTGTGCTGACTTCTGAAGTAAAAAAGCTGCATAAGAATCAATTGCGACTGCGTGTTATTGGCGATAAAACTCGTTTTAGTGAGCGTCTACAAAGTAAAATTGCGCATGCTGAAGAGCTGACTAAAAATAACTCAGGCATGTTGGTTAATATTGCGGCCAACTATGGTGGTCAGTGGGATATTACTGAAGCGACCAAAGCGATTGCTGAGAAAATTACTCAAGGCGAGTTAGTTACTTCTGATATCAATGAAGAAGTGATTCGATCGCATTTAACAATGTCAGATATTCCACCGGTCGATCTTCTGATTCGTACTGGTGGTGAATGTCGGATTAGTAATTTTATGTTGTGGCAATTAGCTTACGCAGAGCTGTATTTTACGCCGACATATTGGCCAGAATTTGGTGAAGAACAATTAGTCGAAGCAGTGACTTGGTTTGTTAATCGGGAGCGTCGTTTCGGCTGTACTGGTGAACAAATCAAGGCATTGATGGAAAAATAAAATAGGATTTAAAGTTTGAAGCAAAGAATAATTACAGCGCTCATACTTGCACCTTTGGTGATTTTAGCCATCTTTTACCTCTCTTCTCCATGGTTTATGGCTGCGTTAGCTGCCGTGGTTTTCATTGGTTGTTGGGAATGGACACAGTTTGTTAATACTCAATCGCGTTATATCGCTATTGTACCAGCAGCCGTCGCCGGTATTTTAAGCTACTTATGGTTGGTTCCGAGTGACGAGACTTTCAACTCATTAAGTCGCTCCCACTATGCAATACTTGTAACTGGTAGTATTTGGTGGGTCTTTTCTAGCTTTCTCGCCATTACTTATCCTAAATCCCGCGCCTGGTGGGAAAACTCAAAAACTTTACGTCATCTGTTCGGTATTTTAACGTTGATTCCATTTTATTGGAGCGTGGTGTTTTTAAGAGCAGAAGCTGTCGCTGACGATGTTTTCCATGGAGCTAAGTTAGTATTGTTCGTTTGTTTGATTGTATGGGCAGCGGACAGTGGTGCTTATTTTGCGGGCAAAAGCTTTGGGAAGCGTAAGATGGCACCAGCAGTGAGTCCTAATAAAACCATTGAGGGGTTAATGGGAGGCATTGTCGCTGCAACGGTTGTTGGCTGGTTTTTTGCCGATTGGTTTAATATTCAGTTCGCGTCTGTACCTGTAATGCTAGTGACAATCTTTGCTACGGTGGTGATCTCTGTATTGGGTGATCTTGTAGAAAGTATGTTTAAACGCGTTTCTGGCATCAAAGATAGTAGCAATATTATTCCAGGGCACGGTGGTATTCTAGACCGTGTTGATAGTTTAACAGCTGCGTTCCCTGTGTTTGCTCTTTTGTACTTCTTGTTTTAATGAGTAGGCTGGTTTTGTTTCATCTGGCTACTTTGAACTCTCCAACTATAACGGTTTTACTATGCGTAAGTTAACGATTCTTGGTGCGACAGGCTCTATTGGTGCTAGCACGCTCAAAGTAGTTAAAGAGAATCCACAACAGTTTGAAGTTGTTGCTCTGGCTGCTGGTGGAAACGTAGAGAAAATGCGAGAGCTTTGCGTAAGCTGGAATCCTCAGTATGCAGTGATGGCTTCGGCGCAGGCGGCTCAACTACTTCAGGGGCAACTCGCTCAGTATCAGTTGAGAACCGAAGTGTTATATGGCATAGATGCGATGTGCCATGTTTCTTCTATGGCGGAAATCGACACAGTAATGGCTGCGATTGTCGGAGCTGCTGGTTTGGTACCGACTATGGCTGCGGTTAAAGCGGGTAAGCGTGTTCTGTTGGCCAACAAAGAAGCGTTAGTGATGTCAGGCCAACTGTTTATTGATGCCGTTGAACAATATGGAGCAGAACTGCTTCCTGTTGACAGTGAACACAATGCGATTTTTCAATGTCTACCCGCTCAAGTTCAAACAGAACTTGGCCGTTGTGACCTTGCCGCTAACGGTGTATCAAATATTCTTCTCACTGGCTCTGGTGGTCCGTTCCGTTACAGTGATATCAGTACATTGGCGAATGTGACTCCGGAGCAAGCTATTGCACACCCAAACTGGTCGATGGGACCGAAGATTTCAGTTGACTCGGCAACCATGATGAACAAAGGATTAGAGTATATTGAAGCGAAATGGTTGTTTAATGCCTCTCGTGAGCAACTGAAAGTTTTGATTCATCCGCAGTCGGTGATTCACTCTATGGTCCAGTTTAAAGATGGCTCCACCATCGCTCAGCTTGGTGAACCGGATATGGCGACTCCTATCGCGTTTACCATGGCGTACCCACAGCGTATTAGCGCTAATGTCGACGCTTTAGATTTTACTCGTGTTAGCGAGTTAACTTTTATGGATGTGGATTTTCAACGCTACCCATGCTTGAAATTAGCTATTGATGCTTGTTATGAAGGTCAGCATGCAACCACATCTTTAAATGCTGCTAATGAAGTTGCTGTTGAAGCCTTTTTGAGAAGGCAAATTCGCTTTACTGACATCGCCGCAATTAATGAAGGGGTGTTGTCTCATGCAAGCTTGGCTAATAAACAGTTACATAGCTATGACTTGGAAAGCCTATTAGAGCTAGATACAATGGCGCGACACCTTGCAAATCAGTTATTGGAAGAGCGTGTATTATGAGTGGCATTTTGTGGAATTTAATCTCCTTTATCGTAGCTTTAGGTATTCTGGTTGCGGTCCATGAGTTTGGACACTTCTGGGTCGCAAGAAAGTGTGGCGTTAAAGTGGAAAAGTTTTCTATTGGTTTTGGTAAATCAATTTGGAAACGTATCGGTAAGGATGGTACTGAGTACAGTATTTCAATGATTCCACTGGGTGGCTTCGTAAAAATGCTGGATAGTCGTGTTGATGATGTTCCTGAAGAACAACAGCGTTTTGCATTTGATAAAAAGCCGCTTTGGCAGCGTTCAGCGATTGTTGCTGCTGGTCCTGCATTTAACTTTTTCTTTGCTATTTTTGCCTATTGGATTGTATTCCTTGTCGGTGTTCCGACGGTAAAACCTGTTATTGGTCAAGTTATCCCGCACTCTATTTCCGCGCAAGCTGGCTTAGAATCAGGAATGGAAATCAAATCAGTCTCTGGTGTTCAGACCCTAAGTTGGGAATCTGTCAATATGGGGCTGATTGATCATATTGGCGATAAGACGCTGACTCTCACAGTTTCTTCCGCAGAAGGTGTCGGAATCGACGAAACGAAAACTTTAAATCTATCAGAGTGGAACTTTGACCCAGAATCAGAGTCTGCTATGGAGGCTCTTGGTTTTAAGCCTTATACCCCTGAAATTTATCTCTCTTTAATGAGTGTTTCAGAAGGTGGGGCTGGTGCATCGGCTGGTCTTAAAGCAGGAGATGTTATCACTCATATTAACGGTCAGGCCATGACCGAGTGGCAACAGGTTGTTACAGTCATTCAGAGCAACCCAGACAATGCTCTTAAGCTTAACATTGAACGAGCGGGAGAACCGCTTGAATTGCTGTTGACTCCGCAAGCTAAATCGTTATCTCAGGGCAGGGTGATTGGTTTTGCCGGGATTGCTCCTGAAGTCGCAGAATGGCCGCAAAATTATCGATTTGAGCTCCAATATGGTGTAATTGAGTCGGTTGGCAAAGCGGTAGAAAAAACCGGACAAATTATCAGCTTGACGATCAATATGCTGAAGAAACTGATCGTTGGCGATGTTGGATTAAACAATTTGAGTGGCCCAATTTCGATAGCGAAAGGGGCTGGAACTACCGCTGACTATGGACTGGTGTACTTCCTTGGTTTCTTAGCATTAATTAGTGTCAACTTGGGCATTATCAATTTAGTGCCTTTACCAATGCTTGATGGTGGTCACCTATTGTTTTTTGCTGTTGAGGCTTTGACTCGTCGTCCAGTACCAGAAAAAGTACAAGAAATGGGCTACCGAATCGGCGGAGCAATTATCTTCTCCTTAATGGCAGTGGCATTATTTAATGATTTTACTCGCCTGTGATTAATTAATATTGGGCAACAGCTGTAGTAAGGAATAATTCGAATACATATGGCAATGAAAAAGATCCTTTTCGCAACGCTGCTCGCAACTAGCGTGTCGGCGAACAGTGCCGAAAGTTTTGTAGTACAGGATATTCAGATAGATGGTTTACAACGTGTTGCTCTTGGTGCTGCGTTGTTGAAAATGCCAGTTCGTATCGGAGACACAGTAGGCTCACAAGACGTAGCAGGTATCATCAAAGCACTTTATGCATCTGGTAACTTTGAAGATGTTAAAGTTCTGCGTGATGGTGAAGTATTGGTGGTTCAAGTAAAAGAGCGACCAACGATTGCAACTGTATCTTTTTCTGGCAACAAAGCCATTAAAGAAGAACAATTGCAACAGAATCTCGATGCATCAGGCGTTCGTGTTGGTGAGGCGCTCGACCGTACAACATTAAGTAATATCGAAAAAGGTCTCGAAGACTTTTACTACAGTGTCGGTAAATATAACGCAACGGTTCAGGCGGTGGTTACTCCTCTTCCTCGTAATCGTGCTGATTTAAAGTTTGTTTTTACCGAAGGTGTGTCGGCAAAAATTCAACAGATTAACTTTATCGGTAATGAAGTATTTACTGATGAAGAGTTACTATCTCGTTTTAACTTGAATGTTGACGTGGCTTGGTGGAATTTCCTTTCTGATGACAAATATCAAAAGCAGGTTCTAGCGGCCGATATTGAAGCATTACGTTCTTATTATCTTGATCGTGGTTATCTCAAGTTTCAAGTTGATGCGACGAACGTTTCTATTTCTCCAGATAAAAAAGGGGTATATATCACGCTCAATATTAACGAGGGTGAAGCGTATACCGTTAAAGATGTTAAGTTCCGTGGCCAATTAATTGGTAAAGAAGACGAGTTTAAAGCTCTAATTCCGTTTGAAGACGGTGAAACATACAACGGTTCTTCTGTCACTCAATTGGAAGAAAGTGTTAAGCGGGTGCTGGGGGAAGCGGGCTATGCCTATCCTCAAGTGCGTACGCTTCCAGAGTTTGACGACGAGACAAAAGAAGTGTCATTAGTTGTGAATGTTGAGTCGGGTAATCGTATTTATGTGCGTGATATTCGATTTGTCGGTAACAATGCGACGCGTGATGAAGTACTGCGTCGTGAAATGCGTCAAATGGAAGGGAGTTGGTTAAGTTCTAAAGCGATTGATACTGGTAAGTCTCGTCTAAACCGCTTAGGTTTCTTTGAAACCGTGGATGTGCAAACTGTCCGAGTACCAGGCTCTGAAGACCAAGTCGATCTTGTCTATAACGTCAAAGAGGCGAACTCCGGTAGCGTTAACTTTGGTATCGGCTACGGTACGGAATCCGGTATGAGTTTCCAGGTTGGTTTACAACAGGATAACTTTGTGGGTTCTGGTAACCGTGTTGGTATCAATGCGATGACTAACGATTATCAGAAAAATGTTACCTTAGAATATCGTGACCCATACTGGAACCTTGACGGGGTCAGTTTGGGCGGGAAGGTTTTCTACAACCAATTTGAAGCTTCGGAAGCGGGTATTGTTGACTATACCAACGAAAGTTACGGCACCAACCTGACTTGGGGCTTCCCATTTGATGAACTAAACCGTTTTGAAATCGGTGTGGGCTATACCCATAACAAGATTGGTAATTTATCACCATACCTACAAGTAGAGCGCTTCCTTGAAGCTCAGCAAAATAATATTGATGATGATGGTAGTTTGGTTACCAATGATTTCGATCTTAACTTATCTTGGACTCGTAATAATCTAAACCGTGGTTATTTCCCAACAGCCGGTAATTATCAACGTGCTTATTACAAAATGACCACACCTGGCTCTGACACACAGTACTTCAAACTGCAGTATGATGTTCGTCAGTACTTTCCGCTTACTAAGAAACATGAGTTTGCCTTGTTATTGCGTGGCCGTTTAGGTTACGGTAATGGTTATGGTCAGACGGATGGTAAAGATAACTTGTACCCGTTTTATGAGAACTTTTATGCGGGTGGCTTTACCAGTTTACGCGGCTTTGGTTCAAACTCCGCAGGTCCAAAAGCGGTATACCGAGATTACTCAAATTCAAATAACGGTACGGATATAGCAACCGATGATTCCGTTGGTGGTAATGCGATTGCATTAGGTAGTATTGAACTTATCGTTCCAACGCCGTTTGCTTCCGATGAAGCGCGTGGTCAAATCCGTACCAGTGTGTTCTTCGATATGGCAAGTGTTTGGGATACCGAGTTCGATTACCGTGAAAACGGTGCGGACTATGGAAATGATTACTACTACGATTATTCTGATCCAACCAATTACCGTTCATCCTACGGTGTTGCATTACAGTGGATGTCACCAATGGGGCCATTAGTGTTCTCATTGGCGAAACCTATAAAAATTTACGAAGGTGACGATGAAGAGTTCTTCACATTCACCATCGGTAAAACGTTCTAATAGAGGAAAGTATTTTGAAAAAAATGATTAAAGCTGCAGGTGTTAGTCTTCTTGTTTTGAGCTCATCTATGTTTGCAAATGCGGCTGAAGCGGCGCAAAAAGTCGGTTACATCAATACTGCGCAGGTTTTTCAAGCTTTGCCACAACGTGAAGTTGTGTTGCAAAAGATGAAAGCTGAATTTAAAGATCGCGAAGCAGAGCTTCAAAGTCTGCAAGCTGAGGGTAAGACCAAAGTTGAGAAACTAAAGCGTGATGGTTCGTTGATGAGCCCAGAAGAAGTTGAAAAATTGCGTATTGAGATCGGCCAGCTAGATAGCAAATATAAAATCAAAGTACAGGCTCTAGAAAAAGCTTCAGCTCAACGTGAAGCCGAAGAGAAGCAAAAGCTATTCAAAGTTATTCAAGAAGCTGTGAAAAAAGTCGCAGAGAAAGAAGGTTACGATATGATTGTTGACGTTCAGGCAATTGCGTACGGTAATCCTGAGTTCAATATTTCAGAGAAAGTAATTAAAGAAGTAAAATAAATAAGTAGCGCATTAATATGAAAACACTGACTTTAGCTGAATTAGCAGCGATAACTGGTGGAGAGTTACATGGTGACAGCAGTGCTGTTGTTAGCCGTGTTGCTCCAATGGATAGTGCACAAGAAGGCGATGTGACTTTCTTATCTAATCCTAAATACAGCAAACATCTGGCTCTATCTAAAGCAACAGTGTTAATGGTCAAAGAATCAGAGCGAGAACTATGTCCATCAAACGTTTTGGTGGTTGCAGACCCATATGTTGCTTTTGCTAAAGTAGCTCAAGCTCTCGATGTTACGCCTTCTCCTGCTGAAAATGGCGTTGCGCCGTCCGCTGTTGTTGCCGATGACGTTGTAATGGGCAGTAACGTGTCGATTGGTGCTAATGCCGTTATTGAAAACGGTGTTGAACTCGGTGATAACGTTGTTATCGGCGCGGGTTGTTTTATCGGTAAAAACGCAAAACTGGGTAAAAATACCAAATTGTGGGCAAACGTGAGTGTTTACCATGATGTACAAATTGGTGATGATTGTTTGGTTCAGTCAAGCACTGTTATCGGCTCTGATGGTTTCGGCTATGCCAATGAGCGCGGCGAATGGATTAAAATTCCTCAGATTGGTTCAGTTCGTATTGGTAACCGAGTTGAAATTGGAGCTTGTACCACAATAGATCGTGGTGCGTTGGATGATACTGTTATTGAAGATAACGTGATTATCGATAACCAAATGCAGATCGCGCACAACGTTCACATCGGATATGGTACGGCGATGGCGGGTGGTACCATTGTCGCAGGAAGTACTCACATTGGTAAGTATTGTATTATCGGCGGAGGTAGTGTGATTAATGGTCATATTACTATCGCGGATGGTGTCACTATTACTGGCATGGGTATGGTTATGCGTGGTATTGAAGAAAAAGGTATGTATTCTTCGGGTATCCCTCTGCAACCCAACAAAGAGTGGCGTAAAACCGCGACTCGCGTTCATCGAATTGATGATATGAATAAGCGATTAAAGGCAGTTGAAAAGCAACTAGAGCAAAAAAACGACGCTTAATCCTTTAAATTGCTGGCTTTTATAGATAAGGCTCGCAAAGTGCGAGCCTTTTTCGTCTATAATCGGCTGAAGAATTTTAAATGTTTTTGAATAGGAATACGACTTTGACTAGTGAAAAGAAAACGATGAATATCACTGAGATTCAGGAGCTGCTTCCTCATCGCTATCCATTCTTGTTAATTGATCGCGTTACAGATTATGAAGAAGCTAAATATCTCATTGGCTTAAAAAACGTTTCAGTAAATGAGCCTCAGTTTACTGGTCATTTTCCCCAGTTACCTATCTTCCCAGGTGTCTTGATCCTTGAAGCTATGGCTCAAGCTACCGGTTTGTTGGCGTTTAAATCATTTGGTGCGTCACAAGAGAACGAATTGTATTACTTTGCAAGTATTGATAATGCTAAGTTCCGTAAACCTGTTGTTCCTGGCGATCAACTGATTATCGAAGTTGAATTTCTGAAAGAGCGTCGTGGTATCGCACTGTTTAATGGCGTTGCGAAAGTTGACGGCGAAGTGGTATGTTCAGCTGAACTTAAATGTGCACGTAGAGAGTTCTAATATGATCCACGAATCAGCACAAATTCACCCTGCCGCCGTCGTTGAAGAAGGCGCAGTGATTGGCGCTAACGTTACTGTTGGCCCTTTCACATACATCACTTCAGGCGTTACCATTGGTGAAGGTACGGAAGTTATGTCGCATGTGGTTATCAAAGGTAACACAGTGATCGGCAAAGAGAACCGTATTTTCCCACATGCGGTTATCGGTGAAGAAAACCAAGATAAGAAATACGACGGTGAAGACACGACGGTGGTCATCGGCGACCGCAATGTTATTCGCGAAGCGGTTCAGATTCACCGTGGTACGGTTCAAGATAAAGCAAGTACGATTGTTGGCAATGACAACCTGCTATGTGTGAATGCTCACATTGCACATGACTGTGTTGTTGGTAATAACACTCACATTGGTAACAACGCGATTCTTGGTGGGCATGTAACCGTTGAAGATAATGCCGGTGTGATGGCTCTATCGGCGATTCATCCATTCTGTACTGTGGGTGCTTATGCTTATATCGGTGGATGTTCTGCGGTTGTTCAGGATGTTCCAGCTTATGTATTGGCACAAGGTAACCACGCAACACCATTTGGTTTGAACCTCGTCGGCTTGAAGCGTCACGGTTTTGAAAAACCAGAAATTCGTGCGATTCAAAAAGCGTATAAAGAGATTTATCGTTCTGGCAAAACTCAAGCTGAAGTTATTCCAGTACTGAAAGAGATGGCGCAAGAGTGGCCATCGATTGAACGATTTGTCTCTATTCTGGAATCAACGGAACGTGGCATCATTCGCTAAGCTTCGATTGATGTAAAAAGCTAACAAAAGATCGCAGCGTCATTGCTGCGGTCTTTTTGTGTTTTAAGGGTAATCGTATTCTCGGTTACTTTTTGCTATTTAAATCTGATTTAAGGCTTAATTATGTCTGAAGAGAAAAAACCACTGCGTGTTGGAATCGTGGCTGGCGAGATGTCTGGCGACACGCTGGGAGAAGGTTTTATCCAGGCGATTAAAAAACAGTACCCAGATGCTGAGTTTGTAGGTATCGGCGGTCCAAAAATGATCGCTCAAGGTTGTCAGTCTTTGTTTGATATGGAAGAACTTTCAGTGATGGGGTTGGTTGAGGTTCTTGGCCGTTTGACTCGGTTGCTCAAAGTAAAAGCTGAATTAGTGAAGTACTTTACGGCGAATCCGCCAGATGTGTTTGTTGGGATTGATGCACCAGACTTTAATCTTCGCCTTGAATTAGACCTAAAAAACGCTGGGATAAAAACGGTTCACTATGTCAGTCCTTCCGTATGGGCCTGGCGACAAAAGCGCATCTTTAAAATAGAAGCAGCAACGAATTTGGTGCTCGCATTCCTCCCTTTCGAAAAAGCGTTTTATGACAAATTTAATGTGCCATGTGAGTTTATCGGTCACACCTTAGCGGACTCAATTCCGCTGCAAAATGACAAATTACCAGCCCAAGAGATGTTGGGACTCGATTCTTCTCGTCGATGGCTAGCTGTACTTCCGGGAAGCCGAGGTGGTGAGATGAAAATGCTTGCTCAGCCGTTTATAGAGACTTGCAAGAAACTAAGAGTAAAATATCCCGAACTTGGCTTTGTTGTTGCGTTAGTGAATCAAAAGCGTCGTGAACAGTTTGAAGCTGCCTGGAAAGAAATTGCTCCAGAGCTTGATTTCGTATTAGTGGATGATACTGCTCGTAACGTTATTACAGCTTCAGATGCTGTATTGCTCGCTTCGGGCACAGTGGCTCTGGAGTGTATGTTACTGAAACGTCCTATGGTTGTGGGTTATCGCGTGAATGCTCTGACTTACTTCCTTGCCAAGAGGTTGGTAAAAACACCTTATGTGTCGTTACCAAATATCTTATCTGAGCAAGAACTGGTTAAAGAGCTGTTACAAGATGACTGTACGGTAGAAAACTTAGTGCACCATGTTAGCTTGCTATTTGATAACGATAATCAAGCGATGCTGGATAAGTTTGCTGAAATGCATCAATGGATTCGCAAAGGCGCGGATGATCAAGCGGCTCATGCAGTTTTAAAATTAATAGAGAAAGCATAACGATGGCGAAGAAACCGACTCAAGAACTTCCACCTTATGACATCCCGCAAGGCTACCAGTTTATTGCAGGTGTTGATGAAGTTGGCCGCGGGCCTTTGGTTGGCGATGTTGTTACCGCAGCGGTGATTTTAGATCCTAACAATCCGATTGAAGGTTTAAACGATTCGAAGAAACTGAGTGAAAAAAAACGCTTAGCTTTGCTACCTGAGATCAAAGAAAAGGCACTGGCTTGGTCTGTGGGACGATGTAGCCCACGTGAAATTGATGAGCTAAATATCTTTCAAGCGACAATGGTTGCGATGCAACGCGCGGTTGAAGGGTTAAGGATTAAGCCTGATTTAGTCTTGATTGACGGCAACAAAATCCCGCAGTTGCCGATGAATGCAGAAGCTGTGGTTAAAGGCGATTTACGTGTAGCACAAATTAGTGCCGCTTCCATCATTGCAAAAGTAGTTCGAGATCAAGAGATGGAAGAGCTAGACAAACAGTACCCTCAGTTTGGATTTGCCAAACACAAAGGTTATCCAACCAAAGCACACTTTGAAGCGATTGAGCAGCATGGCGTCATCGACGAGCATCGCAGAAGTTTCGGCCCAGTTAAACGTGCATTAGGTTTGGATTAAGTCCGTATTGACGTAGAATACCTACCAATAACAGCGAATATCGAGTATCTAGGACAGAATTGAATGTCAGACCCAAAGTTTATCCACTTACGCATTCACAGTGATTTCTCCATGGTTGATGGCTTATCCAAAGTGCCACCCTTGGTAAAAAAAGTGGCCGAAATGGGCATGCCAGCGATGGCGTTAACCGACTTTACCAACTTGTGTGGTTTGGTGAAGTTTTATGGCACAGCACATAATTGTGGGATTAAACCGATTATTGGTGCTGATTTCGCTGTACGTTCTGAAGAGTTTGGTGATGAGTTAACCAGTCTTACTGTGCTTGCCAAAAACAATGCGGGTTATAAAAACCTGACGTTATTGATTTCTGAAGCTTACCTACGTGGCCATGTTCAGCATCAGCCTGTTATCGATAAAGAGTGGTTGGTAAACCACGCCGAAGGTTTAATTATTCTTTCGGGTGCTAAACAAGGCGAAATTGGTAAAGCGTTACTCAAAGGTAATCAGCCTTTAGTTGAAAAGTGCTTAGAGTTTTATCAAACCCACTTTGCTGACCATTTCTATATGGAACTTATTCGCACGGGGCGCCCTGACGAAGAAAGTTACTTACATTTTGCTCTTGAACTCGCCGAACAACACGATATCCCTGTGGTTGCGACTAATGAAGTGGTCTTTCTAACCGAAGAGGGCTTTGATGCTCATGAAATTCGTGTTGCGATTCATGATGGCTATACATTAGAAGATCCTCGCCGTCCTAAAAACTACAGCCCACAGCAATACCTTCGAACTGAACAAGAGATGTGTGAGCTGTTTGCTGATATTCCTGAAGCTCTGCAAAACACAGTTGAAATTGCTAAGCGTTGTAACGTTACGGTTCGATTAGGCGAATACTTCCTGCCAGCTTTCCCAACAGAAGGGATGCTAGAAACAGAGTATCTAGTTAAAAAATCTGAAGAAGGGTTGGAGGAGCGTTTGGAGTTCCTGTTCCCTGATGAACAAGAGCGCCTTAAACGTCGACCAGAGTACGATGAACGTTTAAAAATCGAATTGGAAGTGATCAACAACATGGGCTTCCCCGGTTACTTCCTGATTGTAATGGAGTTCATCCAGTGGTCGAAAGATAACGATATTCCGGTAGGTCCAGGACGTGGTTCTGGTGCCGGCTCGTTGGTGGCATACGCTCTAAAAATCACAGACCTAGACCCTCTTGAATATGATTTGCTGTTCGAACGTTTCTTGAACCCAGAACGTGTCTCCATGCCCGATTTCGACGTCGACTTTTGTATGGATAAGCGTGATAGAGTGATTGATCACGTTGCGGAAATGTACGGTCGTGATGCGGTATCTCAGATTATTACTTTCGGTACCATGGCGGCGAAAGCGGTAATCCGCGATGTGGGCCGTGTACTAGGACACCCGTTCGGCTTTGTAGACCGTATATCAAAATTGGTTCCGCCTGACCCGGGAATGACACTGGAAAAAGCTTTCAAAGCAGAGCCTGCATTACCTGAGCTTTATAATGCCGATGAGGAAGTAAAAGAGCTCATCGATATGTGCCGCATCCTAGAAGGTTGTACCCGTAACGCAGGTAAACATGCTGGTGGAGTTGTTATATCACCTACCACAATTACCGACTTTGCACCGATTTATGCGGATTCTGAAGGGCATTTCCCTGTTACTCAGTTTGATAAGAACGATGTTGAAACCGCGGGGTTGGTGAAGTTTGACTTTTTAGGTCTGCGTACCTTAACCATTATCGACTGGGCGCTTGGACTGATCAACCCGCGTCTGGAAAAGGAAGGAAAACCGCCAGTCCGTATCGAATCGATTGATTTAGCCGATCCTGCCTCGTTCACTACGTTGAAGAATTCAGAAACCACAGCGGTATTCCAGCTTGAATCGCGTGGTATGAAAGATTTAATCAAGCGTCTTCAACCAGACTGTTTTGAAGACATTATTGCACTGGTAGCTTTGTTCCGCCCGGGACCTCTTCAGTCGGGGATGGTAGATAACTTTATCGACCGTAAGCACGGAAGAGAAGCGATCTCTTATCCAGACGAAACCTGGCAACATGAGTCACTAAAAGAAACTCTAGAGCCGACTTATGGCATTATTTTGTATCAAGAACAGGTAATGCAAATCGCTCAGATTCTGGCAGGTTATACCCTTGGTGGTGCGGATATGCTGCGTCGTGCGATGGGTAAGAAAAAACCAGAAGAGATGGCCAAGCAGCGAGCAGTGTTCAAAGACGGCGCTGAGAAAAATGGCGTAGATGGCGAACTTGCGATGAAAATCTTCGATCTTGTAGAGAAATTTGCAGGATATGGCTTTAACAAATCGCACTCAGCTGCCTATGCTTTAGTATCGTACCAAACGCTTTGGCTCAAAACACATTACCCTGCTGAATTCATGGCTGCCGTAATGACTGCCGATATGGATAACACCGAGAAGGTGGTTGGCTTGGTGGATGAGTGTATCCGTATGGGACTGAAAGTCTTACCACCAGACATAAATTCTGGCCTATATCGTTTTAATGTCGATGAGGCTGGCGCTATCGTGTACGGTATTGGTGCGATAAAAGGCGTTGGTGAAGGACCGATTGAAGCGATTCAAGAAGCGCGTGATAAAGGTGGTTACTTCAAAGACCTGTTTGATTTTTGTGCTCGCATTGATTTAAAGAAAGTCAATAAGCGCGTTATTGAAAAACTGATTCTTGCTGGTGCTCTCGATCGTTTGGGACCACACCGTGCAGCTATGATGGCGTCACTAAATGACGCGGTTAAATCGGCAAGTCAACACCACCAAGCAGAAGCTTTCGGTCAAACTGATATGTTCGGTGTATTAACTGATGCTCCTGAAGAGGTTGAACAAAAATATACCCAAGTTCCTCAGTGGCCTGAAAAAGTTTGGTTGGAAGGTGAGCGAGAAACATTGGGGTTATATTTGACCGGACACCCAATTAATGCGTATCTAAAGGAACTTAATAAGTACACCAGTTGTCGTTTAAATGAGGCAACTCCGACTAGACGCGATCAATCAGTAACCGTTGCAGGTTTAGTGATAGCTGCTAGGGTAATGACAACTAAACGTGGTACACGTATCGGTTTAATGACTTTAGATGACCGTTCAGGTCGGATGGAAGTCATGTTATTCTCTGATGCGCTTGATCGTTACGCAGAATTGCTAGAAAAAGACAAAATTTTAGTCATATCTGGACAGGTCAGCTTTGATGACTTCAATGGTGGCCTTAAAATGTCGGCGCGCGAAGTGTTGGACTTGGGCAGCGCGCGTGAAAAATACGCCCGTGGCTTATCAATATCGATAGAACAATCTCAAGTTGATGAGCAGTTTTTTGAGCGTTTTAGTGAAATACTAGCGCCTCACCGAGCAGGAACCGTTCCTGTCAATGTATACTACCAGCGCCCTGATGCGCGTGCGCGCCTTGTACTTGGTACAGAATGGCGTGTCACTCCTAGTGATACATTGTTAGACGATTTGCAACAGCTACTTGGCAGTGATCAGGTAGAACTCGAATTTAACTAAAATTCAGCGAAGCCAAAGGTAAGCTGAGTAAAAAAGGATAGGTAGATGAGCCTAAATTTTCTAGATTTTGAAAAACCTATTGTAGAACTTGAAGCTAAAATTCAGGCGCTGCGTGATGTATCTCGCCATGGTGGTACAGAGTCTGTTGATCTTGAAAAAGAGATTGCACAACTAGAAAAGAAAAGCTTAGAGCTTAAAAAGAAGATTTTTGGTGACTTAGGTGCATGGCAAGTTGCACAACTAGCTCGCCATCCACAGCGTCCATACACACTCGATTACATTGACCATGTTTTTACAGAGTTTGATGAGCTTGCTGGTGACCGTGCATACGCAGATGATAAAGCGATAGTTGGTGGTATTGCTCGTTTAGACGATCAACCCGTCATGATCATTGGCCATCAAAAAGGCCGTGAAACTCGCGAAAAAGTGAAGCGCAACTTTGGTATGCCTAAACCGGAAGGTTACCGTAAGGCTCTACGTCTTATGGAAATGGCGGAACGTTTCAACATGCCAATTATTACTTTTATTGATACGGCTGGCGCATACCCTGGAGTAGGGGCGGAAGAACGTGGGCAATCTGAAGCGATTGCTAAAAACTTGAAAGTAATGTCAGGCCTTAAAGTACCAGTTATTTGTAACGTTGTCGGTGAAGGTGGTTCTGGTGGTGCATTAGCGATTGGTGTTGGTGACTACGTGAACATGCTGCAATACTCGACATATTCGGTTATCTCTCCAGAAGGTTGTGCATCGATCTTATGGCGTGATTCAGATAAGGCACCACAAGCTGCTGAAGCAATGGGTCTTGTTGCTCCGCGTTTGAAAGAGCTAGAGTTAATCGACGAAATTATTGCTGAGCCTCTAGGTGGCGCACACCGCAATCACGAAGAGACGGCTGCGAATATGAAGGCTACCTTACTTCGCCAGTTGGAAGACTTGAAGGGACTTGATAGCGATTCATTGCTTGAGCGTCGTTATCAGCGTTTATTGAGCTACGGTTACTGTTAATACATAGCTATTTGAAAAGGGTTGGACGAGTTCCAACCCTTTTTGTTTTTGAGTCATAAGGTTAAACTGAAGGCCCAGCTTCTTTCTCTTGCAAAATGAATATGTCCAATTTGTACGCACATTTATGTCAGCAACTGCAACTTTATCATCAACGCCGATTTGTTCTCGCGTTGAGTGGTGGTGTTGATTCCAGAGTGTTACTTGCACTACTCGCTCGTTATCGAGATGAATTTGGAGCCTTTGTCAGTGCTGTTCATGTTCATCATGGCTTAAGTGAAAATGCTGACAACTGGGTTTCTCAATGTCACAAATGGTGTAATGATTACTCCATTGAGCTAAGTATTGAATATGTACAATTAGACACTTCTAGTGGCGAAAGTATCGAGAAGTTAGCGAGAGAAGCCCGGTATCAAGCTTTGAATAAACACGTTGCTCAGGGCGACATATTGTTAGTTGGTCAGCACGCGGATGACCAGATTGAAACATTCTTATTGGCATTGAAACGAGGAAGTGGTCCGAAAGGATTATCCTCGATGGCAAAAGCTTCTTCTTTTGGGCTGGGAACCTTATTTCGGCCATTGTTGACAGTCAAAAGGTCTGACATTGAGAGCTGTGCAGATGAGTTGCAGCTTGAATGGATTACCGATGAGAGCAATAGCGATACTCGTTATGAACGTAACTTTATTCGCCATAAGGTAACGCCTGTTTTAACTGCCCGTTGGCCCTCGATACATGACTCGGTCCAAAGAACCGTGGAATTGTGTGCAGAACAAGAATCTCTGTTAGAGGAGCTTCTTTACAGCTCGTTACAGCAAGCAATGGCTAAAGATGGCAGTTTGATTATTGATGAGCTTATTAAACACAGTGAAGCCGTTCGTCGACAATTGATTCGTCAATGGTTTCGTCGATGTCATCTACCAATGCCGAGCCGTAAGCACACCGATATGATTTGGGATGAGCTAGCGTTGGCAAAACTGGATGCTAATCCTAAACTCAAATTATCGGATTATGAAGTTCGTCGCTACTGTGGTCACTTATATTGTGTTGCTGAATATCAGGATGTTTCCGGCTGGACGAGCGACATTAATTTCTGTCAACCTTTGCGACTGCCTGATAACTTAGGAACACTAGAAATCGTCAAGTCTACTAAAGGATTATTGCACTTGCCTGACTGCTCTGATGACTTATGGATCAGCTTTAACCCTGAAGGGTTAAGTGCGTGCCCAGTCGGTAGAGTCGGATCAAGAAAACTGAAAAAACTGTTCCAGGAATATGGGGTGCCCAGTTGGTTAAGACGCCGGATACCGATACTTATGTATCAAAATCACGTGGTCGCAGTTGGAAATTTGTTTATTGATCGTGATTTCAGTGGGCAAGATTACGACCTAGTTTGGGACAAAAGTTAACTTTCGTGCCACTATTATTTTTAAGTATGTGAGTGATATGCCTAAGTATTTTATGAATAGTTGGGGATACAACAAAATGAGAAAAATAGTTAGATAAGGAAGCGTAATGAATAAATTCGTTGTAAGTGTTGCTTTGGGCCTCGGTTTGTTGGCAGGGAATGCTGTTGCTGGTGATGTTGAAGCTGGGAAAGCTAAGTCAGCAGTTTGCGCCGCATGCCATGGAGCAGACGGCATTGCTGTTATCCCTGGTTATCCTAATCTTAAAGGACAAAGTGAGCAGTACATTATATCTTCAATTAAAGCTTATAAAGCGGGTCAACGTACTGGTGGCCTTGCTGCAGTGATGCAAGCTCAAGCTTCTATGCTAAGTGATGATGATATTGCTAATCTTGCCGCTTACTACGCAAGCTTGAAGTAATTATTTGATTGTTTTCAAGGGCTAGCGGATAATGCTTACCATTGATACAAGTTTAAGGGATGAACATGAAAAAAATTGAAGCCATTATAAAACCGTTTAAGCTCGATGATGTACGTGAAGCGTTAGCTGAAGTAGGTATCACCGGGATGACGGTCGCTGAAGTTAAAGGTTTTGGTCGTCAAAAGGGTCACACTGAACTGTATCGTGGTGCAGAGTACATGGTCGACTTTCTACCTAAAGTGAAACTTGAAATCGTCGTCAATGAAGATGTCGTTGATCAATGCGTTGACACGATCATCGAAACTGCCCAAACCGGTAAAATTGGTGACGGTAAAATCTTCATTACTGATGTGGAACGAGTTATTCGAATTCGCACAGGTGAAGAAGACGAAGACGCAGTTTAAGTTTAAAGAAAGGAGCTTCGGCTCCTTTTTTATTGTCAATGTTAAACCGCAGTGTCGGGCTGTGGTGAATGTTTTTTGTCTCGCCTATGCCTATTATGAAAAAACGTTATTATTTCCTCATTGCCCTTTTTGTTCTGCTAAGTAGCTTTATTTGGGGCTATCAATATGTATTTAATGTCCCGTTACGGCCACAGTTATTAACGGTGGGCGATAGCGCTGATGGACAACCTCTGATTTGCTATAAAGACCCGAACGCGAAACCACTGGATAATGATGGTGAAATCAATCTGCTGGTTTGGAATATATATAAGCAAAACCGAACCAATTGGAGTGAGGCGCTTGCCCAGTTTAGCCAAGGTAAACAGCTTCTGCTCATGCAAGAAGCGAGTTTAACAGGTGAGTTAAAATCGTGGATTACCAGTAATGGCTGGGGAGGAAATCAAGTCAATGCATTTAAAGTTATGGGCGAATCTGCTGGTGTCGTTAATCTCGCTAAAACCATGCCAAGCCTTGCTTGTGGCTATACAGAGATGGAGCCTTGGCTGCGTTTGCCCAAATCAGGAATTTATGCTCGCTACCCGTTAAGTAACGGTGAAACGCTATCAGTTGTGAATGTTCATGCGGTGAACTTTACTTATGGAACGCAAGAATATCAGCTACAGTTAAACGCGCTCGCGGAAGAGCTGGAAAAACATCAAGGTCCCGTAATCGTTGCCGGGGACTTTAATAGCTGGAGTGAGCAACGCATTGGTGTGATGAAGGAGGTGCTGTTTTCGTTGGGCTTACAAGAGGCGCAGTTTTCACCTGATCATCGAGTACGATTTATGACAGGGTTGCCACTTGACCATGTATTTTATAAAGGACTGGTCGTGAAAAACGCAAAAGCGCCCGAATCGGACGCTTCTGATCATAATCCATTGCTAATCAGTTTTAGCCTATCGCAATACTAACCGCCCAAATGCCGTAGTACGCCACCCATGGTAGTGTTGCTATCACCAAAGCCTGGCCTCGTTCAATTTGAGTCCAGGTGATAACCGCTGCGTAGCCCAAGAAAATGTACCAAGGCAATAGCAGTGGGAAAGAGCTAGCAAATTGTGACCAAAGGTTAGTGATTGGCAGCTTAATTAGCCCGTTCACGCTGTTGAGATCTGCAGCATAGCTCATAACCTGCCCATGCTTCAGCAATAAGCTTGCATAGCTTGCAAGATCACCAATCACAGCAGGGAAAATGATCACAGAGCTTGCGGCAAACCACTTCCAGAACCCAAGTTTTGATTGTCCCTGACGGGTGGCCAGATTAAACCACAATGCTAACAAGATGATGGTTAAAGTGCGTCCCATCACATCACTGATGATTTCACTCGCGAGTAGCGTGTCAGCTTCAAGAAGATCGATGAGATCGGGGTTGGTTACCGCCATTTGTGCGGATAAGCCAGCTTTTAACCATTCGAAATCGACATTTGCGAAGTAGGCTCCCCAAAATAAGAATGGCGTAATCATCAATACGATGAAAGGTTGCCAGCCCCATGCACCTCGTTCATAAAGTGCAGCAAAGCAGTCTTGAGGTGAGCGGAAAATATCCACTAACATAACGAAAGGATTACTGGACGGGTTCATACGCTAACCTTAGTAACATCGACATAGAGTTTCAGGTTTTGACCTGGTTTCAGATACTTATTGTTTGATAAGTCATTCCATTTAACGATGTCCGCTGTTTTCACTTTGAACTTACTCGCGATGCCACTCAGTGTATCCCCGTTGCGAACTTTGTAGACAACAGTGCGGATAATGGCCCCATTAGTGCTGTTCTTCCAGATAACCAGCTTTTGTCCGACTCGCAGTGTATCTCTAGGGCCCATACCATTCCATTTGGCAAGAGCGGTATGGGAAATATTATTACGTCGAGCAATTGTCCAAAGGCTATCGCCTTCTCTTACGGTATGGGTTTGCCTGTACTTACCACGTGCAATAGATTGCGTTTTTTCAAGTCTGTTGTTGGCACTAAGTACATACGCTTTTTCGTCTTTGACGGACGTCGGAATCATTAAGTGTTGACCGACTCGGATACTATTGCTCGATAAATTGTTGGCTGTTTTAATGATGTTCGTCGTTGTAGCGTGCTTGGCTGCAATTACACTTAAACTATCGCCTGACTTAACTTTGTATCGAACGAGCTTCATCCCTTTGCCACGGTTTGCTTCGACATTGTTTAGAAATAGTTCAACTTTATCAACAGGTAATAGCAGTTGGTGAGGGCCGTCGGGAGCTGTTGCCCATTGGTTATAGGCCGGGTTATAGCTTTGTAATTCTTTAACGTTGAGACCTGCATAATTCGCCGCTATAGCTAAATCTAACTGCTCTTTGGGGTTAACAAGCTTTAGTACAGGTTTGTTGGCAATCGGTGGAATATCGATACCATACTCTTTTCGATGCGCTAAAATATCGGCTAATGCGAGCAGTTTTGGCACATAACCACTGGTTTCTTTCGGCAAATCTAGTGAAAAGAAATCTATCGGTTTGCCCAATTTTTTGTTTTTACGAATGGCGCTGGAAACTCGTCCTCCACCACTGTTATAGGCTGCGATGGCATGTTGCCAGTCGCCATCGAAGCGTTTATTCAAGTACGTTAGGTAATCGAGTGCAGCGTCTGTTGCTGCATCGACGTCTCGTCGACCGTCGTACCAGAAGTTTTGTTCTAGACCATACATTTTCCCGGTTGCTGGCACAAACTGCCATAAGCCAGCAGCGCTACCGTGAGAGTAAGCAAAGGCATCAAATGCACTTTCAACGATAGGGAGTAGCGTAAGCTCTAAAGGAAGGCCGCGTTGCTCTATTTTTTCTGTAATCAAGTAGAGGAAAGGTTGCGCTCGTTCAGAGACCTTTTTCAGGTGGCTTGGGTGTTTTAGATACCAAGTCCGGTAATAATCGACAGTTTTATGCTTTGGAATACCCATTTCCAACTGCATAGCGATGCGTTGCCAAACGTCTTCCTGTTCTTGCGGTGTGACGACTTTAGGTTGTTCAACTTTTTCTACAGGCGTTGAAGCTACTGGTGCCGTCTTCTTTTTAACTACAGGTTGAGGTGTATTGACTTCAATATTGTCTGGCGTTGTTTGGTCTGCTGGCTGGTTTAATTGGCATCCGGCTAACACCATTGCCAACAAACAGCTAATTTGTAATCGCATGAAAAACTGTCTTTTTGTTAAATGGCTGAAGATGATACTTGTCGATTTATTGCTCTGACAAGTGGCAAATTCCTAAAAATTGTTTTTCCACTCACGTAAAGCTGAAAAAATTGATATGGGATCATTTTCAGCCGTTCGATTCGCCACCGATTTAATTACGCTAGGTTCTTGAGTTCTAAGGAATGGGTTGACCCACTTTTCTCTGCGCAGGGTCGTTGGAATCGTCGGTTTGTCTTGCGCTCTTAAGCGGATAACTTCGTCACGATAAATTTGTAACTGATCGTTATTAGGCTCAACAGCAATAGCAAAAGCAATATTGCTAGCAGTGTATTCATGTGCACAATACACTTCGGTTTCTTCCGGTAAAGCCGCGAGTTTCTCTAAAGAGGTATACATTTGTTCCATTGTTCCTTCGAACACGCGGCCACAGCCACCGGAGAATAGAACGTCTCCACAGAACAGTTTGCCATCACCCACATATCCAATATGGCCCAAAGTATGTCCAGGTAAGCCCAGTACCAAGAAACATTCTTCAAACAGAGTAATTTGATCGCCAGCAGAAACTTGTTGGGTTAGATTAGAGACAGGGTCATTTTTGGGACCAATGACTTTAACTTTGGTAAATTGGTCGATTAACGCTTTTACCCCGCCAGTATGGTCGTGATGATGGTGGGTAATTAGAATGGTATCTAAAGTTAAATCATGCTGTTTAATATACTCTAGGACAGGTTGAGCATCACCTGGGTCTACTACAGCGCAACGGCGATCGCTATTTTCAATTAGCCAGATGTAATTGTCATTAAATGCAGGTATGCTTTTGATCTGTAACATGAGTTGTCTCCAAGTCACCTTTGTGAAAGCGGGTTAGCGATGAAACCAGCACGCAGCGAAAAAAAGATTAAGAAACCACATTCTTGGTCACAATTGAAAAATGGTCAATGGGTTAGTGACTCTATTCAAACTCGAATGGATGAGTGGTGCCCCAAATTATTTGGTTACCATTTGTTGAAACTAGGTGGTTTAAGCTGTGAGTTATCGAGTGTCAACTGCAACATTCAACATCAGGTTAATCTCGATATTCATAACCCTCTGCATAATGTCATCGCGGATAGTTTCGATCTGCCTTTCTTTGAGAAGAGTATAGATGTCGCTGTTCTCGCTCATCAGCTGGATTACTGTAACGATCCTCACCGTATGCTGCGTGAAGTGGATCGCGTATTAATTGATGATGGCTATATTATTATCACTGGTTTTAACCCTATTAGCTTTACAGGCTTAGCGAGCTTAATGCCATGGCGTAAAAACAATTTACCTTGGAGTGGTAGAATGTTTACTCCTAATCGGGTTAAAGATTGGCTGGGACTATTGAATTATCAGGTAATTGAATGTGACCGCTATGCGTTGTTTCCAATGCAGAAAAACCGAGCTTTTTGGACATGGTTAGAAAACGGCAGAGGGGATTTAGGGGCTACATTCTGTAGTTTGTATTTTATTGTGGCTCGTAAGCGAACTTATCCGCTTAAGCTGATAAAACCTCATTGGCGCTTTAAACGTCGCTTGTCTCCGGTGGGAGTCAATTATCGTGTTAACGCCAATGATGAATCGTGATTATTCGGCTTGGTAACCCACATCATCTTCGGTTGGGTTTTCAGCCGCAGCACGCGCTAACTCATCACACATTTCATTTTCTCTGTGACCTGCGTGACCTTTAACCCAGTGCCATTCAATTTGGTGGCGAGTGGTTTCTTGATCCAATGCCTGCCAGAGATCGGCATTCTTGACTGGTTTTTTGGCCGCTGTTTTCCAGCCTTTTTTCTTCCAGTTATGGATCCACTGAGTGATTCCCTGACGAACATATTGGCTGTCAGTCGTCAGAATAACATGGCAAGGCTCTTTTAAGGTTTGCAAAGCCACTACGGCAGCCAACATTTCCATACGGTTGTTGGTTGTGAGTTTATAGCCTTTAGCTAAGGTTTTTTCGGTATTCTTGTAGCGAAGAACAACCCCATAGCCTCCGGGCCCTGGGTTGCCTAAACAGGAACCATCAGTGAAAATTTCCACCTGTTTCTTCATGATTTGATACTATTGGTTTACGCACACATTTGGCATAGTCTGACACATATATCCTTATGAATACTAGCAGCAATTCAGAATACAATCGCATTGTGGTTCTCGATACCGAAACAACCGGTATGAATTTAGAGGGGGGGCCACACTACGAGGGGCACCGAATCATTGAAATCGGCGCGGTAGAAATTATTAATCGTAAGCTCACGGGACGTCATTTCCACGTTTATTTGAAGCCAGATAGAGATATTCAAGCGGAGGCGATAGAAGTTCACGGTATCACCGATGAGTTTCTGGTTGATAAGCCGGAGTACCGCGATGTTCATCAAGAGTTTTTGGATTTCATTAAAGATGCCGAGTTAGTTGCCCACAATGCGCCCTTCGATGTGGGCTTTATGGATTATGAATTTTCCAAGTTAGCGGGAGTCGAACTTAAAACCGAGCAAGTTTGCAAAATAACCGATACGTTGGCGATGGCGAAGAAAATCTTCCCTGGCAAACGTAACAACCTTGATATTCTTTGTGAACGCTACGGTATAGATAACTCTCACCGTACGCTCCACGGCGCTTTGCTCGATGCGGAGATTCTTGCTGACGTTTATCTTTTGATGACGGGTGGGCAAACGTCTTTGCAATTTAATGCGGGTAGCCAGAATGGTGGTGAATCGGGAGCTGAATCAATAAAAAGAGTGGAAAGTGGACGAAAAGCTCTAAAGGTATTAATGGCAACCGCCGATGAACTAGATGCGCATCAAGAACGTCTAGATCTCGTGGAAAAAAATGGTTCTTGTCTTTGGCGTCAATAACGCTTGTTGATCTTGGGAGATAATATGTTGAGGATTGGAATAGTAATATTGGGGCTTTTGCTAAATTTCAGTGCGTTAGCGAGCCGTGAATCCTCACTTTCTTTACTTGATAACCGCTTTCGCGTTGATCCAACGATTACTCAAATTACGTTTGTCATTTATCGAGAGAAAGATTCACAACCAGTCGTATTAGTTCGTCCTGATGGACGAAAATATTATGCTGCGCGTAATTCTGACAATGTACGTTGGTATCAAGAGCCAACGATGGACATTATTTCGATCGATAACCCTATGCCGGGCCCATGGCAGGCGATTGGTAAGGTTTCGCCTAAAAATAATGTTAAGTTAATTTCCCACCTGCAATTATCTGCCGATACGTTTCCAAACCGTATCTATCATGGCGAGGAAATGAAATTTACCGCTCGTTTAACCTCTGATGGTAAACCACTTCTGTTAAAAGACTTTCTAGAACGAGTAAACCTTAAAGTTACGTTTAGAAAGTATATTGAAAATGAAGAAAGCTTGGTTAAGGAAGCTCGACCAGTACCAACGGTGATTGGTGAATTTGCCGATGATGGTAGAGATCTGGATGAAAAACCGGGAGATGGCGTTTTTACTGTTAAATTGGCGATTTCTCCAGAGCCTGGAAAATACCGAGTGCGGATTACTTCAGGTAATGGTGTATTTTTGCGGGCTCAAGAACAAGATGTGTTGGTATACCCATCGCCATTAACTTCTACATTCATTCAATCTCGAGTCGAAAATGAACCACATCAAGTCATTATCAGTGGTGAACAAGGGATGATTGAACCCGGTTCACTTGCGTCTCAAATTCGACATGTTTACCCAGATAAAAAAGAGTTTCGTGTTGACGGGGTATCGGAACCGGATTCTCTTAAAATGACGCTCAATGTCCCGTATAAAGGTGAGCTCGGGAACTACGCCTGGGATGGTGGTATTTATGCAACTGACCTTGCCACAAAGCGTCCGCTCTATTTCCCAATCAAAGAAAGTACCTATAGCGTGGTACAAGAAATCGACCTTGAGCAGGCTCGTCTTATGCGAGAAGCTGAGTTGGAGCAGAAGCGTAAGTTGGAGCAAGAAAGGCTATTAATAGAAGTGCGTGAAGAGAAAAGAGTTAAGAATCTGATTTACATTGTGGTCGGTAACATTGTGATTCTGCTGTTGGCTTTTGCTGTTTGGTTTATCAGAGGCAAAATAAAAGCTCGCAAAGAAATACTACCTGAAATGCAATTGAACATGCCTAAAAAATAAAACTCCCCCTCAAATGAGGGAGAGTTAACAGAGTGGTCACTAAGCAACTTGTTCAAGTTTAGTAACTTGCTTTTTTGCAGCCAGTTCCTGAGGAGAGAAGTCATCGACATTAATGGTGTATAAACGATGACTTTCCGCTTCGACCAAAATCTCCGCTTCTTGTTCACTAATCGCCCCTTTTTCAAGCGCTAATGCAGCCAGTTTATCCAGTTGGGTAAACGGACGACGCTGTTGTAGAGCTTTACAAGCTTTATCAAATACAGGTTCGGCTTGAAGTATCACACTTAGAGCAAGCTCAATTCGACCCGCAGGGTTGTGTGTTGTCGGTTCTAGATACTGGTTACGACCAATTCGTGAACGTGTTGCACTTGGTGTTTGAAGGATCTGCGCTAGTTTGTGATCAAGTTTATCATTTGGTCCTTTACGAACTCGGCCGAAAGGCAGAATGATGGCTCTTAGTATTTTTCCAATCCATTTGTTTGGAAAGTTAGCCAGAAACTCATCAATCGCAACTTCTGTTTGCTTCAAGCTGTCTTGCAATCCCCAATGCACCAGAGCTAAGTCTTCAGTCGGTCGGTTATCATTGTCAAAGCGTTTCAGTGTGGCTGAACTTAAATAAAGCTGACTTAAAATATCGCCTAATCGAGCGGATAAACGCTCTTTACGTTTTAGCGAACCACCAAGTACGGCCATGGATACATCAGCCAATAGCGCTAAGTTGGCACTGTAGCGATTAAGCTGTTGGTAGTAACGTCGTGTGGCATCTTTGGTTGGTGAATCAGAACCGATACCATCGGTTAAGCCTAACCAGAGGCTACGAACTAGGTTGCTGACAGTAAAGCTAACGTGGCCGGCAAGAGCGGCATCAAATTGTTCTACCGCATCACTTTTTTCTGAATGTGCCGCTTCCATCTCTTTCAATACATAAGGATGGCATCGAATTGCACCTTGTCCGAAAATAATCATTGAACGAGTTAGAATATTGGCCCCTTCGACGGTTATCGCGATTGGCGCACCTTGATAACCTCTTGCCAAGAAGTTTGCAGGGCCTAAACAGATACCTTTACCACCCACAATGTCCATCGCATCAATAAAGCATTGCTGACCTCTGTGTGTACAGTGATATTTGACGATGGCTGAAATAACCGATGGCTTCTCACCTAAGTCGATACCCGCAACCGTCAGGTTCGCTGCTGCATCCATGACGTAAGCATTACCTGCGATTCGTGCTAGTGGCTCTTCAATGCCTTCCATATGGCCGATTGGTTGTTTGAACTGACGACGAATACGAGAGTAAGCACCCGTAGCCAGTGCCGCCATTTTTGTTCCACCCGTCGAGTTTGAAGGCAGGGTGATTCCACGACCAACAGACAAACATTCAACCAGCATTCGCCAACCTTGGCCTGCCATTTCTGGTCCACCGATGATGAAGTCTAATGGAACGAAGATGTCTTGGCCGCGCGTTGGACCGTTTTGGAACGGAACATTGAGAGGGAAGTGGCGGTTGCCGATCTCTACGCCTTCTAGGTCTGTTGGAATAAGGGCACAAGTGATCCCAATATCTTGCTTATCGCCCAATAGGTTATCAGGGTCTTGTAACTTAAATGCTAAACCAAGTACCGTTGCTACTGGGGCCAGAGTGATATACCGCTTGTTCCAGGTTAAACGCATCCCCAGAACTTCTTTACCTTCCCATTCGCCTTTACAGACAACCCCAAAGTCAGGGATGGAACCTGCATCAGAGCCCGCTTCTGGGCTGGTTAGGGCAAAACATGGAATCTCTTTCCCTTCGGCAAGGCGAGGTAAATAATGGTCTTTTTGTTCTTTGGTTCCATAATGTTGGAGTAGTTCACCTGGACCCAGAGAGTTAGGAACGCCCACGGTAGAAGAAAGTACACCAGAGACACCAGTAAGCTTCTGAAGGACCAGCGATTGAGCATACGCTGAGAACTCTAATCCGCCATACTCTTTCTTAATGATCATGGCAAAGAATTTATGTTCTTTTAGGTACTGCCACACTTCTGGAGGTAGGTCCGCCAATTCATGAGTGACTTGGTAATCGTTAACCATTGCACACACTTCACTGACAGGGCCATCAAGAAAAGCTTGTTCTTCTTTACTCAGTTTCGGAGCGCGAATGTTATGCAAATGCTTCCAGTCGGGCTTACCTTTGAATAGTTCTGCTTCCCACCAAACGGTACCGGCATCTAACGCTTCCTTTTCGGTTTGAGACATCGCAGGAAGCACTTTCTTAAATACCCGCAGTGCTTTAGCACTAACCAAGCTTTGGCGAATTGACGGTACAGTAAATACTGCGAGAGCGGCCAGATACAAACTCCAACCAATGATACCCACAGGACCAAACAGTGAGAGCACCAGCATAGTGATAGTGAGTGCTGCTATTGCAACAAAGAGTGAGGTTCGGTGATATAAGCAAGCGCTTAATACTGCAAAGACCCCGAGAGTAGAGAGCAAGATATCCATGGTCACGTCCTTATAAATCATGCTTAACATCAGTTTTTGATAGCTTGATTTGTTAATTGTAATAAGTGGTCTAACCAGTAGAGTGTAAATGATTTATTAATGAAATGTAAAACATCCTTTTGTCTAAAAAGTGATCTAAGTAGAGTGATTGTTCTAATTTGTGCGCTGAATTGTTGTTTGTTGCTGGGATTATGGTTCTAAAATGGCAATTGTTGATGGTGAAGCATCTCAGCTTTGAGTAAACTCTTGGAAGCCTGTTTATGTTTTATATATGACGCTTCTAGCCATAAAATATAAATAAACCCTATACCCCGGCTCTCTTACCAGAGAGTTTATCTGCAAGCAGATTAAAGAAGAGAATAACTATGTATCAGGATCTAATTAAAAGTGAACTGAGTGAAGCCGCTGACGTACTCAATAAATTCTTAAGTGATGAACATAATATTGCGCAAATTGAAGCCGCAGCTAAAGCGATTGCGGATTCATTCAAGCAGGGCGGTAAAGTGTTATCTTGTGGTAATGGTGGTTCTCACTGTGATGCCATGCATTTCGCTGAGGAATTAACAGGCCGCTATCGTGAAAATCGTCCTGGCTACCCAGGGATTGCGATTTCTGATCCAAGCCACTTGTCTTGTGTAAGTAACGATTTTGGTTATGACTTCGTGTTTTCTCGTTATGTGGAAGCGGTGGGTAGTGCTGGTGACGTACTGTTTGGTCTGTCTACTTCTGGCAACTCGGGCAATATTCTAAAAGCTATCGAAGCGGCGAAAGCGAAAGGGATGAAGACGATCGCATTAACGGGTAAAGATGGCGGTAAAATGGCGGGTTTAGCGGATATTGAAATTCGTGTCCCACATTTTGGTTATGCAGACCGTATTCAAGAAATCCATATCAAAATTATTCACATCGTTATTCAATTGATTGAAAAAGAAATGGAATAAGTCTTAGGGCTGGTTTCAGCCCTAATATACCGAAGTGATGGTGAGATCTTCGGTATTGCCAAGTGGTAGGAGAAAAGAGAACCATGTGTGAATTGCTCGGAATGAGCGCAAATGTACCGACCGATATCTGCTTTAGTTTTACGGGTTTGATGCAACGTGGTGGTAAAACTGGGCCACATAGAGATGGTTGGGGCATTACTTTTTATGAAGGCAAAGGCTTTCGTACGTTTAAAGATCCAAAACCAAGTTGTGATTCTAAAATTGCTCAACTTGTTCAAGACTATCCGATCAAAAGTTGTGCGGTGATCAGCCACATTCGTCAGGCGAATCGTGGTGGAGTGAATCTCGAGAATACCCACCCTTTCACGCGTGAACTGTGGGGGCGTTATTGGACATTTGCCCATAATGGCCAATTAACCGACTATCAAGATATGCCGACAGGTCGCCATCGCCCTGTGGGGCAAACAGACAGTGAAGCTGCCTTTTGTTGGCTGCTGGATAAGCTGGAAAACCGTTTCCCTGAGCCTCCAAAAGACATGGTTGCGGTATTTCATTACCTTGCTCTGCGTTGTGATGAGCTGCGAGAGAAAGGCGTGTTTAACATGTTGCTCTCAGATGGAGAGTACATTATGAGTTATTGTACTAACCACTTGTACTGGATTACTCGACGCGCTCCCTTTGGTAAAGCTGCATTATTGGATGAAGATGTAGAAATCAACTTCCAGGAAGAGACAACGCCTAACGATGTTGTTTCTGTGATTGCAACTCAGCCTTTAACCGGCAACGAACAGTGGCAACGCATGAAACCAGGGGAGTTTAATATCTTTCACTGCGGTGAGCTGATAGATAACAATTCTGATGCTTTAAAAGACGTCGCTTTTGCTGAGAAGAAGCCTGGCAATCAAGCGCCTACAGTACCGTTAGAGTAATAAATAAGGTTGAGTATCATTGCTCAGCCTTTTTTATTTTGGGTTTAATCAGTGCTTTTTTGTTATTCGTCATTGCCCACTCTTGTCACCTCCTACTGCTACTTTTAGCGCATCTTGCGACATACCTTTTGATTTGACCTGATTCTAATAATTCACCCTGAGTGGGCAGTTTTTTGTGCTTCATAGGGGAGAATTTGCCTAAGCTAGGCGATTTTTGGCCTAGATACTGAATTTGTTACTATAACCTGTTGATATTTAATGGTTATATACTTGGCGTGGTTATTGGTTCTACTAAATGATAGTTGTTAGTCATTTATGTTAAGGATCACTTATGTCGGCTCTGCGCTTTACCTTTCAAGTGAATGGGTTATCGGAAGAACTGTTCGTGGTTCGCGGGTTTGAAGGCCAAGAATGTTTATCCAATCAAAATTCTTGTTTTGGCTTCCGTTATGGGATTCGTCTTGCCAGCCGCCGCGAAGATATTCAACCAGAGCAAATTGTAGATAAGTTCGCAGAACTGCACGTATATCAAAATGGTGAGTTAACCCAACAGGTTCATGGCGTGATTCGTAATTTTACCCAAGGGGATATCGGTCACAACCATACTTTTTACTCGGTGACGCTCGTACCCGAGTTGGAGCGCTTATCTTTACGTCACAATAGCCGTATTTTTCAATTCAAAAGCAGTGTCGATATCGTGACCACTTTATTGAAAGAAGTCGGTATTCAAGATGTCACTTTCTCTTTAACCCGAGATTGTCAGCAGCGAGAGTTCTGTGTTCAATATCGAGAAACAGATTTAGAGTTTGTTCAGCGTTTGGCCGCTGAAGAAGGGTGGGTGTACAGCATTGAACATCAGAACGGTAAGCATAAACTGGTTTTTACTGATAGTTCAGAGCTTTTCCCTAAACTGAGTGAGGCTGTTACTTATCATTCAACCGCAGGTGGCGTTGCTCCGAGTTGCTTTGTGTCTGCTTTTAGTAAGCGTACTCAATCTGAAGTATCAGAAGTGGCATTAAAAGACTATAGCTTCAAGAAACCTCAATACAGCTTTATGCAAGAGCAGTTTGGCTCGAACATGAGTTATCAGCGTGAAGGTTACGAGCACTTTGATTCGCCCGGCCGATACAAGGATGACATTAATGGAAAAGCTTTTAGCCGAGTTCGTTTAGAGTATCTACGCCGAGAGTCTCACCTTGCTTCGGGCTTAAGTAATCATGCAGGCTTAAGAGCGGGTACACTTTTCACTCTTGAAGACCATCTCAATGTTGACATGAATCGCAGTTGGTTGGTGGTGAATGTTAATCACAAGGGCGAGCAGCCCCAAGCTTTGGAAGAGGGTGCTACTCAAGGCGCTACCACTTACAGTAACTCTTTTTCGGTGATCCCATCGTCGCAGAACTGGCAAGCAACACCGCAACCTAAACCTCAGGTAGATGGCCCGATGATGGCTTTAGTTGTCGGCCCTGAAGGGGAAGAAATCTATTGTGATAAATATGGTCGAGTGAAAGTTCATTTTCCTTGGGATCGATATTCTAAAGGTAATGAGCATAGCTCATGTTGGGTGCGTGTATCGCAAGGTTGGGCTGGTGGGCAGTATGGCATGCTTGCTTTACCGCGTATTGGACATGAAGTGATTGTCAGTTTTCTTAATGGAGACCCAGACCAACCAATCATTACAGGGCGCACTTATCATGCGGTTAATAACCCACCTTATCCACTACCAGATAATAAAACCAAAACGGTTATTCGTAGTGAAACTCATAAAGGGGAAGGGTTTAACGAGCTCAGCTTTGAAGATCAGGTTGATAATGAACAAATTTATTTGCACGCCCAGAAAGATTTCGTTTCAGAAGTAAAGAACGACCACTCTACTCATATTAAGCACGACAAACACTTAACGGTTGATAACGATAACTTTGAGCAAGTTGTTAACAATCATCATCTGACTGTTGACGGTGAAAGCCGGACCAAAGTAGCGAAAGACAGCACCGCTATCACGGATGGTTCTGTGCATCAGAAAATCGGTTCTTTATATGCTTTGAATTCGGGCAACGAAGTACATGTTAAGTCTGGGCAAAAAGTCGTTATCGAGGCAGGGGCTGAGATCACGGTTAAGGCGGGAGGCAGCTTTGTCAAAGTTGATGCCTCTGGTGTGAGTATCGTTGGCCCTGCAATTAACCTCAATTCTGGTGGTAGCCCCGGCAGCGGCAGTGGTTACAGTGGTCAAGCACCAGTATTGCCAAATGGTGTTGACTCAGTCGCGGCACCTAAAGCGGTGACTCCAATGTCTATTAGCGCGTCTGAAGTCGCTGGAACTCTGCTATTAACGGCTCCAGCCCCCATGAGCGAAGCTGAGCACCGTGAAATGGTTAACGATGGCGCGTTAACTCGAGAGCTTTGTAATTGCGGACAGGGGGGCACATGTCAAATACATGGCTAGAGCCGGATTTGAATATCCAAGCGCTAAATGGTTCCCCAATTGACCATTTCGCTAAAGACTCAAGAGTCTGTGTGGTACTTGAATCAACGCTGATGACTGAGTGGCAACAAGATTTGTACAAACATATTAACAAGTATGAGTTACCTGAGCCGTATTTCGAGCGTTTATTTGAAGGGACGCAATACCAAAACTTAGAACATGGACCAGTTCTTGTCGATATTACTGACTATCCACAACTGCAATCGATGTGGCTAACACGATTTGAAGAAAAGCCATTGGGTTGCATAGTGTCGATGCCGAACAATGAGCAAGCATCACATCTCGCAAAGACTTTACGTAACCGTTTAACCGTGAATAAGACAGACCGACCTGCGTTTCTTCGATATTACGAACCAAGAATGTTACTACCGTTTATTGGCGCTCTCTCAATCGAAGAGAGACAAATGTTCATACCACAAATCCATACTATTTGTTGGTACCACCACCAATGGTTACAAGCAACGTGGCCATTTAAAGATACTCATCAAAACCAACTATCGGTGTGGAACCTAACTTCTAAACATATGCAAAAAATGAAAGATATTATCTCCACGATTCAATACCCTGGGGTATCAGCATGAGCCGAACTTATACTGTAAAAAGCGGCGATACCTTACTTGGTATCGCTGTTAAAAATGATGTTGATTTTAATCAGATTCTAACGTTAAACCCTCAATACCAATCCAACCCAGATTTAATTCACCCCGGTGAGGTAATTAAGTTCCCTGAAGAGTTTAAGTTAGAAGATGTTCAATCGATTTGCCCTATTGATCCACCAGCACCCAACAGACCGCTCGCTTCTGAAGGATGCATAGAAAAAGATCCACAGTGCAAAGGCATTGATATAAAAAACTTTCTATTTAAAACCGACGATAAAGGGAAGTGCTTTTTCTGTTTGGATGAAGAGTCCCAGAAGTACTTGGAAGAGGAAATAAGCCAAACTGAAAAGTTGATTACGGCGTTTCATGAGCTTTCCCAACAAGCTCCTAAAGCGGAAGATGCGACAGAGCAGAAGCTTCTCGAACATCAGAACAAGAAAAAACAGTGGGCGATTGATGCGGTGAATGCTGGTGCTATTGCACCTGAGACGGTAGCTGACAAGGGGGAAACCGCTGAAGAAGATACAAGCACTAACAAGAAGAAACTCGAGGAAAGAATCGAAGTTTTAAAGCGTCGTCTAATCTTTACTACCATTTACAATCCTTTATTTAGAGAGTCATCAGTTGATGTCGTTAAAAAGCAAGCAATAAAGCGGCTTAATCAGGAGCTTGAAGATTGTAAAGCCTTATTAAATCAGCTTGAGCAAGGCAAAGAATCTTCAGCAAGCCCAACCCCTTCGGGGATAGGAAAGGTCAAGTTAGAAAATTTTGCTAACAGTAAAACGTTAACTACCCAACCAGCCCAAAGGCATGTGGTTGAAGTGTTTTCTGCGTCACACAACCGCTTGGTTTACATACGAGCGGTGTTCCTTGAGCGAGAGAAGGTTCACTGGAAAAAGCGTAGCGTGACAGAAAAAATGTTGTCTTCATTGAAAGCGGGTAACACAGCGGAGTTTAAGCAGGCAATATTACAAGATATTAAAGAAAGCATCACCAAGGACATTGAAAACCCTGGCATAGATATGGTGATTAAATCGTGGAATGCGGATGGTGGTCAGGCGGAAGAGTGGAAGGCTAGCCAGTACATTCTAACGGATAGTGGTGAAACCCGTTTTGCGGCAAGTGCTGAAGCTCAGCTGCTTCGTTGGGGAATGGGAGCAAAAATAAAATCTACGGTGAAGCCTCTAGATGGTCAGATTGATATCGGTATCAGTGCTGAAGCTAAAGTAGCACTGGCTGAAGCATCGGTTCATTTTAAGTCATTCCTTCCGTATAAATCGGGTTATCCGCTTTCGTTAACTTATACCGATATTAATAAACAGAAACAGGAGTATTCTTTTGGCCGGTTTAGGACATATGGCCGTATTACTATGAGTTGTTTTGCTGGTGCTACTAGTAGCGCAACTGCAGAAGTAAGCAATAAACTTGAAAATAGAGCCGCAGGACATACTGTATTACTATCTCCTTCTATTTCAATGGGGCAGAGTAAAGGAAGGATTGGGGTAAAAGCTGAAGGGTTCGCTGGTGCAAAGCTAGGTGGAGAGGTGTCTGGTGATATCGAATGGCTACATCCAGATAAGCAAGTTGATGACTCGAATTTTGTTAGTCTAGCTGGCTTGACAGTCGAAGGTAACGTCTCGTTCGGTGTTGGTGCTAGTGGTGATTTTCATCTCGCTCTTGATCGCGGTCGTTTAATTTTCTACTGCAATGGTCAAATCGTCTGGGGACCAGGCGGGGGGGGCGGTTTTGGTACTGCGGTGAATTTTGAACAAATCTGGGAGCTAGTTTTAGTCATTTTGGATGGTTTGCAGCGCGTTGATTATCGCCAATTGAAAAACATCAACGAAGAAATGTACGATTATATTGCTAATAGTAGCTATATGGCATTTGCTACTAACATGGTTGAAGTCGTAACAAATCCTTCAAAGGCACTTAAAAATGCTATTGAAGCCGGAGAAGGTGCCTTAGCTGATTGGTATCGTAGGCGTTCATCTCGAAAAAGTGAGGCTGAAATGTTAGCCAGCAGAATACTTAATGAAGAAGTTTGGTCTGGTATGGAGCCAAATAAACTATTACCGGAGACAATAGGCATGATGTTGGATGTTTTGACGGAAAGTTTCGTCGATTCATTTGAAGAGCAGCAAGAACATGCGATTACTTATTTGTTATCCAACACAATTAATAATTGGCGTAAGTTTGAAGAAGTTTTGGTTCGTATTAACCCGACTGGCGCAAAGCAAGAGGATGAATCTGCAACACTGAACAACTTAGCTCGACTTAATGCGATTTTAGATGGCAAACAACAAACGCAGTTTAATCAGTGGGTATTCAATTTGGTTCAAAAAGAATATGTAGATGGAACTAGTTTAGACTCCGCTTTCGCCTATTCAACTCCTAATCAAATGCGAAGTAAGAGAGGTTTGGTTCAAGAGCAGTATGCTAAGTTAATTGTATAGTTACGTAGAGCCGCGGTAACATTTTGTTAGAATAGCAAGTTTCACAGGTGGTGAAGCTTGCTATAAATGTTAATGAAGTACTGGTGATATTTGCTGTACAGCACAGCGGAAGCTAACTCCAACTTGATATCGAGAGTAATCTTCGGAGTGTAAGCGTGAGAATGTCATGGTGACACCAGAGCCATCCCGTTGAACTTTTTCAGTACCTACTTCCGGACCTTGAGGGTTATGTTCTGGTGAGCTGAGGTAATAATCTTTTGCATACCAGTCATTGACCCACTCAGAAACCTGGTTGGTCATACCATAAACTCCCAAAGGGTTTGGGGGATAACTATCAACATTTTCGATTCTCATCGACGCATTGACTTCTTCATCCGTGTAATCGATAAAATAGCCTGTGTTTGGATCGTAGTAATTAGAGCCTTTTTTTTGGCGGTACCCGTTATTAGTTGCAAAATAGTAATGTTGCCCGCGACTTCTTGCTGTATATTCCCATTGTGCTTCGGTCGGTAAATCAAACGGCAGAGCCGTAACTCTATTAAGCCATAAGCAATAGTCTTTTGCATTTCGCCACGTTTTAGTACTTGCCGCGAACCGTTTCCATTTTTTTAAATCTTGTTTAAACTCACTGGAATTTCTATCTATAGGCGAGCCATCAAGGTTTTGATCGGCGACAGGTAAGTTATTGACTTTTCGCATAACTTCCATATCGGCATAGGTCGTTTCAAACTTGGCAATGGAATAGGAATCTAAAGTGACTTTATGTAGGTTCTCTTCTCCTGAACCGCCAAATATTGAATAACATTTATGGTTAGGTGACCAATCTATTCTGTCTCGAGTTTCATGTGGCAATTCACATGGAGCTTTAAAATCACCCATATCAAAGCTGCCACCTTCAACAAATACCAAGTTTTCTATCGCTCTGACGGCAACGTCAGCGATTTCTTGTTGTTCATCAAGTGTTGAGTTCGGGTAGTGTTTGAGGATATTAGCTTTAATGATTTCAGCTTGCTCAGCACTAACATGTTCGCTGTCGATTTGGATCGTGGAGTTGGTGTTACAGGCAGATAAAAAGGGCAGTAAAAGCGTTACGCCTAACCATGACGGTTTCATGAAAAATCCCTCTATTTCAATCGTGTTGACGCTACAATTGCAGGTTATAAAAAATTTTTATCAGCAGCGATAAAAGCAATATTGATATGCATATTGTGTCACAAAATGGATTAAGAGAGTATTTTATACGCGGATGGTTTGGTGAAGTTTGTGTCAAAGTTTGGGTTTGTATACTCAAGTGACCTCAAGATACAGGATTCAGAGCTGCATCAACGAGATCAGAGCAAGCTTAATAACGGTAGGAATGGTATCTCTTTCAACGTTATTGAGTATAAGATGAGCTTAGAAAACAAAAACCGCTTTGTACAGAAAGCGGTTTTTTATTCATCGAAAACGATGGTTTTACTCGTCAGCGTAGCCGTGAATACCTAAAGGCTTACCATCTAACAGTGCTTTGCCGTCTTTCATTTCTAGACGACCTTCGACAAACCACTGTGTTACTAGAGGGTAGATACGGTATTCCTGAGTTTGAACTCGGTCTGTCAGTGTTTCTACTGTATCTTCATCGAAGATAGGCACTTTCGCTTGCAGAATGACAGGGCCACCATCCAGTTGCTCTGTAACGAAATGAACACTCGTACCGTGCTCTTCGTCACCAGCGTGGATTGCACGTTGATAAGTGTTTAGTCCAGGGTATTTGGGTAACAAAGACGGGTGTATATTGATCATACGACCTAAGTAATGACGAACAAACTCATTACTTAGAATACGCATGTAACCAGCCAAAATAACAAGGTCCGGCTTGTATTCATCGATTTGTGCCATCAAATCGGCATCGAAAGCATCGCGAGTGTCAAATGCTTTAGGATCAACGAATACGGCAGCCGCACCTGCTTTTTTAGCTCGTTCCAAGCCATAAGCAGTTGCTTTATTCGAAAAAACAGCCGTTACTCTGCCACCATCAATGCTTGTCTCACAAGCATCGATAATCGCTTGTAAATTGGTACCATTTCCTGAAATTAAAACAACAATACTTTTCATTGGTTACTTGATCTCTACTTGCTCTTCGTCAGCGTTTGCCGCTGCAATTTCACCGATAACCCACGCTTTTTCGCCTTCTTGTTCTAGCAACTTAACCGCAGCTTCTGCTTGGTCTTGTGGAAGAGCGATAACTAGGCCAACACCACAGTTAAATGTGCGGTACATTTCGCGAGTTTCAACGTTACCTTTCTCTTGTAACCAGTTGAAAATTGCAGGCCATTCCCAGCTATTGCCGTCGATAACAGCTTTCGTACCTTCAGGAAGTACGCGAGGGATGTTTTCCCAGAAACCGCCACCAGTGATGTGAGAAATTGCGTGAACGTCGTGTTCTGCGGTTAACTTAAGACCTGATTTGATGTAGATCTTCGTTGGCTCAAGTAGGTGTTCGCCGATAGTTTTGCCATTGAGCAATTCATTTTTATCAGCGCCTGATACTTCTAGAATCTTACGAACTAGAGAGTAACCGTTTGAGTGCGGGCCGCTAGAACCCACAGCGATGAGCGCATCACCCGCTGCGACTTTTGTACCGTCGATAATGTCTTCTTTCTCAACAACACCCACACAGAAGCCAGCAACGTCGTAGTCTTCGCCTTCGTACATGCCTGGCATTTCGGCAGTCTCACCACCGATAAGAGCACAACCAGCTTGGATACAACCTTCAGCAATACCTGAAACCACATCAGCAGCAGTTTCTACATCTAGCTTGCCTGTTGCATAGTAATCAAGGAAGAACAGAGGTTCTGCGCCTTGTACAATTAGGTCGTTTACACACATTGCTACTAAGTCGATACCAATGGTGTCGTGCTTTTTCATATCCAAAGCAAGACGAAGTTTAGTACCCACGCCATCCGTACCAGAAACCAGTACAGGCTGTTTGTATTTAGTTGGAAGTTCACATAATGCGCCAAAGCCGCCAATGCCACCCATTACCTCAGGGCGACGAGTACGCTTTACCGCACCTTTAATTCGTTCAACAAGTGCATTGCCTGCATCGATATCTACGCCAGCATCTTTGTAGCTAAGTGAAGTCTTGTTACCGCTCACGGGGAAGTTCCTCGGTTTAGTTGGATATGAAAACGGCGCTATTCTACAGGGCTTAAAACAAAAAGGAAAACGTTTGCGTAAGTTTTTTATCGTGATTTCCTATCGTGAAACCAGATTAAATAGGTGTATAATCTGTGGGTTTATTTAAATTATGCCGGAGATGGAAATGAAAGTTGTTGAAGTTAAACACCCTCTTGTGAAACATAAGCTTGGTTTAATGAGAGAAGGTGATATCAGCACTAAGCGTTTTCGTGAGTTAGCGACAGAGGTGGGTAGCCTGTTAACTTATGAAGCAACTGCAGACTTTGAAACTGAGAAAGTAACCATTAATGGTTGGAATGGTCCTGTAGAAGTTGACCAAATTAAAGGTAAGAAAGTAACAGTGGTGCCAATTTTACGTGCTGGTTTAGGCATGATGGATGGTGTTTTGGAGCATATCCCAAGTGCACGTATCAGTGTTGTAGGTATTTACCGTGATGAAGAAACATTAGAGCCGGTTCCATACTTCAACAAGCTTGCTTCAAACATCGAAGAGCGTATTGCATTGGTCGTTGACCCTATGCTAGCCACTGGCGGTTCAATGATTGCCACTATCGATCTATTGAAAGAGAAAGGCTGTAACCAAATTAAAGTGCTGGTTCTTGTTGCTGCACCAGAAGGTATTGAAGCGCTAGAAAAAGCTCACCCAGACGTAGAGCTTTACACAGCAGCTATCGACCAGAAGCTAAATGATAAAGGCTACATTGTTCCTGGTCTTGGTGATGCTGGTGACAAAATCTTCGGTACTCAATAATCCGAATCGATTTAGCAAAAGGGAGCCTTATGGCTCCCTTTTTCGTTTTTACTTCTTCAAGCTGAGCGTGCCGCCAACGCGTGGTGCAGTTGAAGGCTTATTGTGATTTTTTGTCGCTTGAGGCTTTGCTGGACGAGAGCGATTTGGATTGTTGTTGCCTTCGCTACGCACTTTGCCCTTTTTAGAGTTTGGCGCATGGCGGAAGTTTTCTGCATTGTGTCCCTGAAATGTTCTCGATTTCTGGTTACGTCGCGCTTTCGATTCTTTGTTCTCTTCTCGGCTATCGAAAAGCTTGGCATCTGTTGCTTTACGAATTCGGTGTCCTTTAGCATCGACCTTAGACGCTTCTTCCGTGCCGGTTGAGCCTTCACACATAGCCAAAATTTGGGACACTTCTGCATCAGTCAGGTAACGCCATTGACCATTTGGGATACCATCAAGCGAAATATTCATAATGCGCACACGACGTAGCTTAAATACTTCATAGCCTAAAGCTTCACACATACGACGGATTTGACGGTTTAGCCCTTGAGTAAGAACAATACGGAACGAAAATTTGGTCTCTTTTTCAATTTTACATGGCAGAGTTACAGTATCGAGAATCTTAACGCCGGAACCCATCTGTTTTAAGAAATCATCCGTAATCGGCTTATCGACACGAACCACATACTCTTTTTCGTGGTTATTCCCAGCACGAAGAATCTTGTTAACGATATCACCATCGTTCGTTAGGAAGATAAGCCCATCAGAAGGTTTGTCTAAGCGGCCAATCGGGAAAATACGGCTTTTATGGCCAATGAAATCGACGATATTGCCCGGAATATCACGTTCGGTGGTACAGGTAATACCGGTGGGTTTATTCAAAGCGATGTAAATAGGTTTTTCTTTAGCACGCAGGGACTTGCCGTCAACAAGCACTTCATCGGAATCTGTTACTTTCGTACCCATCTCAGGCACTTTTCCATTAATGGTCACACGTCCTTGGTCGATCAGCTTATCCGCTTCACGACGTGAACAAAAACCTGTTTCACTAATGTATTTATTTAGGCGTTTGCCTTCGGCTTGTGACATGTTGTCTCCTAACGTTTCACAACGGAATGGTCGATAATTGCGGCGCATTCTAACAGGTATCGTGGTTTAAGTAACCTCAAGATCCTTGTAAAACGGTTACGCTTAACCAAGACGTTTTTGGTGGCGTTCCCGGTTTTCGTTTTTCTTCTCAGCGCTTTTCTTAAAAAGAACATAGAGCGCACCCGTACCACCGTGAAAACGTTGGGCACTATGAATGCATTGCACTTCTTTCATTTGAGTCAACCAGTGAGCAACAAAGCTTTTCATTAGTGCTGGTGGATTTGAACGTTCACCTTTCCCATGCACAATGATGACCGTGCGGATATCCATACGCATACATTGATTAACAAAAGCAACCACTTCATCTCTAGCTTGCTTCAATGTTTTTCTATGCAGGTCGAGTCGCGCCTGAATAGGGTATTTCCCTAAACGCATTTTCTTGAAAACACCATCTTGAACACCGTCACGCTTAAACTCGATATGGTCGTCAGGTTTTAGCATTGGAGCATGATCGATAGAAAGAAAATCAGGGTCATTATCGGAATGGTTGGTTGCCGCTTCACGTTTTGCCAACTGTGCTTCGGTAACGATATGGGATTTATTTAATTCGGCGGTATCTTGTTTGATAGGTTTAACATCGCCCATCATTTGATGAAAAAGTTCTAAATCATCTTGAGGCTGGAAGTCATCATTAGACATGGTGCTATCTCTAAGTAGGCTAAACCAAGGATAGACGCAGTATAGCAATCGAGAATGGTTAAGCAATCAGGAAAGATAGCGATTAGAGGCCATAAAAAACCGGAGCAGACAAGTTATCGGCCCCGGTGCAAAGCGTGATTCTATTTAATTAATAGATGCTAAGCGATCTAGTGAGGAGATTTGTCGTTCATCACTTTATAGATGAAATAACTGCCGTAAAACAGCATGAGGCATATAGCTCCAAATATCACTAGCATCGATGACAATCCTACTGCATTACCAAATAGGAGATCTAACCAGAAGTCCATTATTATTTCCTCTTAAAGTGCCTGAAGACACCTCTAAGTTAAAATCAGGATAAAAAATAGACACTGATCTGGATCAAATGTAGTTAAGAGGTTACGGTGTTGTTTCTTTTGATGTGTATTTGGTCACATTTATTATGGGGTTGATTGCTTTTTAATCTAACGGAATAAAATTACAAAAAACTTAACTAAATGACTTGCGTCGCGGCTAAGAATCCGTATTATACGCCCCGTTCCCAATGAACGGAACAACTCGGTGAATAGCACTTCTAAGTAGAGCATCACAGGGTTTTGGAATAGCGGACCAGAGGGCGACCCTCTTTTCAATAATTCCAAACAAAAACAGTTTCGGTGAATAGCGCAGCTTGGTAGCGCATCTGGTTTGGGACCAGAGGGTCGGGGGTTCGAATCCCTCTTCACCGACCACATTTAGAAAAAAGCTCTAGTCGAAAGACTGGAGCTTTTTTCGTTTTAGCGGAACAGAAGTGGGGTTCGCCTGATGTTTGAATCTGGCTCTTCACTGATCACTTTAGAAAGCTCAGCGTAATGCTGGGCTTTCGTCGTTTGGGGTTTTGCAAAAAGCATTCGAATAGAGCGAGGGATTAATAAAATAAGCAATTGGCCTTTTTACTCTGATTAGCTTGAACGGTTTTAAACCCTTTCTCTTGCAGCAGTTCTATTACGTTACCGTCACCAATGAGATGGAGAGCTCCAACGATCATGACATATTTCCCGTCTGGCTTTGGTAGAAAGCGTTCGGAGCTAAGCTTTTGTGCCCAATCTTGATTGCGAGAATGAACAAAAGCTTCTTCCATTTCAGGAGACATTTCAGTCAGGTGCATCATTTTTTCTAAGTTATTGCTGTCGCCCGCTTTCCAGCTGTCAATCATACACTGGGTCATCTCTTTGTTCGTTTCCCAATCATCGATAATACTTACTAACAGTTCTTTGCCATCTTCCGGCTGGTGAGTTAATAAGTCGATTTGAAATTGCATTGTTTCAAAAGGAATTAGCGGGATTTGTTTTTCTTTAGCGAAAGAGATTAAGTGAAGATCCACGCCATCTTCAGTGTGGTATCCAAGCTTCTGAAGTTGCAAAAATTGCAACGAGAGTGCTGCACTCCATGGGGGTAATCCATGAACTTTTTCTGCGTCTAATCCAAACTCTGCTGTGATCTTATCAAGGTTAAATAGTTGCTCAGGGGTTAACACCTGCTTTGCATTTAGATTCTTTGAAGGGTATTGAATATCCTGTGGTTTTGAAGTATCGGATTCGATAATCAATCCATCGCTGGTGACTAAAGCTTGGTAGATGGCATCAGGCAGAGGATACATTGATGGATGTCCAACATGCACTGAGCCAATAATAGTGAGATCTACGTTTCCGTTTGTCGCATGCCAGTACAAAGGCTCTGATTGAGCAGAAAAGACAATAAAAGGAACGATCCAGCGAAAGATTCGCGATAATGGCAACATGTTACAACCTTGCTATTCTAAAAATAACTCAATGAATGAGCAGAGATTAGCTGAATTAGTTGCGATTAGCCATTGAACGAAGGTTGCGCCTCTTTGGACTGAGGCGCAAAAATCAATATTGATTATGAATGGAAGCGTGTTTTCACTAAACGCAGTCTATTTGCGTTGCTCACCACAGTGATCGACGATAAAGCCATGGCGGCTCCTGCAACCACAGGGCTGAGTAAAAAGCCAAAAGCGGGGTACAGCACGCCTGCTGCAATTGGAATGCCGAACGAGTTGTAAACAAAAGCCCCAAACAGATTTTGTTTCATGTTTTTAATGGTTGCCTGAGAGAGTTCGATAGCACTGACGACTGATAGTGGAGATGAGTTCAACAGTGTCATTTGAGAACTCTCGATCGCGACGTCACTGCCACTGCCCATTGATATACCGATATTGGCTTGTGCCAGTGCGGGCGCATCATTGATACCGTCACCCACCATAGCAACCACTTTTCCATCTTGTTGCTGTTGTTCAATGTGCTCGGCTTTTTGATCTGGGAGCACTTGAGCTATAACCTGAGCGATACCCAGTTGTTTCGCTATGGAGTTAGCAACACTTTGATTGTCGCCAGTAAGCATCACAGTATGAATGCCCATCTCATTCAAAGCCTTGATTGCCTGTGGAGCCGATTCTTTAATTGGGTCTGCAATTGCAATTAAGCCTATCAGCTGGTTATTAAGCGCGATCGCAACGGGAGTCCATGCATTGTTAGCAAACTCGTCGATCGCTTCTTGGCCTGAAGAAAGATCAATACCCAGTGATTCTAAATAATTGAGAGAACCAATATTGACCGCTTGAGATTGATATTGTGCTTCTAAGCCTTTGCCCCGTAAGTTGGTAAAATTTTCTATTGCCGCGGGTTGAGCCTGTTTTTTTTGAGCAAACTGACAAATCGCTTTTGCAAGAGGGTGCTCTGAGTGTTGCTCAAGAGCATAAGCGAGACTGAGTAACTGCTGCTCTTCGTTATTGAGACTGACCACATTCTGCACACTTGGTTTACCTTCGGTCAAAGTTCCGGTTTTATCAAATACCACCGTGTTCACTTTGCTGGCCGACTGAAGTACATCAGCATCACGAATCAGTATTCCCATTTCCGCAGCTTTTCCTACACCAACGGTAACTGAAAGCGGTGTTGCTAAACCTAACGCGCACGGACAAGCAATAATCAGAATCGTTGTTGCTATGACTAACATGTAGCTCACTTTGGGTTCTGGACCAAACCAGTACCAAACCGCCGCTGAGATAATCGCAATTAACACCACCGTTGGTACGAATACAGATGATATCTGGTCGGCCATTTTTGCAATGGCTGGTTTACTGCTTTGCGCCTGACGAACCATTTTGATGATTCTGGCCAGCATGGTTTGCGAGCCGATGCCAGTGGCCTCAATGATTAAACTGCCATCTTGGTTAATCGTCCCTGCTGATACGTTGCTTCCTGTTGATTTAGCCACAGGGATGGGTTCACCCGTCAGCATGGATTCATCAACATAGGAGTTACCTTCGATAACGACACCATCTACCGGAGATTTTTCACCAGGTTTAACACGTAGCTTCATACCCTTAGTTATCTCGGAAATAGCAACATTTTTATCTCCATCCTCTAGTACTTGAGTTGCGTGTTGCGGTTGTAAACTGATGAGTGCTTGTAATGACTGGGTGGTTTTTGCTTTCGCTTTGGCTTCAATAAAATGTCCTAAAGAAATCAACCCGATGATCATCGCTGTTGCTTCAAAGTACACATGTCTCGCGGTTTCAGGAAAACCGTAAGGAACGATGACAACGAAAATAGAATAGAGCCATGCGGCACCTGTACCGAGAGCAACTAAAGTGTCCATGGTTGCTCTACCGTGAGTGAGTGCTTGCCATGCACTGGTAAAAAAGCCTTTTCCTGCTGTTGCTAATAAGGCTAAACATACCAGTCCGACGACACCCCAAGCGATTTGATCGCCTGATGATTGGATCATCATACTGCCACCGAAAACGCCCCAGGCCATTAAAGGGACACCCAGAACTAAACCTAATATGGCATTACGTTTATGCTCTTGTTTAATGGTTTCTAAGTGGAGGTTTTGTTTTTTCTGTTGTTCTTCGGGATCATCGACCCAATCGGCTTGGTAACCCGCCGAATGAACAGCTTCTATCAGTTCAGACGTCACATCTTGAGTTGAGATAACTAAAGCACTTTGTTCAGCAAGGTTAACTTGTGCTTTTTCAACACCAGCGACCGAAAGTAGAGATTTCTCAACGGAAGAGACACAGCTTGCACAGGTCATCCCTTTGATCAGTAAGTGAGTATTGACTAAATCATCGTGCTCCTGAAGAGACTCTGGTTGATCTGGTTTATCTTCGCTATTTACCGGTGCCGTATCGATCTTATTTTCAATATCGCTCTCTTTCGGTATCGCTTGGTAATTCACTTCTGAAACTCTTTCAACGATAGTTTCTTGCGAAGCGGTAGTCACCACAGACAACGAAGTCTTGCTCACATCGAGGTGAGAAATATCGTCAAAGCTTTCTAAGTGCTGGGTTAATTTGTTCACGCACTTACCACAATTTAAGCCTTGTAAATCAAACTGTTGTGTAGTTTCTGTAAGTGCATTTTTGTCTTTAGGGGCCGCAATATAGCCAACATCTGCAACTCTTTCGACGATACTTTCTATAGAAGCGGTTGTAATGACAGACAGCGAAGTTTTGCTAACCTCAAGGCGAGCGATGTCATCGAACGTTTTAAGGTGATCAGTCAATTTGCTAATACACTTACCGCAATTCAAACCCTGTAGATCAAACTGTTGCAGTTGACCGGCCTGATAACCTAACGACTCAATGCTATCGAGTACTTTGTCTAGTGAAGTATCAACCTCCAATTCGATAAATGTTGGAGAGAGTTCTTTTATCTGAACGGTGAAATCCGAATTAAGTTGGCGCTCAACCTTTCGTGCACATCCCATGCAGTTTAATCCCGATAACGGTAATGCAAAGTGGTTCATGATAGTCTCTCCTTTAGTTTATGAATTAAGCATAAACCTTGACCCAAAGGTAAGGTCAAGAGGCGTTGTTGAAAGTTTATAGCCAATTAATCCGCTGTTCCGAGTATCTGAGTTGAATATGAAATAATCCGCCATTGTGGATTTAGTCATCGGTGGTAAAATGGCGCCAAATTTAATGCTTTCCATCGCAGTTGGGAACACCAGCTGCTATTCATATCTTTAAGGAAGTCAAATGACGGTTAAAACTCGTTTTGCCCCAAGTCCAACGGGCTATCTTCATGTAGGTGGCGCACGTACTGCTCTTTACTCTTGGTTATATGCAAAAAGCCAAGGTGGTGAATTTGTTCTGCGTATCGAAGATACCGACCTAGAACGTTCAACTCAAGAAGCGGTAGATGCGATCCTTGAAGGTATGACGTGGTTAGGTTTGACTTGGGATGAAGGTCCGTACTATCAAACTAAACGTTTTGACCGTTACAACGAAGTGGTTGATCAACTGCTAGCGGAAGACAAAGCCTACAAATGTTACGCATCTAAAGAATTGCTAGATGAAATTCGTGCAGAGCAAGAAGCCAATAAAGAGATGGCTCGTTACGATGCGAACCATCCAAAAATCAAAGCTGCAAACGAAGCTGCGAAAGAAGGTGACCCGTGTGTAATCCGTTTCCGCAATCCAAAAGAAGGCAGTGTGGTATTTGAAGATCAAATTCGTGGTCGCATTGAAATTCGTAACGACCAGTTAGATGATCTTATCATTCGTCGTACAGACGGCTCACCAACATACAACTTCTGTGTGGTGGTTGATGATTACGATATGGGTATTACCCACGTTGTTCGTGGTGAAGACCACATCAACAACACGCCTCGCCAAATCAACATCTATGAAGCGATGGGTGTAAAAGTACCAACGTTTGCACACTGTGCAATGATTCTAGGTGATGATGGTGCGAAGCTTTCTAAGCGTCATGGTGCGGTTTCTGTGATGCAGTATCGTGATGAAGGTTACTTACCAGAAGCGCTAATCAACTACTTAGTTCGTTTAGGTTGGGGCCATGGTGATCAAGAGATTTTCACTCAACAAGAGATGATTGATCTGTTTAGCCTAAATGCTATCTCTAAGTCAGCTTCAGCATTCAACACGGATAAACTTCTTTGGTTGAACAACCACTACATTAAGACTTTAGAGCCATCACATGTTGCTAAGCACCTCGAGTGGCACTTTGACAACCAGGGCATCAACAAAGCGAATGGCCCAGCTCTTGAAGCGATCGTTTCTCTCGTTGGTGAGCGTTGCAATACACTGGTTGAACTTGCTCAACAATCTCGTTACTTCTTCGAAGATTTCTCAGAATTTGAAGCTGGCGCGGCGAAGAAACACCTGCGTGGCGTGGCAAAAGAGCCTCTAGCTCTTGCATTAAGCAAAATTGAAGCTTTGACTGAGTGGACAACGGAAGCATTGCACCAAGTGATTGCACAAGTGTGTGAAGAACTTGAAATTGGTATGGGCAAAATCGGTATGCCGCTACGTGTAGCGGTAACTGGTGGTGGTCAATCCCCTTCTGTTGACGCTGTGATGCAGTTAATCGGTAAAGAACGCGTTGTCGCTCGTGTTCAAATGGCAATCGCATTTATTGAAGAGCGCGAAGCTAACGCTCAATAAGCTATAATCTAGCTTCTAAAACGGATAAAAAGCTGCAGTGAAATATCTGCAGCTTTTTTATTTTTTTGGGAACAAGTATTGATCAAACAAATGGATAGTGTGACCCTGGTTTCAACTTCGAATGTTTAACTGTGATTAGATTTAAATGCTCTATAATTTTTAGATAAGGCATTAATTTTTATACGTTTGGTACCACACTTGTTCACGTCCTTCCTTTGGTGATTGTACTGGCGATATAAATCTTTACCTGCCAATAGGGAAATAAAGGAGAAACTATGCGTAGTACACCCATTGTTTTACTAGCACTATTTATTTCAGTTCCAGTTTCGGTTTCAGCGAGAGAGGGGTGGCAGTTTTCCATTGGCACTGGCGGCGCCTTAAATCTGCAAGAGTCAATTAATATTGAAATGGACAATGGCGAGGAAATCACATCGGACTCGGTTCAATTTGAAACCAAACCTTTTACTAGCCCACCTTACTATAATTTGCGAGTTAGCCGATGGCAGCAAAGCCAAGCTTGGGAGGTGGAATTTATACACCACAAGCTTTATGCCAAAAGTTCAGATTTGAACAACCGAGTAGATAACTTTGAAATCACTGACGGTTACAACCTTGTTTACCTAAATTACGCTCTGGTCGTCGCTCCTAGCTGGAATGCTCGTGTTGGTATGGGACCGGTTATCGCTCATCCGGATGTCACCGTTGATGGACAACAGAGCCATGGCGACTATCAATTGAGTGGGATAACATCTCAGCTAGCGTTGGAGAGAGAGTTTGCATTAGCCCCGTCGTTACTTTTCTCTCTAGAAGGGAAGGTGACTTACTCCTATGCCCAACTCGACTTGGATTACGGTAAAGTTAAGGTACCGAACACAGCTTTACATCTTGTTGCACAGCTTAAGTTTGGGCTTTAGTGACGAAAGCTTAAAACGTCGTTGGCTATTTCAAGTCAACACTACTTAGTCGACCCATGTAGACAAGAATATCTAGACAATCTTTGTGTGCATCGAGTAACGCTTTTTTCGTTTTAGTATAAGCGGCGAGTTTACCGTGCTTGTTGATCGAGCAAACCACACTCTTAAACGTGCAATGTCCCTTACTGTCATAGTTACGCCATGCCGCAATATAACAGGCATCTCTGCTATCTGGGTTGTCACTCGTTGGGCGAGGTTTATAGATAATCTTAGGTTCTAAGCTATGAGGTAAGCGAGTCATCAAATAAGGATCTTTGAGAATCCGACGCCAGTGTTTTCCCCACATCTCTCTACCAAGTTCATTGCGTAGTTTTATGGCTTTTTTTAACCCCTTCTTTTCTCCTATTCGAATATATCCAACGGAACGGTGCATGACATTATCGTCAGGAGTATGGATATGAATCTTATAGGCTGTTTTAGCTTTTGAGATAAATCGATGGCCTGTATTTGTTTCCAAGTTACTTTTTTTCATAGGCATTATCATACCGTTCTGACCCTAAGTATCTCTAGTGTTATCCAGATTTACTCACCCCATTTAGAGTTTGCTTAAGGAATAGGGACCCACTCAGGTGTCGATACCTTGCTGCTTAACAATCGATATATCGACATTTTTGTTAATAGTAATTTTAGATGAAATCCCGAATAACGAGAATAAACAGTCTAGTTGATTCTCAGTTTGCTTTATCAAAATAGAGTCAGAATTGGACGAAATTGGGATTTGTTACCTAGAATGATAATGCAACAGGCTGGTTAAATGTTGACCGGTTAGTTATGGCTTTATTCGTGGTTAATGTAGAAATTGCAAGAATACCGTACGTTATGTGATCTGCTTCATATTTATAAATATAAACCTAACCGTACGTCAAATAGTAACGAGAATATTACTATTATGTATTTTGTAAATAGATAAGCTTGTATAAGAGGTTATGGCTTTATATCCCTATAAATAACAAGTATTTATATAATAAATCAAAAGGAACACGATTTGGCTAGTTCTACTTCTAAAGGTAAAGAAGTCACTTTTCCGCAATCGGAATTCTTAGTGTCTACTACCGATACCAATAGCATAATCACTTATGCAAATGCTGAGTTTTGCCGAGTCGCCGGATTCAGTTCTGAAGAACTGATTGGCAAGCCTCATAATATTGTGCGTCATCCTGATATGCCTAAAGAAGCATTTGCAGACATGTGGGGACAACTCAAAAGAGGTAAGAGTTGGAGAGGGATGGTAAAAAATCGCTGTAAAAATGGTGATTATTACTGGGTTGATGCGTTTGTCACGCCACTATTTGAAAATGATAAGATAGTAGGCTATCAGTCTGTTAGACATTGCCCTTCACGAAAAGATGTAGAGTCGGCAGAGCAACTGTATAAAAAAATTAACCAAGGAAAAAGCCCATTTCCTCTTCATGAAAGGGTAAATGTCCAGCGATCTGTGGCTGCTGCTATTATACTCGGATTATCTGGTTCCGCTTATTGGCTGGCTAACTTGTGGATGGTGTTAATCATTTTATTCGCGATGGCTCTGTTATCGGCCGTGTTTTTTAATGAACTTTTTCAGCTTCCCTCTTTTCTAAAAAAACGGTCTGATCTCCTAAACAGCCCTTCGCGCGTTGTGTTTTGTGGTACTGGAACCAGTGGTAAAGTGGCATACATGGCTGAAATTCAGCGAGCCAAGATTAGAACAATACTGGGACGTAGTGCTGATTCAGGAAAAACGTTACTCGGTATTTCTGAGCGCTTAAGTACGACTAGCCAGACATCGCTTAATAGTTTGCAGGAAGAAGGCGAATTATTAGAGCAACTCTCTACCGCGACAACTCAGATGAATGCCTCTATTCAAGAGGTGAACAGTGCAACCACATCCTCCCATGATTATGTGAGAGAAGTGACTTCTAAATGTACGAGTGCCGCTAATACGCTTAAAAATAATGGTAGCAACTTAAGTGAGTTAACCCACGATATTGGTGTTGCAGCCAAAAGTTTGTTACAGCTAGTGGAAGATACCAATAATATTTCCAATGTAATGGGCGAAATTCAAGGTATTGCTGATCAAACCAACCTATTAGCGTTAAATGCGGCGATAGAGGCCGCGAGAGCCGGTGAGCAGGGAAGAGGGTTCGCAGTTGTTGCTGATGAGGTGAGAACGCTGGCTGGGCGCACGCAGTTGGCAACGAAGAATATCCAAACTTCAGTAACGAATTTGCAAAGTTCGATGCAGACGTGGCAAAAATCTATGACTGAGAACCAGGATAAGTCACAAAATTGCAATACTGAAGCACAAAGCCTTCAGGCTCTGATGACGAGTGTTATTGATATGATCTCGATGTTAGAAGAGCAATCGATGCAAATCGCGACAGCGATGGAGCAGCAAAGTTTAGTCACTGAGGATATTAGCCAAAACGTGATTAATGTTCAAAACGTGGCAATGAAGAACGTTTCTTTGGTTAGTGAGGCCAATGAAAATGCTCGTGAAGTTCATAGAAGTGCAAGTTACATAAATGCGTTGAGCCGTAACTTTGGCTAGGTGAGCGGCGTATTAACAAATCGCTAATTAAATGAAAGGCCGTTATAACTAACGGCCTTTTCTAATTCTATGTCTGTCTTGTTTGTAAACTGAATTTAACGGCGAAAATGACGATGACGTGATGAACGCTCTTTATGAGCCGATGCTGCTTTAGCTTGAGACTTCAAAATTGAATCTACCGTTAGCACCATGGGCTCTTTAGGTTCTAGACCATGTGGAAATGTACGAGCTCGTGGTGAGAGATCATATTCTTCACTGGAAGCACGAGGCATACGCTTAAAGCGGTATAGGTAAAAGTTTTCCAGCTTTTCTCTCGCCCAATCGGTTTTCTTTAAGTATTTGACGCTGCTAGCGATGGATGGATTGGTATGAAAGCAGTTGAATCGCATCGCGGTATCGAGAATATCCCAACCATAAAAATCCACGAGCTCTTTCAATAATGTTTCTAACTTAAGCCCGTGCAGTGGGTTATTTTTTTGTAATTCAATTCTTTCTTCATCAGTCATCATAATGAGTTCTCAAACCTAGTGGGGTGTTAACTTCCTCTCTAAACAAGATTAGCGCATTTTGTTATAGATTTAGGAAAGGGCGGAGTCTAGCAGAGTTAGCGTGCTTTCCCTAGTGCGAGAGTCATCGCTGTCTGAACGTGGCCGGATGGAGCGTTAAAGGGCTTCAATGTCTACTGCGACCACTCTCGATGGGCGCCAAGATTCCAATAGATAAACACACCACGATAAGCCTGAGAAATCAGCGTTTGGTTGTGACGTGAAGTCATTGTGTTTAAGTCATAAGAGAACGGGAAGGTTACATGCTAGTCACATGTCCCAAATGCGAATGCAAAGCCCGCTTTGCTTCATCGAAAGCTATTAATAAAGAAACGCGCGAAGCTTATTGGCAGTGCATGAAATTGAACTGCGGGACGCATACGAGTGTAGGCAAGATTGTTGAACCTACAAGATGTGACCTAAGTCCAGAACTACAGCTAGTGTTAGGTAGTTCTGGACATAATTAAGTTCGTTTTAAGTTAATCCTTTTATCTTATTGTATAGTAAGGATAAATGTGCGAGTGATAGATCAAGGATTGGTTCATACATAAATGAGTTTAAATGAATGTTTGAGCAAACCGTCACACTAACTTCCCTTAGTGTTGGAGTAGCTTCATCATCAGGAAATTCTTTTTCAAATTCTTGCCCCAGTAGTCTTCCATATGCCTTTTGAGGGCTCCAGTATCTGGGATCATTTTTTTTCACTCGAAGTCTATCCGTAATATACCGTTCAGCTTTTATACGTATTGCAATCGAAAGGAGAACTTTATTTTCAAGGTCAAGTCCATTTATAGTCTGACTAGCGGCAATACTGTCAGCTGTATTAAATAGAATATCGATCATTTTATCTTGGTTTGAAGCGTCATGATTAGTTCCAAATACATTGTTGTAAATTTCGTAGAACTTACCTTGGCTTATTTCTTCACTTCCATCTTTCCAGTGAAGTAGCTTTGTTAAAGTGAGGTAGTCATCATCGCCATCTCCTTTGGTGTACTCAATAAGGTTTCTTGTAAATGGAACACAGGAGTACATAATAGGCTTAGATTCAGTTATTTTAGCCTTCCAAAGGTTTATAAATATATTTTTTACACCTTCCGCTTTTTTTAACTCGATAGAAGTGTCAGTTTTATTGGCCATTAAAAGACCTTTAAAAGGCACAAAGTTTGTTAATGAACGATAGAAGTCAAAATTATGCGTAAGTATTATTTGGAAGAAATGGTCTTGTTTAGTTAGGTCATCTAGATATTGAAGGATTGCATGTTTGTTTTTGTAATCAAAAGAATCAGCAACATCATCAATTATGAACAATGTCTTTCTCTCTGATTTTTTTAGCACTTCTACATCAAATATAAAATTTAAAAGATATAGAGCTCTTTTTTCTCCTTGGCTTAAATCGCTAATTTCTGAACGAGTACACTCCTTTTTATCATCTTGATCTTCAAATACAAATTTCAACAATGCTTTTGATTTCCCTAAAACTGCCTCGGACTGGTTAAATAGTCCGAGCTTAAAAGGCATATCAACAAATCGAGAATTAAACAACTTGATGGCTTCATTCCATTGCGGAGCTTCTGATTCTGCTTGAAGTTCTAGTGCTTCTATTTCAGTTTTACTATCTTCCCAAGAAGTCAAATACGTATCTACTTCTGAACAGTCTTGGATGTACATTCTCCATAGCTCTTTTTTAAACCAGTCACGCTTTCCTTTGTTTAAGTTTGTTATAAGAAGTTCGGCTTCACTTGATGAACTATTCTCTAAAAGAGATTGAAGTGCTAGCGTTTGAGCATTTTTTGATAGGCTTTTCTTTAATGTGTTTAGTTGTTGGTCTGTATCTATTTTTTTATTTACTTCTTTTATTTTTTCTTTTAATTCTTCTAACCCTATATCCGACGTTTCACCATTTATTTTTACTTTGTGACCAGCTTCAAAGAATGAATTTTTCTCTAGTGAACTACAGCTAGCATTCGCTTTTGTTGGGTTGAATACGCCTTTTAGGTATAAGCCTCCACTATTTGTAAATACTTCATCATATCTTTGAACAAAATCTCTAGCTTTTAATGTGAACTCTCGGCTATCTAAAACTTTAATTGCATCAGTAGAGAAAACTTCGGAGTAAAGAACGCGATCTATGTTGAAACTACTTTCTGAACGTTTCGCTTCATGCAGAGCTTCAATTAAACTATTCGATTCAAAATCTTTCATTAATATTGCTTCGATATCTTTTTTTGGTACTCCTGATGCTTTCTGAAGCTTTGATATCATGGATGTTTTATTTTTATCGATACCTTTAATTAAAGAGTCATAAGCTGATTTACTCTCTTGATTTATTAATAAGTTAGAAACTGATTCATCATCAGAATTGGTATCAATTTCTGATTTAAGAACATATATATTTTCTTTTTTTATTTCATCATTATCAAAAAAAATTTCAAATGTAGACGGACGATTAAAACGCTCTTCTTTTGGTTCTCTCCCTCCAGCAAGCTCTTCAAAAGTTCTAGTAAAGGATGTTTTCATCAACCCATTAGGTGCATAAATTGCGAACGTATTCGTTCTTAAACTTGAAAAGTCAAACTCATGAATTAGTTGTTTTATTCCATAGCAGTTTATTAATTTTGTTTTTAGTATGCTCATATTTCATCCTTGTTGTAATTAGTGTCCCTAGCTAACCCTAAGAATCATGCAAAGTTTGTTACATATTATAGGGTGTTGTACGGTTAAATTTTTTTGTGATTAATTTATGGGCGTTAACGCACAAAAACGAACGATCGCGATCCCTCCTATTTTCACAAAAACCCGTCAAACCCTTGCTAATAAAGAATCTAAATACCCCTAAACGATCACTTCTGTTTGCGTGATTCTAACATGCGGAATTTCGGCGCGGAGGGAGGGGTGAGTCCGAATTAGGTCTGCGCCCCCGTTCTGAGAAAATCCTGCCGCGTCCAAGTCATTTCTATATCTGCAATCTAGAAATCGTGTCACTACGCCTGCCGTATCAAGTGGAGTGTAATAACTTCACATTCTAGATTCAGGAATTAGAACGATGCTAGGGGGAAAGGTAAAACTTAAGTTGTGGTCATTATGTGGACATAAATAAAAACGCCTTAGCTTAAGTTTTAGCTAAGGCGTTGTTTTATATGGCGCTCCCGACAGGATTCGAACCTGTGACCTGCCCCTTAGGAGAGGATTCGGGCATAAGTTTTAAGTTATTACATAAGGTTTCATTAATCTATATTAATCAATAGATTAAGTGTTATTTATGATATTGTTCGATTCCATTTTAGTTCAATAAATTCTCTTATATTTCATGCTAAGTACACCTTAAGTACACCCGTATAATTTATTTTTTGAATATAATTATAGGTTTTTTATGGTCTTTTGGGTTTTTTCTTACTCCGTAATATGAATCGAAATTTAGGAGAAGAAAAAATGAATAAAAATAATAAAGTAAGAAAGCCATTAAGCGAGTCAAGAATTAGATTAGCGAAACCAGACTCTAAGAATGCCTATTATCTTTGGGATTTCACTGGACAACGAGGAGGGGGTGTCCTGGGGTGCAAGGTTTACCCTTCAGGCAAGAAGAGCTTTTATTTTCGATATGTGAAAAACGGCAAAAGAACATTCGTCTTTATCGGTAATCATCCCAACATTGATGTGAATGAAGCTAAAGCGAGAAAACTAGAGTTATCGAGCTTGCTCGATTCAGGCGTAGATCCTAAAGATTTCGTCGAAAATAAAAAACAAAACAGCCTACTGGAACTAAGTTTCATTAATGAAGACGGCATTGAGAAACAACAGGGTATGTTTAGCGATATGGTAGATGTTTATGTCGATGAGCTGAAACGAACAAGAACTGGTGAAAAGTTAACACGCTGCTTGGATCGATTTGAAAAGAATTACAAATATTACATTAGTGATTTTCCAGACATGCCTGTGAATCAGATAACTAAAAGGGATGTCATGCTTTTCTTGTCGCCTATCGCAAAACGCGCACCAGTCCAAGCCGATAAAATTCGCTCGATATTACATAGAATGTTTGAATTAGCGATTGACTATGAAGATGAAGCTCGCTTTGTTGACAGTGACATCTGCTTCAATATTGACTCTAATCCAGTTAAACGAGTTAAGAAGCAAAATAATTCCAAACGTCGGAAGCGTAGTTTAAGTCTAGATGAGCTGGCATTGTTGTTTAGTCCAGAAAGTGAACGATATTTTAATCCATCAATTTTTAAACTCTTAAAGCTTAGTGTGTTAATGGGAGGCCAACGACCGATTGAATTGATTTTAACTTCATCTGATGATTTCAACCAAAACAGTCATGAGTTATTTATTCGGGAAGATGCATCGAAGAATCTCAGAGGAAACCTATTGCCGAAATTAAGTAGTGCTTCTGAGATAATCAGGCAACAACAAGAAATTAAGTCATTTTCTAAAAATGATAACCCATATCTGTTTTTTGCACAGAACAAGTATGGCTACTTGGACATCAGTTATGTAGCTGAACAGATACGAGAGTTCTGCATTGCAACTGGTTTCGAGCGCTTTCAAGCTAGGGATTTACGTCGTAGTGTTAAAAACATTTTACTTCAATTAAAAGTAAACCGAGACCATACAAATTATCTACAAAATCATTCATTTGGGGATGTAGCTGAGAGTAACTATATTACTTATGAGTTCTTCGAAGAAAAGCGTGAAGCTCTAGCTAAATTAGAACAAGCCTTAAAAGATGCAAGTGAACGCATTAGGAACGAATCCCGCTAACTTTATAGTAGATAATATACAGCCCTTTAAGGGCTGTATTCCTATTGATACGTACCTGTAAGAGTTCCACAGATAATGGGATGTTCCCAAACAAACTTTTGGACATTTCTGAGTTATATGCACTGCTTAATTAGCATTTAACGGATTACTAGAGATATAGAAAAACCTCTAACGTAGTGGCCAAATTCGCTATACCACTAAAATTGAAACTTTTTCATTCTCAACTTTAAGTGATAGAACTGGATTAGAAGACGTGCCTTTCTAGGTTTGCGATGGTCTTCATAAACTTGGTTATAACATGACGTCAACTAAATCTTGTTAGTGACTAGATGTACTTTTCCATTTGTGATAGAAACTTGTTAGGTCATGTTATTGGATAAACTTTAGTGAAGAAAACACTATCTAAAGCGTTGATAGATCTACAATGGAAGTGGTTCTTGCTAGTACTTTTAGCTGGACTGCTTCTCATTCCTATTGGATGTGGGCTTGCGGTTTACCTCATTGAGCAGGAGCATCTGAGTTTAAAGGACATTATCTTGATTTCGATCTCATATACTTTGGGTATATCAGTTTATTCAATTCAGTCTATTGAACTAAAAAGTTACAGTGAATACACTGTTTTATTTACTAATTTCTTATCATATATATGGCTTGCACTATCAACTGCTTTTTTAGTTGCTCGAATCGGTGACAACAAGAAAAGACCAAGACTTTCTGAGAATTGTTCTATTTATTTTCACGATGGCTCTGGTCATGCTGATAAGAGACCTGGTAGATATCTACTTGAGTTCAGGCTAGTTGTATACCCTAACCCAGAAATATATAAGCCCGAGATAGCTGTAACAATGTATTTATCTACTCCTAGAGGGAGAGATCAGATTCCTTTAGAGTTAACACCTGTCCAGGCGAATAAAGTTTCTGCTTATTTAACTTTCAGAGCAATTCTTCCAAGAAACTGCTTAAAGTTATCTAATCGAGAAGATGATGATATTATGTCTATTTTGCCAAAAACCTCAGTTGATGTTTCCGTCAGTATGATCGACTCAGCTAGTGATGGAAAAATATTTTTGTATAAAAACTATAAAGTACCTAGTGATGTTTTATCAGGATCATTTAAAGACGCTGTTGAGCTAGATAGCCATGGGCAGATAAAATCTGTTATATCTAAGTATTTAGATGTTATTGAAAGTGGTGAGTAATGTGAATTATTTTATTTATAAAGAAATTGGTACAAAGTCTATTCAAGAGGGATGTTTTCCTCAAAACGCTCGCGCTATAAATGAAGAAAATTTTTCCATTACTCAATATGAAAATTATATCAGAATTGATATTTATTTAGGCGACTCACTTTTAAAGGGTTTTCAGGTTGTTCCTTGCCTATCGATAAACTCTTCTTCCAGCTATGGTTACCAAGCAACCATTAAATACAATATTAACAACAAAAAGCATGATGTTAGTATTTCTCCTATTGGCGAATATATCGAAAATTATAAAAAGGAAAGTTCTTCAAGTCATGTTTCTTCAGAGATCGATTTATTTATCACTAAAAAGCCCATAAAAAATGTAACTCTATCATTTAAAGTAACAGGCATTTCTATAACAGAGCTAGAGAAAAACTACTCTCTAGTCAGCATTTCCATATTCGATAATTTTCAAAAGGAAGGTAGTCAAAGCCTTGATAACGAGATAGAGCTTGACGTACCTAGAAAAAGTCAAATGCTTTTTGAACCTGAAATACGTAGAAGAATCTGCTCCCCAACTTCGATAAGTATGGTTCAAGAATATTATGGAAGAAAATCTGATGTCATTGCTATTGCGAATAAAGCCTATAATAAAACTCATGACATGTATGGTATATGGCCTCAGAATATCTGGGCTATGTTAGGAAATGGATTAAGCGGCTATGTATCTAAGCTAAGCAACTTCGAGGATGTTGAATATTTTCTTAACAACAGCATCCCATTGATTGCATCAATTAATTATGGTGAAGGCGAGTTAACAAATGCAGCCATTGAAAAAACGCCAGGACATTTAGTAGTGATTATAGGGATGACTAAAGAGCATGTCATTGTAAATGATCCTGCGGCCAACTCTCTCTCGTCTGTACGGAGACTATATGATATTCATGAATTTAAGAAGGCTTGGTTAGATAAAAAGGGGATAGTATATATTATTTATCCTTATGGTAAGGAAAAGTAAAGTGCTCATTATAAGATCAGCAAAAATTAATGATGCTATCGAAGTTTGCCAGATTATAAAACTGGAAACGAATAGGGACTTTAGTGTAAGTAAAATAGAAGAAATATTATTATCAAACCCATCATCAATAGCGGAAATAGATGGGAAAATAGCTGGGTTCTGCTATACAGCTAAGTTTGCACCAGATATCCTAGAAATATTAAATATAATTGTACGCTCTGAGCATAGAAATATTGGTATTGGTGAAAAACTGATAAAGCATGTTGAAGATAAATCTAAATCAATTTGTAACTCTATAATTCTGGTCAACAGTATGTTATATGAAACTGTCAAGCCTAAGAAGTCAGCAGAAAAATTTTACTGCAAACTTGGATATAGCGCTATCCATAGAACTAAGAATACGATTATTTTTATTAAGACTATAGGAGTTTAAATTACATTTAATTAATTTTTCTTACCACTTCATTGACCAATAAATTATATACATCAAGTCAATTAAGGTGAAGGCTATCTTTAATCACAAAAAAGAACAACCTCACTCGATAAGAGTAAAAGATCTAGCATCACATTTTTCGAGGGCGTTCAGAATTCTGTGTCAGCTAATTTTGGCTAGATATCTAAGACATCATCCAAGCGCCCTTCGAAGTGGATCGCCAGTTGAGACAATGTCATATTCCAGTTCTGGATGGGCATTGTCCATTTCTCAGAGGCTTTCAATATCCCAGCATATAGCAGCCTAAGCAAGCTATTTTCATTTGGGAATGCCCCTTTGGTTTTGGTCAGTTTGCGGAACTGGCGATGAACTGCCGCGATAGCATTAGTGGTGTAGATCGCTTTGCGAACGTATTCTGGATACTTGAAGTAGACCGAGAGGTTATCCCACTTGTTCCTCTAGGAACGCAGTACAATCGGGTACTGTACTAGGAAAACCCGGTAATGTGTATCCAAAAAGGATGTGTAGCTTAAACCCTGCTTGTAGGTTGTACACTATTTCTTCCTGAGGAGTGTAACTTAAAGTAGCTGTTTTATAATCACTGCTACGGGCAACATTTATTCCAGTTATTGCCACCCACTCATTAATTCCTTCTACTACAAAAGAAACTGTATTGAATGTGACGGCTTCATCTTTATCGTAAGCAACTCCGTTGATGACTTTATGAACATGGACAAGCGATTTGCTTATACCGCCAAAGGAAATATTCTTCGTTCTGTAGAAACAGTCTTCTAGTGTAACGAGACCATCTTTATCTGCGTGACCAATAATCCTGCTAAGGTCATCATTCCCGTTAAGGGCTTCAATGCTGTCATCAAATAGGCCAACTACTTCAAGCTCAATTTTCCCTCCATCTAGAATAGATAAGGTTCCAGGGATTTTTTTATCTTCATGTTGAGGAAGCCAGAAGTAACCGGACTTTTTCCATTCTTCTTCAATTCTCACGTGATATCCTTGTGAAATTTAACAGAGTCTTTTCAGCATATAATATTTGAAGAAAATACAAACACCATGACAGTAACGTACCGTTCTAACTTTCTTTATATTCCTTGAACTCACAAATTGCAGAACATGCCTGCATTGTCGCCAATACTCAACTAAGTTTGTAACCCGCTATTAGGAAAAGTTAGTCAATAACTGACATATGAGAGTAGCCAGGAATATCGAGCTAAATGATTTTGGAACATAAATGCTTCAGCCAGACTCGTCCTAAAAAGCCGATGATGTTCTACTTTTTGCTATTAGCCTTGAAGCTCTTTGATAAGTACATAAACACGACGTGTTGATATTTTCATTCGCTCAGCAATAGCTAGTACGTCGGGTTTCCCATTCTCTTTTGTATGTACTCCTAGCAAATCTAATAGCAGCTTCCTCTGATCGCTATTTTTTCCAAAGCCTTTGTTAGGGCCTGGTTTATTGTTAACGCCTGATAGGATTACAGAAGCTTCGTGTCTAGCGATTACGGCCATAAGTGACATAGCTAAACCTTGTCGATTTGTCGTAGATAAAAATTCGTTATATCCATGTAGTAGCCACTGATTGGCATCTTCAGGATCGAATGCATTTATTACCCCTAACATCCATGAGCAAAAAATATTGTGCTCTAGGCTATTTAGAGCTTCATGAACTATTGGATTTAAAATTGTGCCGACGTCAAAAAACTCTGCTTCATTTACTAATGGATAAGAGTGAGGGTAGTGGTATTTACATATCTTGATAATAGCAGATATTGTTGATTCACAATTATGAGATTGGTTAATCAGACGTGCATCTACTATAGGTTTTTTCGATAGTTCATTTAACCAGGCATAAAGTTTTCCGCTGATGCTAAGTCTGTTTATTTTTGAACCTTCAATTTGTACCCATTTCAGATTTTTGTCTTTATTTACTCTAATTGTTTCTAATGTGTCCTCATTCTTAGATGTACTAGCAATATGACTCATTAGCTTATTTTTTGTTTTTTTATAGCAACTCTGAGAGCGAGTTGGATGATGATGGATGCAATATTTAGTCGAACGATTAGGACGTCTCCAGCAGAGTACGCAATGCGATTTTTTAGGCGTTTCTCTATGTGCTTTTCTTCTATTTGAAGATACGATGGCGTTTGCTTTGAAAATAGCTGATTCAATCGAATCTATATAACGGATTATCTTGTCTTCATCTCTGTCTTGGTGCTTGTCTTGTATTTGGCCTAATTGCTTTAGAGCGGATTTAAATCCCCCTGCATGTATGACTACATCTGAGATATAAGAGAATTTGGATGTCGTATATCTTTGTTTGACAGTGATACAACTTTTTAGGTATTCAGCCACGGCAAGTGGTATGGATACCTTCAGAGCAGGCATGATACAAACTCTGCCAGCATAAGATCTCTTTGATAGTATTTTCCCTTCAATTCTCGCCATGGTTTTCAAACTATCTAAATTTTCTTTTACTACTTTTTCTATCTCATATGGCTCTAAATGATTCATTTTGAATATAGATAAGGGGTTTTTGTTGTCTTTTATAATTACATGTAAGTACTTATGATGCTAGCAAATAACAATAATTATTAGAGGTAAGCATGGATAAAGCATTTATTAGAGTTGGTGAGTTAGCTGAAGAGTTAAATGTTAGTAAAACGACTTTGTGGAGATGGAGGAAGGAGGGAAGCATCCCTAAGCCTATTCATCTGGGTTTTAGAGTCGTTGGCTGGAGAAGGGAAGTGATTGAAGCGTGGTTTAAAGAGAAGGAACAAATATAGAACTATGTAACCGCCTAGGCGGTTACATTTTTAGGTTTGCCAATTTATTTTTTTCTAGCCTTACTCATGCTGGACTTTTTATTTAGCACTTTCATCTTCATCTAACCAGTTAGAGATATTTTTTAGTTCAGTAAACATATCATCGCTCATGCATGGGTGTTCAACATGCTTAGGGACAATAATATCGAGATTCAAAGCTATGAAGTCAGGATGCTGAGAAATTATCTTTATGTACTCATCCAGCCTTGATTCTGGTGTGGTCGGGCGTTGAAGTTGCTTTTTAACCATCTCTTGAAAGTTATTAGGAGTATCGTAAACATCGTCATGCTCATCGCAGTATAACTCCTCATACAACACATCAGACAACTGATTAATACTCCAACCAAGAGATTCTAAAAATGTGCGGATTTGTTTTTGTTTTTGAACTGTCCCCATTTGTCCCGACCTTGTTAGTTAGTATGCAATTGTCTCAGCGGAGACAGTAATTATTAACGAAAAGGAAACATGTTATGTTTGATAAAAAAACACCTATGACACCAGAAGCCGCTGCTCGAATTCAATCGAGTGTTGCTAAAAAAAATGGTGGGCAAGTCCCTAAAGATTCAGTGGCTGCTCGTGTACAAAGAGCTGCGGAAAAAAATAAACAAGGAAAATAAGGAGTCCATCATGAATAAACCCAATCCAAATTATCCTAGCAAAATAGGTAAACCTTCGGGGCCTAGTCGTGGTAACACACCAAAACGTTAACAGTTAACTAGATATTATGAGGCAGTTTATCTGCCTCATTCTTTGCTATGAGCAGCTTTTTGCATTTTTTCTAAAGCTACTAAGAAAACTCTGTTGGCTCGATTTATAGTCTGAATAAGAGATATCTTTTGTCGTCTTCTCTAAGGCGCATAGACATGCTTCTCGTTTGTTTTTATACCAGCTAACTGATAGAGCATTCTTTGAGGAGTTGATACAGGTATCAACAATGGCATATTCGATTTCGAGCGGATAGCGAACTTCATCTAAGGCATCATTGACTTTATAGCCGCCAACAACTCCAACTACTAACGCAGCGCTGGCAGAGACGAGTTTTCGTTTACTAAATTTATAACCTTTAAAGCTCTTTTCGCACTCTTTGCATGAAATATTTTCAGCATACTCTATTTCATTATCTGTATGACAATGAGGGCACTCTATTTTCATTTTATAGACAACCTAATGATTTAATTTAATTTAATTTTTATTTATAGTTACCAATACTGTATTTAAGCACAATATCCAATAAGATTTGATGGTTATAAGCTCATTTTTTATAAAGATTTTCTGAAACTATCCAGCTTCTCTTTATCGCCTGAACTTTTGTAAGAGCAGTACGTAGTGCTATTGCCTATTTGTACGAGAAGTTGTGAGATAAATATTATTCGTTTGAATAATAAGGTAGATCCGAAGAAGAATCGTATTCACGTTGATGCCACACTTAATCTTTTCTTTAGAACAAATATCAGTGGGTAAGCCGGATACGTACCTCGCAGTTACATTTTCACTACGATTCATCACGACATAATGAATTCATCATGTGATGATGAATTATGATGAATTATGATGAATTTGAAATTTCACATATTTTTAGACAAGCAAAGAGCACAAAGGAGTTTCCCTCTAGACTCCACAATTACCGGAAATACGATAGATGAAAAATACTCATTATTTTCAACTGGCGGTAATAATTTTTGTCAATTTTAACTATAGGTAAATTTGACAGTAAGGTTTGAATGGCCTAATACTTAATGTACATCTTAAAATAGACGTTATTTAATGAACCGTTTAAATTAGACACTTTGTCTCATAAGGAGTCATTTGATGATTAGAGCGTATCTGAGAGCTTCTACAGATAGACAAGATGCTAGTCGCTCAAAAGATGAATTACAGGCTTTCGTTAGGAATCACAACCAAAGAATAGCTAGCTTTTATCAAGAGAATATCACCGGAACTAAGCCTGATCGCCCAGAACTGAACCGACTGCTTAGTGATTCGGAGAAAGGAGATATACTTCTTATAGAAAAAATCGATCGTCTAACACGTTTGCCATTCGTTCTATGGGAAGAATTGAAGTCGTCAATTAAAAATAGAGGTGTTCATATTGTTGTCGTTGATCAGCCGATGACGCACCAAGCTCTGGTAGCAAATGATGAGTCTGTTTCTGGAATACAACAGGCATTAACCAATTTTATGCTAGATCTTTCTGCTGCGATGGCACGAGATGATTATGAAACTCGGCAGAAAAGAACACAGCAAGGGATCCAAAAAGCGAAAAGTTTAGGTAGATATAAAGGTCGACCAGTGGATGAGAACACTACAATAAAATGTAAGACAGTACAGTTGTTAGTAACCAATGGGGAAACAGTCACATCAGCCTGTAAGGCACAATCAGTTAGTCGTGCTACTTACTACAATTGGTTAAAAACGTTAGGACAGGCCGCTTAGTCTATAAATAGATATATACAGCCCATATGGGCTGTATTTCTAATTTTTATGCAATTATTATTCAACCTTGGTTTATACCGTAAACCGCTTTACCATACTGCGGTAGTTCTAAGTAACCGCTGACCTATAGTGCGGTAGTTTTTTAATGTGAATTTTTGTTTGCTCTAGCCTTTTGCCACTTTTGGAAGGCGATCTGCGATACTTGGAAGTTGATTCGCGAAATATAGAAGTTAATCTTCCAAGTATGGAAGTAGTTTTTTTTGAGGGACGTGGAAAAAGTGTGTAAAGAGCGAGCAAAATCGAAACTCACTCCTTATATTAAAATTATAACCTTATAATAGTTATAACAGTTATAATAGTTATAACATATTTTTTTCAGTATTTATAGATCAATGATGGATCTTTTTTTGATCTATTTCCTCTATTTTCATGAACTTTAACATCAATTTCTATGTTTTATCTTGCTTTTAGCATCAAGTTTATACTTCTAGCTAATCTATTTACCCATATTTTTATGGTAACTTTTGTTGCATAAATATGCATTTTTAGCTCTTAAGAATTAAGAAAGCTGCTAGCTGCTTTCTTTTTAAAAAGCAGTATATATAACATCTCAATCGACCATCATTCCGTTTTTGTGAATCATTTTACATCTGGTTTAAGTTAAGAAATGGATCTCTTGACCAGCTATTCTGAAACGTTAATGCTCTAAAATTAGTTAGGGATAATACTCACTCCACCGTATTTTGAAACCGAGAGTTTTCCCTACGAAAAGTTATCTTAATTCAGCACATCCCAAAACTCTTTCTCACCGAGCAGTTTAACTTCTTAACTGGCCAACTAATTTATTGATTTAAAACAGAGGGTATTTTTAGGTCTAAAGGAAACTGGTCAAGCAATATCAATTACATACGATTTAAGAATCTCTTGTTTCATAAGCCATAACAGGCGAAAATCTAGCAGACTGAAATATGGAGAATTATATGTCTGTTGGCTACTCAATTCGCATCGACTTCGATACCACTCAAGAGAAACCTGAGCGTGTATTCCACGCAATGGCTATGTACATCGAGGGATTTAACGAACTTCAAGAAGCATTTATCCGTGGTTACGGTAACGCTATTGAGTTCAAAACGTCACTTGATAGCACTCGTGAAGGTTCTTGCATCGCAGATATTTGCTTGCAGATTAAAGACAAAGTACGGAACGCTAGTTTTAATAATATCTTTGATGGTATCTACAACGGTGTAAGAAAAGAGATAGCAACAGCTAGCAAGATTGACTCTGAAAACGACATCAGAGATTTTGCAGAGAAGGTTTATACATCAGCATCGGCCAATGAGCCTGATTTTCAACAGTTCACCTGCAAAGGCGATGCTCATTTGCTAGATATCGCAGACGCATTGAACAAAATCTACAAAGCCAAAGGTCTATTAACACCCGAAGACTTAGTTCAGTTTGGTCGTGACTTAGACTTCGAGGATATTAGCGAAAACTTTGCTTGTCCTCGTAACGGTGACCAAATTTTCGAAGATACTGTTCAACCTTTCCCGTCTAAAGAGGTGTTCATTGTTCGACGTCCTTCCTATGTTGAGAGCCTAAACTGGGACGTTGAATGCGGCTCAAGAAAGCCGAAGAACTTTAGCGCAAAGATGTCTGATAAGAAATGGTTCAATAAATGGCTGAATCACGAAGAAGAAGTTTGGCCAGGAGACGCTTTGCACGTTAAAGTTAAAACTAAGAGAAAATCAAACAAGTACAAAAAGCGTGTCACGTATGAAACAGAGATAGTTGAAGTGATTCGAGTTGTGCCTCAAGATGAAATTGAGCAATTTACGATGGATTTAGGGAATGACTAGAAGCTATGACGTAGCCAAGAAAGAGGCGGTATTCATTACTCTACCGCTTTTCGTGCTATTCATAATCAAGATGCTTAATGATGATTTGATGTCGTTCGTAAAACTATCAGACTTTTCTCTAGCAACGTCTATCATGTACGGACAGTTGCTTGCTAAGACTTTAGATGTGCCTGACAAGAATAAAATTCGGACAAGGTTTAGTACGTATCAAGTTTATATCTTTGCTGTCTCGATTATTTCAATGGCAATGTACATAGGATTCCAAGTGATACCTGATATCGGTATGCGGTTCTATGTGGCTCAGATAATTACGTTCTTAGTCGGTATAGTGTTTTACATACCGCTCTCAACGTTAATGACAGACTTAACTAAAGAGTAAAAAACAGAAGCCTCTCGATTGAGCGGCTTTTTTGTGTCTCTTAAATACGGGTTTCAACACAAGGAAACCTTACGATTAAATGTGAACCTGAGCTTCGATATGCAATTAAAGAGAGATTTTCGAAAGGAAACCAAACACTATAACCTAAATTAAGAGAGGTAATGAACGGTGGTAAAGTCACAGTTCAGGGATGAAAGGAACTGTTCAATTCTTCCATTTCAAGCACAGCGCTAAGCGTTGCCTGATTGTACTTTGATATACGAGAAATTATCTGAAAGCGGGATGTAGGGAATGACTCTAAGGAACTTTTGTCCATGTTTTATCTATGATTAGTGCAGATGCCTTTATTTACTCAAACAACATTGTTAGGCTTTTATGAACCACGAACAAGACATAAAAAACAAATTAAAAGAATCTATGGTCACATCATGTGATGATGCTCTTTTTTTTTCCGATGATGAATCAAAACTGATTGATGCTGAATACCTTCTTACAGTCAATGCTGCCAAAGCAATTAAGGAGCTAAATATCTACTTTGGAGATCCTTATAATATATGCCTTGAAAATGACACTCAGAAATTCGCTACATCCTGCACGCCCCTAATGGTTTTGACAGATAACCTTAAAAATGTTTGTCGAACCAGTAAGAATACCCAAAGACCAGGAAATATTGATATAGCTGTTTACACTGACAATAAGGGCATTGATACACCTCTATGCGCAATAGAAATCAAGGGATTCAATCCAGCAAAGCCTTTAATCATAAAAGATCTCGAAAGAAATGCAGAGTATTTTGGGTTAACGTCTCCTACTGGCAATTCGACTTTGCCTTTTACTTTTTTTATTGCGCTTCACAGTTACAAGGGGGTCTGGAATTACAATAAGGAAAATTCAAATATTCTAAAAGTTGAACAACGCTATCATAATTACATTAATGAAAATAATAACCTAAATAAGTTAGTTCATAATGTAGAAGCCTTTACAATTAGACGAGGGGTGGTTCCGGATCCCAATGATCCCTACATTCAAGAATTGGGTCTACAAGGAGATGAAGATTATCATTTTATAGGTGTCATTATTACAACGAAAAATAAATAATAAGGAAGTGCATATGGAAAAGCCATTCTCGCCGAACCAGACTTTACAGTGATAGCGATGTCATTTGCATGTTGCTAAATCAATTTATAAGTTGAAAATATCCAGTGACTTCTCATTACTATTTTAGCTAACAAGTTCCTGCCTCGAAATGGTTGGTTCATTGTGTTATAGATACACTTCAATATATGAATATTAATGTTTATAAAGATAAGCCCTAAGATATGAGTATGTAGTTGAACATAACGGACTTGAGTCAGTAAACAAAAAAGGTGTAAGTTGTATAAAAGAAAACAGTATTAATGATACTGTTAGTCAATGTCTGATAGTATCAATTAAGGATCAAAATGGAAAAAATTGAAACACGAGGTTTGTTCTCAGAAGATGATATTGAACTAGCATGGGAGCGAGTTTGTGCGAGTGTCGGTAGTGATGTCAAAGATTATTTTGGCATAAATGTTTTTAGTAGTAATATTAGTCTTCATCTTGAAGAACTGTTTGATGAGCTAGATGAGAACCAATATACCCCTTCTAAGCCATTCAAATACTTTGAGCCAAAAAAATGCGGAACTCAAAGAACTAAAACAGTTCTCAATATCAAAGATGCTATTGTTTACCAAGCTATTGCAGATAGAATAGGTTATTTGTTATACGACAAGCTATCTAATAATAGTGATTATGTCTTCGGTAGTGTTTTGAACGAAAATGTTCAAAAAGGTATTGATGTTCTTTATGATGATGAACCTGATTTTTATTTTTTTGAATATTATGTGAGTCTTTACAATAGATTCGTAGAAGGAATAGAGAATACTATCGATTCAGGAGAGGTTCAATATAAATTAGAAACTGACATTACAGGTTTTTTTGATTGTATACCTCATTCAGTTTTGCTCATCAAGTTATTTGAATATGGTGTAGATAAACAATTACTAGATGTTCTTTCCGTTTGTTTAAATACATGGTCTGGAACTAGAGATAGTATTACTCTTCATGTTGGAATACCTCAGGGCCCTTCAGCTTCATTTCTATTAGCAAATATATTGTTAGATAAACTAGATGATATTATAGTATCTAAAGGTCTAAACTATTTTAGATTTATGGATGATATACGAATTTATTCTTATAACCGAAGTGATCTTTTAAAAATACTAGTTGAAATAGATAGGCACTTAAAAGGTCTTTCTCTAAGTCTTAATGCAAGTAAAACTGACATAAAAGTTGTTAACACTGATAACAATGTGGATGACTTCATTTTGGATGGTTCAGGAATTCCATTTGAAGAGGGAGAGATTGACTGGGAAGATGAGTCTGAAATTGATATAGAACAGATAGCTTCAGATGAGTTAGTGATACAAGATGAAACACAATTTAGAAATATTAAAGACGCTTCTAATTCATACGGAAAAAATACTAAAATTGCATTGTATTTAATTAAGAATATAGAGTCAGATTTACTAGTTTTATATCGAGAAAATAAAGATGTAGAAGAAGGTGAATCCCTGTCAACAGAAATTGTTAGAGAGTTTTTAACATTATCTCAAAGGTGGAGAAGTTTAGTTCCTTCATTGAAAGATGAAGTTGGATATATCCCAAATAAAGATCTCATAGATGTGTGGTTTTTCGGGGTTGAGCACATATACTGGAAAGCTAATTCAATGGTTTGGAATTTTGGCTTGTACGATTCACTGGAAAGTCATCATCATAAATATGAACGTACACTGATCGAACTAGAACGATTCGAATGGGTTAAATACCAGTTGTTAAGTGTTTTTTATAAATTTTATCCGAAGGACTTAAGTAAACATGCTGAAGCAATTGATGTACTGTCAACAGAAGAAAGTCCATTAGTAAGGCTTGGATATTATAGCGTTCTAGTAGAGTCAATTACAGAAAATTCAGAGTTGTTTAACCGTTATAGCCAAGTATTAAAAAGTGAAGAAAATGAGTATGTTAAGACCTCTATACTAAATAGTATTCATTACAATCATACTCAAGTTTCGATTGATAATCTAAAGGAGTGGTTCCTAAAATGAGCTATATAGATACTTTGATCGAAACTAAGAAAAATGTTGAAGAAAGTTTAGATCTGAAGCCCAATGAAAAAATAATTATTCTTAACTTAATAGAAAATGAAAGAATAACTAAAGAGGCTGAGAAAGATTCTTTTATCTATCTTTTTAAAAATATCACCTCCAGAGATGAACCATTTGAATTTCAGCCTTACTTAGGTGATTCATATACGTTTGCAAAAGAACATGCAAATTCTTGTATTAATATATTTAATGATTTTTCTAAGCTAGAAGCGAATGCAAAATTACATACTTGGTTATCTAGTGCTATTAAGGTGGTTGATTTTATCGCAATACACTACATTCAGGAAGTACTTGAAGAAGAACCTGTAAAACATAAAGATCATGGTAAAGAAAGATCGAGGTATATACAGATTAACCAAAATGGTATAAGTGCGCAAAAAGCTGGAAGAATAATGGATAATCTCTATGGAGATAGGAACAAAATGGAACACCAGACTAAAAATGACCCTAATAATCCAACAAAGCAAATTATGGTCACGCCTAAATATAGTAGAGTTCTTAAAAACATAAAGAAAAACTTCCCCACTGCATTAATCACTTTTGATGATGTCTATAAGAAGCACTATACAGTAGCATAATTAGGAAAACACTGATTTAGGTAAGGTAGGTACATTGTACCTACCTTGACATTATTTGGTTGCTAACATTTATATCCAAAAATGCTTCCGCTCCCCTCTGAATAATAAATTTTACTTCAACTATATGTCGATACTCGTCGTAAATTCCAATGCTCATACACTGTCCTGAATCAATCTATCTATCGAATGCACATCAACCAGATATAACCCTGTGTCGCTAGATACAGGGTTGTAGAGTATAAATTGGGAACTTAAGTCCAGATCTTTTCTGGTATCGATAACGATATTCATTAATGAATCATCACTGCTTGAAAACTCAATATCATAACTCCGGACGCAGTCTTTCCCTTTGAAGGGAACGAAAAAATCACGATGTAAATGGTCTGGTAAAAATCCATTGTTTAAAAATAGCTCTGTGAGGAGATGTGATTCACCATAGAGGCGGTAACGCCAGTTTGAATGGACTTTCAGTTGGGCATCATTTTTTTCTAGCAGAGATATTAGGTTCTCAACAGCACTGGGTATAAAGCGTATTTCTGGAAACTTTCCTGCATTGTATAGAGCTATTGCCGAGGATTGTGCCTTATCATTTTTTGGATAGAGGATTCCGTTAATACTTGTGTAGATAATCGGACTGGTTTCAATCTCCATATCAACGCAATGCATGCCGTCATTAGATTCATAGATGACCGAAGATTGTTGCCATCCAGACTGCATTTTTAGTTCGAGTTTGTGTTTTAGATATGAAGCGCTTTTATGAGACAGCGTGATGTGTTTCATTTTTCTCATCATATTTTCTCTATAGTCAATCAAAGCTGTTAAGAATTAGCTCACCGGAGAGTGAGCTTTTGATAGTTTCATAGTTCGCTTAACCAGCTTGCTAATGATATGACTGGCTTGCCTGATTTGATGAACTGCTCTTTCATAATGGCGTTCATGTTATCGTGTAAACAGATTAGTCCGTCTACATCATCTAGGCGTTTGTCAAAACCAGCAGAATACATCTTCAACTCAATAGCTAGCTTTTTTTCGTTGACTGGCTCAATGACTTCAAAATCTATTCCAATCGCGTTTATTGCCTGAATTTTATAGCCTTGGGAGTATAAGTATTCGATTGCTATCGGTTGTAGTTCTAATTCGTTGGATGGGCTTGGCAGATGTTCCAGAGCGGGGGGGAGTTTTACTTTTGCTTTTGGGGCAGGGGTACATCCTTTTCCTACCAAGAACTCATCTACATTAAGGTCATTTTTACTCGCGAGTCGATTCAACTCACTACATAGAATATCTTTGTTAGTAAACCATTTTCGAATTGCTCGTTGATTAGGTAAGTCTTTCCAGTTTGGAATGAGTCGAATATTTCTCTCTTTTAGGTCAATCGCGATGGATAGTAATAGCTCTTCATAATCTAAGCGTTGAGTGTCCTTCGCGCTCTGTTCATGTCCTAATAGTTTTTTAAAGCGATTGATCCCACCTAAGATGCGGTCGATAGAATGGAAGGTTAGACCTGCACGCTTCAGATCATCGATAGTGCAGTTTGGTGTTTGCTCAATAACTTGCCACGCTGTTTTGATAACGTTTAAATGTTTTTGGTTAATTTTTTCCGGAATGTGGGATGCATTTGAGTTTTTCAATGCATCAATACAATCTTTGATCTGCTTATCTGAATACATATTTCTATCCTTGAGCTTTAAATAGAATGGGGTACGACCTCATTCTTAATGGTTCACATGTCATTTCAGCAATGTTTCATGAGTCAGCATTTAGCACTGTTCATAAATACAGTGTAGATAGTAAACGGACCTAAAATCAAATGGATAGATGACTTTTTTGTGATACTAGTGGTATGGATTGAATCGGAAGATTGGAAATTGATCATTGCTCTAAGCTAGGATATGAGAGGAAGAGAGAAATCTCTTCTAGTTTGTGGAGTAAGAAAAAACGTAAGACGCTGTAAGTACACCCGTAAGTACACCCAAATATGAATATAAGAAAAAGGGCTAAGCAGTTACTAACCGCTTAGCCCTTGATAGAACTGGCGCTCCCGACAGGATTCGAACCTGTGACCTGCCCCTTAGGAGGGGGCCGCGCTATCCAGCTGTGCCACGGGAGCAGGGGGTCTATAATACTCAATTATTTGAATAAGTTAATCACTGATATGCAAAATTAGAGTTGTTTGTGCATAACATCGCCAATTTGGATGCTGGAAACCAATTCAGGTTGGTCGACCGTTAGCTCAGCGTCATTTTCATAAACACGAGAAACCGTCAATGTGATTTCACTTTGTGACACTTTATTGCGCGGCAAACCCTTTTGATCGATAAACGCACCTGTATGCCATAGCTGCAATTTATCGCCTTCTTGTACGCCATGCACTCGGCCTAAATCCATGGTGATCGTACTACCGAACTTAGCAATCACTTCCGGTAGCGTAATTTTGCACGATATTTCAGATTCAAGGTCGAGCATAATATTACGGCTTACTCGCAATAGCATGTCGCCGTAGGTGGATGCCCAGAAACGAGCACTGCGAGTATCGATTTGACTGGTTTTGGCAAACGGCCAGCGTGCCACTTCGCGGTAGTTGTGTTTGAACACTTCGCTGCCAGTTTTACCGTCGAATACTTTCATTTCCAGTGCGAACTGGCGGTTAATAACGTCGTCTTTTAGCAGTTTTTGCTCAATAGTTGCCGTTAAATCGGTGATCACGCCGCCGATGATATATTGTGCCCCCGTATCCTGGGCTATCATTTTAATTCGTTCTGGGTTGCGAGCGTTAATGTCATAGTTGGTAGTGCCTACAGAAACAAAGCTTCGTGATTCCTGACCAATTTGGCGGTTGACCACTTCAGCGAAATCATCACCTAAGTCATAGATTTGGCCCATAACGGCTTGTTGCGGGGAGGCTACGTCAATATTGCCAACAAGGAAGGTCTTTTTGTATTGGTCTTGCTGGCAACTGGTTGCCGATGGATAAATATCAATACGAGCTTTCACTTGCATTATGTCGCGATTAGAGGCGACCTCTTCAATCAAGATATAGCGGACTTCATGGTTAGAAAACTGGTATTCAGTACGTGCTGATTCTAAAAGCGGCATTAAATTGCTGATGCTACCAATATCTGCCCCGGCAAAACTTACCGCTTTATAGATCGCGTTCTCTAACGCGTGTAATCGAGCGGCACTTTCTGTCGATACGATAGCGGCAGTTCCTGTCACTTCATACCACTCCGCATAAGCTTTAGGAATAGTAAAACTTATAGAAAGTGTTGAAATTAAACAATAAATAAATTTTTTCATCATAAATTACCAGTTAGGTATAAATTTTGCTTTTCTAATCTTAGCTGATGCAGGTAACGCGTTTCTGAATAGTAGACGAATTTAGAATAGCAAAGAGCGTTCCAGTTTCATCAATAAGAGTAAATTGGAACCGATGCCTTAGTATATCTGGAGATTAAGAGAATGAAAAAATGGCTTTCTTTAGTGCCCGCAGTTTTTTTGACTGCTTGTGCTTACGCCCCGATTTATAACGGTAAAGAGCCATACACTGGCTCACAGTTTATGTTGATGGAGAGCCCAAGACATACCTTGGATTTCTTCGTCGAAAGTATGACTGAAGATTTAATGATATCGAATACCAGTATTACTGCTCGTAATTCGATTGCGGTTACCTCTTTTGTTGATCTACAAAATATGGATGCAACAAACTGGTTAGGTAACTCAGTATCGGAAGGATTTATTCATCAGTTCCAACGCCGTGGTTTCAAAGTAGTCGATTTTAAAACCACAGGCTCGATTCAAGTGACTCAACAGGGGGACTTTGCGTTTAGCCGTGATTGGAAGGATTTGGCCCAAGAGCAAGACATTCAGTACGTTTTGACCGGCACTATGCTGCGTCAGGAAGGTGGCGTGATTGTTAATGCTCGAGTGGTTGGTTTGCAGTCTCGCATTGTGGTAGCAACCGCTCAAGGTTTCTTGCCTGCGGATCGAATTGGCCGCGATTTGGATACTTTAAATCAAATGCGTACTCAAGATGGTGTGCTGATCCGCTCAGACCCAACGATGTACCAACCGTATACCGTTATTTTACGCCCATAGGAGTTGATGATGAAACAATGGTTATTAGTCCTAGTGACGGCTTTCGTTATGATGGGGTGCCAACCTCTACAAACCACACGTTCGGATGATTGGCTAACAGCTGTCGGCTATGCCAGCATTACGGAACAGAAAGGTCGTGATGTCGAGGAGAAGCGTGTACGAGCAATGCGAGCTTCTAAAATTGATGCATATCGTGAGCTGGCAGAACAAGTTTATGGTATGCGAGTGAGTGGCCGAGCTGAGTTAAGTGACCAGCGTCTTGGTACAGAACGCACTTCAGGAGAAGTTGACGGTGTGATTCGTGGTGCGGAAGTGATTCGCAGCTACAATGTCGGTGACAGCTATGTGACCGAGCTACGTTTAGATATTAATAAGATGAACCGTCTGCGTGATTACGGTGAGGTTCAGCAAGTACCAGAAAAACGTCAGCAAACACTTTTCTAAATTTATCTTTCTCCAGATACTAAAAAAGCGGCAATCATTGCCGCTTTTTCTATTTTGTATTTGATTACGCTTTGATATTGGTACCGAGCGTTGAAACAGATTGTGTTCGCCCGGTCGCACTGTAAGTCATTCCTACTTTACCTAAACTCTGTTGCATCATGTTGTTGAGTTTATTAAAGCTCAATTGAGCTCGGTTTAGTGCTTCGCCATTAACAATATTGGCTTGTTGGCAATCATGAATAATTGAACGGATCTGGTTGGTAAGATCATTGAGATACGAATCCTCAGTCAGGCTCGAGACATGGGGATGATCTGAGATCCTTCGATCCGTCGTTTGCAGTTGATTAATCAACGTAATTTTTTCTTTAGCGAGTGCTTCTATATCTGCAGATACTCGTGACGTAATTGCGATCTTCTCGTTCTCTAATAATGCAGAAAGTTCTTGTGCATTTTTAAGCTGGAATTCGACTAAGTCTTTTAGTACTGCCATAACCTACGTGCCTATCAGTTGAACGGGTTAGCCTAAGCCACCCAATTCTTTCTCAAACTTCATTATATTGTCGGCCAGTTTCTCGGAATCAACAACATAAGATCCATTCGCGATGGCTTCTTTGATTGCGGCAACTTTTGCACTATCAAAGCTTGGAGTTGCTGTCATGTCGTTGTGCATTTCACCAATGGCTCGACTTTGATGACTCAGAGATACTGAATCTTGCTTCGCGCCATGGGCGGAAGAGGTGCTGGAGCTTGATGAAGATGCATCGGAACTTGAACGAGCAGGAGCTCGATTCGTTGTATTCAACGAATGTCCTGAACGTATATTATCAATGCCTGCCATAAATGAGCCTTTTAATAAAATATCAATCTGTACTGTCAGTATCGACCAGTTAGACCATTACTTTAGCAACTTTATGGTGTCATGACTAAATTTTGTTTAATTTTCTAACGTTAATTACGCAACCCGTCTAAAACTGGACAACAACTTCACCGATCCCACTGACTTGAGCATCTATTATACGATTAGATTTGTCGTTTTTCACCCGTATCTGTTCTCCGAAACTTCCGTCGGATAACGCGGTTCCTTTTGTGGTGATATTCATACCATTGGCAATCGCCTGGATAAGAACGCTATCATTACGACAAACAACGCATACATCATTTTGCTCAATAACATCACCCAGCTTCACGTTTTTCTTAGTTTTTGCTCCTACAACCATTTCTATTGAGGAAAAACCTTGCCGTCTAAAGCGCAGCAGATCTACCATACTGATAGTTATGTCGTTTGCTGATACCACTTGACCACGATTAATGTGATTGGCCGCAGTAACCATAGGTACAGTGATTGTTAGCCTGACAGGAACATAGATTCGCCAGTTATCCTGCTCACATTCAACCAGTACCGTAATATTACTGGCTGTCCCGTTGTTGGATGAAGAGGATGTGGTTAATTGTGTTGGGCAGTCTGTCGCAAAAATACGTGAATCAATATTGGATGCGCTAGCGACGAGTTCACCACCGTTCGGGATATCAATTGTCGTCAGTACATGGTTTTCTGCTGCATTTTGAATTATTTTTATTTGCTCAGGAGTCGCGGCAAACAAAGAAAGACTAAAGAAAGCGAATAAAAAACCGATAGAGTTAAAAAAAATATTATAGAAAGCTCTACACTTAGATAGGGAATGTAGAGGTGAAATGGTCTTCGGATACATAAGTCGTTTCTCTCGTTTCTTCATAGCTTGTAGTAGACTATCATTTTTTTATAAACATAAGTTTAAGATGGAGATGTGCTTATGACGGGTATTCTTGATTCTGTGAATCAGCGTACGCAACTTGTCGGCCAAAACCGACTAGAATTATTAACTTTCCGTCTTAACGGACTCCAACGTTATGGCATTAACGTTTTCAAAGTCAAAGAAGTTTTGCAATGCCCTAAGTTGACTGCAATGCCAAACTTACACCATTTGGTGAAAGGTGTGGCCCATATTCGTGGTCAAACCCTTTCGGTGATTGACCTCAGTCTGGCCATTGGCGGGCGTCCAACTCAAGATGTTGAAAAAAGCTTCGTTGTTATTGCTGAATTTAACCGTACTATCCAAGCTTTCTTGGTTAGCTCTGTTGAGCGTATAATCAATATGCACTGGGAGGCTATCTTGCCACCACCTGAAGGTGCAGGTAGATCGAACTACTTAACCGCTGTTACTAATATCGATAATGAACTGGTCGAAATTCTTGATGTAGAAAAAATACTTGCAGAAATCGCACCAGTTGATGAATCTATGGATGAGAGTATCGGCCAAGACATCGCTGAAGCTGAGCAAGACAAACCGATTGTTCGTCGTATATTGATTGCCGATGACTCGACAGTGGCTCGTAAACAGGTTCAACGAGCGATTGAGTCCATTGGCTTTGAATGCATTCTTACTAAAGATGGTAAAGATGCGTATGAAAAGCTTTTGGAAATGGCAAAAGAAGGTAGTATCTACGATCAAATATCTCTCGTGATCTCAGATATCGAGATGCCAGAGATGGATGGTTATACTTTAACGGCTGAAATACGCCGACATAATGAATTGAAAGATCTTTATGTTATTCTGCACTCCTCATTGAGTGGGGTCTTTAACCAAGCTATGGTTGAACGAGTGGGTGCAAACTCATTTATTGCTAAGTTTAATCCAGATGAGCTTGGTAATGCGGTGAAGGCTGCGCTAGTAAAATAAAGAGAAGTTAATGACTGCTATTTCTATAAGCGATCAAGAATATCGCGACTTTTGCCGGTTTCTAGAATCTCAGTGCGGAATTGTGCTGGGTGATAGTAAACAGTATTTGGTGAGAAGTCGTCTGAGTCCTTTAGTGACTAAATATAAGCTAGCCAGTTTGTCTGACTTGCTGCGAGACGTCGTAACTGGGCGGAATCGAGATTTGCGAGTGGCAGCCGTTGATGCGATGACTACCAATGAAACTTTGTGGTTCCGCGATACTTACCCGTATACCGTTCTTGCAGATCGTTTGTTGCCTGAGTTAGCGGCAAACAAGCGACCAATTAAAATTTGGTCTTCTGCGAGTTCATCTGGCCAAGAGCCGTATTCAATGGCGATGACCGTGTTAGAGGTTCAACAACGCAGACCGGGTTTACTGCCAAGCGTGTCAATAACGGCTACCGATATTTCAGCAAGCATGCTGGATATGTGTCGTGCCGGTGTTTATGACAATTTGGCTTTAGGACGCGGATTATCACCAGAACGTCGCCGTACTTTCTTTGAAGATGCGGGCGATGGCCGGATGAAAATCAAAGATAATGTGAAGCGAATGGTGAACTTTCGCCCACAGAACTTGATGGATAGCTACGCGCTACTGGGTAAGTTTGACATTATCTTTTGCCGTAACGTATTGATTTATTTCTCACCAGAGATGAAATCAAAAGTTCTGAATCAAATGGCGAACAATCTCAACCCTGGTGGCTACTTATTGTTGGGAGCCTCTGAATCGCTGACTGGCCTCACCGATAGGTTTGAAATGGTTCGTTGCAATCCAGGCATTATATACAAACTTAAATAAACTCTTCCCGAAGCCCGGCTATTTGCCGGGCTTTTTCTTTGCGCCGCTTTAGGCTATACCTAATATACTCGAGTTACCTTGAGTGCTTGGGTAAATCCTTGCCGCTTATAGTGGTTAAGTTGATACAGCTTTATGACATTCCAAACTGCAACGAAGTTGTTCACTAAAAAACGGCTTGCTTTTTGCAAGCTTACAAACGGGTTAATCGTTTATTCGCTATCATTTTAAAAGTTGGTACGCTAATTGCTTTTAATCTAGTACTAACGGTCAGTTCTTATCAAAGAGGCAAAACATGACTATTTCTTTTGACAACGCACTCGGAATACACCAGCACACGGTGGGTGTTCGTGAACGCAATGCTGAGGTTATCTCAACCAACATTGCACAAGCGAATACGCCGGGGTTTAAGGCAAAAGGAATGGACTTTAAAAGAGCTTTGCAGGCGGCAACTTCGGAGGCAAGTATTGGGCTTAGCCGTACCGATGGTCGGCATATTTCTGCCTCAACGACAGTGACAGGGGAAATGCTTTACCGCATTCCAGATCAACCTGACACAGGTGATGGCAATACGGTGGATGTGGATTTAGAACGTAACTTGTTCATGCAAAACCAGATTCGCCACCAGGCATCACTTGACTTCTTAGGAAGTAAATTCAAGAACTTAACGAAAGCAATCAAAGGGGAGTAATTTAGATGAGCTTATTTAATGTGTTCAACGTAACGGGTTCTGCTATGAGTGCTGAATCTGTACGTCTAAATACGACCTCAAGTAACTTAGCCAACGCGGACAGTATCAGCAGCTCTGCTGAAGATACTTATAAAGCGCGTCACGCTGTGTTCGGTGCCGAGTTAAGTAAAGCACGTTATAACCGCGACCCTAACGTGCCTGTGAAAGTGTTAGGTATTGTTGAAAGTGATAAACCACTTTCTGCTGAGTTCAACCCTGACCACCCACTTGCAAATGACGAAGGCTACATTTACAAGCCAAACGTCAATGTAATGGAAGAAATGGCTAACATGATTTCTGCATCTCGTTCATACCAAACGAATGTACAAGTTGCAGATGCAAGTAAACAAATGCTGCTGCGTACGCTGCAGATGGGTCAATAAGGATAGGAGGTAGCGTATGGCCGGAATAGATAACGTTGGTCAAAGCGGCTTGTCCTATGTTGACCAGCTTAAGGCGCTTCAAGAGCAGAAAAAGCCAACTGAGACCACGGGTAAGCAAGAGCTTAAACAAGAAGACTTTCTTTCCCTACTCACGAAGCAACTGTCTCAACAAGACCCTTTTAAGCCGGTTGGCAATGACCAGATGATTGCGCAAATGGCGTCATTTGCGACGGTTGATGGTATTGGCAAGATGAACACTCAATTTGAGAGTTTGAACTCGTCAATGACGTCTAACCAAGCACTGCAAGCATCGTCTCTGGTAGGTCGTGATGTATTGGTACCAGGAGCTGCTGGCGTCAAGAAAGATGATGCAGGCATGGCGGCAATGGTGAAGCTTCCTGCTTCGGTCGATAACTTATTTGTTCGTATCGAAAACGAAATGGGACAGTTAGTTCGTACTATGGATGTAGGGGCTAAACCAGCCGGTGATAACCGTGTCGAATGGGATGGAAAAGATGAAAACGGTAATCCATTGCCAGCCGGCAAATACAATGTAAAGGCTGCTGGTTTACTGGATGGTGCAAGTACTGAGTTTGACGTTTCAACCTACGCAAACGTCAACAGTGTGCTACTCGGTAAAGGTGATGGTAACGTACTACTCAATCTAGCTGGTTTTACATCGCCTGTGAAACTTGCTGAAGTACTAGAAGTTGGCCAAGCATAGTAATGCTAGCTAGATAGGAGAATTTGGAATGTCATATGTATCTCTTAGCGGTTTATCCGCAGCTCAGTTAGATCTGAACACAACAAGTAACAACATTGCGAACGCAAACACGTTTGGCTTTAAAGAGTCTCGTGCTGAGTTTGGTGATGTGTACTCAAGCTCTTTGTTTACCAATGCTAAAACAACTCCTGGCGGTGGTGTACAAGCGAATAAAGTTGCCCAGCAGTTCCATGAAGGTTCAAGTGTTTATACCAACAACCCAATGGACTTACGCATTGCGGGAACCGGCTTTTTTGCGGTATCTAAAGAGCGTCTCATTCCTCAACAAAATGAATTGACTCGTAACGGTGCTTTCCACCTTAACAAAGACAATTACATGGTAACGTCGAATGATGAGTTCTTATTGGGCTATCAGGTAAACCCTGATACTGGTGATGTGCTTTCTTATGAGCCACAACCTCTGAACATTCCAGCTGAGTTTGGTAAACCAAAACAGACGGCTAATGTTGAAGTTGGTGTTAACTTACCAGCAAACGGTGACCTTAAGGATCCTGCGTTGTTTGACTACAACGATCCGGAAACTTATAACCGTTCAACGTCATCGACTGTTTATGACTCAATGGGTCAGTCTTATAAGATGACCACGTATTACTTGAAAGATCAAACTCAACCAAATACGTGGCAAACTTATTACACCATGACGGATAAAGAAGGTGAGAAACCTTTGAATATTACGGGTGGTGACGCATCAACGCCAACAGGACACGTTGGTCACACCATGAGATTTAATAACGATGGTACGCTTGCTAGCTTGAACAATGGCCAGCCAATTGTATCGGACCCATTAGGCGCTGGTGCAGTGCCAATTAATCTTAACGGCGCTGATATAAACCAAACTATCTCCTTTGGTTTAGATTCTGCAACTCAGTTTGCCGCTCCATTCGAATTGACTAAATTTGATGAAGATGGCGCGACAACGGGTTTCTTAACCAAAATCGACTTTGATGAAAACGGTAGTGTATTAGGTACATACTCGAACGGTGAAAACATCACCTTAGGCCGAGTGGCTCTAGTTCGAGTTCCTAATGAGCAAGGTCTGGATAAGAAGGGTGGTACTCAATGGGATTCAACTCAATTCTCTGGTGACAAGATTTGGGGTGAGTCTAATAAAGGTTCTTTTGGTTCCATTAACAACGGCACCTTAGAACAATCAAACATTGATATGACTCAAGAGCTTGTAGACCTTATCTCAGCTCAGCGTAACTTCCAGGCAAACTCTCGTGCGCTAGAAGTTCACAACCAGCTACAACAAAACATCCTGCAGATTCGTTAATACGATATTCGTATTTATGATCATCTGGTCTATCGGGCTAGCGGCAACGCTAGCCCGATAGGATTGCCAGCTTGCCACATTGCCGCGGCACCCCTTCCTAAAATAGCTTACCTTGTTACATAACTTACTGATATATAATAATTATACAAATTGGCACGTCTATTGCTTTATTGTTCTTAAGTAAAGAATTTTGGAGCAAATTATGGACCGCGCATTGTTTCTTGCCATGAGTGGCGCAAAACAAAACATGCAAGCGATGCAGCTAAGAGCGAACAACTTGGCTAACGTGAGTACGACTGGTTTTCGTGCTGACTTGGCGCAAGCCCGCTCGATGCAAGCTTATGGTGATGGTTTACCAAGCCGAGTATTCAGTATGACTGAACGCCCTGGAAACAATTTCCAGCAAGGTAGTGTTATCACCACGGGACGTGATTTGGATTTAACGGTTCAAGGTGATGGTTGGATTTCAGTTCTGGATAAAACCGGTGCAGAAGGCCTGACTCGTAACGGTAACCTGCAAATTGATGAAACAGGTTTGTTGATGAACGGTAACGGACATTTGGTGTTGGGTGAAACCGGAGCACCGATTACTTTACCTGTGCCGTTAGCAAAAGTGGAAATTGGTAATGATGGCACTATTTCTGTTCGCCCTCAGGGAGCGCCTGCGGATGCGATGGAAATTGTTGACCGCATTAAACTTGTTCGTCCAAACAACCAAGATTTATATAAAGATGTGAATGGTCTTTTCCGCGCAAAAGATCCAAACGCGGCATACGACGCAGATGCCAATGTAAAAATCCTGACTCGTGCCCTAGAAGGCAGTAACGTTAATGCGGTTGGCGAAATGACCAGCCTAATTGACTTACAGCGTCAGTTTGAAATGCAAGTCAAAATGATGAGCACGGCAGAAGATATGGACAAATCGTCTGACTCTCTGCTTCGTATGAGCTAACCAGTTGAAAGGAAATTAGTATGCAGCCGGCATTATGGGTAAGTAAAACAGGCCTCGACGCGCAGCAAACCAATATTGCTACGATCTCGAACAACTTAGCGAACGCCTCGACTATTGGTTACAAAAAAAGTCGCGCCGTATTTGAAGATTTGTTCTACCAAAACATTAACCAACCGGGTGGTCAGTCATCGCAAAATACTGAACTACCGAGCGGTTTGATGTTGGGTGCGGGTTCTAAAGTGGTGGCAACTCAAAAAGTTCACACTAATGGTAACGCGCAAACCACCACTAACAGTCTTGATATGATGATCGAAGGCGACGGATTTTTCCAAATCCTGATGCCGGATGGCAACATCGGTTATTCACGTAACGGTCAGTTTACTCTGAACGACGAAGGCGTGATTGTTACCTCTGGTGCGGGTTACGCATTAGATCCTGAAATTGTGGTGCCTGAAGACGCTATTTCTATCACTATTGGTAACGATGGTGAAGTTTCAGCTCGAATTCGTGGCCAGCAAGATAATCAAGTATTAGGTCAGATCACCACGGTTGATTTCATTAACCCAGGCGGTCTAGAACCGATAGGTCAAAACCTTTATTTACCGACAGGCGCAAGTGGTGACCCACAAGAAGGTGTTCCGGGGTTAGATGGTCTCGGTAATATTCGCCAATCAACGTTAGAAAGCTCAAACGTTAACGTTACAGAAGAGCTAGTCAACATGATTGAAGCGCAGCGCGTCTATGAAATGAATTCAAAAGTCATCTCGGCAGTAGACAAGATGATGAGCTACGCCAACCAACAGCTCTAACTGATTAATAGAGAGATTGTCGTTATGAAACGTATATTAAGCCTTATTTTTATATTGACTGTGTCTGGCTGTAGTTTGTTACCTGAAGAGATTGAGACTTCTGATGTTAGTGCAGGAACCACTGTGGTCGATGCGGTTGAAGGTGATAAGTCTGAAGAGAGCGACTCAGGTATCGTCGATACATTACGTAAGCGTAACGATCCTGTTGCCGGTGACCCTGCTTGGGCACCTATTCATCCTAAGGCAGCGCCAGAACATTATGCCGCAGAAACGGGCTCTCTGTTTAATCTGGCTCAAGCAAATAGTCTGTATGATGATTCTAAACCTCGTGGTATTGGTGACATTATTACCGTCAATTTGGATGAAAACACCAAAGCGGCAAAAAGTGCTGACGCAGATTTGAATAAATCCAATGATGCATCGATGGATCCGCTAGCAGTCGGTGGACAAGATTTGACCGTTGGTGACTACAATTTCTCCTATGCGTTAAAAAATGACAATAAATTTAGCGGCAGTGCGGAAGCTAACCAAAGTAATAGTATTTCAGGTTCTATTACCGTAGAAGTTATTGAAGTGTTAGCTAACGGTAACCTAGTGATTCGCGGTGAAAAATGGCTGACGCTAAACACGGGTGACGAATATATTCGCCTAAGCGGAACGATTCGTCCTGACGACATTGACTTCGATAATACGATCGCTTCAACACGTATTTCTAACGCTCGAATTCAATATTCTGGTACCGGAACCAACCAAGATATGCAAGAACCTGGATTCTTGGCACGATTTTTTAATGTCTCTCTGTAGATTAAGCTCTGCAGTCGAACAATTGACAGTAATTCGTTAATGACGATGAGGCCTAATTGGCCTCATTTTTTTTAAGACCAAGTCGTAACTTAAGGTAAACCACGATGAAAAAACTCACTTTGTTATTGTTGATGCTAGTAACGGCAAGCGTTAATGCTGCTCGCATCAAAGATGTTGCTCAAGTAGCAGGTGTGCGTAGTAACCAATTGGTGGGTTATGGCTTGGTTACTGGCTTACCGGGCACGGGTGAATCAACGCCTTTCTCCGATCAAAGCTTCAATGCCATGCTGCAAAATTTCGGCATTCAATTGCCGCCGGGCACCAAGCCGAAAACAAAGAACGTTGCCGCTGTAATTGTTACGGCTGATCTACCCGCATTTTCTAAACAGGGTCAGACCGTAGATATTACCGTTTCATCCATTGGTTCAGCGAAGAGTTTGCGTGGCGGTACGCTGATGCAAACTTTCCTAAAAGGTTTGGATGGCCAGGTTTATGCTGTCGCACAAGGTAATTTAGTTGTGAGTGGTTTTAGTGCTTCTGGTGCTGATGGCTCAAAAGTGGTGGGTAACAACCCGACCGTTGGGATGATTTCTGGCGGCGCGATTGTTGAGCGTGAAGTACCAACCCCCTTTGGTCGTGGTGATTTTATCACCTTTAACCTATTGGAATCGGATTTTACCACTGCACAGCGTATGGCGGATGCGGTCAACAATTTCTTAGGTCCACAGATGGCTTCACCTATCGATGCGGCATCTGTGCGTGTTAGAGCTCCTCGTGACGTAAGCCAACGCGTAGCATTTCTCTCTGCGATTGAAAACTTGGAATTTAACCCCGCAGATGGCTCAGCAAAAATTATTGTTAACTCGCGTACTGGCACTATTGTTGTCGGTCAGCATGTTCGATTGAAGCCGGCAGCGGTAACGCACGGTGGCATGACAGTCGCAATTAAAGAAAACCTGAATGTGAGCCAGCCCAATGCGTTCTCTGGTGGTCAAACGGTCGTTGTTCCAGACTCTCAAATTGATGTTGAAGAGAAACAAGGCAAAATGTTTAAGCTAGAGCCCGGTGTCACGCTTGATGAACTGGTTCGTGCAGTGAATGAGGTGGGCGCTGCGCCTTCGGATTTAATGGCAATTCTACAAGCGCTTAAGCAAGCTGGCGCTCTAGAAGGTCAACTGATCATTATCTAAGGAGTTGAAGATGGTTAATAATCCTCAAGATATTGGTTTTATCCATGATATCGCCAGCCTAGATAAGCTACGTAAGCAAGCGGTTGGTGGTGATGAAAGCTCGGAAAAAGCAGCACTAACTGCAGCTGCGCGTCAATTTGAATCGATTTTTACTAATATGATGTTGAAATCGATGCGTGACGCTAATTCTGGTTTTAAATCTGAAATGTTTAACAGCCAGAATGAAGACTTTTATCGCCAAATGTTGGACGAGCAAATGACCAGTGAGCTAAGTTCGTCCGGTTCATTAGGCTTGGCCGATATGATTGTTGCTCAACTTTCTACAGCAGAAAAACCACAGCCAGGTGGTGAAGATGCCTTTCAAGAGGCGATGCGTCGTGTGGAGCATGCTCGTGATAATCGAGAAAATAATGTTGATCAGCCAGTTATTGCGCCAGAATCTACAACGGTAGCTGCGGCAGCTCCGGTTCAGCCAACTAATTTTGATTCGCCGAAAACCTTTGTCTCTTCATTAAAACCTTATGCCGATAAAGCGGCAAAAGCGCTCGGTGTCGACGCTTCCTTGCTGATTGCACAAGCGGCTTTGGAAACAGGCTGGGGGCAGAAAGTGGTTAAGAATGCTCGTGGTAGCAGTAATAACCTGTTTAACATTAAAGCCGATCGCAGCTGGCAAGGTGATAAAGTGGCTACGCAAACATTGGAATATCACCAGAATACGCCAGTGATGGAAAAAGCCGCATTTCGTTCGTACAACACTTATCAGGACAGTTTTAACGACTATGTTCGCTTCCTGGAAAGAAACCCACGCTATACCACGGCCTTGCAACATCAAGGCAATAACGAACAGTTCATTCGCGGTATTCATCAAGCTGGGTATGCGACAGACCCTCAATACGCAGATAAAGTACTGCGAGTTAAATCTCAGATTGACCAGATGGGCGAGCTTTAACTTTTTCTTTAAAAACAACCGGTATCTTCATGCCGGTTGTTTCATTTCCCGCTTCTATTCTTGTTATTAATCCGCATCTTACCTATCGAAATTCCTAATTGGCACATATGTTGCTTTATACCCTGTAGATAGTCAGTTAACACTGATGTTTTTATAGTTTTTGGGGGCAGTATGGCGTCTGATCTTCTGAATGTGGGTACGCAAAGCGTATTAACCGCTCAGAGACAACTCAATACAACAGGTCATAACATTTCTAATGTTAATACAGAGGGTTACAGCCGTCAGTCTGTGATCCAAGGGACCAATATGCCTCGCCAATACGGTGGACAAACGTATGGCATGGGCGTTCACGTGGACAATGTTCGCCGCTCATGGGATCAATTTGCCGTTAAAGAGTTGAACATTGCCACTTCTGACCACTCATTCAAACGCGATAACGAAGAAAATCTAGAAATGTTGTCTAAGTTGCTTTCTTCTGTGGCTTCTAAAAAAATTCCTGAAAATTTGAATGAATGGTTCGATGGCGTAAAAACCTTAGCGGACACACCGAATGATGTGGGTGCTCGGAAGGTGGTGCTAGAGAAAGCGAACTTAATTTCTCAAAACTTGAATGACTTCCATGAAACGATACGCCGCCAATATGACGTCACCAATAAAGGTTTAGAAGTCGGGGTAGAACGTGTCAATCAACTCGGTTTAGAGATACGTGATTTACAACGTTTGATGATGAAAGTACCTGGTCCACATAATGATTTGATGGACCAACACGAAAAGTTGGTGGCTGAGCTTTCTCAGTACACTAAAGTAACCGTTACTCCGCGTAAAAACGCTGAAGGTTTTAATATTCATATTGGTAACGGTCACACCTTGGTTTCGGGTACTGAAGCGAGCCAACTTAAAATGATGGATGGCTACCCAGATGTGAAACAACGTCGCCTTGGTATGATAGAAGGTGGGGCACTTAAACCGATTACTTCTAAAGATATTGGCGGTAAGTTGGGCGCGTTAATTGAAAATCGAGACGAGCATATTCCGTATCTTATGGATGAAATTGGCCGTTTGGCCACATCCTTCTCTTATGAAGTGAATAAGCTGCAAGGTCAGGGTTTAGATTTACGTGGCAATGTCGGTAAAAACATTTTCACTGATGTTAACTCAGAAGTGGTGGCGAAAGCTCGTGTTGTTACTCCTGCGGATTCACAAGCGGACCTTGCGGTTTATATTGATGACTTAGGTCAGTTGGATGGTGGCGAGTATTCACTGTCATACAACGGCAGTGATTACGTAGTGACTCGACCAAGTGGCGAGCAAGTGATTGTTGAAGAGACCAAAGGTAATATTTTTGTCGATGGTATGCGTATCCAGATTAATAACGAACCGGAACGTGGTGAGCGTGTGATCATACGCCCAACGCGTAACGGGGCAAAAGATATTAAGTTAGTGACATCCGATCCGGCAAAAATTGCCGCTCAAAGTTATGAAGCTTCCACGACCGAAGCACAGGGCACAGCAAAGTTCAAAATTCTTGAGGCGGGTGAAGTGCGAGAGTTTGAAGTCATTGTTTCCCCTTTGGGAGACCAGTTCGCCGTCACTGATACTAAAGGCAATATTTTACTGGAGCCACAAGAATACCCACCGTCAGGACCAGTTAATGTCCGTGGAACCGTATTTGAGTTGACTGGTGGAGCTATGCCGGATGATAAGTTTACGGCAAACCTTGTCGCTTCAGAAGGCGATAACGGCAACTTGCGTAAGATGATCAACGTACAAACCAACAAAGAGATGAATGACAACCAGTCCACCATCATCGATCTCTACCATAACCTCAATACAGATTTTGGATTGAAGCTTTCTACGGCATCACGCCTGACTGACGTATCACGCCTTGAAAAGCAGGCGGCGGAAGAGCGAATTGCATCTGTTTCAGGGGTTAACTTAGACGAAGAAGCGGCAAACATGATGAAGTTCCAACAAGCTTACATCGCTTCTTCACGCATCATTCAAGCGTCGAATGATACTTTCAACACGATTTTACAGTTGAGATAGGGAGGAATATGAATGTTAAACCGAATTTCTAGTTTCCATAACTATCAATCTGTCCAGAACGACATGCGTCGTCAGGAATCAAAAGTTCATCATAATCAGGCGCAATTGGCGTCGGGTAAGAAGTTATTATCAGCGGCAGATAACCCGTTAGCGACCCATTACATTCAAAATGTGTCACAGCAGGAAGAGCAGTTACGTCAGTATCTGGATGCGATTACCTTAGTAAGAAACCGCCTTGAACATCAGGAAGTGATTGTCACCAATGCGGAAGATTTTGCCGATAAAGCAAAACGCAACGTGATGGAAATGATCAACGGTTCCCTTTCTCCGGAAGACCGTGGCGCATTGGCTCGTCAGATCCAAGAGATCTCCAATAACTTCCTAAACCTCGCAAACGTTCAGGACGAAATGGGTAACTACATTTTTGCTGGTACTAAGCCTAAGAATCAGCCGTTCTTTCGTGACAACGCGGGTAATGTGACGTATTCGGGCGATGATTATCAGCGCAAGATGAAGATCTCCAACAGTTTGGAAATTCCATTTAATACTCCTGGCAGCAAGATCTTTATGGAGATTGAGAATCCATTTGGTGATTACGAACCTAACTATGCGCTGCAAGAAGGCTCCGAATTACTTTTAGAGCGCGCGACCAACACCAATATTGATGATACGGCGACTTATAACCTGACGTTTGTTGATATGGAAAACGGCAAGTTTGGTTATCAATTAGAACGTAACGGCAGTGTTGTTCAGGCTGATGAGTTCGATCCTAGTGTTGGCATTGAATATGAAGGTTTGTCGATTGCGATTAAAGGACAGATCACTAAGGGTGATTCAATCTCGATAGAGCCGCGCCAGACATACAGTATTTTCGACAGTTTTAGAGATGCTATTGAGTTGTCTTCGAACTCAGTAGCTGATGCTTCATCAACAGCAAAATTACATCAAGTTGTTGAAGAGTTACATACCGCATTTATTCACTTGAACAAAGCTCACACCAATATTGGTGCCAGCTTAAGTACTTTGGATATTCAGGAAGAGCAACACGAAGACTTCAAAATTAGTTTGGCTAAGTCTAAAAGCCAGTTTGAAGATCTGGATTATGCAGAAGCGGTGATTGAGTTCAATGAGAATTCTCGAGCACTGCAAGCTTCCCAACAAGCATTTGGTAAAACAAAAGATTTAACGCTGTTCAATTACATTTAACCCTAACGCCATACGTGCAATGCCGTATGCGCAAGTTTGATGTGAATGGAGCAGGAATGGTTCTCGCTAACTTATTAGATATTAGTTTTATCAATAATTAAGCGGCAATCATGCGGCAATGTGAAGTTGCCGCTCTACAGAAAATTTTCGACGTAGCAAACATTTTTACGAGGGATTATCTGTAACTTATTGAATTTTAGTGGTTTAAAAATTAACCACGATGAAATTAAAAGTTGGCACACATATTGAATTATCAATAGTAGTGTTAATTAAACAATTTTTTAAATCGGCACATGTTGCAGATTTAGCAAGTTATTTACGGTCAGTGCTTCCATTGAGAGTAAAGCTGACCGCTTCGCATAAAGCTTGCGGACTCGACAGGAGAGCAAACTATGACCATTAATGTAAATACTAACGTGTCGGCAATGACAGCGCAGCGTTATCTCAACAAAGCGTCAAATGATCTGAACACATCTATGGAACGTTTATCATCTGGTAACCGCATTAACAGTGCGAAAGATGATGCAGCGGGTCTGCAAATTTCTAACCGATTGACTGCTCAGTCTCGTGGTTTAGATGTCGCAATGCGTAACGCCAACGATGGTATTTCGATTGCACAAACTGCGGAAGGTGCAATGAATGAGTCAACCAGCATTCTTCAACGTATGCGTGACCTTTCACTTCAATCGGCTAACGGCACTAACTCTTTGTCAGAGCGTAAAGCATTGAATGAAGAAGTTTCAGCACTACAAGACGAGCTAAATCGTATCGCTGAAACTACATCATTTGGTGGTCGTAAATTACTTAACGGTTCATTCGGTGAAGCATCATTCCAGATCGGTTCAAGTTCTGGTGAGGCAATCATCATGGGTCTAACCAGTATTCGTGCTGATGATACACGCATGGGCGGTATGGAGTATCTAGCAGAAAACGGTAAGACTAAAGATTGGGGCGTTTCAGCGCAAGCTCGTGACCTTAAGTTTGAGTTTGTGGGCAAAGATGGTGAACCAGTATCAGTTGATATTCTCGCTAAAGAAGGTGATGACATTGAAGAAGTCGCTACCTATATCAATGGTCAAACTGACATCTTTAAAGCGTCAGTAGACGAAGATGGCAAGCTACAAGTATTCATCGCTCAGCCTGATCTTGCACAAGATTTCAATATTAGCGGTGGCCTAGCGGGTGAGTTAGGTCTGAACACCGAAAGCGGTAAGTACGTAACGGTTCAAGATATTGATGTTACATCTGTGGGTGGATCTCAGAATGCGGTAGGTATTATTGATGCGGCATTGAAATACGTAGATTCACAACGTGCTGACTTGGGTGCTAAGCAAAACCGCTTAAGCCACAGTATTAGTAACCTTGCGAATATTCAGGAAAACGTTGAAGCGTCTAAGAGTCGCATCAAAGATACTGATTTCGCGAAGGAAACAACGCAACTTACAAAATCTCAAATTCTGCAACAGGCGGGTACTTCGATTCTCGCCCAAGCGAAACAGTTGCCAAACTCTGCAATTACACTATTGCAGTAGTAACAGGAACCTTCATTAATAAGCTTAGACGTAGGCGTGTAATGAAGGAACCTTGGCAAAGTATGTTTATTTGAAAGTAACAAGCTCTCTCAATCTACACCCTGCTTGCTACTGAATAATAATCATACGCCCCTGGTTGGCCAAGATGTGTTCATTTCTCTTGATCTCCACATTGGCAATGGCTACCACCAACAGCCCCGGTTCTCTCAAAGGAAAAGGGGCTTTTCTTTTGCCTGTAATTTGTTCACCTCTCCTCTCCATACTCCTACATTTAACTCATCTTTTAGCTACACACTATTAATTGAATGCTTATTTTATTGATTTTAAAGTGATAGCCACCTCGCATTTTATTTTTATATCCTTAATTTCTCTAAAGGTAATTACAGTTCAGCCGCTATTAAAAGTACTTTGAGAGAACAACTTGGTTTTTCGAGACGTCGGAAACCACCCGGGAGTTCCACTTCGAAAAATCATAGGAGAGGCCATTATGGCAGTGAACGTAAATACAAATGTGTCAGCAATGACAGCTCAGCGTTACTTAAATAGCGCGACCAGTGCTCAACAAACGTCAATGGAACGGTTGTCTTCTGGTTCTAAAATCAATAGTGCTAAAGATGATGCCGCTGGCCTACAGATCTCAAACCGATTAAATGTACAAAGTCGTGGTTTGGATGTCGCAGTCCGAAATGCCAATGATGGTATTTCTATTGCACAGACTGCTGAAGGTGCAATGAATGAAACCACAAACATCTTACAACGTATTCGTGATTTATCACTACAATCAGCCAACGGTTCAAACTCAAAGTCAGAGCGAGTAGCGATCCAGGAAGAAATTTCTTCAATGAATGACGAGCTAAACCGTATTGCAGAAACCACTTCTTTTGCAGGTGGTAAGTTACTTAATGGTACGTTTGAAAGTAAGTCATTCCAAATTGGTGCCGACAGTGGTGAAGCGGTTATGCTGACGCTAAATAATATGCGCAGTGATAATGAAAAAATGGGTGGTATGAGCTATCAGGCAGCTAATGGTCAAAACAAAGACTGGGCTGTCAAATCACAGAATAATGACCTGACCATTACTCTAAATGATAAATATGAAGGTGAAAAAACTATCAATATTTCTGCTAAAGCTGGTGATGATATTGAAGAGTTGGCTACCTATATCAATGGTCAAACCGACATGGTAAAAGCTTCTGTCGATGAAGAAGGTAGACTACAGCTATTCACAGCAGCAGACAAAGTAGAAGGTCAGGCGCAGTTTGGCGGTTCACTGGCTGGTGAGCTAGGCCTAGGTGAAGGTAAAGCTGTAACCGTAAACAACATAGATGTTACAAGTGTTGGTGGGGCTCAGCAGTCTGTCGCGATTGTTGATGCTGCATTGAAATTTGTGGACAGTCACCGTTCGGAATTGGGTGCTTTCCAAAATCGTTTTAACCATGCAGTCAGTAATTTAGATAACATTAACGAGAATGTGAATGCATCTAAGAGCCGAATCAAGGATACCGATTTTGCGAAAGAAACGACTGCACTGACTAAGTCACAAATTCTTGGTCAGGCATCCAGTACTGTATTGGCTCAAGCAAAACAAGCGCCTAATGCTGCTTTATCACTGCTTGGATAGAGTCCATCACTCATTATGAAAAGATCCAGCTTCGGCTGGATTTTTTATATCTATCATTTGCTGAGTCATCAATGATAAAGCGGTGGGTTAGAATGAGTGGAGTGACAGCTTATGTAGGTTGGTATTTAAGCGTTGTTGAATACCAATGTTCAGATAAAACAAAACCCAGCATAAGCTGGGTTTGTAATAATGGTGCGGAAGGGGAGACTTGAACTCCCACACCTTGCGGCGCCAGAACCTAAATCTGGTGCGTCTACCAATTTCGCCACTTCCGCAAATTTTGTTTTTAGATATCGAGAAATATGGTGCGGAAGGAGAGACTTGAACTCTCACACCTTGCGGCGCCAGAACCTAAATCTGGTGCGTCTACCAATTTCGCCACTTCCGCATTATTTCCTAAAGACTCTTAATAAAAAGTACTTAGGAAATGGTGGCTACGACGGGATTCGAACCTGTGACCCCATCATTATGAGTGATGTGCTCTAACCAGCTGAGCTACGTAGCCATCATTTTTGAGCGAGACAATATAATACAAACTCGCTACGAGTTCCAATAAATTTTCAAATACTGAAACTTGCTTAATAACAATGATGTTATTAAATGAATAATGGCAGGTCTACCTCGAGCCGAAGCAGGGAGAATAGACAGAGGCATCAAAAGCCTAGCTAACCATTTTTCGTTGTTATAATGGCAGGTCTACCTGGATTCGAACCAGGGAATGGCGGCATCAAAAGCCGCTGCCTTACCGCTTGGCGATAGACCTGCAGCGATGATTTCTCATCTAAATAATGGTGCGGAAGGAGAGACTTGAACTCTCACACCTTGCGGCGCCAGAACCTAAATCTGGTGCGTCTACCAATTTCGCCACTTCCGCATTATTTCCTAAAGACTCTTAATAAAAAGTACTTAGGAAATGGTGGCTACGACGGGATTCGAACCTGTGACCCCATCATTATGAGTGATGTGCTCTAACCAGCTGAGCTACGTAGCCATACATTTTTTGCTTCAGAGATAAGTTGCCTTATCGCTGAGAACGGTGCGCATTATGCGGATCTGCTGGAAGAGCGTCAATAGTTTTTTTAAATAAATCCCGTCAAATCAGCCGTTCGACTTTTTTTTAAACAAAGAGGCGTGTTTATGGTCAAAAACTCGTGGGAAATCACCAAAATCATTAGCTTTCATTATCACTAATTATTCATATTTCGCTGGCGTTAGTCTTTGTCGTAAAAAGAAAAAGCCAACCGTGTGGTTGGCTTTTATAAAAATACGCTTTTTCTGATTAGACGTTGAAACGGAAGTGAACCACATCGCCATCTTTAACGATGTATTCTTTACCTTCTAAACGCCATTTACCGGCTTCTTTAGCACCGCTTTCACCGTTAAATTGAATAAAGTCATCGTATCCAACAACTTCAGCACGGATGAAACCTTTTTCAAAGTCAGTGTGGATCTTACCAGCTGCTTTTGGAGCCGTAGCGCCGATAGGAATTGTCCAAGCACGTACTTCTTTTACACCAGCAGTGAAGTAAGTATGAAGTTCAAGTAACTCATAGCCTGCACGGATAACTCGGTTCAGGCCTGGTTCTTCGATGCCCATGTCAGCTAGGAACTCTGCACGTTCTTCATCTTCCAGTTCTGAAAGTTCAGATTCAATTGCTGCACAAACAGGAACTACAACGTTGTTTTCTTTTTCTGCAAACTCACGAACCGCGTCAAGGTATGGGTTATCTTCAAAACCATCTTCATTCACGTTTGCTATGTACATTGTTGGTTTAAGCGTCAAGAAGTTTAAGTAACCGATAGCAGCAGCTTCTTCTTTTGATAGCTCAACAGTACGAGCCATACCACCTTCAGTTAGAACAGGCAGTAGCTTTTCAAGAACGGTTAACTCAAACTTAGCGTCTTTGTCGCCGCCTTTTGCTTTCTTCGCATTGCGCTGAATAGCACGCTCACAAGAATCCAGATCCGCCATAGCGAGCTCTAAGTTGATCACTTCAATATCTTCAATTGGAGATACTTTACCTGCTACGTGTACGATGTTTTCATTTTCAAAACAACGAACAACGTGACCGATCGCGTCAGTTTCTCGGATGTTAGCTAGGAATTTGTTACCTAAGCCTTCACCTTTAGATGCGCCAGCTACAAGACCAGCGATATCGACGAATTCCATTGTTGTTGGAAGAACGCGCTGTGGATTAACGATTTTCGCTAGTGCGTCCAGACGAAGATCAGGAACCGGTACTACACCAGTGTTTGGTTCGATAGTACAAAACGGGAAGTTCGCCGCTTCGATACCTGCTTTTGTTAGTGCATTGAAAAGTGTAGATTTACCAACGTTTGGTAAACCAACAATGCCACATTTAAAACCCATGACTGTAACCTTATTCAGCTTTGAACGTGTGTAAGCGATTTTGTGCTTTTGTTAGGCCATCTTTAAGTAAGATATCCAGACTGCGTACCGATTCATCGACGGTGGCGTCCAATTGTTCCTGCTCTTTAGCAGGAGCTTTGCCTAACACATAGCCTGCGACTTTATCTTTATGCCCCGGATGACCTATGCCAATCCGAAGACGATAAAATTCTTTGTTGTTGCCTAGTTTGCTAATGGTATCTTTCAAACCATTATGGCCACCATGTCCGCCGCCTTTCTTAAATTTCGCGACACCTGGTGGAAGATCGAGTTCATCGTGGGCAACCATGATCTCTTCTGGTTTTATTTGGTAGAACTTTGCTAATGCAGCCACAGCTTTACCAGATAAATTCATGAACGTTGTCGGGATCAATAAGCGTAAATCTTCGCCATTGACCATTATTCGTCCCGTTAAACCGAAGAACTTAGGTTCATTCTTCAGTGTCGTATTATGGATACGAGCCAATTCTTCGACGACCCATGCTCCGGCATTGTGTCGAGTTCTCGTATATTCTGGGCCAGGATTCGCCAGACCGACAAGTAATTTAATTGGTTGACTCAAAGCTAGATCCCTTAGGAAACGAAAAAGCGCAGTATGATAGCACAGAAAATCCCTTTGGCGCGAGATTGAAGCAACTCTGTAGTTTATAAGGGGATAAAAAAAGCGCCTCATCAAAGACGAAGCGCTTTTTTAAAGTTTCTATGATGCTAATTAGTTGAACATCGCCGAGATGGACTCTTCATTGCTAATACGACGAATCGCTTCAGCAAGCATGGTAGAAAGTGTCAACTGAGTCACTTTACCTGTTGCTGCCATCTCTTTAGAAAGCGTAATTGAGTCAGTGATAATTACTTGGTCAAGAACTGAGCTTTTGATGTTCTTCGCAGCATTGCCTGAGAAAACAGCGTGTGTAGCGTAAGCAAATACGCGTTTAGCCCCACGGTTTTTCAAAGCTTCAGCAGCTTTACATAATGTGCCGCCAGTATCGATCATATCGTCAACAATCACACAATCGCGACCTTCTACATCACCGATAAGGTTCATGACTTCCGAAACGTTTGCACGAGGACGACGTTTATCAACGATAGCGATGTCTACATCACCCAGTGCTTTTGCTGTTGCACGAGCACGAACAACACCACCTAGGTCTGGAGATACCACGACTGGATCTTCTAAACCGCGAGCTTTCATATCTTCAAGAAGCACTGGAGTACCGAAGATGTTATCTACTGGTACATCGAAGAAGCCTTGAATTTGCTCTGCGTGTAAGTCGATTGTTAGTACGCGGTCAACACCAACGTTAGAAAGAAAGTCTGCAACTACTTTTGCAGTGATTGGCACACGAGCAGAACGCACGCGGCGATCCTGACGAGCATAACCAAAGTAAGGGATAACAGCAGTAATACGGCCTGCTGAAGCACGACGCATAGCATCAATCATTACAACGAGTTCCATTAGGTTGTCGTTGGTTGGCTTACAAGTTGATTGGATGAGAAATACGTCGCTACCACGAACATTTTCATTGATTTGTACAGCTACTTCACCGTCAGAAAAACGAGAAACAGTAGCATCACCTAGGGAGATGTATAGGCGTTCAGCAATACGTTGTGCTAGTTCGGGTGTGGCATTACCAGCAAATAGCTTCATATCAGGCACGGTGGAAACCTCAGGGTTGCGTCCAGTGTTTAATTAGATTGGTGTTGGCTTTGGTGCTTAGCCAGTGTCTCTATTAGCGGTGAAATATTGCGCCCTTGGGCAACAAACGCTGAGACAGTGTCAGGCAGTTGGGTCAGAATATTTCTTGCTTCGTTTTCGCTTAAAAATTCAGCAAAAACGCAAGATCCTGTACCGGTCAATCTTGACGGCGCATATTGTAGCAGCCAAGAAAGTTGGTTATCAACCTCTGGATAGAGCAAACGGACAATTTTTTCGCAATCGTTTTCGTAACCGGTGTGAATGAGCGTTGATAAATCTCGTTTTGGCGTATTTCTGGTCAGGTCTGGGTGGCTGAAGATATCTTTAGTTGCGATGCTGACATTGGGGCGCACAACCAAAAACCACTTTTCTTCTGCTTCTACCGGGGTTAGTTGTTCCCCTACACCCTCTGCGAAAGCGGCAAATCCACGAATAAACACCGGTACGTCTGCGCCGAGTTTTAGGCCGATTTCAGCTAACTCATCGTCAGACAATTCGGTTTGCCATAAATAGTTTAATGCCACTAATACTGTTGCTGCATTTGATGAACCACCACCAATACCGCCTCCCATAGGAAGAATTTTGGTGAGTTCGACATTAGCGCCCAGTTTGCAACCGGTTTTGTGTTGTAATGCGATAGCGGCTTTATAGATAAGGTTGTCTTCGTTTTTCACGCCGTCTATTTGCGGAGTTATTACGATGTCACCACTACCGTTGGCGGTGATAGCGAGTTCATCGCCATAGTCAAGGAACTGGAACAGAGTTTGGAGCTCATGGTAACCATCAGTACGTTGACCTGTAATGTATAAAAACAGGTTGAGTTTTGCAGGCGATGGCCAAATGGTTCTGCCGTCAATCATTGGGGAAATATCCATTTTGAGATAACAAGCTTAATGGTTGTCTTTTGTTGCGAGAGTTCGATGCGGTCAGGTAACGGGATACTGTCGTTGTTGTTATCAAACTCTTTATAACGAGTGTAATTTACATGCCAGTTTTGTTGACCGGACGATCTATCTAAAGAGGCTAAGGTATTGGTTTCGTTGAGCTCAAAGCTATCAGCTTGAGTTGGAAGACCGAGAACCCAATCCTGTAAATCGTCGACCGGAATGTCTAACCCAGTCAGTTGGTAGATAAGTTGTTGACCATTAGATGCTTGAAAGTATTGATCATCGTAGGTTTCAACTGACGCGCCAGTCGCTGTCATGTTTAAACTCAATACCGTTTGACCTAAGAAGTTGGTTAAGCGTAACTGGCTTTTATCGGAATGCTTCTGCCACTGAAAGTTTAAAGATTCACGCTGCTCAGGCGAGATGTAACCTATCTTACCAACGATTTGGTAGCTTTCTATTTGCTGTAGCTTTTGTTGGTGGGCTTGCCATTGAACGTCAACAATAGGTTCAGGAACTGAACTACAACCAACTAATATTAAAAGTAGTGTGAAGATAAAAAATCGACGGGTATTTATCATTGTAAATGCTCGTTTTTTGTTCATCAGACCCATGGGATGACAGTCACTATATCATTGATATCACGAACTCGGGAAAACAAATACGCGTTACTCTTTCAATCATAAGGGGCATAAAGTAAAATTCTGCCCCTAATTCATTTCTTACCAGAGAATCCTCAATAGATGTCTTTGCTTGCTATTGGTATTAATCACAATACAGCTTCGGTTGAGTTGCGCGAAAAAGTGGCTTTTGGGCCAGACAAATTGTCTGATGCTCTAAGTCAGCTATCTTCAAGCTCACACGTTAATGGAAGTGTTATCCTTTCAACGTGTAACCGTACTGAAATTTATTGTGATGTTAAACCGTCGAGTAAGAACAAGCTGATTGAGTGGTTAATTCATTTTCACCAGGTCAATCCTGAAGATTTGAAGCCAAGTTTATACATTCATGAAGATCAGGCAGCTATTCGTCATTTAATGCGAGTTTCTTGTGGATTGGACTCTTTAGTACTTGGTGAACCACAAATTCTTGGTCAGGTTAAGCAAGCTTACGCCGATTCTCGTGAGAGTGACGCGGTAGATTCATCATTAGATAAATGGTTCCAAAAAGCCTTTTCTGTTGCCAAGCGAGTAAGGACAGAAACGGAGATCGGCGGTAGTGCTGTATCCGTGGCGTATGCAGCTTGTACGCTAGCAAAACATATTTTTGAATCGCTAGCAGATGCGACAGTGCTTTTGGTTGGCGCTGGTGAGACAATAGAACTTGTTGCTAAACACCTTGCAGGGCACAATTGTAAGCGAATGATTGTAGCTAACCGCACCCGAGAGCGTGCTTTAGGGCTAGCGGAAGAATTTGATGCGGAAGTCATCGCATTAAATGAAATTCCGGATTATCTGCACCATGCGGATATTGTGATCAGTTCAACGGCCAGCCCTTTGCCTATTATTGGTAAGGGCATGATTGAAAGTGCCTTAAAAATTCGACGACATCAACCTATACTGCTTATTGATATTGCGGTACCGCGTGATATTGAGTCTCAGGTAGGGGATTTAAACGATGCTTATCTCTATACCGTTGATGATTTACAATCTATTGTAGATAGCAATATTGAGCAGCGAAAAGTCGAAGCGATACAAGCTGAAGCGATCGTGAGTGAAGAGAGTGCCGCATTCATGAGCTGGATGCGCTCGCTACAAGCGGTTGACAGTATTCGTGACTATCGTAAGTCTGCCAATGAAATACGCGAAGAACTATTGAATAAAAGTCTACAAGCTCTCGCGGCTGGTGGAGATCCAGAAAAACTGCTAGTTGAGCTAAGTAACAAGCTCACGAATAAACTTATTCATACCCCAACACGAGCGATGCAAAGCGCTGCGGAGTTAGGTGAACCGGCAAAACTTGCCATTATCAGACAAAGCTTAGGTCTTGAAGACTCTAAGTAATTTGTATATTCAAGTGACCTCAAGATGCAGTTCTGAACCAGTATCTTGAAGTTACTTGAGTATAACTTTGAATTTTTAAAGAAGAAATTATGAACTCGTCGATTTTAGTTAAGCTTGAATCTCTTGTTGAACGTTATGAAGAGGTTCAACACCTGTTGGGTGATCCAACAGTTATTGGTGATCAAGATAAGTTCCGTGCTCTTTCAAAAGAGTACTCTCAGCTTGAAGAAATCACAAAATGTTTCCAAGCCTACCAACAAGCGCAAGAAGATTTAGCAGCAGCGGAAGAAATGGCGAAAGAAGACGATGCTGAGATGCGTGAAATGGCTCAGGAAGAGATCAAAGATGCAAAAGCAGCGATTGAACGTCTGAATGATGAACTGCAAATTCTTTTATTACCAAAAGATCCCAATGATGATCGTAACTGTTTCTTAGAAATCCGTGCGGGCGCGGGTGGTGACGAAGCAGGTATCTTTGCGGGTGACTTGTTCCGTATGTACAGCCGTTACGCTGAGAAAAAAGGCTGGCGTATCGAAGTCATGTCTTCCAATGAATCAGAACACGGCGGTTACAAAGAGATGATCGCTAAAGTGAACGGCGATGGTGCTTACGGTGTACTGAAATTTGAATCAGGCGGTCACCGCGTGCAGCGTGTTCCTGCAACGGAATCACAAGGCCGAGTACATACATCTGCTTGTACTGTTGCGGTAATGCCAGAAATCCCAGAAGCGGAAATTCCAGAAATCCGAGCTGTTGATCTGAAAATCGATACCTTCCGTTCATCTGGCGCCGGTGGTCAGCACGTTAACACCACCGATTCTGCAATCCGTATTACTCACTTGCCAACGGGTACCGTCGTAGAATGTCAGGACGAACGTTCTCAGCATAAGAACAAAGCGAAAGCGATGGCGGTTCTTGCTGCTCGTATTGCGCAAGCAGAAGAAGCGAAGCGCGCTGCTGAAGTATCGGATACACGACGTAACCTATTAGGTTCTGGTGACCGTAGTGACCGTATTCGTACTTACAACTATCCACAAGGCCGTGTTTCTGATCACCGCATTAACCTAACGGTGTATCGCCTGAACGAAGTGATGGAAGGCGATTTGCAAGCGTTGGTCGATCCAGTACTGCAAGAGCATCAGGCGGACCAATTAGCCGCGCTTTCTGAGCAAAACTAATTTCATGCCATTATCGATTGAGGCCACTTTAAAAGCGGCAACAGAGCAATTAATTGAGAGCGGCAGTGATTCGCCGTCTCTCGATGCCAGCGTGTTACTTTGTCATGTTATTGATAAACCACGTTCATACCTCTTAACATGGCCTGAAAAAGAATTAACGATAGAGCAAGCAAGTGAATTGAATACCTTGCTTGCTCGTCGACTTTCTGGTGAACCTGTCGCTTATATTATTGGTGAGCGTGAATTCTGGTCACTACCGTTGAAAGTTTCTCCTTCCACCCTCATTCCACGTCCAGATACTGAAAGGCTGGTTGAAGTCGCGTTAGATAAAGCCTTGCAAATTGATGGTGATATTTTGGATTTGGGTACAGGGACGGGAGCGATTGCGTTAGCTTTGGCCTCTGAACTACCTGCTCGTAAATTGATTGGTATTGATTTGCGTGAAGAAGCGCAACAGTTAGCGACAGAAAATGCTCAGCGTTTAAATATCAACAATGCCTCGTTTTTGCAGGGTAGTTGGTTCACTCCGCTTCAATCGGGTACAAAGTTTGCTTTAGTGGTTTCTAACCCACCGTATATTGAAGAAAATGATCCGCATTTGCTGGTCGGTGACGTTCGTTTTGAACCGAAAAGTGCTTTGGTTGCTGATGAAGACGGTTTGGCGGATATTAAGCGAATTAGTGACCAGGCAAGAGATTTCTTACTTGATGACGGATGGGTCATGTTTGAACATGGCTGTGATCAAGGTTTAGGTGTGAGAGAGTTGTTACATCACTTTGGTTATCAATCGGTTGAAACATTACAAGATTACGCTGGCAATGATCGTGTAACGTTAGGCCAGTACAAAAAGAGGATTCTATGTACGAAGGGTTAAAACACTTTCACATGCTGACCATTGCAATCAGCGCATTTTTGCTATCGGTTCGTTATGTGTTGCTAATGATGAATTCAAAGCACTTGCAACATAAGTTTTTGAAAATTACTCCGCATGTGGTTGATACGTTTTTACTTCTGTCAGGAATTGGGCTTATTGTCGTAACGGGGTTTATTCCATTTACGTCAGCAGCACCATGGATGACTGAAAAATTAACCTGTGTAATTGCTTATATTGCACTGGGCTTCTTTACCCTCAAGTTGGCTCGAAACAACCTACTACGTACATTCGCCTTTTTCGGTGCGCTTGGGTGGTTAGGTATGGCGGGTAAAGTGGCTGTTACTAAAATGCCAGTATTCTTCGGTTAATAACAATGACTAGGTCGACGGACCTTATGGAAGAGTTGTTCAATGCTTGATTTATTTGATGAAGATTTCGATGCGATGGAGCTGGTTGAAGGAGCATTGGTCCTCAACAAAGCTATCAATCCAGAAACTCAAGTAGAATGGGCCGAGCAAGAGCTATCCCGTTTGCTTGTAGAAGCGGAATCGACACTTTCTGCCGTATTAGACGAGAAAGAGCGCTTCGACGCTTTCCTAAACTTATTTTATTCAGAGTGGGGCTTTATCGGGGATACCGAAGCCTACTTTGAATCACACAACGCTTTTATTGATAAAGTTTTACAACGCCGTAAAGGTGTTCCGGTTAGCTTAGGAGCGTTACTCCTTTATTTTGGCAGAAAGTTGGGTTTTCCGTTGCAGGGTGTTACGTTTCCAACGCAATTTTTGCTACAGGTAAACTGGCCGGACGAAGTTACTCGCTACTTAAATCCTTTTACCGGAGAGTATGTCACTAATCATACCTTGCAGGCTTGGTTAATCGGTTTAAAAGGTCCTTTAGCAAAGTTGAAATCCGAACACTTGAAAGCAACTGACCATCCAACCATTATTGGCCGATGGCTTGCGTTGTTGAAAAGTGCTCTGTTGAGAGAAGAGAGCTACACTCTAGCTTTGCGATGTACAGATTTAGCTCTGACATTTGTTCCCGATGATCCGTACGAAATTCGTGATAGAGGCTATATTTATCAGCAACTCGATTGTCATCAGGTAGCGATGTCTGATTATCAGTTCTTTATCGATAATTGCCCCGATGACCCAGCAGCAGAATTATTAAAAACTCAAATGCATGCCCTCAGCAACAGCGCTGTGACGTTGCATTAATCTAAAAGAGATAAAACATGGAACAAAAAATCGTTCACGTTGGCGATATCCCAGTCGCAAACGACAAGCCGTTCACTTTGTTTGCGGGTATGAATGTACTCGAGTCTCGCGATATGGCGATGCAAATCTGTGAGCACTACGTAAAAGTGACCGAGAAACTGGGCATCCCATACGTATTTAAGGCGTCTTTTGATAAAGCAAACCGTAGTTCAGTTCACTCTTACCGTGGTCCTGGTCTTGAAGAAGGAATGAGAATCTTCCAAGAGTTAAAAGATACGTTTGGTGTGAAAATCATTACTGACGTACACACAGAAGCTCAGGCTCAGCCTGTGGCGGATGTGGTCGATGTTATTCAGCTTCCGGCTTTTCTTGCTCGTCAAACCGATCTGGTTGAAGCGATGGCGAAAACGGGTGCTGTGATTAATGTGAAAAAGCCTCAGTTCATGAGCCCTGGACAAGTTGGAAACATCGTTGAGAAATTTGCTGAATGTGGCAATGAGAAAATCATCTTATGTGAACGTGGTTCATGCCACGGTTACGATAACCTTGTTGTTGATATGCTTGGTTTTGGTGTGATGAAAAAGGCATCGAACGGTAGTCCAATTATTTTCGATGTGACTCACTCTCTGCAGATGCGTGATCCTTCAGGTGCCGCTTCTGGTGGCCGCCGTGAGCAAACAGTTGAGCTTGCTAAAGCAGGTTTAGCTACAGGTATCGCTGGTCTGTTTATTGAAGCGCACCCAAATCCAGAACAAGCAAAATGCGATGGTCCATCGGCATTGCCACTGGATAAATTAGAACCTTTCCTCGCTCAAATGAAAGCGTTAGATGATTTAGTGAAGAGTTTCAAAAATATCGATATTCGCTAACTTTATGATTTTAATAAAAACCACTTGCGAGTGGTTTTTTATTGCCCTGAATTTGTTTACAAAACGTTGAGTAAACGATTTCATTCACAAATTCTTGTGACTAATTCAATAAAAAGTAAAAAAAAACACAGCAATCAACTAATTTTACTCATTGGCAGAGTAAAACGATGACGTTTTTGATGTTGCTAGTGTGATCTAGTGATAATAACGGTGAAATATCTCTGCCATTTGATTGAGATTATTGTGGGTTAGTTCGGTTTTTAAAGGTCTTTTCTAGAATACTAAAGCCAGTCTTTAGTCTTAGATTAGATATAAAATTATTAGTAGTGGTTTTCATCAGCTCAAAGGTATGACAATGAAAAAAGGCTTTATTCTTAAAACAACGATCAGTGCGGCCATTTTAGCAGCACTTGCTGGGTGTGCATCTCAGCCTTCTCATGATTGGGAAGCAGATAAAACGTATAAGTTGACCATTCTTCACACCAATGACCATCACGGTCGATTCTGGCAGAACCGATACGGTGAGTACGGTATGGCTGCGCGTAAGACACTGATCGATAGCATTCGTGCTGAAGTTGCAGCAGAAGGCGGTAGTACACTTCTTTTATCGGGCGGTGACATCAACACGGGTGTTCCAGAATCTGATCTTCAAGATGCTGAACCAGATTTCAAAGGTATGACTAAGATTGGTTACGATGCGATGGCACTGGGTAACCACGAGTTTGATAACCCATTAGAGGTGCTATTCAAACAAAGAGAGTGGGCTGAGTTCCCAATGCTTTCAGCAAACATTTACGACAAAGCAACAGGTAAACGTCTGTTCCAACCGTACCAAATGTTTGATAAGCAGGGCATTAAAATTGCCGTTATCGGTCTAACGACGGAAGATACAGCGAAAATTGGTAACCCTGAATTTATCGGTGGTATCGAATTCCGCGATCCTAAAGAAGAAGCGAAAAAGCTTATCGCTGAACTGAAAGAAACCGAACATCCTGATTTGATAATTGCTGCTACTCATATGGGGCATTACCAAAATGGTGAGTTTGGTATTAATGCGCCTGGTGACGTTGCGCTTGCGCGTTATCTTGATGAAGGCGATCTAGATATGATCGTCGGTGGTCACTCTCAAGAGCCGGTTTGTATGGAAGGTCCTAACCTGGTGACGAAAAACTTTGCGCCGGGTGATGAGTGTAAACCTGATATGCAAAATGGTACTTACATAGTACAAGCCTTTGAATGGGGTAAGTATGTCGGTCGCGCAGATTACGAGTTCCGTAATGGCGAATTAAACATGGTGAGCTATGACTTGATCCCTGTAAACCTGAAGAAGAAAATTAAGGTTAATGGTGAAAGTAAGCGTGTGATTGCAACGACTGAGATCGCTGAAGACCAAGAACTACTAGAGTTCTTACGCCCTTACCAAGAAAAAGGTCAAGAGCAACTGGGTGTAAAAGTGGCTGAAACTAACGGTAAGTTAGAAGGTGATCGTAACGTTGTTCGCTTCCAACAAACTAACCTAGGCCGTCTAATAGCGACAGCGCATATGCAACGTGCAAAAGCTGATTTTGCTGTGATGAACTCTGGTGGTGTGCGTGACTCTATCGCAGCGGGCGATGTAACGTACAAAGATGTACTGAAAGTTCAACCTTTCGCAAACATCCTGACTTACATCGATATGACAGGTCAAGAAGTGCTTGATTACTTGAATGTGGTTGCAACTAAACCAGTAGATTCAGGTGCTTACGCTCAGTTTGCTGGCATCTCTATGCATGTCGAAGATGGAAAAGTATCAAATGTATTTATTGGTGGTAAACAGCTTCGTCTAGACGATACTTATCGCTTTACGATTCCAAGCTACAATGCAGCAGGTGGTGACGGTTATCCGAAGATCACAGGCCTTAAAGGTTTCGTAAACACAGGATTTGTTGACGCTGAGGTGTTGAAAGATTACCTAGAAGCTAACAGCCCAATTGATGTAAACCAATATGCGCCATCAGGCGAGATTGTTTACAAATAATCGATGAGTTGAACATCAAGTCATAATGAAAGCGGTGCATAAGCACCGCTTTTTTATTGATGTGAGTTAAGTAATAGAGATAAGCTAATGCACATAGTGGTATAAGCGTCGTAAGGAAAGGAAATGACACCAGCGATTGAGTTAGCAAAGAAAAAGAAAGTGCCGCATAGTATTCATCAATATGAGCATGATCCCAGTAGTGCTAGCTACGGTTTAGAAGCGGCAGAAGCGCTAGGGCAAGATCCGAAAACCGTGTTTAAAACGTTATTGTTTAGCCTGAATGGTGAAGACAAGAGCCTCGCCGTTGCGATAATCCCCGTCGATCAAAAACTCAACTTAAAGCTGGCGGCCAAAGCGGCTAAGGCCAAAAAAGCGGATATGGCTAACCCTGATATCGCGCAGAAGACGACAGGTTATGTGGTGGGCGGTATCAGCCCGCTGGGTCAAAAAAAATCTTTACCAACATTTATTCACCACAGTGCAACAGAACTCGAAACAATGTGTGTGAGTGCAGGGAAAAGAGGATTAGAGATAGAACTGAGTCCTAAGGATTTAGCCATGCTGACTCGCGCCCAGTTTGTTGATTTATGCCTTGAAGGATAATGTATTCAATAATAAAAACGGCCTCAATAGAGGCCGTTTTACTCAATTCTAAGATTGATTATTGATTAAGAATTTTGTGTATCTTCTTCCATTTGAGCATTATCCACCACGTGGTTTTCACCCAAATCTTTTGGAAGTACTAGGTTCAGAATAATAGCAACGATACCGCACAAGCTCACGCCTTGAAGGCTGAAATCACCCACACCGAAAGCCATACCACCGATACCAAATACCAGTGTTACTGCAACGATCACTAGGTTGCGAGACTTATGTAGATCAACTTGGTTTTTGATCAGTGTGTTTAGACCCACAGTCGCAATTGAACCGAACAGAAGAATCATGATGCCGCCCATTACCGGTACAGGGATTGTCTGTAACAGAGCGCCAAGTTTACCGACTAATGCCAGTACGATTGCAGTCACTGCTGCCCAAGTCATGATCACAGGGTTAAATGCTTTGGTTAGCATAACTGCGCCAGTCACTTCTGAGTAAGTGGTATTTGGCGGCGCGCCCACAAGTGCAGCAAACATGGTTGCTGCTCCGTCACCGGTAATAGTGCGGTGAAGACCGGGTTTCTTGATGTAGTCTTTATTGGTTACGTTTGAGATTGCCAGCATGTCACCGACGTGCTCAACCGCAGGTGCAATTGCTACAGGAATCATGAACAAGATTGCATTGATATTGAACTCGGGGAAAGTGAAGTTTGGCATCGCTAACCAAGCCGCTTCGCGCACAGGCGTAAAGTCAACAACACCATAGAAAAGAGAAAGTGAGTAGCCCGCGACAATACCACAAACGATTGGTACTAACTTGAAGTAACCTTTAGCGAAAACGCTAGCGATAATAGTGACGACGAGGGATACACAAGAAATCCAAAGAGAAGCATCCGCGTCGACTAATTGGAATGCACCATCACCACTTTTACCAAAGGCCATATTTACCGCTGCTGGTGCTAAACCTAGACCGATAACCATAATGACAGGGCCAACCACAACAGGTGGCAGGATCTTGTGAATGAATTCAACACCGCGAACTTTAATTAAGCCGCCAAGCAGAACGTATACTGCGCCAGCCGCAACCAAACCACCCATCGTTGCAGGAATACCCCATGTTTGAACACCAAACATAATAGGAGCAATAAAAGCAAAAGAGGAAGCGAGGAAGATTGGAACAGAGCGACGGGTAATAAGTTGGAAGATTAGAGTGCCGACACCAGCACCAAATAAAGCGACGTTAGGATCGAGTCCCGTGAGGAGCGGAACAAGCACTAGCGCTCCAAATGCAACAAACAGCATTTGAGTGCCTAAAATGGCATTTTTCATGTTTTTTCCCTGCAGCTAAACAAAATTCGCGGGATTCTATCACTTTTGCAAACGTTTGCCATGGGAACTAGATCAATTTTTGTTAATTTTGTCATTTACACTTAGCTCAATAAGATGTTGGACTCCCGGATTTTGAGCACTGTTTAGACTACTTGTCTTGCCCCATCATGGATAGTTGCTTATCATCTGTTTTCAGAAACTTAGAAATTTGAGAACACTATGCGCTACTTAGCTTTTTTGTTGATGGGAGTGATGTCTCTTCCAGCGTCTGCACTGACTAAAGTGAATCTTTATAAGACTCAAGTCGCGATTGACCAAACACAAGAAAATGCAGATGCCGAAGCAAGGCAGCTTGGAATGCAACAGGTCATTATTCGTGCGACAGGGGATAAAAACTCGCCAAACAATGACGTGATTCAAAAGGCGCTTGGTCAGTACAATAGTTACTTGAACCAATTCAGCTATAGCCAGGTCGGTGACACATCAGTCATGACCATTGAGTTTGGAGCTCCTCAAATCCGCTCCTTGATCACTCAGGCTCAACTGCCATTCTGGTCAGAAAATCGCGCCAATATTCTGGTTTGGCTGGTGGAAGAATCTTCCTACGATCGTTCTATTAGTTGGGAGCATTCTGATTCGAGTTTGTTACAACAGCTTAAAGTCACCGCTGCTGCTCGTGGTCTTCCGATTACTGTCCCTGTCGGTGATTTCGATGATATCACCGGAGTGGAAATTTCAGATTTATGGGGAGGGTTTGTTAAGCCGATCAGTTTGGCGAGTGATCGCTACCCCACCGAAGCTATTTTGGTTGTTCGTGCACAAGGTAATGATTTACGTTGGACTCTGTATGATCAAAATGCTTATGACATGTTAAATTCTCAAAAATCCCCAATGACAGGTCGAGCGTCAGGCGCTGCATCGGCTGCAGAGATGATTGACCAAATAAGCGACTACTATGCACAGAAGAACGCCGTAGTGGTCGGTTCTGAATCTTCACAGGCGGTACAGGCAACATTTAGTTCTATTGAAGATGCAGACGATTTCTTTAGATTAGAAAAACGTTTAAAAGGTCTTAATTCGGTCGCATCGCTAGATATTTTGAAGATTCAAGGTACGGAAGTCACGTTTGATGTTCATTTGTTGGCGAGTGAAACAGAGTTTGAGCAAGAAGTACTGCGTATTGCTCAAGTGCAAAAAGCTGAGCCACCTCAACAGCCTCAACCTGTACTTGAAGAGCCTAGTTTGATTACAGACCCAATAGTGAGTGCTCAAACTGAAGAAGGTGTAGTGGTTGAAGATAATGCTGTTAAAGTTGAAGCCGCTGATGCGGAGCAAGTGACACAGACCGATCCTTCAGCTTCGTTGACTGAGCCTTCTCTGGTTGAAGCTGCTACTCCTGAAACAACGACGCTCTACTTTAGATGGTTAGACTAATCTCAACAAAAGCCCCGAAAGGGGCTTTTTAGATCTTATAACAACTACTTTTCGAAACGTTTCTTTTCTTGTTTTTCGACCACAGAAAGCTTAGTCAGTTTCAAACCTAGCTCTTTGCCACGATGCCTTGCATATAAAATATTGCCAAAGAATGCTGCGAAGGTAAGCACTAACTCAATACTCGCTAGCCATCGTTCACCATCATCAATATAGATAATGGTAAATGCGTGAAGAAAATAGAGCATTAAGATGAAGTTTGCCCACGCGTGAGTATAAGGTTTACCCGCTAATATCCCTGGTAAAGGTAACAGTAAAGGAATTAGCCAGGCTATGGTTAGCGTGAAAGGGTTTATGTGTGGATGTGGCGAAAGTTCTAGTTGCCACAGGGCTATCCATCCAATTAACGCAATATTACCAGCTAGAGCTAGCCAGCGAAACTGCTTGGTTTGGGGTGTCATTTCAACACTCATTTTACGTCCTTCAATTGACTTGCTACGGTGGCGAGTCGTTTTCCTAACTGGCGAGCCAACTCACTCTCATCATCAGTTAACGTTCTATTCATTTGAGATACGTGGCTTGCCCCATAAGGTGTACCGCCAGCTTTAGAAGTATGAAGCGTCGGCTCAGAATAAGGAATACCCATGACCAACATGCCATGATGAAGCAGAGGCAACATCATACTTTGCAGCGTACTTTCTTGCCCGCCATGCAGGGTTGAAGAGGCGGTAAAAACACAAGCAGGCTTATCGATCAAATCACCATTTAACCAAAGCGGCGTGGTTTGATCCCAAAAATGCTTTAACGGAGCTGCCATATTGCCAAACCACGCCGGGCTGCCAAAGGCAAGTCCGTCACAATGTTTCAGCTCCTCTAATGAGATCAACGGATCTGTCGCTTGATGCTCAGAGTGACCAAGTTCAGGTACAGTACGCAAAATCGCTTCACAATGAGCAACGCTATTGATGCCTCTGGCTATTTGGCGAGCAAGCGCTTGAGTGCTACCGTGGCGGCTATAATACAAAACAACCAGATTGGTTATCATAAAATCTCTAAAACTTGCTCTGGTGGTCGGCCAAGGCGAGCTTTACCATTCGCTACGACGATTGGACGCTCAATAAGTTTCGGGTTTTCAACCATTGCTGAAAATAGCTGTTCATCACTAACACTATCCACTGCTAGGTTCAGGTCTTTGTAGAGACTTTCTTTGGTGCGCATCATATCGCGAACGTGAGGTAAACCTAGTTGAGCGAATAATGTTTTAAGTAGCTCGATACTTAGAGGTTCCTCTAGGTATTTCACCACTTCCGGCGCCACTTTGTGTTCTTCCAATAGTGCGAGTGTTTCTCTGCTTTTTGAGCATCTTGGGTTGTGATAAATCACGACAGACATATGATTTTCCTTACTTTCTTTTATGTTCGGTCTTGAGACTTGTACTTCAGTGGTTCAGCATCACTGAAGGTGTTTATTGTAATGATAAGAAACGTTCCCTTTGAACCATCAATTGGTCAATTCGAGCGTCATATCGAGCTTGTTCTAAACTACCTAGTTTCGCTAACTGGCTGGCTTGAGTGTATAACTGAATGGCTTCGTTCCAGTTTGCTCTTAACGCGAGAATTTCAGCACGAGCCGCTAAGTCTTCTTGTTCATTACCATTGCGGTTATTGGCTTCTGATAGTAGGTGCCAGCCATTGGTATCATTTGGGTTATCGTGGGTGTAGCGTTGAAGCACACGGATAGCATCGTTAAACAGGTCTTTTTTCAACAATGCATTGGCATAATTGATGGTTAACACAGCATTGTTAGGCGTTTGTTTTAACGCGTTTTCTAACATGGTTTGTGCTTGTTCGACTTGATTCGTCGCAATATACAAATCGCTCATGGTATCGAGATAGAAGCGATTATTCGGTTCATCTTTGAGTAGTTTTTCTAAAATAAGTTTTGCTTTGTCGTACTGTTTTGAATCGACGTAAACTAACGCTTTACCGTAGTCGAAAGCGACATTTAATGCAGGATTCGTGGTTTTATTTTGGGTTCGAGTGAACCAATCTAATGCAGCTTCACTATCGATGCCAGCATAGCGGGCGACGATTCTTGCCCGCGCTAAATGATAATCTAAATCGGGTTTTAAGTTTACTGTAGGGTAGTGTTGTGCTCGCTCGCGACTATCTGTGATACGGTCTTCTGGTAGCGGGTGCGTTAACAGCATTGGCGGTGGAGTACTGGCATAACGATACTCATCCGCTAAGCGACCAAAGAAGCGAGGCATAGCGCGAACGTCAAACCCAGATTTTGCCAATGTTGCGATACCAAAGCGGTCCGCTTCTTTTTCGTTACTACGGGTATAGTTGATCTGACTTTGAATATTACCAGCGGTAGTTGCTGTTAGTGCAGCAATACCTGCCTCAGGAGCCGCTATAGCCAGTAACAAAGAACCAGCAAGTGCTGCCATTGTTGCCGGTGAACGGCGAGCTTGGTCTTCCATACTCCGAGCTAGGTGACGCTGCGTTACGTGCGCTATTTCGTGCGCCATGACAGAAGCGAGTTCACTTTCTGTTTGTGCATGTAGGAACAACCCCGAATGAATTGCGACGTAACCACCGAAAAATGCAAATGCGTTGATATTACGATCTCGGATCATAAAAAAGGTAAATGGTGTCTTTACATCATCCGCATTCGCAACGAGTTTATGGCCTAGCGTGTCAATATATTCATTCAGTACCGGGTCATTAATGATCGGTTTACTGTTTCTGAGCATTCGCATATATGCGTCACCATAGATTAACTCTTGATCTATGGTGAGGGTTGAACCAGCGACAGTACCAATGTCAGGGAGCTCAATATTATTGTTTGCAGACGCTATAGAAGGTGTGCAAAGAGCTGTTGAAATACATAGGCAAACTAATGAACGAGTACGTTTTAACATCATGCTTTTAATGGATACTCCACAATCATTTATCATTAGGACATTGCCAATTAGAATTGGTTTCCAGGTAGGCACTACAGCTAGTGTAAAACAGTTTTAAATCTATAGGTAATGGCTAATCTTGAAACTTTTACCTCGAGTGATAAAGGTGGCACATAGCCAAAAAGCCGATACAATGTCTGTTCCCAGTAATTCTTGAGTTATGAGTCTCTGGAACTTACTGAGTATCCCATATATTAAGGATTGAGCCGAAGAATGGAACCGAATATTCTCGATTTACGCCAACAGCGGTGTCCCATGACATTATTACTTGCGAAACGTCACACTGCTCAATTAGTTACAGGCGAATCTGTTACCATTCTAATTAATGACACTAGCTCATTAAAAGATATTGAAAGCTATTTGCTCAATCACAATTATTCCTGCAGTAATAGTCTCAGTGATGGTTATTATTCACTGACAGTCGTAAAGGAGACATCGCTAAATGTTCGAAATGGTTAGTCGCTGGTACAAGCGACGTTTTTCTGACCCACATGCCGTAAGTTTGGTTGCCATCCTTTTCTTCGGTTTTATTATTATTTATTTTTTCGGACATCTTATCGCCCCTTTATTAGTTGCTATTGTTCTGGCTTATCTTCTTGAATGGCCAGTCGCTCAACTGTGTCGCTGGAGAGTGCCGCGAACTTTAGCGGTTGTTACGGTGATCTTGATTTTTGTTGGTTTGATGTTATTGGCTGTCTTTGGGTTAGTGCCAACCATCTGGGAACAGGTGGCTAATTTGGTTGCGGATATTCCCAAAATGTATGCAGGATTACAAAAAGTGATAGCAACATTACCTGAGCGTTATCCTGAGCTTGCTAATCTGCAGATTGTCGAGTCGATCATGAATAATGCCAAAGACAAAGCCTTGGGGATGGGCGAGTCGGTAGTGAAAGGTTCACTTGCATCAATAGTGAGTATCGCCACCTTGGGCGTGTATCTAATCCTAGTTCCTTTGCTGGTGTTTTTCCTTTTGAAAGACAAGCAGCAGATGCTCAACATGGCCAGTGGCATGATGCCGAGAAACCGCAGACTTGCTAATAAAGTGTGGTTAGAGATGAACCAACAAATTTCTAACTATATTCGTGGCAAAGTATTAGAAATTATTATTGTTGGTACGGTGAGCTACGTTACTTTCACTATTTTGGATTTACGTTACTCCGTGTTGCTTTCCGTTGCCGTTGGATTTTCGGTATTGATTCCCTATATCGGTGCGGCCGCGGTTACGGTACCTATTGCAATTGTTGGCCTGTTCCAGTGGGAATTGACTTCTCAATTTTACTATTTATTGATCGCATACGGCATTATTCAAATGCTAGACGGTAACGTGTTAGTGCCGATTCTGTTTTCTGAAGCGGTCAACTTGCATCCGGTGGCGATTATTGTCGCGGTACTGGTGTTTGGTGGTTTATGGGGATTCTGGGGGGTTTTCTTTGCAATACCTCTCGCCACCTTAGTGAAGGCGGTATGGAATGCACTTCCAAGCCATGATGATGAAGCGACGACCCAAGCGGATTAAATAACTGTAATGTTGTCGGTTAACTCTTTGAAGCTCAAAAACTATATTTTTGGGCTTTTTTGTTATTTGATATTAATATTAATGATGCGTCGGTTCCAAAATACAATTCTAATAAAGTTATTGCTTAAGTTCTCACTTTTGCAGTCGATAAAGTGACGAACACAACAAAAACTACAAAGTGCAATGAGGGACGTATGAGATTTAGTCAAAAGATTGTGGCAGCTTCATCGGTATTGCTATTGGTGACAGCATCTCTGTTATCACTTCAGCAGGTCAGTACCGTTAAAACCGAAGTTACCAACTTAATTAGTAGCAGTTTAAAGGGATTAGCGGAAGGTGTCGCTGACACGGTGTCTGCTGAAATGGAAAGCAAAAAAGATTTGGCTCAGTCCACGACAGACATTTTGCAAATTGACCCAGAAAACCGCAGTTATGTGAAAAGTGTTCTGGAAACAACCAACTTAAAAAGCCGTTTTCTTGCCGTAGGGTTAGGTTATCAAAGCGACGGTAAAGTCGTTGAAAATGATGACGGCTGGGAGCCTGACAGTAGCTATGACCCTCGTAAACGTCCTTGGTTTAGTGCAGCTAAACAAGAAGGAAAACTGACAGTTACGGCACCCTATGTGGATGTGTCCACTAAGAAGATGATCATATCGATTGCGACCCCTGTTTATAAACAAAACAAATTTATTGGTGCGATGTTCTACGACTTAACGCTCAGCCCTTTGGCTGACATGGTCAACAAGGTTAATCTTTTTGACGCTGGTAATATGTTTATTATCACTGCTGACGGTTTGACTATCGCACACCAAAACGCGCAACATAACGGTCAGAATATTGATACTTATTTACCCGATGTGACAATCAAAGAAGGTTCTCAGAACGTCATGATTGATGGTAAGGAGTTCATTGTTGGCTTTACCTATTTGCCTAAAGAAAATTGGTATGTAGGATCCTTGGTCGATCGCTCAATCGCGTTTTCCAGTATTTCTAAGCTTAGAAACAGTGCGATTCTCTATACTGTGATTGGTGTCATTGTCAGTGTCATCATCCTTACATTCCTAATCAATTTCTTGATGAGACCTTTGAAAACGTTAAACAACGCAATCAAAGATGTGGCATCTGGACATGGGGACTTAACCAAGCGCTTAGACACTAATACAGATAAGGAGTTTGCTGAGCTGGCTTCAGGTTTTAATACCTTTACTCAAACTTTGCAGAATTTGATTAGTCAGACCAAAGCTATTGGGGAAGAGATTAAGCGTGGCGCAGAGCAAACCATGCACAGTGTGCAGAGCTCTTCTGGTGCAATGCAATCTCAACTGCACGAATTAGAACAACTTGCGACAGCTATGAATGAGATGGCCGCTACCGCAACAGAGGTGGCAAATAATGCTCAGGGGGCTGCCTCTGCAGCTCAAGATGCAGATAATGCTACGCAAGATGGTTCAAAAGTCGTGAGTGATACGACTTCTTCAATCGATATGCTTTCAGCTCGAATTGAGCAAGCGGTTGAAGAGGTGCAAGGGTTAGAGTCCGCTACTGCGAATATCGAAACGATTTTGAAAGTGATTAACGATATCGCTGACCAAACCAACCTATTGGCGCTGAATGCTGCGATTGAGGCCGCGCGAGCGGGTGAGTCGGGTCGCGGTTTTGCTGTGGTTGCTGATGAAGTTCGTACTCTGGCACAACGCACTCAACAATCAACAACAGAAATTCGCAGCATGATTGAGCAACTTCAGGCTGGAGCAAACTCTGTCTCTGTTGCGATGAATGAAAGTAAAGCGACGGCGGTGGATGCGGTAGATAAAGCCAAATTAGCCGATGAAGCGTTACGCAAAATTCATGTTGCGATACAGCATATTACTGACATGAATATGCAGATAGCTTCGGCGGCTGAAGAGCAAAGTTTGGTGGCGGAAGAGATCAATAACAATACGGTGAAAATTAAAGACCTATCGACTCAAGTATCGGATTCTGCGGAAGAATCGAACATTGCAATGCAGGTCCAAACCGAGAACGTTCGTGAACAAAGTGAAATTCTAGGAAAGTTCATTGTGTAATGTTGTGACAGTATCTCGATAAAACTAAGGCCAGCGTAATGCTGGCCTTATTTATGACTAATGAATACTAGGCTTTATTTTCGTTCAAGTAGTTGAGGACGACTTCGTGGTGATCTTTGGTTTTGAACTTGTTGAATACGTGCTCGATGATACCATTTTCGTCGATTAAAAAGCTGATACGATGTAAGCCATCGTAGACCTTACCCATAAATTTTTTCTCGCCCCAAACGCCAAATTGCTCGGCAACCTGGTGATCTTCATCAGACAGTAAAGTGAAGTTTAACTCATCACGCGCAATGAACTTACCTAAGCGAGCCACTGGGTCGATGCTGACACCAAGAACCACCACATTATGAGCGTCTAGCTCAGCTTTTACATCACGCAGTCCTTGAGCTTGAACGGTGCAGCCCGGCGTCATCGCTTTAGGGTAAAAGTAAAAAAGTACTTTTTTACCAGCGAAATCAGAAAGGGAGACTGAATTGCCATCTTGGTCAAGTAGAGAAAAGTTAGGAGCAGGTGATCCCGCTGTTAGAGTATTCATTGTATTTCCTTTGAATTTTACGGATATCACTCTATCTGCGTATCAAATCCGATGAGCGATATCGATTACTGGCTGTTTTTAATAAAGTTGAGCGAGCCTTGAACTTCTAGCTGTTGGCACTGTGCATCGAACTCTTCTTGAAGCTGCATCAAGTTATATTCAGAGTCAACATGTGCGGTAATCGCAATATGGAACTGATCTTTATCTGAAGCAAGCTTGTCTTTATTAATAGTTTGAGCACTTAATGATGCCATACCGATATTACGTTCAGCAAAGAACTGGGTAAATTGTTCAGTAAGGCCAATACGGTCATCTGATTCAACATACACTTCAACGATGTAGTCATTGGATTGTGGATCCGGAGGTGACGTCCGTTTCATGATAGTAATCAGCTCTTGTTCTTGGCCTAATAGAGGTAGGGTCGTTTCGACTCTGGCGATGCTGTTGCTGTTGCCAGACAAAAGCATGATCAGTGTGAATTCCTTGCCAAATAACGCAATACGGCTATCGATAATATTACAGCCTGATTGCGTGACTAATTTTGCGACTTGATTACAAATACCAGGTCTATCTGTCCCTATTGCAGTGATCACAAGATGTTGAGTCATATTGATAATTCGCTTTGTTATTTTTATGCATGGTAACACAACTCACAAGTTGCCCAATATCAGTTGCATCATTTTTAGTATAGAAAGGGAGAGAAGAAACGTCTTTTCACTTTGCTAACAAACTTAAGTATTCCGGCTATATAATTGGCTTGAGGTATGAGATTGAGCGAAACCTCTAACATATGATAAATATTCACGAATAAGGTGCATTTAAGCAAACTTATCCTCTTGTGTTTTTCAAGTCCCATGCAGTACCATGCAGAAAGCATTAATTTATGGAGATAGACATGTTTTCAGGAAGTATCGTAGCGTTAATCACACCCTTTACCCAAGATGGCGAAGTCGACTTTGTTAGCCTTAAAACGCTGGTCGATTACCATGTGGAATCTGGGACAGATGCTATTGTAGCAGTAGGTACGACAGGTGAGTCTTCTACTCTAACTATCGAAGAGCATGTCAAAGTCGTCGAAAAAGTGGTGGAGTATTCAGATGGTCGTATTCCTGTGATTGCAGGTACGGGAGCGAATGCGACTCACGAGTCTATTACTTTTAGTCGTCTACTTAATAATACTGGCATCGCTGGCGTACTTAGCGTAACACCGTATTACAATAAGCCAACACAAGAAGGCTTATATCAACACTATAAAGCTATTTCTGAAGAAACAACGGTACCGATTATCCTTTATAACGTACCTGGGCGCACTGCGGTTGATTTGAAACCTGAAACCGTGGCTCGTTTGGCTAAGTTGGATAACATTGTGGCTCTTAAAGATGCAACTGGCGATTTAAGTCGCGTTGCTCTGCACCGTGAACTTTGTGGTGAAGATTTTGTTCTGCTAAGCGGTGATGATGGTACTGGTTTAGAATTCATGAAACTGGGTGGGCAAGGAGTTATCTCTGTGACCAACAATATTGCCGCAGCTGATATGGCTAAGATGACGCATTTGGCTCTAGATGGGAAGTTTGATCTCGCTGAAGAGATTAACCAACGCTTGATGCCTTTACATAAGAATCTGTTTGTTGAATCTAGCCCTATCCCAGTTAAATGGGTGGCTCATAAGCTGGGATTAATTTCATTTGGTGATCTACGTCTACCTTTAACCCAACTTTCTGAACAAGCGCAGCCAATCGTTGCCCAAGCGATGACAGAAGCCTGTATTTCTTAACTCGCTTTCCATTACAATGCCGAGGTGTCAAACACCTCGGTGTATTTTTAGGAGTTTCAATGAAGTTTACGCATCAGCTAGTCATCAGTTCACTAGCTGTTTTGGTTTTAAGTGGGTGCTCTAATTCAAGCCAGCGCCGCCAAGCCAAAGATGATTTTACCTACCTAGAGACAAAAGAATTCAGTGAGTGGCAGGTGCCAGCTGGCGCTACTCCAGAGTTTTATCCAAATTATGAGATTCCTCAGGGAGAGTATCATGGTGGTGTTGGGCCTACCGTTGATATTCGTCCACCTCAACAAGTTTTAGAGTTGATTCCAGGAGCTAGAGCTGAACGAAAAGGCGATGAGGTCTCGTTGTGGATGATCAGCAAAGAAGAAGCCGATAAAGTTTGGGCGACCACTCTAAAAGTGATTGAAGAACGAAATATCAAGTTACTATCCCAAACTAGCGACAGAATTGAGACGGATTGGGTGTCTTGGGCTTCTGAAGATGAAGATGTTGAATTGGGTAGTCGCTATGAAGTCATTCGTGTCGAAGCGAATAATCGTTTTGGTTATAAAATCTCTCTGATTGATTGGCGAGAAGATGGCAAAAAAATGCCTGTTTCTACCACCAACAAAGAGCGCTATAACGCAATGATGACCAATTTGGTGACAACTCGATACGATCTGGATGCTCGTGAAGAAGCCGCGCGTAAAGCTCAAGAGTTGATCAAGCAAATTCCTATCTCTATGGGGGCAGACCGTAGTGGTTTCCCTGTTATCATCGCCCGTTCTCCTTACGATGTATTGTGGCCACGTTTGACTAATATACTGCCAAAAATGGGCTTTACCATTGAGGAACGTAGTCAGTCGCAAGGTACAGTTAAAGCAAAATATGCTTCACCAGATGATGAGTTTTGGCAAGAAATAGGTGTGAAACCGATTGAGCTTAACTCAGGTACCTACACTTTCTTGTTTGGTGACCTGGGTAACCGTACGTCAATTAACGTAACGGACTCTTCGGGTAAACCTGTTGAAGAAGGTTTGCTTAAAGATATGGTGCCAGTCATTGCTGCTGTTGTAGATAAGAAGTAGTGGTATTGCATTGGAAAATAAAGGACGCGTTAGCGTCCTTTATTTTTTGTATTTGTCTTGCTGCTGTTGATCGAGTTCGTTAAGTTTATCTAAATCACTTTTCTTTTTTTCTTGGCCAAATTTCATTTTAGCCGTGTATTTTAATGCAGCGATATTACCCACAATCACACTGATAATAACGATACTGATGACCCAAGGGTTAAATAGGAATTCAATCATGACAAACTCTAGCGACCAGAGATATTAACGATGTATCGATTGTAGATCTCAGGAAGCAGTTGATGCACACATTCTTTACCTAAAATGGGCGCAGATTCTAATTGTTTTTCCAGTAGCTCAACGGTTAATGCTTCCAAGTACTGGTTTGCCGTAGAATAGTGGCTGATATGCCAAGGTTCAAAGGCGACACCGCTGCTATTTTCCTGATAAGGAAAGAAAAAACCGAAATGCTGCAAATGGTCGTTCAACCACAAGTAAAATGAGTGTTGGTGATCTTGTAAGTACTCCCAAGGCTCAAGTTTTAAGGTGGTGTTTTCAGGTAGAGCGTTGCGATCAAATACATCAAAATCTGTTCCCCAGTGATGACGACTGGCACCAGGTAATGATGACCACCGAAGAATAGACCGGATTTTTTCTATTTCACTGAGCAGGCTGCTATTGATTGGTTGGCTATTCTCATCAAGCAATATCGAATCTCCGGACATTTTTTTATTCCAGATGGTGAGTTGACGTTCAAATGAACGAAAACCGCTGGCGATATTGAAGTGAAAGCCAGCATCATCCGCCGCTTGTTTGAGTGCGAGTAAATCTTTGCTCACGTTTGGGTTGAGCAGAAAACATTTCTGCCCAACCATAACATCAACCAAGTGGGATTCTGTTTGACCAGTCAATTGTTCCGCAGTGATCATTGAGCTAACAAGTTTTCCAAGGTTTTTTCATACATATCTGTCAGCATCTCAAGGTCGCTGATGTTAACGCATTCGTTGACCTTATGGATAGTTGCGTTCACAGGACCTAACTCGACCACTTGAGCGCCCATTTGAGCGATGAAACGACCGTCTGAAGTACCACCCGTAGTCAATAATTCAGGTGCTTGGTGGTTCACTTCACTCACGGCTTTTACTACTGCATCTAATAGTTCGCCAGTATCAGTCAAAAATGGCAAACCGTTTAAGGTCCATTTTAGATCATAGTCTAATCCATGAGCATCTAATGTTGAGTGTACACGACGCTGAATGTCTTCAGCTGTCAACTCAGTACTAAAACGCAGATTGAATTGAACGTTAAACTCACCAGGAATCACGTTAGACGCTCCTGTGCCCGCGTGAAGATTTGGGATCTGGAAGCTGGTTGGTGGGAAATAGTCGTTGCCGTCATCCCACTTGATGTTAGTCAGCTCTGCAATTGCTGGTAAAGCTTGATGAACAGGGTTATGCGCCAAGTGAGGGTATGCAACGTGGCCTTGGGTTCCCTTCACTGTAATATCACCGGTAATAGAGCCACGGCGACCATTTTTAATCACATCACCCACTTTCAATGTGCTTGAAGGTTCACCGACAATACACATATCAATGATTTCGTCGCGTTCGATCAAGGTATCGACCACTCGAGTTGTACCATTGATGAAAGGGCCTTCTTCATCAGAAGTAATCAAAAAACCGATAGAGCCTTTGTGATTTGGGTTTTCAGCGATGAAGCGTTCTACTGCAACAATCATACAAGCCAGAGAACCTTTCATGTCTGCTGCACCACGGCCATGCAAATGACCATCGATCACTGTGGGTTCAAAAGGTGGTGTATGCCATTGTTCTAACTTGCCTGCAGGTACAACGTCAGTGTGCCCAGCAAAGGTAAATAGGGGGGCTTCAGTGCCTCTGCGCGCCCAAAAGTTTGTGGTGTCTTCAAACACCATGACTTCGATTTCAAATCCTAACGCTTTTAGACGCTCAATCATTAAATCTTGGCAACCCGCATCTTCAGGCGTTACCGATTGGCGGCTAATTAAATCTTTTGCGAGAGCCAAAACAGGGCTATCTGTCATCCTTGAAATCCTTATGTCTTCTTTCTAAAGAGTTACTGAGTAAAAATCGTAGCGTAGCTATCCGCTTTAAAGCCGATATGCAGTTGACCGTTATGTTTGATAATAGGACGCTTAATCATTGCTGGTTGCTCTACCAGTAGCGCTATCGCTGTTGTTTCAGACAAGCCGTCTTTTTGTTGTTGACTGAGCTGACGGTAGGTTGTGCCGCGTTTGTTTAGCACATTTTCCCAACCTAGATCGGCACAAAACTCTTTGATCATTTCAGCATCAATACCTTGTTTACGGTAATCGTGAAATTGGTAATCGACGCCTTCAGCTTCAAGCCACTTTCGTGCCTTTTTGATCGTGTCGCAATTAGGGATGCCATACATAATCGTGGTCATAATTTTCCTTTATCTGAACTTTGATAGCCAAGCGCTATAAGGGAGGCTTGGTCTAATAATTATTTGCCAAATCCTATCAGGAACTCTCTCCTGTGACAAAAGGGATGGGAGATATTTCTCATACTATTATGGGATAACCCTCTTATAACGCTAACAGCATAGTGTTTAGGGGGATGGGTTCGAAAATGCCTTCTCAAATTGATTCGATTGAAAACTTATTGATCAAACGCAACACGTTCCAAGACAAAAAGGAAATAATGAGAAATTATTGATTAGGAGGTATCAATGGAATTGAGTCCTGTTTTCGCTAGGCGCTTGTACTTAGCCCTGTTAGTTGAAAGCCTTGAGCGGCCAAATGTCCCGAAACTTATTGAAAAAACGGGATGGCCTCGTCGTACTATTCAGGATGTGATTAAAGCGCTTCCAGGTATAGGAATAGAACTCATGTTTGTTCAGGATGGTAGACGTCACAATGACGGCTATTATCAATTGTCTGACTGGGGACCGTTTGATAGCCAGTGGGTTTTCGATCGTAAGAATGACATTGCCGCTAGTTTAGGATACACAGTTTAAAGCCAGCACTGCTGGCTTTTTTTTGCTTTTGTTTCGTTGAGTTATTGGTTGTTCATGTACCAGTAAGCCGCAAAACCAACCCAGCTAACACCAAGTAATAACCATGGTAAAAAGCTGTTTTTGGTTTTGCTGGTATTGCTGTCTTGCGTGCTAGATGGTACTTCATCAGCTTGTTGCTGTGATTGTTTGGCTTTTTGCGCTTTCTTTTTCGCCTTGTCTGCTTGACGGCTCTTCTCTTTTTGTTGTTTTTTATAAAGAGCAATGCCTTTTTCTATTCCTTGAGCAATAAGCTTGGTCTGTTCTTTCGTCTGTCCAGGCTTTTGCGTCGCTTTAGCAATCGTCATGGCTTCTTGTTGAGTTTGTTCTGATGGAATAACTTTGTTTTTCATAGGCAATAAATTTGTAATGATCAATGTTATCCATAGGGTAACACGGTAAACTTGTTATTCATTGCGATAAGCAAGGGGAATATCAAATTGATGAAACAATTACTTGCTGTTGCACTCGTTGTTTCTGTACCTGTTTATGGATGGCTGGCGAAAGACAAACCGCAACCATCTGCGGTTGAAGCGAATGTTAAAAGTTCTGCCGATATTATGTCGGAGTTACAGCAGAAGCTCTATGCCGACCCGAATCAGGCTGATCTATGGTATCAACTTGGACAAGGCTATCTGTATGAGCAGGATTTTACGGCGGCGGTAACCTGTTTTGATTATGCTATCCGGCTTTCAGAATCACCGGGTGCCAATCAGTTAGCTGGTAAAGCGGCAGCGATGTATTATGTGAATAAGCAACGGTTAACACCCGAAATTGATGCATTACTCAATCAGGCTTTGACTATTGAACCTGATAATACGGCGGCGTTGACTTTGATTGCCAGTGATCATTTTATTAGCTTGCGTTATCAACAGGCGATTGATATCTGGATACAACTATTGGATTCTAACCACCCTGATGTCGATCGGCGTAAAGTCATCGTATTACTCAATCAGGCCAAAGAGTTGTTGTAATACCAATCATAGGACATCATTGTTCATCAATTTTTGTGGTTGGAATGACTGACATTCGATTTTTACAATGAACATGGAAGGTCGCTAAAAGTTGTGTTTTCGCTCACTGATTTCCTACCTAATTATCCATGAAAAATGCCAACCTTTAGGTTGGCATTTTGCTTGGTGCTTAAACCTTAGTATTGTGCTTCACGCTTCTTAGCGGCTTCATCCCATTGAGGAACTAGAGTGTCTAGGAAGTGCTGTTTCTCTTTCTTCATCTGTTCCGGGTCAAGCCCCATTGCTCTTTGTGCTGCCTCTTTTGTTGAAATATCGGGGATCTCAACGGGCTCTGTGATGCCTTTCTTCGCCAGCAGTCGTACTAGCTTGGTTCTTGCGTCCGCAGCGCGGTCAACCGCAGTACCCAGAACCTCTAGAGCCACTTCCGGAGCGTGCATATGCACACCGTGAGAGGCAATGGCGTAGTCCCAGCGCCATTGTGCATGACGAATATCCTGTAGGATATCTTTCATTTCTGCTTCTGTTGCGCCTGCATCCCATGCAGCTCCTGCTTCAAAGTGTGCCGCTACGATCTGTTTCTCTGCGGTCAGTTTCATTTTCAGTACTTGGGCTTTACGCGTTGAAACGATGCCACGTAGCTGATCTTTAGTCTGAGTATGACATTGAGCACAGGTGTCTTCAAAACGATCAAATGGGTTGCCCACTTTATGATCGGTGAAAATTGTACCATCTTCTTTTGTCACTTTTGGCATATGACAATCAACACAGGTAATATTGTTTTTGCCGTGGATACCTTCACGCCATGTCTCATAGCCCGGGTGTTGAGCTTTTAGCATCGGTGCTTTAGAGATTTTATGCGTCCAGTCTTTAAAGCCGATTTCGTCATAGTATTTTTCCATGGCGTCAACAGAGGTGCCTTGATCCCATGGGAATTTCACAGAGTTCAGTGGCTTAGGGAAGTAGTATTCGACGTGACACTGACCGCAAACCGCCGCCTGTTTATCCAGACGAGATTGCTCTTCAAAAGGCATATTGATCGCATCAAATGCCCGTTTCACATGTGGACGGGTTAAAGCCAGTGCTGGTTCACCATTTTTGAATTCTTCACTTGCGGTGTTGTGACAGTCTGAACAGCCAATAGGATTGACGATTTCGGCACCCAGTCGCGCCCATTTGCCTTTGAAATATTCTTCTTCCCCTCGTTCATCAATAACACGAGCGACGTCAGGGCTTTTACAGCTCCAGCATGCCATAGGCATAGGGCCGGAATTTTCATCTGTTGGGCCGCCAGTACGTAAGATGTTACGTACATCTTCAACGGCATAAAAGTGGCCTCGAGCTTTATTGTACTCTTTTGCGAAGCCATAGCCGCCCCACAACACAACCATGTTGGGATCTTCTGCCAGCGCGTCAGTAATTTCTTCACTTTCAGAGGTCGCTTTCCAGCTTTTATATTGATCAGGATGATTTTCCTGAAATACATGATTACGTGGTTCAATTCTTTGTTTTTCAGGTGCAGCAAAGCTCGCAGTGCTCCAGGTCGAGCCTACGATTAATAATAAAGCTGCGGCGGAATTTAGTATCCTATGCACATTTCTCACAATGTTATCTCCATATTCTGTTTGTTATAGACAGCGTTGTGAACTGGCTTATTTCAAGTAATAAGAATTGGAGATTTTCTTATATTTTAATCAGCCTTAATCATGGTTGTAAGTCGCAAGAAAATAATTGTTGTTTTAGATCAATTTATAACTGTGACCTAGATCTTGATATAATCAATCTACCCCTAAAAGGGTAGGTGTTATGTGGTGGTAGAAGAATTTTAACTACAATTGAAACCCATTATCATTAATGATTTTTATTATAATTAGAGTGACTTATCTCAACTTTATCGATTTATTTAATTACTCCCAAATAGGTATGAAGCTATAATCACCTTAATAGCGTTGTGGCTTTTCCATTAATAAGAATTGAATTAATTGGGTGTGTGAATAACACGCCATAATAAATTTTTATTTTTAATCTCATCATATTGATTTAATTAATGATGCGATTTAAGGAAAGGATAATATGGGCAGTTTTAAGTTGACCATAGCCATAATGCTGAAATTGCTTTTCGCATTTTGTCTCAGTGGTTATTCTCTTCATGCTATAGCTGATGAGTCTGTCATTGCTGACAAGTCATCACCTGCTCGCCATGAAGTCACTTTGATCCGTGACAGGGATTATAAGTGTACTCAATGCCATAAAGATTCAAAAGAGACGCTATCTGGATCTCATGGTGAAAAAGCTCACGAGAGCCTCGGTCGTGACGTTAATTGTACTAATTGTCACAATAATATTGGTCCCGATCATCGTGATGGCGCCCCTCTTGTTACCAAATTTTCCAGCGCTCAGTCTCAATCGGGGACAGACAAAACTTTGCTAAGCCAGGAAGAGATACTGCAAACCAATGGCCAATGTATGGATTGCCATACAAACAGATATTTACGGTCTAAGAGTTGGACACACGACGTACATGCACAAAATCTAACCTGTTCTAATTGTCATACGGTTCACGCATCAAAAGCGAAGGTTTTAAGTGCAGATCATAAGAGCCAGATTCAAATGTGTGTGGATTGCCACTCTGATTTTAACCATTTAAAAGAGGAGCGGTGATATGAAGTGTTCAAGAAGACGTTTTTTAACTAACACCAGTGCTCTGATCTTTACCACTGGTGTCGCTGGTACCAGCCTGGTTTCTGCTCGAAATACTAGCGCCAGCGAAGATGAAGTTATAAATAAACGTTACGGTATGGTGCATGACGAAACAGCATGTATTGGCTGTACAGCGTGTACCGAAGCGTGCCGGGAAGTGAATAATGTACCGGAAGGGGTTTCTCGTCTGGAGATTCTGCGCAGCGAACCACAGGGTGAATATCCAAATGTGGATTATCGGTTTACGCGTAAATCCTGTCAGCATTGTGAGAATCCGCCTTGTGTTTATGTTTGTCCGACCGGGGCTGCATATAAAGATGAGAAAACCGGTATTGTTGATGTCAACAAAAGCCGTTGCGTCGGTTGTGGATACTGTTTGGCGGCTTGCCCGTATCAGGTTCGTTTCTTTAACCCTGTCGATAAATCTGCTGATAAGTGTAACTTCTGTCGTGATACAAACTTAGCCAACGGTAAACAGCCAGCGTGTGTTGAGTCCTGTCCGACAAATGCGCTTGTGTTTGGTGATCTTAACGATCCCGCCAGTGAGATAAATCAGGTTCTGGAAAGCAAAGTGGTTTACCGGGACAAAGTTCATCTGGGTACTAAGCCGAAACTGTATAAAGTTCCACACCAGAAAGGGGAGATTTAATTATGAATGGCTGGGAAAGCGCATTTCATTTCGATTCACTGGTTTGGGATTGGATTATTGCTATCTATCTGTTTCTTGCTGGTATGTCAGCGGGTGCTGTGATGATTGCCATCTACCTGAAACGAAAAGTGATTGAAGGTGAGCCTGCTAATAACGGCATATTAAAGGCAACGGCCTGGCTTGCTCCGTTTGGTATTATTGCCGGGTTAACCATATTAATTTTCCATTTAACAAAGCCGCTGTCATTCTGGAAAATCATGCTGTTCTATAATCCGACATCCGTTATGTCGATGGGGGTTATTTTATTTCAGGTCTACATGATCGTTCTGTTCGTATGGATTGGGATATTATTCCGTAATCCCATTATTAGGTTTGCAGAGGGGAAACTGCCGGGCAAACTTTTAGACGGTGTTGATGGACTGCTGCTCAAATTTGCTAAAGCTGGTAATGGTATTGAGTTGTTGCTTGGTTTCTTAGCTATATTGCTGGCAGCATATACGGGCTTTTTGTTATCCGCACTGAAAACTTATCCTATGCTAAACAATCCGGTTCTGCCGATTTTGTTTTTATTCTCCAGTCTATCTTCAGGGGCGGCAGCTTGTTTATTGTTCGGTGTGGTTGTTTTTAAGGAGTCCAGCCATAGTCCGAGTGTAAGCTGGGTTCATCGCTTTGAACGTCCTGTGGTGTTATTTGAACTGTTTGTTCTTGTCACATTCTTCACTGGATTAATTTTCAGTGGCGGTCAGGCACAGGTTGCTGCCTGGAATGCGATTGGTGGTGGATTCTGGTCGACCTGGTTCTGGGGTGGTGTGATTGTGTGTGGCATGTTGCTGCCGTTGGTGCTGAATGCCGCTGTTCCGAAAACCGTCAAACACAATAATGGCTTTATATTGTTAGTGACAACACTAAGTTTACTTGGTGTCCTCATGCTGCGTACGTTTATTTTGTATGCGGGGCAAATGACGGTCGTATAAATGGAGTGGATAGGTGAATTAGGCTTAGCAAGTACAATACTTGCCGTTGTATTAGCTTCATTGCAAAGTGTCTATTACGCTTATCATCGCTGGTATCGTCAAAGTGACGATACCAGTATTGTTTCTATGACTCGTATTATCAGCCTGCTATCTCTGGTCAGCCTGATTGCGTTAGCTAGCTGTTTCTTAACTGACCAGTTCGCGTTTGCTTATATTGTTGCTAACTCCAACTCTCAGTTACCACCGCCTTATAAACTGGCAGCGGTATGGGGTGGTCATCAGGGGTCAATGCTATTTTGGATTGTTACTCTGAGTGGTTGGGCTGCCGTTATAAGTTTTGCCAAAGGTTGGCAAAAGACATTTCATCAGGATGTACTGTGGATCATGGGTTTATTCACCATGGCATTTGGCTGGTTTACTCTATTCGAATCCAACCCATTTGAGTACGCTGCGGTGTATGCTGAGGAAGGACGCGATCTGAATCCGATGCTGCAAGATGTCGGGCTTATTGTTCATCCTCCTTTACTTTATTTAGGCTATATTGGTTACTCAACCGTGCTGGCGTTTGCTTGTTCTGCCTTGTTGCAAAAGACGTATGTTGAACGGTGGGTTGAGTTTGCTAAGCCATGGGCTATTGGTGCCTGGTTATTTCTCACTGCTGGAATTATCTTGGGTTCATGGTGGGCATACAACGAACTCGGCTGGGGAGGCTGGTGGTTCTGGGATCCGGTGGAGAACGCTTCGCTACTTCCATGGCTGACGGGAACAGCGTTGCTGCACTCGTTCGTTGGGACACAAAGGTTTAAGTTATTTCCTCAATGGTCACTTTCTCTGGCATTTATCACTTTCAGTTTGAGTATACTCGGAACCTTTATTGTCAGGTCCGGTATTTTAACCTCTGTTCACGCGTTTTCGGTGAGTCCGGGTAAAGGGATTATCTTATTAGCGATTTTTACCACGGTACTGATGGCGAGTTTTCTGCTGTTAATTACTAAAAGCGAGGCGATTACACGTTCGGATATTGTCTCATTGCTCAGCAGAAGCTATCTGTTATTAGTTGCACTGGGTCTAATGTGTCTTTCTGCTTTTACGGTATTTCTTGGCACGTTTTATCCTATGGTGTATCAACTGCTTAAGTTAGGGAATATTTCAGTTGGTGCTCCGTACTTCAATTTATTTATCGCTCCGACCGCCTGTATCAGTTTACTAGTGATTGGAGCCGTGCCATTGCTGCAGTGGCGCAAAGGAAGGCGTGTTAGTGCCTACACAATAACAGGCTTAGCGATTACTGCTGGGATGAGTGGCAGTTTGTTGTATTACTGGCAGAACGATAAACCTTCATGGTTTATATTGGGGGTTCTGTGTTTAGCCTGTTGGGTTGTCGTCACTCATTTTAAGCATCTGCTGATTTGTAAACACAAGTCAGGGGCGTTATTCATGGTACTGGCACACCTGGGATTTACCGTCACTGTTGTTGGCGCTGTGATGAACTCAGAGAACTCTTATGAAGTAAGTCGGCGTTTGGAGCCGGGAAGCGTGGTTCAAGTGGCTGACTGGAACATAGTCTACCGGGATACCCATTGGTATCTCGGCACCAACTATACAGCAGAGCAGGGAGTCATTGAGTTTAGTAATCAACAAGGTGAACGTTTTGTGTTAACACCAGAAAGGCGTCATTACCCAGTGAGAGTGATGAATATGAGCGAACCTGCTATCCAGTCATTCTGGCATGGAGACTACTATGTAACATTAGGCGAGAAAGTTTCCAGAACGGCTTATGCAGTAAAGATTCAGTATAAGGCCTATATTTGGTGGGTTTGGTCAGGGGCTATCTTAGCCATGTTTGGCGCTGTCATTCAGTTAGTAGGTTCTGTTCGAACCCGGGTTGGCCGTGATGATTAATAAAACTAAAGCCCGTTATTTGGTGTTACTACTGTTTTTGGTCGCGGGGTTTGTCTCTGTTTTGCTATTGGGATTGGTTTCCCGGCAAGATGGAACAGAGCAAAGCAGTGTTGTTAAATCGTTTCCTTCATTTTCGGCTCCGGAATTACTTAACCCACAAATGGTACTGAATCTAGATGTGTTTTCACAACCTTATCAGTTAGTGAATGTATGGGCATCCTGGTGTGGAGTATGTAAACGGGAGCACTCGTTTTTGCTGGATTTACAAAAGCAGGGTGTGGCTATTATTGGTCTGAATTACCGTGATAGAAAATCAGCGGCGGTGCAGTATTTACAACAAGCTGGAAGTCCATACCAGAGCATTATTTATGATCCCAAAGGTGCTCTGGCGTTAGACTTGGGCGTTGTAGGGACACCAGAAACTTATCTGGTTGATGGTGAGGGACAGATTATTAAGAAGTTTTCTGGTGAGCTAACTTTGTCGGCCTGGCAATCCTCTTTCTCCCGCTATTTTATTGAATAGGTTCATCGAAGCTATGAGTAATAGATTCGCAATACAACGGTTGTTCATTACCGTTTTTTTGATTGTCTCTGTCGTTTTAATCAGTATCAAAAGTGTGCATGCGCAAGTATCAAATGAATTTGTTGCCGCTGATAAACAGAGAATTGCGGAAGTCGAGCTGTATCAGTTTGATGACCCACTATTGCAAAAAAAGGCGCTGTCTTTAGCAAAAACATTACGCTGCCCTCAGTGTCAAAATCAGAATTTGGTTGAGTCGAATTCTCCCCTTGCTCAAGATTTGAAGTTAATTGTGTTCAAGATGATTAATGAGGGAAAAACTGAGCAGCAAGTTGTTGATTACATGACTGACCGTTACGGCGATTTTGTTCTCTATAAACCGAAATTTTCGCTAGAGAATGCCTTACTTTGGGGCCTGCCTTTGGTCTGTGCGGCAGTGTTTTTTCTGCTATCATGGCTACGCATTCGGCGCCATTGATAAAGTCAGCGCTTAGTTAACGATTGGTATGTGAACTTATTTTGTGCGGTATTTAATTGAAAGATACGATAGCCACGGCTTTCTCAAAGCGCCCGTGTGGTTATGGTTAGGTTGGCTTTTTTTATCTAAGGCATGGATTGTATTTATTATGGCCGGTGCCAGCAGGGATCGAGGGCCTGAGATACTGGGGCTTATTTATCCGGATCACTCCATGTTATATCTTGGTTTAGTGATGGGAATGCCGGGGATTCTGATGATGTGGATGGTTGGGCTGCGCCACCCCGACAGAAAGTGGGCCTTAATATTTACCCGTTGGGGCCGAGAAATTACGCTTTTCACTGCGATAGCTCAGTTTAGCCAAACTGTTTATCATGTTTATTTGCAGCATGGCTCGTTTAGCTGGGTGACAGCACTCACTTTATTGATATTATTGTGGTTAGCGTTATATGTTTATAACAGCCGCAGCGTGAAAGATTGTTTTCGCGATTCCGTACTGCATTAGCGGTAGCGATGATCACTATCAACAATAACTCATTATTTTTAAGTACACTTGTTTCACTGAGCATAAATGAATATTAAGGATTTTTTATGTCAACGTCACAGACTGCAATTTTGCCAGAAGCTGGACCATTTGCACTCTATAGCATTCTGAAAATTCGTCAGAATCACGCTCATGTTCTTGAGCAGCTTCAAGCGTTGCCTGCTAAGGTTGAAGAAATTAATGCCAATCAGCCTGGCGCAGAGTTAACTCTCTCTATTGCGTTTACGAAAGCTTTTTGGCAGCAAGTTGATGCTCCAATGCCAACTGAGTTAATTGATTTTCCACAATTAGGCGAAGGTGAAGTTGTTGCACCCAGTACGGATGTTGACGTTTTAATTCATTGCCATTCAACTCGCCATGACTTGCTGTTTTATGTTCTACGCTCGTTTTTAACCGATACAGCCGAAGATCTCACTGTCGTTGATGAAACCTACGGCTACCGTTACTTAGATTCTCGTGATATGACAGGTTTTATCGATGGAACTGAGAACCCGAAAGAAGAGCAGCGTAAAGAAGTTGCAATTATTGCAGACGGTGAGTTCGCCGGTGGTAGTTATGTATTGATGCAGCGTTTTGTACATGATTTACCAGCATGGAACCGTTTAAATGTTGCGGCGCAAGAGAAAGTAATTGGTCGTACTAAGCCGGATTCGATTGAACTCGATGATGTACCAGCGGCATCTCATGTTGGTCGTGTTGATATTAAAGAAGAAGGTAAAGGTCTGAAAATTGTTCGTCATAGCTTGCCGTACGGTACAGCCAGTGGTGACCATGGTCTGCTATTTATCTCTTACTGCCACACCTTACACAATATGAAAGTCATGCTTGAAAGTATGTATGGTGTGACGGATGGTAAGACTGACCAAATGTTACGTTTTACCCATGCGGTTACAGGGGCGTACTTCTTCGCACCTTCACAGCAAATGCTGGCTCAGTTAACGATAAAGTCTTAATTTTTAATAGCATGACTAAGCCGAGCAATAGCTCGGTTTTTTTTGTGCTAAAGAAAAATAGCTTCCCACCGATATAGCTAACAGAACAATCAATTATTGAAGGGTTTCGCGTCTGTATGGCGATAACGGTAAACACGAATGTCTCAGCACTAGTGGCTCAGCGCCACTTAAACTCTGCGACAGAGATGCTCAATCAATCTTTAGAACGCTTGTCTTCGGGTAAGAAGATCAATAGCGCTAAAGATGATGCTGCCGGTTTACAAATTTCAAATCGCTTAGAGTCTCAAATGCGAGGCTTAGATGTCGCCGTGCGTAACGCCAATGATGGTATATCAATCATGCAGACCGCCGAAGGTGCGATGCAGGAGAGTACCAACTTGTTGCAACGTATGCGCGATTTGTCATTGCAGTCTGCCAATGGTTCGAACAGTAAAGCGGAAAGAGTGGCTTTACAGGAAGAAATGGCTGCTTTGAATGATGAATTGAATAGAATCGCGGAAACGACCTCTTTTGGTGGTCGAAAATTGCTCAACGGTTCTTTCGGCCAGTCTTCTTTTCAGATTGGCGCGAGTTCAGGTGAAGCTGTTCAAATCTCGTTAAAAAACATGCGTTCCGACAGCATTGATATGGGCGGTTTTAGCTATGTTGGCCGCCAATCATTGGATAACCAGTGGCAGGTGTCGAAAGGCAACAACCAACTCATGATCCACTATGTTGATGCGAGTGGTAAAGACTCGGCGATTCATATTCGTGCTAAAGAAGGTGACGATATTGAAGAACTGGCTACTTATATCAACGGTCAAACGGATGAAGTTTCTGCTTCGGTTAATGAAGATAGGCAGTTGCAAATCTTTATGGCTGGCAAGGAAACGTCAGGCACTTTGTCATTCAGCGGCAATTTAGCGAACGAGTTGCAGATGGAACTTAAAGGTTATGAGTCGGTTGATAATCTAGATATTTCTTCTGCTGGTGGTGCTCAGCGTGCCGTATCGGTATTGGATACCGCTCTGCAATATGTGGATAGCCACAGAGCTGAGCTGGGTGCAATGCAGAATCGTTTTTCTCACGCGATTAATAACCTTGATAACGTGCATGAAAACTTGGCGGCATCGAACAGCCGTATTAAAGATACCGATTACGCGAAAGAAACCACCCAAATGATCAAACAGCAGATCTTGCAACAGGTCAGTACATCTATTCTTGCTCAAGCAAAGAAACAGCCTAATGTGGCTTTATCTCTGCTGGGATAAAAGGAAAAAGAGGATTTTATCGACATTGGTTGATAAACCTTTAATAAAAAAATCGACTTTTTTAAACTTTTAATGCTTTCGTCACGTTTAAACCGCCAAACGAAGTTTTTTTAAAAAAATCGAAAAAATTTTCTAAAGGTTCCAGAACAGGTGCCGTTATAGAAAGTAACTTTGAGAGAACTACTTGGTTTTCCGAGACGTCGGAAACCTGAAACATCGGAAAATCAATTGGAGAAATCACCATGGCAGTGAATGTAAACACAAACGTATCAGCAATGACAGCCCAACGTTACCTAAACAGTGCAACTAACGCACAACAAACGTCAATGGAGCGTCTATCTTCTGGTTCAAAAATCAACAGCGCAAAAGATGATGCAGCTGGTCTACAAATCTCGAACCGCTTGAATGTTCAAAGCCGTGGCTTAGACGTAGCAGTTCGTAACGCAAATGATGGTATTTCAATCGCTCAAACCGCTGAAGGTGCGATGAATGAAACAACGAACATTCTGCAACGTATGCGTGACTTGTCACTACAATCGACTAACGGTTCAAACTCTAAGTCTGAGCGTGTAGCGATTCAAGAAGAAGTCTCTGCACTAAACGACGAGTTAAACCGTATCGCAGAAACAACTTCATTCGGTGGTAATAAGCTACTTAACGGTACTTTCGAAACTAAGTCATTCCAAATCGGTGCTGACTCTGGTGAAGCGGTAATGCTAAGCCTTAACAACATGCGTAGCGACAACTCTCGCATGGGTGGTACAAGCTACCAGGCTACTGAAGGCAAAGACAAAAACTGGTCAGTACAGTCTACAGCTAATGACTTAACCATGACGTTGACTGATAAAGCGGGTCAAGAGCAAACAATCAACATCTCTGCTAAAGCAGGCGATGATATTGAAGAGCTAGCGACTTACATCAACGGTCAAACAGATCAAGTAAAAGCATCGGTAAGCGAAGACGGTAAACTACAAGTATTCGCAGGTACTGATAACGTTCAAGGTCCAGTAACATTCGGTGGTTCTCTAGCGGGTGAGTTGGGTATGAATGGCGAAGGTCAAGCTGTAACGGTTGACACTATCGATGTAACTTCAGTTGGTGGTGCTCAAGAATCGGTTGCAATCATTGATTCAGCGTTGAAATTTGTGGATAGCCACCGTGCAGAACTGGGTGCTTTCCAGAACCGTTTCAACCACGCGATCAGCAACTTAGACAACATTAACGAAAACGTGAATGCTTCTAAGAGCCGTATCAAAGACACTGACTTCGCGAAAGAAACAACTGCACTGACTAAATCGCAGATTCTTTCTCAAGCATCAAGCACGGTATTGGCGCAAGCTAAACAGGCACCAAACGCAGCACTTAGCCTACTTGGTTAATCCGTATCGAAATAAAAAATCCAGCTTCGGCTGGATTTTTTTTTGCACTTAATTTATTGATTTAATTTAAATTAATTTAAATTTTTGTTGATTTTTGAAAAAAAATAAGTTTTTTCCTAAAGGTTATTAATTCTCCGCCGTTACAGAATACGAGAGAAATGAGGTGCGCTGGAGAGAGGTGAGAGACTCAAAGGCACACACCTAACAATCTGCCTAAGGAGATCAACATGGCAATAAGTGTGAATACGAATGTCGCTGGGATGACTGCTCAACGGTATTTGAACAATGCTGCGGATGGCACGCAAAAATCAATGGAGCGTTTATCTTCGGGTTACCGAATTAACAGCGCAAAAGATGATGCTGCGGGTCTACAAATTTCAAACCGTTTAACTTCTCAGAGTCGTGGTCTAGACATGGCAGTGAGAAATGCGAACGATGGTATCTCTATTGCACAAACTGCTGAAGGTGCAATGAATGAGACCACCAATATCCTTCAACGTATGCGTGACCTTTCTTTGCAATCGTCTAACGGTTCGAACTCCCGTTCTGAACGCCTTGCGATTCAAGAAGAGGTGACCGCACTTAATGACGAATTAAATCGTATTGCTGAAACAACCTCTTTTGGTGGTAACAAACTACTAAACGGATCTTTTGGTGATAAATCATTCCAGATTGGCGCGAGCTCTGGTGAAGCTGTTTCTTTATCGATGAACAACATGCGTTCTGACACCATGGATATGGGTGGTATGGCGTACCGTGCTCAAGAAGGTAAAGCAGCTGACTGGAAAGTTGGTGAAGCGAAAGACTTAACCCTAGCTTATACCGATAAGCAAGGTGATGCGCGTGAACTGACTATTTCAGCCAAAGCGGGTGACGACCTAGAAGAAGTGGCGACTTACATTAACGGTCAGAGCGATGACATCAAAGCTTCTGTTGCAGAAGATGGCAAATTGCAACTTTTCGCGGCAACGCAAAAAGTGCAAGGTGATGTTGTTATCGGTGGTGATTTAGGTACTGAGATCGGCTTTGGTCAAGCAGAAGCTGTAACGGTAAAAGACATTGATGTATCCACCGTTGGTGGTTCTCAAGAAGCCATCGCTGTTATTGATGGCGCACTAAAAGCGGTGGATAGTCAACGTGCTTCGCTAGGTGCTTTCCAAAACCGTTTCGGACATGCGATTAGCAACCTAGAAAACATCAACGAGAACGTGAATGCGTCTCGTAGCCGTATTAAAGATACTGATTACGCTCGTGAAACAACCGCAATGACTAAATCGCAAATCCTACAGCAAGCGAGTACGTCTGTGTTGGCACAGGCTAAGCAGTCACCATCTGCAGCTCTAAGCTTATTGGGTTAACCTTTAAAGCAATTTGGGCTCTATGGGTAGCAGATTAGGAGATATGTTACCTATAAGGTGGAAGGGAGATTGTTATGGAAATACCATCCTACACATCGAACGTCCAGCCTTTCGGCTCACAAAGTGGCATTAAATTTGCTTCAGAAAACGAAAGCGTAAATAGCGTTTCGAATTCTAGAAGGGAGGAACGTCCGGTTGAACGCTCAGATAAAACGACTGAGCATCTTTCAGAACAAAGAAAGAAAATCGAACAAAAGTCGGTTGAAGCGGAAATTGAGCGCTCGCGTGAAAGAGAGAAGCTTAATGAAGAACAACGGGCTAAAATGGTAGAACAAGTTAGCGAATTCGTTAACTCTATCAATAAAGGATTGTCTTTCAGGATTGATGAAGAATCTGGACGGGATGTTGTTACGGTATATGAAGCTGCAACAGGCGATATAATCCGGCAAATCCCAGAAGAAGAAATGCTTGAAGTATTGCGACGTCTTTCTCGTCAACAAGATCATAAGTCCGGTTTGTTGATGGCTAAGGTGTAAATGTTTTTTGAGGTGGTTGAATGAGTTTAGGCCCGATGGGGATGAATACTGGCTTTGATATCAATTCCATGGTCAGCAAAATTGTTAATTCTGAGCGGGTGCCAAAGCAGCAAAGAATTGACAATGAACGCGCAGGAATTGATACCAGTATCAGTGCCTACGGCAGACTCAGAGAGTCGCTGGATACAATGAAAAATTTGATGGCGAGTTTCCGTCAGGAGAAGGCCTTTGCGTTACGTAAAGTAGAAACTTCTGATGAAACTGCCGTCGCAGCGACAGCGACAACCGATGCCATAGCTGGTAGATACTCAGTCGATGTGTTGCAGCTTGCACAGAGCCATAAGATTGCGTCAAATGTTCTTCCTGAAGACGCAAAGTTTGGCCCTGGTAAGCTGCAAATTTCGATGGGTAATAAAAGCTTTAACATTGAAGTTAAGCCTCAAGCTAAGTTGATCGACATTGTTCGAAGCATCAATAGTGAAAAGGCTAATCCTGGTGTTCGAGCATCTGTCATTAATGATATCGATGGCCCACGTTTAATCGTGGCGTCCAACCTTTCTGGTAAAGAGAACCGGGTGACGATTTCTGCGCAAGCAGAACCTGGAAATCTTCTTAAGTCCCTCGAATATAAAACCCTCGAAGATCGCGTCAAAGATCTTGAAAAAGCTCGAGCTTCTGCACAGCAGCTTATTGCCCCCCTCTCGCCAGAGGAGCAAAAACTTGCCGCTAAAGTGGCAGAAAAAATTGGTTTAGCGGCTCGAGAGATCGATGAATCTGTTGCTCAAGAAGTACAAAAAGTCGCACAGCAAGTGGATGAGGTCTCAGCAGATAAAGCGGGTGCCACGGAATTGTCTGCCGCAGCTGTGACAGCAGCGGCTCAGGCTGGTGCGGAAGCGACGAAATATTTAAAGCCAGAAGAGAGAATACCGGGCTGGACAGAGACCGCTTCTGGAACACTTTTGGATTCTTACTACGAACCTGAACCAGAGCTTGATGAGAAAGCGATTGAAAAATCGAAAGATGTTCCAGGTTGGAGTAACACGGCCTCAGGTACGTTGACCGATTCTTACGTCACCCCTAAAGAAGCCCAAGCTCAGTTAGAAAATCAATTAGCGCAAGAAAAAGCCAACATTTTAACGGCAGTTCAAAACGGTGACATGACTCCGGAAGAAGCCAAAGCCATTGAGCGAGCTAAACTGACGCCGGAAGAAAGGGCATTGCTAGAGAAAGTGGAATCGACCAATGAGCAACTTAAAGCTGCTCAAGATTCTTTCGATGCTTATTCCGGAATGACAGAAGTACAGTCGGCTCAGGATTCAATGGTCGTTTTAGATGGCGTAGCCAGACTTTCTAGTAAAAACAATGTGATTGAAGATGCCATTGAAGGTGTTGATTTAACTCTTAAAGGTAAAACTGAGCCTAATCAGCGTCCTGCAGAAATTGATATCGAGTATGACCGCAATAGTGTTCGTGAAGATATTGAACAGTTCGTCAATGCTTATAACCAGTTTTATCAAATATCAAAAGATCTATCAGGGGTTGATCCTCGAACTGGACAGGCCGGGCCCTTAGCGGGTGATAGCGTGGTACGCAGCGCGGATTCACGTCTTAAATCGGTATTTTCTACCAAGATTGAGCAGGCACCAGAAAACCTGCAAAGCCTGACAGAATTTGGCATTACGACCACTCGTCAAGGGACGATGGAAATCAATTATGATATGCTGGACCGTCAACTTAACAACAACTTTGATAAGTTGGGAGACTTTTTTGGCGGCAATCAAGGCTTTGCGAAAAAAGTAGAAGATGCTATTCAGGGTATGACGGGTGTCACAGGGGTTATTCGTAATCGGGAAAAAACGCTTACGGAGAAAAACTACCGCCTAAATGATGACCAAGCAGCGCTTGATCGCCGTATGGACAGTTTAGAAAAACGCACTCATGCTAAGTTTTCTGCCATGCAAGATGCAACAGGTAAAATGCAGTCTCAGCTAGCCGGAATGATGAACGCATTAGGTGGCTAACGATATGGAACAGCAAATCCATGCATTGCGTGATATTGACACTAAAATTAAAACAATACTAAATATTGATGATTTTGATGTTAAAGAAGTGACGCATTTGGTCGATATAAGGGAACAGTTATTGCAGGAGCTATTGTCACAGGTGACAGAAGACCCTGCTTGGAGCGAATCTCAGCTTTGGCGAGATACAGTTCGGGATACACAACAGCTTGTTGAACTGATGCAATCCAAAACGACCATGATAGGTAAAGATTTGCAAAAATTCCGTCACGGCAATAAATCGGTTCAACAATACAAAAAGTTTTTATAGAAGAGGAAGACTATGCGTGGTTCTTTACAGGCGTACAAAAAAGTATCAGTGGATAGCCAGCTAAGTGCGGCCTCACCGCATAAAATCGTACAGATGTTGATGGCGGGAGCCATTGAGCGCTTAATTCAGGGTAAAGCAGCGATGCAGCAAGGTAATATTCCTGCTAAAGGCGAGCGCTTAGGTAAAGCTCTGGACATCATTATTAGCTTACGTAGCTGTTTATCAATGGATGATGGTGGTGATATTGCGCAAAATTTAGATCAACTGTATGAGTTTATGATCACACAGATTACTGCTGCTAATCATCAGAACGATCCACAGTTGATTGATGATGTAATAGACATTATACGCGAGATAAAATCAGCATGGGATCAAATTCCAGCAGAATATCATAATCTGACGTCTGCAGACGTAGGTTTGTAAGTTATCTCTGAAAGTGTTAACTCGGTACATCCTAGCTAATTGCTTGGTTGCCTTTATTTTTTTATCACCTAGAATAGAAGCCATTACTTAGCCTAATGGCTTTTTTTGTTGCTGATTTCCACATATTGTCTATCGTATATTAAGAGATTTAAATAATAATAAGTTGATCCGGTTGACGATCTACAAAGTGAAAATACAGACTATTTTTCAGAATTAAGGCAAATATTCTCACCTATGCAAGGTTTAGCAAAATTACTTGTGATTGAAGATGATCCGTCTATTCGTCTTAATCTCAGTATTATCTTAGAATTTGTAGGAGAGCAATGTGAGGTAATTGAGTCCTCGCAAGCAGACAAAGTTGACTGGTCATCAACATGGACCGGCTGCATTCTTGGCTCAATGCAAGAAAAAAAGTTGCCTGAATTTCTGGTATCTTCTCTTACAAAATCAAATCATATCCCTCTTCTAATGGCGAATAAGCAGCCTTATTCTTTAGAAGAGTTTTCTCAGTTTGTTGGCGAACTGGAATTTCCGCTTAATTATCCTCAGGTCAGTGAGGCTTTGAGACACTGTAAAGTGTTTTTAGGTCGACAAGGGATTAACGTTGTTGCTTCGTCGCGTAAAAATACATTGTTTCGCAGTTTAGTTGGTCAGAGCCATGGTATTCAGGAAGTTCGTCATTTAATCGAACAAGTTGCTGGTACTGAAGCAAATGTATTGATCTTGGGTGAATCAGGAACGGGTAAAGAAGTGGTTGCCCGCAATATTCACTACCATTCGGCGAGACGCAGTGGGCCATTTGTGCCGATTAACTGTGGTGCTATTCCAGCCGAGTTATTAGAAAGTGAGTTATTTGGTCATGAAAAAGGCGCATTTACGGGAGCGATTACTGCACGTAAAGGTCGTTTTGAACTGGCTGAAGGTGGCACTCTGTTTTTAGATGAAATTGGCGATATGCCAATGACAATGCAGGTTAAATTGTTGCGTGTGCTCCAGGAGCGTTGTTTTGAGCGCGTGGGTGGTAACACAACAATTAAAGCGAATGTGCGTATTGTCGCGGCAACTCACCGCAATCTAGAGACTATGATTGACGAACATAGCTTCCGTGAAGATCTTTACTATCGGTTGAATGTGTTCCCAATAGAAATGCCTTCACTAAAAGAGCGTAAAGAAGATATCCCATTACTATTACGTGAATTAATGACGCGTTTGGAAGCGGAAGGTGGCCAACCAGTTTGTTATACACCGAGAGCGATCAACTCTTTGGTTGAACATGACTGGCCGGGGAACGTTCGTGAACTCGCTAACTTAGTGGAACGTATGGTAATTCTGTACCCAAATAGTTTGGTTGATGTTAATCATCTACCGACCAAATATCGTTACAGTGATATTCCAGAGTTCCAACCGGAGCCTAGCCGATTCAGTTCGGTTGAAGAACAAGAGCGTGATGCACTAGATAGTATTTTCTCTGAAGACTTCAGTTTAAGCGATGATGAACTATCTTCTGATATCGATGTCCCTCAATCGCTTCCTCCCGAAGGTGTGAATCTAAAAGAATTACTGGCTGATCTGGAAGTGAATTTGATTAACCAGGCGCTTGAAGCTCAAGGCGGTGTGGTGGCAAGAGCAGCGGATATGCTGGGCATGCGACGTACCACGTTGGTTGAAAAAATGCGTAAGTACAATATGCAACGTTAAGAAATGGCCCTATATTAGGTAAGTCAATATATTGTCGTTATGTTAAATTGTTGAAAAATAATGGAAATAGTCTGGCATGTATCTTGCGTGTCAGACTATTGTTGTATTTAAAGGCAGATTATCGACGATGGTAGGCGACGTGCAGGAACAGCATTCACATTTAGACTCACTAGAAGATCAAGTTGAACGTTACAAGCAGGTGCTTGATGTTATGCCTGCTGGAGTGATCTTATTAGATACTCAAGGTGTGGTTCGAGAAGCCAACCCTGAAGCGGAACGTATTCTAGAGATTCCTCTGCTGGGTGAGAGATGGTTTTCTATCATCCAACTTGCCTTTGCTCCTCGCGAAGATGATGGCCATGAAATTTCTTTGCGTAATGGTCGTAAGGTTCGTCTAGCGATCTCAGCATCGAATACTGGCCAACTTATCTTGATTACCGATCTAACAGAAACTCGTTTATTGCAAGCTCGTGTGAGTGACTTACAACGTTTGTCTTCTTTGGGGCGAATGGTCGCTTCGCTGGCTCATCAGGTCAGAACGCCTTTATCGAGCGCGATGCTTTATGCTTCAAACCTTGGGGCGCCAAATTTACCCGCCCCTACACGTGAGCGCTTTCAAAACAAATTGATGGATCGGCTGCATGATCTTGAGAAGCAGGTCAACGATATGTTGTTGTTTGCCAAAGGTGGCGATAACAAAGTGGTGAAGCCATTCTCGATTGCTGAGCTGGTTGCAGAGTTTTCACCGATGGTGGAAACCGCATTGAAAAATAATCAAATTGATTTTTGTCTCGAAGTTGAAGAGCAAGAGACCATGCTGATGGGCAATGCCAATGCGATAGCTTCAGCGCTAAGTAATTTGGTCATGAATGCCATTCAGATCGCTGGTAAAGAGTCTCAACTGGATGTGTTTTTCCGTCCGGTGAATGGCGAGCTGAAAATATCGGTGCAGGACAATGGTCCGGGCGTTCCGAAAGAGATACAAACCAAAATTATGGAGCCGTTTTACACCACTCGTTCACAGGGAACAGGTTTAGGCCTTGCTGTGGTACAGATGGTTTGTCGCGCCCATGATGGCCGTTTAGAACTGATTTCAGAACAAGGTGACGGCGCATGTTTTACCATGTGTATCCCTTTTCAAAATCACACAGATTCCACTAAAACAGAAACTGGAGAATGATGATGGCACAAAGCAAAGTCTTAATCGTTGAAGATGATGAAGGCCTACGCGAAGCCTTAGTAGATACCTTAGCTCTGGCTGGATACGAATGGCTGGAAGCGGATAGCGCGGAAGACGCATTGGTGAAACTAAAAAACCATTCTGTGGATATTGTGGTTTCTGATGTACAAATGGGGGGGATGGGCGGTCTTGCTTTATTGAAAAACATTAAGCAGCACTGGCCAAATCTCCCAGTCTTGCTCATGACCGCTTATGCCAACATTGAAGATGCGGTATCAGCGATGAAAGATGGTGCCATTGACTATATGGCCAAGCCATTTGCGCCTGAAGTTCTGCTTAACATGGTAAGCCGTTACGCGCCCGTGAAGTCAGATGACAATGGTGATGCTGTTGTTGCTGATGAGAAGAGTCTTAAGCTATTGGCTTTAGCAGACAAAGTGGCAAAAACAGATGCCAACGTCATGGTTCTTGGCCCTAGCGGTTCGGGTAAAGAAGTGATGTCGCGCTATATTCACAATGCCTCTTTACGTAAAGATGGGCCTTTTGTTGCGATAAACTGTGCGGCCATTCCAGACAACATGCTTGAAGCAACCTTATTCGGGTATGAAAAAGGTGCGTTTACCGGTGCGGTTCAAGCCTGTCCGGGCAAGTTCGAACAAGCTCAGGGCGGTACTATCTTGCTGGATGAAATCAGTGAGATGGATCTTAACCTGCAAGCTAAACTGCTTCGTGTACTTCAAGAACGAGAAGTAGAACGCTTGGGGAGCCGCAAGAGTATCAAGCTTGATGTACGCGTACTGGCAACCAGTAACCGAGATCTTAAGCAGTATGTACAAGAAGGTAACTTCCGTGAAGACTTGTATTACCGTTTGAATGTTTTCCCAATCTCATGGCCAGCACTAAAAGATCGTAAAGCGGATATTGAGCCGCTAGCCAACCACTTAATTGAGCGAAACTGTCAAAAACTGGGAATGCCAGTGCCTAAGCTTTCGGCTGCTGCGGTGGCGAAGTTAAATGCCTATGCTTGGCCAGGTAATGTCCGTGAGTTGGATAACGTCGTGCAGCGTGCTCTGATTTTGAGTGAGCAAGGGCATATCGAGCAAGATCATATCTTATTGGAAGGTTTGGATTGGCAAGATGCTTCTGGACTTCAGCAAATTGTTGAGGGGGGCGAAACGGTGGCCACTCCTGACATTAAACCCGTTGCTCAGGTCGATAACAGTAAGTTGAATAGTAGTGCTGGATTAGGGGGCGAACTACGCGACCAAGAGTTTGCCATCATTATGGAAACTTTGATTGAGTGTAATGGCCGGCGCAAAGAAATGGCTGAAAAACTAGGAATTAGCCCTCGAACTCTACGTTATAAATTGGCTAAAATGCGTGACGCAGGGATGGATATTCCTGGTTAAAATTCATAAATGTCAGCGACTTAGCTTGTTGGGTTTGTTTGTTATATTAAGTGGCACATAAATTGCTGCATTACTAAGCAGAGATAGAGTTTAGTCAAAGTTCTGGCATTGAGGTAGTGATGAATATAAACGGTTTACAGAGCGAAATGCAGGCGATGATGGTAGAAGCTTCCAATTCACGCCCAGCTCCAACAGGACAAAAAATTGGCGCAGATTTTGGTGATATGCTTTCTAGTGCTATCAACAATGTAAATGGCTTACAGAAAACCTCTGGCGATTTACAAATGCGCTTTGACCGTGGAGACGAAGGTGTCTCACTATCCGATGTCATGATCGCTCGAAACAAATCGAGCGTGGCATTTGAAGCTACAATTCAAGTACGCAACAAGCTTGTTGAAGCGTACAAAGAATTGATGAACATGCCAGTTTAATAGTAGGTGTGAATTGTGGCTGACGATAAGCAAACAACGGACCTCACTGTGAGCAATGGCGAGCAGGCATTGATGTCGACATCTGATATGGATGTCGGTACACAAAACCCTGACGCAGAAGAAAAAAGCTCATCAAAAATGGACTTCTCTATGGGAGATTTAGACCTACTACGCCAAGTCGTATTAGTGCTTTCTATCTCTATCTGTGTTGCTCTGATTGTGATGCTATTTTTCTGGGTGAAAGAACCAGAGATGCGTCCGTTAGGTGCTTACGAAACCCAGGAATTGATTCCAGTTCTAGACTACCTTGATCAACAAAAACAAGATTACAAGTTAGATGGCAACACCATTTTAGTGCCAACTTCTGACTACAACAGCCTAAAACTGAATATGGTTCGTGCTGGCCTCAACCAAGAGCGTCAAGCGGGTGACGATATTCTACTGCAAGATATGGGGTTTGGCGTTTCTCAGCGTTTAGAGCAAGAACGTTTGAAGCTAAGTCGTGAGCGCCAATTGGCGAAAGGCATCGAAGAGATGCGTCAAGTCAACAAAGCTCGAGTACTACTCGCACTGCCCAAACAAAGTGTGTTTGTGCGTCAAAACCAAGAAGCCTCTGCTTCCGTTTTCTTAACCCTCCGTACTGGTACCAACCTAAAACAGGAAGAAGTTGATTCGATTGTTGATATGGTTGCAAGTGCGGTTCCTGGGATGAAGCCTACTCGCGTTACCGTGACCGATCAGCATGGACGACTATTGAGTTCTGGTTCTCAAGATCCGGTGACCGCTGCTCGCCGCAAAGAGCAGGAAGCAGAGCGTAAGCAAGAACAGAATTTACGCGACAAAATTGACTCAGTACTGATTCCAATCCTAGGGCTGGGTAACTATACCGCTCAGGTGGATATCGAGCTGGATTTCAGTGCGATTGAACAAACGCGTAAGCGTTTTGACCCGAATACGCCATCAACCCGCAGTGAATACACTCTTGAAGACTACAACAACGGCAATGTGATTGCTGGTGTACCGGGAGCGTTAAGCAACCAGCCTCCTGCCGATGCATCGATTCCACAAGATGTTGCGCAAATGAAAGATGGCTCGTTAATGGGGCAGGGGTCAGTTCATAAAGAAGCAACACGTAACTTCGAACTCGATACAACAATCAGTCACGAACGTCGTCAAACGGGCGTGATTAGTCGTCAAACTGTCGCGGTAGCAATTAAGAACCGCAGTAGCGTAAACCCAGAAACCGGTGAAGTTACCTATACTCCTATTAGTGACAGCGAGTTGAATGCGGTGCGCCAAGTACTTGTGGGTGCTGTGGGTTATAGCGAATCACGTGGCGACCTACTGAATGTACTAAGCATGAACTTTGCTGAACCAGAGATTGAAACCATCGCTGATGTGCCAATTTGGGAGCATCCAAACTTCAACGATTGGGTACGTTGGTTCGTAAGTGCATTGGTTATCATTGTGATTGTGTTAGTGCTTGTTCGCCCTGCGATGAAGAAACTGCTTAACCCAACCGCTGAAGATGACGACCAAGAATACGGTCCAGATGGCTTACCTATTGGTCTTGATGGTGAAACCAGCTTGATTGGTAGTGATATTGAAGGTGGTGAACTGTTTGAGTTTGGCTCAGGCATAGATTTACCGAACTTACATAAGGATGAGGATGTACTCAAAGCAGTACGTGCTCTAGTGGCAAATGAACCGGAACTTGCTGCGCAAGTAGTGAAAAACTGGGTGACTGACGATGCCTGATGAAATTGCAAACCAAAATGGCAGAGAAGTAGCGACTACGGATACTGACATTTCTGAAATTCCGGGGGAAGAGCGAGCTGCGATTCTCCTACTGAGCCTGAACGAAGCCGATGCGGCTGGCATTATTCGCCACCTTGAACCTAAGCAAGTTCAGCGCGTAGGTAGTGCGATGGCACGAGCTAAAGACTTGAGCCAGGGCAAAGTAAACGCAGTACACCGAGCGTTTTTGGAAGATATCCAGAAATACACCAACATTGGTATGGGTAGCGAAGACTTTATGCGTAATGCATTGGTGGCGGCTCTGGGTGAAGATAAGGCCAATAACCTTGTAGACCAAATACTTCTTGGTACTGGCTCAAAAGGCCTGGATTCATTGAAGTGGATGGATCCTCGTCAGGTTGCCAGTATCATTGTAAACGAGCACCCACAGATTCAAACCATTGTTCTTTCTTATTTAGACCCGGATCAGTCGGCGGAAATTTTGGCGCAATTTGCTGAACGAGACCGTTTAGATTTGATGATGCGTATTGCCAACCTAGAAGAAGTTCAGCCGTCAGCATTGGCAGAGTTGAATGAAATCATGGAGAAACAGTTCGCAGGTCAAGCTGGTGCGCAAGCAGCGAAAATTGGTGGTCTGAAAGCGGCGGCAGATATCATGAACTACCTCGACAACAATATCGAGGGTGCGCTTATGGATCAGCTTCGTGATCAAGACGAAGATTTGGCTACGCAAATTCAAGACCTTATGTTTGTATTCGAGAACTTGGTCGAAGTCGACGACCAGAGTATTCAGAAATTGCTGCGTGACGTTCCTCAAGATGTGTTGCAGAAAGCGCTTAAAGGTGCCGATGACACCTTACGCGATAAGATCTTCAAGAACATGTCTAAACGTGCTGCTGATCTGATGAGAGATGACTTGGAGGCGATGCCGCCAATCAAAGTCTCGGATGTGGAAACCGCGCAGAAAGAAATTCTGGCGATTGCTCGACGCATGGCTGACAACGGTGAGCTAATGCTAGGCGGCGGCGCAGACGAATTCTTGTAAAAATTCATTTAAAGCCTGCTGCATCAGCGGGCTTTTTTAGCTTTGAGTAGGTTTAAAAATGTCGGGTGAGAGAAAACGCGGATTTATTCGTCTTGGTAATGACGATGCTGTAGAGCAGGCCAAAAAATGGGGTCTGCCTGACTATACCTCTGAAACGCATGGCAAAGCTCAGGAAACGGCACTGAATTATGACCCTAGCTGGATGCCCAATTTTGAAGAACCTGAATCAGATGAACCTGCCGTTTTAACGGAAGAAGAGATTGAAATCATTAAGCAGGCCGCCTATCAGGAAGGGCTGGAGCAAGGTAAAGCCGAAGGGTATCAGGAAGGTTTTCAGCTTGGGCAGGAAGCGGGTCAGAAAGCCGGCCATGAACAAGGTTACCAGACGGGGCAAGAAGAAGGCATTGCTGCGGGTCAGCAAGTTATTCAAGATCATGTTCAAGTGTTTATGAATCTTGCTAATCAGTTTGCTCAGCCGCTTGAATTGATGAACGCTCAAGTTGAAAAGCAGTTGGTGGATATGGTGCTATCGCTGGTTAAGGAAGTGGTGCACGTAGAAGTGCAAACTAATCCGCAGGTGATATTAGATACGATTAAGGCATCGGTAGAATCACTTCCTATTTCTGGTCATACGATCACATTGAAACTGCACCCAGAAGATTGTGACATCATCAAACAAGCCTACGGTGATGAAGAAATCGATATGCGTAACTGGACTTTAGTCAGTGAGCCGGCACTGAACCGTGGAGATGTTGAAATTGAAGCCGGTGAGTCCAGCGTTAACTATCGGATGGAAGACAGAGTGAGAAATGTACTGAAAAGCTTTTGTGGTACAAACAGACATCATCAAGGCAATGAATAATGTTAGAGCTGGCAGATAGACTTTCACAATACAAAGTTCAGGGGCTGACAACACGTCCTATCGCTTCTGGAAAACTGGTTCGAGTGGTTGGATTAACGCTCGAGGCCACTGGGTGTCGTGCGCCTATCGGAAGCCTGTGTAAAGTTGAAACTATGTCTGGCGAGATGGAAGCTGAAGTGGTTGGTTTCTCCGGTGACCGCTTATATTTAATGCCGAGTGAACAAATTACAGGGGTTTTGCCTGGCGCGAAAGTGACGCCTTTGACCGAAGAAGTTGGTTTGCCTGTGGGTATGGAACTGCTTGGCCGAGTGATTGATGGTGTGGGGACGCCGCTTGATGGTTTAGGCCCTATTTACACTGACAAAAAAGCGTCATTCAGTGCAGAACCGATTAACCCTCTTTCCCGTAAACCGATAAGTGAACCGTTAGATGTCGGCATCAAGGCGATTAATGGTTTATTAACGGTGGGTAAAGGTCAGCGTATCGGCCTATTTGCCGGTTCTGGTGTGGGTAAATCGGTCACATTAGGCATGATGACCCGAGGCACCACAGCGCAAGTGGTCGTGGTAGGCCTGATTGGTGAACGTGGCCGTGAGGTGAAAGAGTTTATCGAAGAAATTTTAGGTGTTGATGGCCGGCAACGATCGGTCGTCGTCGCCGCTCCAGCTGACTCGTCCCCTTTGATGCGTTTGAAGGGGTGTCAAACGGCGCTGACCATCGCTGAGTACTTCCGAGACCAAGGTTTAGATGTGCTGCTATTGATGGATTCACTGACCCGTTTTGCCCAAGCACAACGTGAAATTGCCCTTTCGGTTGGTGAACCGCCAGCAACGAAAGGCTATCCGCCCTCTGTATTCGCTAAGTTACCCGCGCTGGTGGAACGTGCAGGTAATGGTAGCCCAGAGCAAGGCTCTATAACCGCTTTCTTCACCGTGTTAACAGAAGGAGATGATTTACAAGACCCGATCGCCGATGCTTCTCGTGCGATTCTTGATGGTCACATTGTATTGTCTCGTGAGATGGCGGATGCTGGTCATTATCCGGCCATCGATGTTGAGAAGTCGGTTAGCCGTGTTATGCCGCAAATTACGACGGATGAACACGTGTTGATGTCGAAAGCAGTTCGTCAAATTTTATCCACTTGCCGCAAGAATCAGGATCTGGTCTCTATTGGCGCTTATAAACCGGGTACCGATCCTGCCATCGACAGTGCATTTACACTTAAACCTAAATTGGATGGCTATTTACAACAAACGATGAAGGAATCCGTTCCTTACGATATGTGCATTAGCATGTTGAAAAATGTCCTTAGTGTGGAGTAGTCGTTAGATGGAAAATGCAATCGAGTTTTTGTTGGAGCAGACCAAAGATAAAGAAGACAAAGCGGTGATGGCTCTGGGTAAAGCACGCAGCGAACTCGAAGGGTATTATCAGCAGCTTAAGCAGATTGAGCAGTATCGCCTTGATTATTGTCATCAATTGGTCGAGCGTGGACAAGCTGGTTTAACTGCAAGTCAGTATGGTCATCTTAATCGCTTTCTGACCCAATTAGACGAGACCTTATCTAAACAGCGTGAAGCAGAACAGCACTTTAAATCTCAGGTTGAGGGATGCGAAGCTCATTGGTTAGAGGTGAGGAAGCAGCGTCGATCCTATGAGTTATTGATTGAAAAAAAACAAGCAGAAAAACAACGCTTACAAGAAAAACGAGACCAAAAGTTAATGGATGAGTTTTCTACTCTGAGTTTTAACCGTCGTCGCAATCAATCGAATCTTATCTAATTTATTCTCTCCTTGGCTTGGTTCTTGCAATATTATTCATAATTAGATTAGCAATGAGTTGTTGATACGCTTAAGTTGAAGCCAGCCCAGTGAATGAGAGGGTTAAGCATTCAATGAAGAGTGAGAGCGGCAAATTATTGCAGTGTTGAATGCGAGCGAGCTGAATATGAATGTCAATTTAACCCCTTCAGTTGATAACTCTAAAGTCACCAGTGTGACTAAATCTGCTTCTTCATCAGATTTGGTCAGCAGTGATAGCGGAGAAACGAAAGGCTTTTTAGATAAATTGGCTTCTTTGCTGTTAGGCAGCAAAGGTGATGGTGAAACGTCTCAAACGGATTCGGGGCCTGATAGTAAAGTTCTCGCTGATGGTGAAACTCAAGTATCGGACAGTGAATCGCTAAAAAGCAGCAGTACTGATGTCATTCTTGCTCAAGAAAGCGGAGATTCTGACGATGCGGCATCCGTCGATGTCGAGGTGAGTTCTGTCGGTAAAGAGGGCGGAGACTCTGATGATAGCGCTGTTGCAAAAACTGCAAACAGCAACGACGCTGAGATCCCGGAAAAATTGAAACCTTTCATTGCTAATAACGAAGATGAGCAGGTCAAACTCCAAGCCAAAACAGCACAAGCGATGGATGATGGCGATAAAATATTAGGTCGTCTTCAAGAAGCGAATCAGACATTGGTCAAAAAAGATGGCAAGCCTTTGCCTCATGATCAAAAGATGGTAAGTGACACGCAAAATGTTGACCTTGAAGTGAAGGAAAACACGAACGATACAACCGAACTTCCCATAAGCGATGAAGAATTAATCCAAGAAACGGTATTGCAGGCTGAAAATAGTCAACAATTGACTCAGGCTCCAGTGAGTATTCATGGTTCACAGCTAGGCAGTGTAGAGTCGTTACCCGATGAGCATCTATTAAAACAGGCAAAGAACGGAAAAAACGTTCAGGCATTAAGTGATAGCGAAATCGCTGCCCCGTTAGCCAAACAATCGCCTAACGGGGCAGCACAGCCATTAGATGATAAACCGCAGGACGAACAGAGCGATCCGACGCTTGCCGCCACAGCGATACCTTGGGCTTCAAGTAGCACCATTGATAACACTGTTGTTGATGCTGATGGAAAGGCTGTGGTCAAACCAATGCAACAAGGCGTTGTCGCCCAACCTGTCCATCAGGCGCTACAAGCTCAGCACTTAGCGACCCAAGCCGAGAAAGCAATGGCAGCACAATCTTCGATGCCAGCAGCCGTAAGTACAGAGGCGGCGGCTCAAGCTCAGTTGAACCCTGCTGCAACTATGCACGCGAACCCAATATTGTCTTCTGCCTTACTTAATCAAGCTGACCCGTCGGTTAGCCAAGCAGCACTGAAGGCTGGATTAGGAGCGAAAGCCTTAGCAGATGGTAAACAAAAAGGTCAGGCTGCAGATTCTCATCTGGCGCAACAGTTATCAGCAGTAGCCGGTCAACAAGGCGTGAATGGCGCTCAAAGTATGCGAGCGGATACTTTGCAAACAGCACAAACCTCATCGCCATTGCAATTAGCAAGAAGTGATATGGCTGCGGATGAAGTGGCAGAGCGTGTTCAAGTCATGTTGTCGAAAAACTTAAAAAATATTGATATCCGCCTAGATCCGCCTGAGTTGGGTCGAATGCATATTCGAATGAACATGAACTCTGATGGCGCAACGGTACACTTTACGGTCGCAAACCAACAAGCTCGCGATGCACTTGAACAGTCAATGCCTCGACTGCGTGAAATGTTGAATAACCAGGGAGTACAATTAGGTGACACCTCAGTTCAACAGCAAAACTCGGGGCAACAGCAACGATATGCCGCTGGCGGGAATGGCACTGGTGGTCAATCTATGAGCGGTGATGACCTCAATAGTGATGAAAATCTTGATACAAACGTCAAACTTGATTTGAATGTAGCGGCAAAGCGTGATGGAATCAGTTATTACGCTTAAACTAAGTCAATCTTAATTAAAAAATAACAACATAGAGAACAGTATGGCAGTTGAAGAGCTTCCTGAAGAAGCACCCAAGGGAAAGAAGAAATTACTGATCATAATTATTGCGGTTGTCGTGTTACTTGTTGGTGGCGGCGGTGCGGCATTTTTCTTTATGGGATCGGGTGACTCATCTGAATCAAACCAAAAGAATTCAATGGAATCTGCAACTCCAGCAGAGCCAGTATCTTACGTTAATATAGCCCAGCCGTTTGTATTTAACGTGAGTGGAGATACCCGTAATCGCGTTGTGCAAATTAAAGTACAGTTGATGGTTCGCGGTACAGAGAACGACAATCTGGCTCGTTATCATTCACCATTAGTAGAAAGTACACTACTTGCGACGTTTGCTTCAGCAACGGTTGAGCAGTTACGGTCGGCAAATGGTCGAATTGAGTTAAGAGATAAAGCAACGGATGATATTAAAGCTGCGTTAACCAAAGTGGTAGGGCAGCCTGTTATTGAGCGTGTGTTGTTTACAGATTTTGTAATGCAGTAGGTGAAAAGTGACTGATCTATTAAGCCAAGACGAAATTGACGCGCTACTTCACGGGGTAGACAGTGTTGATGACGAAGTTGATGAGGATTTAGATACCGGTAGTGAAAGCGCGGTCTCGTTCGATTTCTCATCTCAAGATCGTATTGTCCGTGGCCGGATGCCAACGCTTGAGTTGATTAATGAGCGTTTTGCGCGTCATATGCGAATCAGTCTATTCAACATGTTGCGAAAAACTGCTGAAGTGTCGATAAACGGCGTGCAGATGATGAAGTTTGGTGAATACCAAAATACCCTGTACGTGCCGACTAGCTTGAACATGGTTCGTTTCCGACCGCTCAAAGGTACGGCGTTGGTGACGATGGAAGCTCGCTTAGTATTTATATTGGTAGAGAACTTCTTTGGTGGTGATGGTCGTTATCATGCGCGAATTGAAGGGCGTGAGTTTACGCCAACAGAGCGACGTGTTACTCAGCTATTGTTGAAAATAGTCTTTGGTGATTATAAAGAAGCTTGGTCACCAGTCATGGGCGTTGAGTTTGAATATTTGGATTCGGAAGTGAACCCAAGTATGGCTAACATTGTGAGTCCGACGGAAGTGATCGTTGTGAGCTCATTCCATATTGAAGTTGATGGTGGTGGCGGCGATTTTCACGTTGTTATGCCATATTCAATGGTAGAACCCATTCGCGAACTTTTGGACGCGGGTGTTCAATCCGATAAAATGGAAACGGATGTTCGTTGGAGTTCGGCTCTGCGTGAAGAAATTATGGATGTTCCGGTTAACTTCCGAGTTAACTTATTAGAAAAAGATATTGCGTTGCGTGATCTTATGGAACTGCAAGCGGGGGACATTATCCCGATTGATATGCCGAAACACGCAACTATGTTTGTTGAAGAATTGCCTACCTATCGTGTCAAAATGGGACGCTCAGGTGAAAATATGGCAATTCAAATTTCAGAAGAAATTAAGCGTCCCGACGTTGTCAAAACTGACCTTGCTTTCCTTGGTAAAGATATTATTGCCGAGTTAGATGATGAGGAAGATGACGATGACGATGATATTTTAGATTAACCAAGTAGGTGACATAGATGTCAAAATCAGATGATCAAAAGCTGGCGGATGAGTGGGCAGCAGCATTAGGTGAAGATCCAAGTGCACCGGATGTGGATGTTGATGAAATATTGGCGGCACCGCTAGATGAGTTAAAAGATACTTCACCACCGATTAGTGATGATGAACGTCGTAAACTCGATACCATTATGGATATCCCAGTCACCATCTCGATGGAAGTTGGGCGTTCTAAGATCAGTATTCGCAACCTATTACAACTCAACCAGGGTTCTGTGGTTGAGCTTGACCGCATAGCCGGGGAGTCTCTGGATGTGATGGTTAATGGTACTTTGATTGCGCATGGCGAAGTGGTTGTGGTCAACGATAAGTTCGGTATTCGTTTAACTGACGTGATTAGCCAGACAGAACGTATTAAGAAATTGAGATAACATTATGAAACGATTCATGATGTTATCTTTGGTTGCCAGCCCCGCGCTGGCAGCACAAAGCAACCAGTTTGATATAGCGACTACATTAGGGTCGCTATTGTTCGTTATAGCCATCATTATTGGTATGGCATGGCTTCTAAAACGTATGCGCGTTCCTGCATTTGGCCAGCAAAAAGGATTGAGCGTTGTTCGCCAACTTCCCGTCGGCACTAAAGAACGTTTAATGATTGTACAAGCGGGAGAAGAGCAGTTTTTGATTGGTGTTACCGCACAGTCTATTCAGATGCTTTCTAAATTGGAAACCCCTTTGACTCAGGAGGAGCTGGAGTCGGCACCGTTCTCGAACTCTTTGACTCAGCTACTAAAAAAGAATGACAAAAACACGCCTGTCTGACGTTTTGCGTACTTTATCGACACGTTTAGCCTTCATCGTTTGGGTGGGGGCTTTACTGTTTGTTCCGTTAGCTCACGCTCAACAAGAATTGGATACGCCTCTTCCTGCTAATCCGGCTCCCGGACAAAGTGTTACCGTGACTGCGATGGAAAGAGATCAGGGGGCAGCCCGAACTGTAGCGAGTAGCAGTATTGTGGGTGGCGCGGGTATTCCTGCGTTTACCATGACCACCAACCCTGATGGTAGCGAAGACTATTCGGTTAACTTACAGATATTAGCTTTAATGACCATGCTGGGCTTTTTGCCTGCTATGGTCATTTTGATGACATCCTTTACCCGAATTGTGGTGGTGATGTCGATACTGCGTCAGGCGATGGGTTTGCAACAGACACCGTCGAATCAGGTGATTATCGGCATCGCCATCTTTTTAACCTTCTTTATCATGTCGCCGGTGATTAACCGCATCAATGAAGAAGCCGTTCAGCCTTACCTTAATGAACAAATGTCGGCGCGTCAGGCGTTCGATACGGCTCAAGTGCCGATGAAAGACTTCATGCTAAAGCAGACACGTATCAAAGACCTGGAAACCTTTGTCAACATCGCTGGTGCAGAGGTTGCCAACCCTGAAGATGTGTCGATGGCAATCTTGATCCCTGCCTTTATCACGTCAGAACTGAAAACTGCTTTCCAAATCGGTTTTATGCTGTTTTTACCGTTTTTGATTATCGACTTGGTGGTGGCATCGGTCTTAATGGCAATGGGTATGATGATGTTGTCGCCAATGATTGTTTCTTTGCCATTTAAACTCATGCTGTTTGTACTGGTTGACGGATGGAATTTGATTCTATCCACGCTGGCCGGCAGTTTTGCATTGTAGCGGGAGAAATCAATGACCCCAGAGCTATTTGTAGAGATTTTCCGCGATGCATTATGGATGGTACTTATCATGGTTTGTGCCATCATCATTCCAAGCTTGTTGATTGGTTTAGTGGTTGCAATATTTCAGGCTGCCACTTCTATCAATGAACAAACCTTGAGCTTTTTGCCTCGTTTGATTGTCACCTTGCTGGCTTTGATGTTTACTGCCCACTGGATGATGCAGATGCTGATGGAGTTTTTCTTCTCGATGATTGAGCGGCTACCACAGGTACTGTACTAGGAGCGAGTATGGAGTATCCTGCCAATGTCGTTCTTGATTTCATAGCCAACTATTTTTGGCCCTATGCCCGAATTTCAGCCATGTTGATGGTGATGTCGGTCACTGGCGCTCGCTTTGTTTCTACTCGTATTCGCTTATATTTTGGTCTTGCCCTGACATTCGCGATTATGCCCGCGATTCCAGCTGTACCTGAAAACATCGAACTGCTTTCATTTCAGGGTTTCTTGATCACATTTGAACAGTTGGTGATTGGGGTGGCGATGGGCATGATTACTCAGTTCATTATCCAAACCTTTGTTATGTTGGGCCAAATTCTGGGTATGCAGTCGAGCTTAGGTTTTGCCTCTATGGTCGACCCAGCTAATGGACAAAACACGCCGTTGCTTGGTCAGTTATTTATGTTTTTGGCGACCATGTTCTTTTTAGCCAGTGACGGCCACTTAAAAATGATTCAGCTATTGGCTTTCAGTTTTAAGAGTCTTCCTATTGGTGGCGGCGGCTTAGGTGCTGTAGATTTTCGCGAGATAGCACTGTGGCTAAGTACGATTTTTAAAGTGGCGTTGAGTATGTCACTTTCTGGTATTGTGGCGTTGTTGACGATTAATTTATCTTTCGGGGTGATGACGCGTGCAGCACCACAGCTAAACATTTTTTCATTGGGCTTTGCATTCGCCCTGCTCGTTGGTTTGATGCTGTGTTGGTATATTATCAGCGGCCTGTATCCTCAATATGAACTATTCTGGATGCAAGGTGAGCAACAAATTTGTCGCCTAATACGTTTAGATTGTTAGGTCTAAAGACCCAAGTGCCTTAGGAGGCTGAGTTGGCAGAATCAGACGGTCAAGAAAGGACCGAAGACGCCACCCCCCGACGGTTACAACAGGCCCGAGAAAAAGGGCAAGTTGCCCGGTCGAAGGAGTTGGCCTCTGTATCAGTATTAGTCGTTGGTGCCGTGTCCTTGATGTGGTTCGGTGAGGTATTAGCGAGTAATTTATTCGCTGCTATGGGACGCCTCTTTACCTTAAGTCGAGAAGAGATCTTTGATTTAGGTAAACTGTTTGACATTGCCACGACAGCGCTAGTGACTTTATTAATGCCATTAATGCTGGTACTGATCACTTTATTTATTGCAGCGCTAATCGGTGCCGCTGGCGTGGGTGGCGTCAGTTTCTCCGTTGAAGCCGCAATGCCCAAACTTTCCAAAATTAACCCGCTCAGTGGTTTTAAGCGCATGTTTGGCCTGCAAAGTTGGGTTGAACTGATTAAGTCTATTTTAAAGGTAGCTCTGGTCTCTGGTGTTGCTTTTTTCTTAATTAACAAATCTAAACATGACTTGTTCCAGTTGAGTATGGATGTGTTTCCTCAGAACATCTTTCACTCGCTCGATATTTTGCTGGATTTCATTTTGTTGATTAGCTGCTCTTTATTGGTGGTGGTGGCTATCGATATTCCCTTCCAGATTTGGCAACACGCGAACCAGCTTAAGATGACCAAGCAGGAAGTGAAGGATGAGCACAAAGACACCGAAGGTAAGCCAGAAGTTAAAGGTCGAATCCGGATGTTGCAACGTGAAGCGGCTCAGCGACGGATGATGGCGGATGTGCCTCAGGCTGACGTTATTATCACCAACCCGGATCACTTCTCAGTAGCACTACGCTATAAACAAAACAGTGACCGAGCACCAGTGGTGATTGCTAAAGGTGTTGATCATATGGCAATGAAGATTCGGGAAGTGGCACGAGAGCATGAAATTATGATAATTCCTGCTCCACCATTGGCCCGTGCGCTTTACCACACTACCGAACTGGAACAGGAAATCCCAGATGAACTGTTCGTGGCTGTGGCTCAGGTATTGGCGTATATCTTCCAGCTTAAACAGTACCGACGTAAAGGTGGTCAGCGTCCAACTCTTAAAGAAGAGAACATGCCGATTCCGCCAGAGATGCGCTATTAATCTCGTAAAAATGGCATTAAGCAGGTTTGGTTTCGTTGCAACAGCGAGCAGGCATCGAACACAAACACGCATGAACCCTTCCATGGGGCTCTAATTTGCCATCCATGGCAAATAAGGTTTGCTTATCGATACCTGTTCACTGAACAATTAACTAACACGTTTAAACTAATAGTTTAATTTGGTTGATTGGTATTATTTCTCAGGAACGGAAATCAGTACCAGCAGTGCGCCATTACCGCCGAACTCTAAAGGTGCCTGGTGAAACGCCATTACATCTGGATGCTGTGCCAACCAAAGTGGCACTTTTTGTTTAAGAATATGTTTGCCGATACCGTGTTGAACACAAGCACAGTGAATACCTTCTTTTATGCAGTAAGCGATCATCGCACCCAGTTCACGTTTCGCTTCTTGCTGCGTCATGCCGTGCATATCTAAAAATACGTCAGGCACATACACACCTCGACGCAATCTTTTTACTTCATATTTAGAGACATCATCACGCGCATAGCGAGTCGGACCCTCTTCGCTAAGTAACGGCACGAACTCATCTGAAAAATAGAAATTACTGTCGCTGGCCTGACGGCCTTCTTTACGGATTTCTTTTTGTTTTGCATTTCTGTTTGGCTGCTGGACTATGGTATCCTGCTCGAACTTTTTAACGCCCTTTACTGCATCGCGAAACATTGCAAAATCATCGTCAGCGTCAAAATCATTATTATCGTTGAAATCGGTGTCTTTTTTGCTCATTAGGATTAAATTAACTGTTATAGATCGATACTCGCAGTATTGTAGCGCTTTTCGGAGGCAATTTTGGATAAGATTTTTGTTGAAGAAGCCGTTTCGGAACTTCATACCCTACAGGACATGATTCGTTGGACTGTCAGTCGTTTTAATGCGGCCAATTTATTTTATGGTCATGGCACTGATAATGCGTGGGATGAAGCCGTTCAGCTAATACTGCCAACGCTATACCTGCCGATTGACGTGCCTCCTCATGCTTTGAATTCTCGTCTGACTTCTAGTGAACGTTTACGCATTGTTGAACGTGTGATTAAACGTATTCAGGAAAGAACGCCAACGGCTTATCTGACCAACAAAGCATGGTTCTGTGGGTTAGAGTTCTTCGTTGATGAGCGAGTATTAGTTCCTCGTTCTCCAATCGGTGAGTTGATTCAAGCACAGTTCGCACCATGGTTAGTTGAAGAGCCAACGCGAATCATGGATATGTGTACCGGTAGTGGCTGTATTGCGATAGCCTGTGCTTATGCATTCCCAGAAGCGGAAGTGGATGCAGTTGATATTTCTGCTGATGCGCTGCAAGTGGCAGAGCAAAACATTCAGGACCACGGCATTGAACAGCAAGTGTTCCCAATCCGTTCAGATCTATTCCGTGACTTACCGGAGTCTGAATACGACATTATCGTAACCAATCCACCGTATGTGGATCAGGAAGACATGGATAGCTTGCCTGAAGAGTTTAAACACGAGCCGGAACTTGGTTTAGCTGCGGGTAGCGATGGTCTGAAATTGGTTCGCCGTATTCTAGCTAACGCACCTCGTTACCTGTCTGAAAATGGTATTTTGGTATGTGAAGTGGGTAACTCAATGATTCATATGATGGATCAATACCCGAACATTCCATTTACTTGGTTAGAGTTTGAAAATGGCGGCCACGGCGTATTCTTGTTAACTCGCCAGCAATTACTTGATTGCGCGGATGAGTTCTCTCTCTACATCGACTAACGCTTCGTTATCATTTTAAGTGCCAGCTTTCGAGCTGGCGCTTTTGTTTTTATCAGTGATCAATTTGTGCCTTTCAGCTCTTTACATCAAAACGTAATAAAGCGACTATGAATTCACGAAGAATAGCTATGAGTGTGTTGGAATCGGCCGTTCCCATTTTTGACACACTATTTTGAGGAAGTAATGGCAGGAAACAGTATCGGACAACATTTCCGAGTAACCACATTCGGAGAAAGTCACGGTATCGCACTTGGATGTATCGTCGACGGATGTCCTCCGGGATTAGAAATTAGCGAAGCGGACTTACAACTAGATTTAGACCGACGTCGCCCAGGCACATCGCGTTATACCACCCAGCGCAGAGAGCCGGATGAAGTTAAGATCCTTTCTGGTGTTTTCGAAGGTAAAACAACAGGCACGTCAATAGGTTTGTTGATCGAAAATACCGATCAACGCTCTAAAGATTATTCTGAAATCAAAGATAAGTTCCGTCCGGGTCATGCGGATTACACTTATCATCAAAAATACGGGATTCGTGATTACCGAGGTGGTGGTCGTTCATCAGCCCGTGAAACTGCGATGCGTGTGGCCGCGGGTGGTATTGCGAAAAAATATCTTAAGCAAGAATTCGGAGTTGAGATTCGCGCGTACTTATCACAAATGGGTGATGTATCGATTGATAAGGTTGATTGGAATGAAATTGATAATAATGCATTCTTCTGCCCAGATGTCGACAAAGTAGAAGCTTTTGACCAACTGATTCGTGATTTGAAGAAGGAAGGCGATTCCATTGGTGCCAAAATTCAGGTGGTGGCGACTAACCTACCTGTGGGTTTAGGTGAGCCTGTATTTGACCGCTTAGATGCTGACATAGCACATGCGTTGATGAGCATTAACGCGGTGAAAGGTGTTGAAATTGGTGATGGTTTTGATGTCGTCAACCAACGCGGCAGTGAGCACCGTGATCCATTAACGCCTGAAGGTTTTACCAGTAACCATGCTGGCGGCATACTTGGCGGTATCTCAACCGGGCAGGATGTGGTGGCAAATATTGCTTTGAAACCCACATCAAGCATTACAGTTCCGGGCGATACCATTACCCGCGCTGGTGAACCAACGCAGCTAATCACTAAAGGTCGTCACGATCCTTGTGTGGGAATCCGCGCGGTGCCTATTGCTGAAGCAATGCTGGCGATTGTGCTGATGGATCATCTATTGCGTCACCGGGGACAAAACCACGGTGTGACAACAGAAACCCCTCAAATCTAAACAACATAATGGCCTCGTCACGAGGCCATTATTAATCGATACTTGCACAAGATCGCTTTGTTTGCTTACTCAATTCGTCTCAATATTGCTTTACCTGCGGGGTAAAAGTCGCGAAAATATCTCTGTTGTTCATTTTTACGTTATAAGCATGTCCCACCACTACAGTGATTTAATCGATATTTTTAATCGGGTTTTCTTTGACTCTTACCATACAAAGTTAGAGTTGGGAGGCGATGAGCCGATCTATTTACCAGCGGATGACACTACCCCTCATCATCGAATCATCTTTGCACGAGGCTTTTACGCATCGGCATTACATGAAATTGCTCATTGGTGCGTTGCGGGCCCGGAGCGACGTTTGTTGGAAGATTTTGGTTATTGGTATCACCCTGATGGCCGCTCCGAGCAGGTACAAGCCGAATTTGAAAAAGTAGAAGTTCGTCCTCAGGCTTATGAGTGGATATTATCGTTGAGCGCTGGCTTTCCTTTCACGGTAAGTTGTGACAACCTTAGCGGCGATTTTGAGCCTGACCGGCGAGCGTTTATGGCTAAAGTACATCAGGAAGTAATGGGAATTTTGCGGCATGGCTTACCTGAACGGGTTAAAATGCTTTCTGAGGCATTACAAGACTTCTATAAAACACCAGCGTTAACGGCTGAACATTTTATTTTGAAATAACGAGATAACGTAGAATATGATTATTGAATTTGAAGAGAAACTTTTAGAGCTTATCGACGCACGTATTGCAACCGCTTCCGATGATGAATTGTTTGCTGGTGGTTATTTGCGCGGTCATATCTCGTTATCTGCAGCCTCTTGCGAAGAAGAGGGTATTGAAGACATCACTGAACTAAAAAACCGTATTGAACAAAGCTTAGAAGATGCACGTTCAGAGTTGAGTCCAGCAGATCGTATTATCGTATCTGACCTTTGGAATGAGTTGGTGAACCAAGCTTAAACCCATGAGACTTCATCGTTTGAAGAGATAGCAGCACTCGCTGCTATTTTTTGTGCTTTGCTATGTTCAAATTATTTGAATAACCCCATGCAATTATTCTGCTGGTTGAATCGGTGGTTAAAGATTAATCTATATCTCATCAAAACAGGACATAAGGTTATCATCATGAAAGTTATCGCATTCGGTGCGAGCACCAGTTCAACATCTATTAACAAAGCATTGGCAACTTATACAGCAAATTTGATTGATGATGCTCAAGTGCAAGTGTTAGATATTAACAACTACAACGTTCCAATGTTTAGTGAAGATCTAGAGAAAGAGATTGGTCATGCTGAAGGCGCGAAAGGTTTTTTACGTGACCTATCGGAAGCTGACGCATTTGTTATTTCATTTGCTGAGCACAATGGGCATTACCCTGCGGCTTTCAAAAATCTGTTTGACTGGGCTTCACGTATCGATCGTGAAATGTTTAAGAATAAACCAGCGGTATATCTAGCGACATCTCCAGGTCCTGGTGGCGCAAGTTCTGTTTTAGCCGCTGCGGCAGGTTCTGCTCAATTCTTTGGTGGTAATGTAAAAGCAACAGTTTCAGTGCCGAGCTTCTATGATAATTTTGATTTAGAAAGTGGCAAAGTGACGAACGATGAAATTGCAGCAAAACTTAAAGATGCAGTCGCTCAATTGGTTGCTTAATTGGACTGTTTTACTGAACAAAGCCTCGCATTAGCGAGGCTTTGTTGTATATCGGAAGTTCGAAATGTTTTTGACGCAATGAAATGAGACGTATAAATCACTTATCCGTCAGTGCTTTTCCTTTACGCAGTTTTCTTACCCACATGCGGCTTGGGTGTAGTGTTTCCAATACATCGTTGGGCAACGGTAGAGGGTCACCACACATTTGTGATGCGAGAGTTTCAGCCATAAGCGGCGCTGAACTTAACCCTCGAGAACCTAACCCAATTAATGAGTACAGTTGTGGATATTGAACAATGTCAGGTGCATTGAATTCATTCATTGTGCTTAGTTGTGCGTATTGTTCAGTTATCGCTTCAAATTGACCAATGTTACCAATAAAAGGTAAGTGGTCACGACTGACACAGCGAATGCCCTGACGTGATTCATTACCACTCACATCAACGCTGTCCGGCCATGATTGTAGTGGTAAGCAATTCTTCAGTTTATCAGCATTCTCGACTTGTGCTTGTGGGTCAAATTGCTGATCTAAATGCGAACGGTCATAGCTGGCACCGATACAGTGATGTTGATTGTTCGGATTACATGGTGTCATATAGCCGTCATAACACAATACTGTATTAATTTTACTTAGCTCTTTATTGGTTGGAACATGACTAACCTGGCCCTTAACTTTACCTAGTGGGACTGACTCTGTCTGAGTGAAACTATCAAACAGATGACCAGTTGCAACCACAACCGCTTGATGCTGAAAAACTTTATCACCAGATACCAGTTGCCATTGCTGTGTTTCATTTAGCCAGTTCAACTTATCGATTTTGTGGTCATAACGAAGTGTAAGCTTACCCTGTTGCGCTAAATCGTCGAGTAATCTTGTAGTTAATTGGGCTGGAGATAGCCAACCGCCCATAGGATAAGAGACGCTTTCTACATCAATAGGTAAACCAACGGTTTCATTGGTTTGATCTTCATTGAGTTTAGTCACGAGTTCTGAGCTAAATTCTGCTTTAAAAATGCCATTGAGTTTTTTGGTTGACTTGTCATCCCACATCAGTTGAGTGACACCACACCAATCATGGTCAAATTCAATAGTCTTAGCAGCTTGGTCAATAAACTGGCGAGCAAACAGAAAAGCCGGCGCAAAAACGCGTGACACCGAGTTGTGCTCGCCATTAAGCAGCGGGTAGACCGCTCCCTGGCGATTACCCGAAGCGCCTTGAGCTGCCGCTTTATCTTGGCAATATAGCGAAACTGAGATACCACGGTTTGCTAGTGTTTTTGCTATAGCGGCACTGGCAATACCGCCACCAATGATGGCTACATCTGTCAGGTTATTGGTTTTTTCGATATGAAACCAAGGTTTGATGTTGGAATGAGGATTTTTTTGAGTCAGTGTTCCTGCGATCATTTCGCGCTTAGTTCCGAAGCCTTTAACTTTCTTCATGTCAAAACCAGCATCGATAAGTCCACGACGAACAAACCCAGCCGCAGTGAAAGTCGCACAGGTGCAATCCTGTTTTGCCAACTTAGCCATACCATCGAACAGATCCTGATTCCACATCTCAGGATTTTTGCTTGGAGCAAACCCATCCAAGAACCAAGCATCAACAATGCCTTCATCCGGTGTCGGTACTTTAGGCATGCAGTCTTTTATATCACCGAACCACAAATCAAGAGTGATAGTACCGTCGGCAAGTATGATACGATGACATTCAGGTACAGCTATTGGATAGTATTCATGCAATTGCTTTGCGTAATCAGCAAGCTCTGGCCAGGATTCGTGTGCTTTAATTAAATCCACTTTGCTAAGAGGATATTTTTCAAAACTGATAAAATGTAGTGAATTTAGTTTCGCATCGGGGTTTTGCTGTCTAAACTTTTCAAACCATTGCCAAGCAGCGAGGAAGTTCAAACCTGTACCAAATCCTGTTTCGGCAATCACAAAACGTTTTTGGTCATAATGCTGCCATCTTTGTGGGAGATGATTTTGTGTTAGAAACACATATCGGGTCTCTTCCAGTCCATTGACGTTAGAAAAATAAACGTCATCAAACTGGTCAGAAACTGGAGTTCCGGCATCGTTCCAGCCAAGCTGTGCGTTAGTAATGGAAGTCATAGTAGGAATAATCTTTCAAAATCGGCGAAATATTGTTGAGATTGTACGGATTTATGGGAAAGCTGACCACTTTTGAAGTCCTTCTTCGTTATCATTTAGCGAAATATTGAATAATAGGAATGTCACATGAAACGAGTCGTAATCACCGGTATGGGTATTGTTTCAAGTATCGGTAACAACGTCGAAGAAGTTTTATCGTCTCTGAAAGCTGGCAAATCAGGTATCACAGGCTCTGAACAATTTAAGGAGCAGGGCCTTCGCTCGCAAGTTTGGGGTAACTTGAAGATGAACCCTGCTGACCATATTGATCGCAAACAAATGCGCTTTATGGGTGATGCGGCTGCATTTGCATACCTTTCAATGGAGCAAGCAATCGCAGATGCTGGTTTGAATGAAGATCAAGTATCAAATGACCGTACAGGTATTGTTGCTGGTTCAGGTGGTGCATCGTCACTAAACCAAGTTGTAGCGACAGATACTCTGCGTAATAAAGGCGTAAAACGTATTGGTCCTTACATGGTTCCTCGTACTATGTCTTCTACGGTTTCTGCTTGTCTTGCAACACCATTTAAAATTCGTGGTGTGAACTACTCTATCAGTTCTGCATGTGCGACTTCTGCGCACTGTATTGGCCACGCGATGGAGCTTATCCAACTGGGTAAGCAAGACATCGTATTCGCTGGTGGCGGTGAAGAACTGGATTGGTCTCTGACTATGATGTTCGACGCTATGGGCGCTTTATCGACTAAATACAACGACACACCAGAAAAAGCTTCTCGTACTTACGATGCAGACCGTGATGGTTTCGTTATCTCTGGCGGTGGCGGTATGGTTGTTATCGAAGAACTTGAGCATGCATTGGCTCGTGGCGCGAAAATCTACGGTGAAATCGTAGGTTACGGTGCGACTTCTGATGGTTACGATATGGTTGCGCCATCAGGTGAAGGTGCTGTGCGTTGTATGAAGATGGCAATGCAAGGTATCGACAAAGTGGATTACGTGAACACTCACGGTACATCAACACCGGTTGGTGACGTGAAAGAGCTTGGTGCTATCCAAGAAGTGTTCGGCGGTAACAGCCCAGCAATTTCTGCAACGAAAGCAATGACGGGTCACGCTTTAGGTGCGGCAGGTGTTCACGAGGCTATCTACTCAACACTAATGCTTCACCACGGCTTTGTTGCTCCAAGTATTAACGTTGAAAACTTGGATGAAGCGGCACAAGGTTTGGATATCGTAACAGAAGCGCGTGAGCAAGAACTAACGACAGTTATGTCGAACAGCTTTGGTTTCGGTGGCACAAACGCTACTTTGGTTATCAAGAAATACGAAGCTTAACCTAATACCAGTGAAGGTAACAGGTTTCCAGAACTGATCAGGTAAACTGGTCAAACAGACGCAGACTTTGTCCCATGGAGAGCGGGACAGGATCCTTTTGTTCTGGATATAGCCCAGTAGCTTTTAGCTACTGGGCATTTTTATTTTCGGGAAGACTTTAATCCTCGACACTTAGAACGCTTTTTTGCACAATGCCTGATAATATACCTAAGTGACTTCAAGATGCAGGATTCAGAGCTGCATCAACGAGTTCAGAGCAAGCTTAATAACGGTAGGAATGGCATTCCCTTTCAACGTTTGAGCGCAGAAATGGGCTCGTTGATGAGCTCCCGAAGGGCGAGTTTTATTCGCCCTTATACTACGTTACTGATTTTCTACGTAGAATAACTATGTCTTCAAATCAGTGCCTTGCCTAAGAGCGAATAAATTCTCGCTGAACCAGCATCTTGAGGTTACTTAGGTATACACCGCGATATTTAAATTCTGGGTTAGACTCTGCAATGAAAATTTTAATCGATGAAAATATGCCTTACGCTGAAGAACTTTTCAGTCAGTTAGGTGAAGTGGTTTTAAAACCAGGCCGAACATTAACTGCCGATGACTTAGTTGATGTCGATGCATTGATGATTCGTTCAGTGACAAAAGTAGATGAAGCCCTGATCAGTAAAGCAAACAAGCTGATGTTTGTGGGTACTGCGACGGCAGGTATGGATCATGTTGATCAGACGTTACTCGAACAACGCGGAATTTATTTTACTGCAGCCCCTGGTTGTAACAAGGTGGGTGTAGCAGAGTACGTTTTCAGTGTGTTGATGGTCCTTGCTCAGCAGCATGGTTTTTCAATTTTTGATAAGACAGTAGGCATTATCGGTGCCGGGCAGGTGGGGACTTATTTATCTGAGTGTTTAATGGGGATGGGGATTAACGTTCTATTGAATGACCCTCCCAAACAAGCAGCAGGGGATACGCGCGAGTTTACTCCGCTTGATGAATTGCTTACCAAAGCCGATGTGATTACGCTGCATACGCCAATTACTCGTGATGGTGAGTGGCCAACTTATCACTTGATTAATGAAACTGTACTTAACAACTTAACGGCTGATCAAATTCTTATTAATGCTGCTCGAGGTCCTATCGTAGACAACACGGCATTAAAAGCACGTTTACAGCAACAAGATGGTTTTGTTGCAGCGTTAGATGTGTTCGAATTTGAGCCTGAAGTGGATATGGAACTGCTACCACTGTTAGCGTTCGCAACGCCACATGTAGCAGGCTATGGTTTAGAAGGTAAAGCTCGTGGTACCACCATGATATTCAATAGCTATTGTGAGTTTATCAAATCAAGCGAGTGTGCCAACCCATCGACGTTGCTTCCTATTGCACCGATTCCTAAAGTCATTTTGGAAAGAGAGTGGGATGAAGCAACATTATTTAATTTAATTCAGTTAGTCTACGATGTAAGAAAAGATGATGCGCAGTTCCGTCGCGAAATTGGTCAACCTGGTGCGTTTGACTTAATGCGCAAGAATTACTGGGACAGACGTGAGTACAGTGCGATAACCCTGAAAGGGGATGATCGTTCCAATTTAGCACAACTCGAAAAATTAGGTTTTAGAATTGAGGTAACCAATGAGCCAGCAATTTAATGTAGCAATTTTCGGCGCAACTGGCGCAGTCGGTGAGACGATGTTAGAAGTTCTCAAGGAACGCAAGTTTCCTGTTGATGAACTGTTCTTGTTGGCAAGTGAACGTAGTGAAGGTAAAACTTACCGTTTTAACGGTAAAACGGTTCAGGTCCAAAATGTAGAGGACTTTGATTGGTCTCAAGCTCATATCGCCCTGTTTTCTGCCGGTGGTGAATTATCAGAGAAGTGGGCGCCAATTGCTGCGGATGCTGGTGTTGTCGTTATCGATAATACCTCACAATTCCGTTACGACTATGACGTGCCTCTGGTTGTCCCTGAAGTGAATCCTGAAGCGATTGCAGAGTTTCGCAACCGTAATATCATAGCAAACCCAAATTGCTCGACAATCCAAATGCTGGTGGCTCTAAAGCCAATCTATGATGCGGTGGGTATTGAACGTATTAATGTTTCTACTTACCAATCAGTGTCAGGAGCAGGCAAATCGGGTATTGATGAATTAGCTGGTCAAACAGCTAAACTGTTAAATGGCTTACCGGCAGAGACCAGTGCATTTAACCAGCAAATCGCGTTTAACTGTATTCCACAAATTGATGTGTTTATGGAAAACGGTTACACCAAAGAAGAGATGAAGATGGTGTGGGAAACACAAAAAATCTTCAATGATCCTTCAATTATGGTTAACCCAACCTGTGTACGTGTTCCGGTATTCTATGGTCATGCTGAAGCGATTCATATTGAAACTAGCACCCCGATTGATGCAAGCCAAGTAACTGAATTACTTCAGCAAACACAAGGCGTACGTGTATTTGAAGCGGATGACTTCCCAACTCAGGTTCGTGATGGCGGTGGCACGGATGATGTGTTGGTTGGCCGTATCCGTAACGATATTAGCCACCACAGCGGTGTTAACCTATGGGTTGTGGCTGATAATGTCCGTAAAGGCGCAGCAACCAACGCGGTACAAATCGCAGAAGTGTTGATTCGCGATTATTTCTAAATTGGCTTTTTGACAAGTCTGTATTGAACACAAACACGCATAAACCCCTCCTTGGGGCTTCTATTTGCCATTCATGGCAAATAGAGTTTGTTTATCAACACAGACTTATAAGATAAGGGATGTAAAAAGGGAGTCGTTTTACAACGACTCCCTTTTATTTATTGGTTAGTAGGGTTATTCAACCCATTCAATTTCTTTCTGTGGTGTACCCCAAATAGGCATACCATCTTCAGACCATTCAATAGGCTGAACACAAGCATGGCGGTTTGGATCCCAAAGCGGATCGCCTTCGATACCTTTGTAGTTACGCGCGTGGTAAATCATGTAATCTTGGCTGCCATCTTTGCTGGTGGTAAAGCTATTGTGCCCAGGACCAAAAATTTCTTTCTCTTCGACGGTTTCAAAGATGGGTGTTGGTGACTTAGCCCAGTTTGATGCGATCATTAAATCTGCATCTTCATCAATGGTAAGCACACCCATGCAGTAGCGTTCGTCAGTTGCACTTGCAGAGTAGGTTAGGTGAATTTTACCGTGGCGATGCAGAATTGCAGGGCCTTCGTTGACCAAGAAACCGCGAACTTCCCAGTCAAACTCTGGTTTAGTTAGCAGTACCGGTTCGCTAGAAAGCGTTGTTGGTGAATCCATTGTTGCGATGTACAGGCAAGAGTTACCTGGTATTACGGCATCTTTCTGAGCCCAAATGTAATACCACTGTCCATTGTGTTTATAGCAAGTAGCATCTAAGCAGAAAGTTGAAAGACCGCTATCCACTTGAGTGGGTTGACTCCATTCACCTTCAAGTGGGTTTTCATTCTGAGTGGTAATGGCATACATTCGGTGCTGAAAGGCATTGTTGACGATTTCACGGTTTGGTGCGGCTGCAAAGTAAATCGCCCATGTACCATCAATATAATGAATTTCCGGAGCCCAGATTAGGTCAGAGCATGGTCCGGTGTCTGGTTTATGCCATACATCGACAATTTCACTGGTTGTGGCAAGTTGATCAATCGTTTCAGCTCTGCGTAGCTCAAGACGGTCGTATTCTGGAACAGAAGCCGTGAAATAGTAGTAACCATCAGTATGCAGGTATACAAAAGGATCGGCTCGTTGCTCAACAAGTGGGTTTCTTATAATCATAGTGGCTCCTAACCATGTAAAAACATGGCGATACAAAATAATAATTCTTTAGATTAAGCTGACTCTCGGGGAATTAAATCGCCTTCGACTTTGATCATATGGACATCAGGTGGCGTTGATGACAATACGGTTTCAATCGCCATTCGTCCCATTTCGTCATACGGTAAGTCGATGGAAGTTAGAGAGGGAGTCAGTTCGCTTGCCAATAGCTGGTTATCGTAGCCAATCACGGCAATATCCTCAGGAATACTCAGGTTGTGATGAGCAATAGCCTGATAAACACCAATTGCCATTAAGTCACTGGCACAAAAGATAGCTCTTGGGCGCTCGGTTGTTGTTAGTAAGTTTTCTGTTTCCAGATAGCTCTGTTTTACTGACCAGTTACCTGGTTTAATCCAGCTTTCGTTAACTAAGATATCGGCATTGGTGAGAGCCTGACGAAATCCTTTTACACGCTGGTTTGAAGCGTCTGACCAGCTTTCACCGGTTATCATGGCAATATCCTGATAACCTTTATTAATTAAGTACTCCGCCGCACGATAACCACCCAAAAAGTCTGAGGTTAAGATGCTTGGTACATCTTGCTGATAACGCGGGTTAGTACAGTTAAGAAAAACAAGCGGCAATTTGGTGTCAACTCTTCCTTCGATTTGAGCTGGCATATTGGATGCCATAATTAAAGCGTCGTAGCCACTGTTCTCTATCACAGATAACATACTCGCTTTAAGCTCATCATTGTCTTCATAGTCGAAGACAGTAAGAATTGCATCTAATTCCCATGAACGAACTTTGGCAGCTGTAATCGCGTTGATAAACGGATCATGCATGTTCATATTATTGGTCAGCAGAGCTACGCGACGGTGAGTTTGAGTGTGTAAAACGTTAGATTTGAACTTATAGTTCAACTCTTTCGCTTTATTCAGCACTTTCTCCCGAGTCTCGTCAGATACTTTCACATTGTCTGAACCGTTTAAAATAACAGATACAGTAGGTTGTGATACACCGACCGCTGTGGCGATATCTAACATAGTGACTTTTTTCTTTTTTCGCATAGCTCTACTTCTACTTAATTGTTTTCACTCCCTTTAAGCTGTCGCTATAAATTTGCAACTTAAAGGGATTGTGAAATGACTAACAGTTACAGGTTACTTAGCAAATCATTAATACGGGTTTCTGCGTCAGCGAGAGCTTCATCGACGCCTTTTGAGCCCATAATGGCAGCAGCCAATTCTTCACCAACGATATCCTGCAGTGCAAACTGGCGCTTAACACCCGCTGGCAGACCACGGCCTGTTTCCGTGACCGATAAAATATCAGAACGATGAGGCAGAGAAAGGAAACTTTCATCTGTCAGTACGTTTGCAACGCTTGGAAGGTGACCTGTGCGAGCCCACTCACCATCGTTTTCAGCAAAAAACTTAAACATTTTGGCAATCGCTGCATCTTTTTCATCATCACGACGTTTGTTTGGTACTACCCATGAGTGACCATCTACGTAGTGTGCTTTTGCGCCATCATATAGGAATGGGTATGGTACCGCTGCATACGCATTGTAAATCGGGCTATCTGCTTGTTTAGACTGTTCGTCATACGAGCTCAGCAGCCAGTTACCGTTGAGCAGAATACCGCCCTGACCGTTACTAAATGCTGATACTGACGCAGGGTAGTCCATATTTTTGGTTGTTAAATCTTCTTCGTAGATTGTTCTGAATAGATTAACAATGTTTCTTGCTTCCGGAGTTTGCAGTGATACTTTGTCTGGATTGGCGAAAAAGTCACTGTTTTGTTGGAACAAGTATGTATAGAAAAGACGAGTGTATGCCGCTGTTTCATTCGATAAAATCTGAATGAAGTATGGTTTTCCTGTCTTCTCTTTAAACTGTCTTGCTTGCGCTAATAATTCTTCCGGAGAATTAGGAACTACCGGTTTACCATCAGCATTAACCAGGTCGGCTTTTTTCATCAGGTTCATGTTTACGTGGTAAAGCATGGTCCAGTTGTCAATTGGCAGACCGTAAAATTCGCCATCGCGTGTAACACTATTAGCTGCTGTCGATGTAAACGTTGACTTGTCGATGTTCTCTTTTATCAGAAACTCATCAACAGATACGATTAAATTACGTGACTGATAGTCAGAAATTACCGAGTTATGCATGGTTACTACATCTGGTGGTGTGCGAGACGCCATTTGTGCAGTTAACTGGTCGTACCCTGGCCATTCAACCGTGGATACGCTTAGTTCGATGTCTGGGTTTTCGGCATCAAACTTGTTGAGTAGAGTGGTCATGATTCCGCATTCACCGTTTGCGGCACTCACATCCACAGATTTGCCATATTCTGCTTCACAGGCACCGAAAAAGCGTTGAACATTTAGCTCCGTTTTTGCAACAGCACTGCCGGCAGACAAAAGACAACCGATGGCTAATGACAAGGTAGAGATGTAGGGTTTCATATCTAAAGCCTTATTTTTATTGGTTTAATGTGTGCCTATTCATACGGCTTCCTTGAATAGGCGGTTTGAGTATCGGTAAAGCTTATTTGAATTTTTTATCTCAATGGTTACTGTTTGACAGCACCACCTGCTACCGCGGTAACAATATGTTTTTGGAAGAAAATATAAACCAGGATAATTGGTATCGCAGAGAATATCGCCTGTGAGCTCAGGAAGCCCAGACCTTCACTTTGTGCGAAGTTGGTCTGTGAAGATGCGATACCGATGGTGATGGTATACATCGACTTATCTGTGGCAGAGATTAGTGGCCAGAAGTAATCATTCCAAGATTGTAAGAATGTCAGGATAGCGAGTGTTGCCTGCGCCGGAATCGTTAGCGGAAGCAAAACTTTCCAGAAAATCTTAAACTTAGATGCATTGTCCATCATGGCAGCTTCATCAATTTCTTTTGGAATCGCCTTGAAGAACTGTGTCATCAGGAATACACCGAATGGTGCAGAAAGACCTGGCAGGATCAAACCTAAGTAGGTGTTGTGTAACTGGAACTCGCTGAATAGCTGGTGGCGGGCAATAATGACCGCTTGTTCCGGAACAGCAAGGCCCATTAATACAATCACAAATAGGACTTTTTTCATTGGAAAATCAAGGCGGGCAAATGCATAGCCAGCCAGTGACGATAAGGTGATAACCCCAATCGTCATGCAACCTGAAACAATAATGCTGTTCAGTAGCCACTGGAATACTTGAGAGTTATGGAAGATATCCCAGTAGTTTTGCAAAGTGTACGGGAAACGGAAAACAGCGTCCGTTCCCATCATCAATTCCTGGTTATCTTTCAGACTCAGGCCAACCATCCACAGGAATGGGGCAACCATAATGATTGATAATACAACTGTCAGCCACAAAAGCGCCTTATTCGTTTTCTGTTTATTGGGCTGATAAGTGGTTTGTTTTTTTGCCGTTGATGATTCGGCAATACCTGATGATAAATTCATTTTCGTTGCACTCATCGTCGTTATCCTTTTTTACGGCTAATCATGAATTGGGCAAAAGCCGCAACCAAAATAATCAAGAACAGGATTTGTGAGGCAGCGGCTGCCATACCAATATCCCAACGGCGGAAACCAGCATCGTAAATAAACATGACTATTGAGCGAGAGGTGTTATTCGGACCGCCATTGGTCATTAATAACGCCTGACCGAAAAGCTGGAATTGCATAACAATTTCGATAATGGTAACTAGAATCAGGGTGCGGGTAATCGAAGGTAAAGTGATGCGACGGAATGTTGTCCACTTACTTGCGTTATCCAGTTGTGCCGCTTCATACAGATCTTTAGGAATCTGTTGTAGTGCCGCTGTCAATAAGATCATTGGCAAGCCTAAACACCACCATATTGTTGCGATGGCGATAGATTTCAGCGCCCAGTCCGGACTGGATAAGAACGGTATCGCTTCAAGGTTAAACCACTGGAAAACCATGGCCATAAAGCCATCATTGGGAATAAAAATAATGCGCCAAATCAGTGTTACCACTGTCACGGATAGAATGGTTGACGCAAAAAATACCCCACGCAGAATGTTCGCTGTTCTAGTTTGCTGGTTTAACGCCATCGCTAAACCTAAGCCGATAACAACGAGGGCTGGTACGGTAAGTAAAACGAAATAACAAGTATTCCATACAGTTTGCAGGAAGATCTTATTGTCAAACAGCCGGACATAGTTACTCCAGCCGATAAATTTACCCGGACCGAAGAGGTCGACTTTCTGGAAACTCAGGTAAATTCCCCAGAATAGAGGCAGCGCAATCATGAAGATGAACACTAACAGGTAAGGGGTTATGAAGAGGAAATTTCCCCAACGTTCTTTACTGGATACAGCGTTCGGTGAACTCATAACTCACCTCCGTGATAAGCTTTTTCATTTTCATCGAACAGATGAACCGAGTTGAAATCGATGTTTAAGCCGACTTGTTGATTGTTCTCCAGAAGTCTCTTACTGTTGGCCTCAGCTATAAGCATTTTGCCGCTTTCCAGTGAGACGTAAACTAAGGTACGGTCGCCTAAGCGTTCAATGAATATAATTTTGCCGTATGCGTGGGCTTCTTCGCCTTCTTCTGCAATTAGAATATCTTCAGCTCGAACACCCATCTCAAAGCGTTGTCCTACTGGTAAGTCGTTGGTTGAAATCGTCGAGTGGATTGGGGCAAATTGATCAATATGAATAGTGGCTTTGTTAGTTTCTTCTTCCAGTTTGACAACATCAAAGAAATTCATTGCAGGTGATCCGACGAATCCAGCGACGAATTTACTTGCTGGACGCTGGTAAATTTCGATTGGTGTGCCGATTTGTTCAATACCTTGGTTATTCAGAATCACGATACGGTCAGCCAGCGTCATCGCTTCAACTTGGTCGTGCGTAACGTAAATCATGGTGGTATTTACACGTTGGTGAAGCTGTGCAAGTTCAATACGGGTACGGCTTCGAAGTGCAGCATCAAGGTTAGATAGCGGTTCATCAAACAAGAAAGCACTTGGTTCACGAACGATAGCGCGACCAATAGCGACGCGTTGACGCTGACCGCCTGATAGCTCCGCAGGTTTGCGTTTGAGCAGATGTTCGATTTCTAAGATACGTGCTGCTTCGGACAGGCGCTGCTCTATAACAGACTTCTCAGTACCAATGTTTTTTAAGCCGAAAGTCATGTTTTCTTCTACACTCATGTGTGGATAAAGAGCGTAGTTTTGGAATACCATTGAAATATTGCGGTGACCAGGAGCTAAAGTATCCAGGCGTTTCCCATCCATCCAGATTTCGCCGTCGCTGATACTTTCTAAGCCAGCAATCATACGTAATAGCGTTGATTTACCACAGCCTGATGGGCCAAGAAACACGATAAATTCGCGCTCTTTGATTTGGAAATTAATGTTACTTAAAACTGTAGAACCATCATATGCTTTGGTTAGATTTTTAATCTCAATCGATGCTGCCATGGGTTCGTCCTTCGTAATAATTTTCTTAGAGTGTTGTTGTTTTGTTTTAATTAATAATATAGCTAATATTATTAGTTTATAATTTGTAACAGTTTGAAAGTGAGAACAGATCACACTTCGAAAACCGATAAGTACGAGAAATAATTACGAGATCACATTTGTTATAACTAATTTAGAATTGTGTTTCAGTTTGGTATGTGACCGGGTTCATCTTTAAGGTGGGTATGTTGCTATATGTTGCGGTTTTTTTGTGAATTAAAGTTGGGTGGAGTGTAAGAAAAAGCCGAATGATTCGATTCATTCGGCTTTTAATTAAGAAAGTGTTAAATATTTTAGTAAAGATTACTTCTTCGGTTTATGTGCGTTAGGGTCTTCTTTACAGTTACCATCACCACATTTTCCGTACAGGTATAGGCTGTGGTTCGTAAGTTTAACATTGTACTGCTCTGCGATTTCTCTTTGACGTTGTTCAATTACTTCGTCAGAAAATTCAATGACTTCCCCACAGTCTAAACAAACTAGATGGTCATGATGATGCTGCGTTGATAATTCAAATACAGACTTACCACCTTCAAAGTGGTGGCGAGTGACGATACCTGCATCATCAAATTGGTTGAGTACTCGATAAACCGTCGCCAGACCGATCTCTTCGCCTAGATCAATCAGTTTTTTGTAGAGCTCTTCGGCACTAATATGTTGGCACTCAGGCTGTTGTAGAACTTCTAAAATTTTGAGCCGTGGTAGGGTTACTTTAAGACCAGCATCTTTTAGCGCTTGGTTATTGTCTGACATATATCTTCCCGTTGATGATCTGCAGTAAATAACAGAATTCAATGTTGTCCAACATTATAGGTTACTCGCACTTAACAATAAACCACGAAGTTCAGAGGGTTACTAGTGTTTTCTCTTAAACTCGTGCTATATCACTGATAACACTGGTCGGCTGAGTTACAATTATTTAACATTAATTCTATTTTTACTGACGCGGATTGCGACTCTGTTTGCAGTGCACAGAGGCAACATGCAAAGTATTCTCAGAGTCTAAGGCACGGATAGCATGAATAAAATAGTCAACAAGCTATATAAACCCAATATTGTGAAGTATGCATTGAATAGTTGGCCGCCTTTTTGGGGGGCGGGGATAAAAATAGAATCAATCAGCGCTGATTTTCGCCAAGTTAATATGCGTTTGAAGCTGCGTTGGTGGAATAAAAATGCTAACCGTACACAATATGGAGGCAGTATCTTTTCATTAACGGACCCAGTGTATTCTTTAATGTTAATGGGGGTTTTGGGTGAGCAATATTATGTGTGGGATAAACAAGCGAGTATTAATTTTATTAAACCCGGAAATTCCGATTTGTTTGCAGAGTTTATGATTACTGATGAGCAGTTAAACTCTATTCTTAAAATGACCGCAACAGGAGAAAAGTGTTTTCCCGAGTTTATTATTCATGTGAAAAACGCCAATGGCGATGTGGTCTCTGAGGTGCAGCGTAAACTGTATGTGCGTAAAAAACCTAAGTTTCGTGAGGCCATCGATGATAGTGAGCAGCCACAAGAAGGTTGAGTGAAAAAAATAGCCCCCAGCAAAGTGGAGGCTATTTTTTAAAAGAAAAACTTAGTCTTCCAGCTCAGCAAGACACATTTCTTCGTAAACTTGTTGTACCCACTTGTTAACACGCTCTTCAGTCAATTCTGGCTGGCGGTCTTCGTCAATACATAAACCTACAAAGTTGTTGTCATCAACAAGTGCTTTTGATGCTTCAAACTCGTAACCTTCCGTTGACCAATGGCCAACGATAGTGCCGCCTTTTGCTTCAACGATGTCACGAACTGTGCCCATCGCATCACAGAAGTATTCAGCGTAATCTTCTTGGTCGCCACAACCGAAAATAGCAACAAGCTTAGTTGAGAAGTCGATACCTTCTAACTCTGGGAAAAAGTCATCCCAGTCACATTGAGCTTCGCCGTAATACCAAGTAGGGATACCTAGAAGTAAAAGATCAAAGTTGTCGATGTCCTCTTTGCTGCTTTTAGCAATATCTTGAACATGAACCAGATTTTTACCGAGTTGTTTTTGAATCATCTTTGCAATAGCTTCGGTGTTACCTGTATCGCTACCAAAAAAGATACCTACACTTGCCATAGAGCCTTTACCTTAAAAATTGTTATGGGTTGTGGGGAAATCGAAGTGTTGGGGAATTAACCCAAACCGGTACCTTCCCAACTCAGTTGGATAAGGCCTTTAGCGATAAAACCTGCACAACCTAAAAATAGAACCAACCAAACAATACGACGACCGAACACGGGGACGTTGCCTTGTTTCAATACATCTTTAATCGCCATACCGATTAAGAAAAAGATAGATGCAAAGAGCAAGTCTAGCCCGATAGATTCGAGCATATTCATGTAGTCGTACAGCATGGGTATCCTTTATGCCAATTTGCTTGCGCGAACTATACCACTGTTATTCAGCAAAGTTAATGGATGCATGGACATCCAATACTCAGTTCTTTCGACTATCGCTCATTTTTATACCAAAGTAGCAATGAATCGTTTGGACTAATCAATAAACTTACGTATTGCTCTGAGAACTTCAAGTGGTTTTTCAGCATGTAACCAATGACCTGTATTGGCTATGACATGCGCTTTGGCATTGCTAAATTGTGCTTGGATTTGCGGTTGATGCTCCGCGGTTAAATAGTCGGAGTTGCCACCTTTAATAAATAAGGTGGGTACCTCACATTGAGCAATGGGTTGCCAACCGATGATGTTCCAGTAGTTCTGTTTAATCGAAGGAACGTTAAAACGCCAAGTCATATGGTCACCTTGTTTCATTAACGATTTCCCTAAAAATTGCCGTACACCATCTTCGACAATATGTTCAGCTAACAGCTTCATCACTTCGCTGCGCGTTGTAGGCTTGTTCGTGAGTACAGCATCTAACCCAGCGATAACGGCGTCATGTTTGCGCTGGGTATAGGCCACTGGGGACATGTCGAGCACAATCAACTTTTGTACTTGTTTTTGCGCAATATCTGCCAGTTTCATGGCGACTTTACCGCCCATTGAATGACCGATAATAATGGCGTTTTCGATGTCGAGCGATTGGAGTAGTTGTTTCACATCTTGTGCCATAACCGCATAGTCATGTTTATCACTGTGAAAGGATTGACCATGGTTGCGCAGGTCAATACTCAGAACCTGATAATCGTTTTTTAGATCGCGAGCCAAAAGACCTAAATTGTCCAAGTTTCCAAATAATCCATGGATCAATACAACGGTGTGACCCTCACCTTCGAGTTTATAATTTAACAGTGCTGACATTTTTATCTTATTAGTGATTGGTTTAACGTAGAGTCTCGGCGAAGATCTCGCTATAATCCTTCAGAGTTTAAACATTGAGATTGTGAAAAGCGAATGAAAACAATAGAGGTTGATGAGGATCTATACCGCTACATAGCGGGTCAAACCCTTCATATCGGAGAAAGCGCTTCTGACATTTTGCGCCGTTTGTTGGATGTCGATAATAAGAGTACACCTTCTGCTACGCCAGAAGCTCATGCTGCATCAGCGACTCCGAAAGGTATCCCAGCTCAGCAAGGTATTGTTGTGAGTAAGGATGCCGCTCAAGAAACGAAAATTGATAGTGTCAAAGAAATGCGCACGCTGCTTATTTCTGATGAGTTTGCAGGATTAAAGAAAGCGGTTGACCGTTTTATGTTGGTTCTTTCAACGCTTTACCGTATCGATTCAGAAAGTTTCTCTGATGCGATGTCGGTTAAGGGCCGTAAACGCGTTTATTTCGCGGACAACGAGCAGACGTTGTTGGCAAATGGTCAAACGACCAAACCTAAAGCCATTCCTAATACGCCGTTTTGGGTTATCACGAATAACAACACGAGTCGTAAGCAGCAGATGGTTGAACAAGTGATGACGTTGATGAATTTCCCAGCGGATATTATTGAGAAAGTGACTAACGCGATTTAAGAGCTGTGTTAACTTGGTTGATACTGAAGTTAACGTGAACAAAAGCGCGATCAATTTCTCGAACTTGAAAAACAAAAAAGTCTGATTCAAACCTCATAATGCACAATATAAAATTCGTATTATGAGGTTTTATTTTTGTCTGAATTTTTAGAAAGGATGTCACAATGGCTATGCACCCTCGTGCAGGACTAAAAGCGCAACAAGAAGATTTACACAATATTCCGGCGTTAGTTGCAAATTATTTCCTACTTCAACCCGACCCAACGAACTCATCACATAAAGTAGAGTTTGGCACATCTGGTCACCGTGGCACTGCGGATAAGTCAACGTTCAATGAAAATCATATTTTGGCAATTGCTCAGGCTGTTGTTGAAGTGCGTACCGCTCAAGGGACGAAAGGTCCACTGTTTATTGGTAAAGATACTCACGCATTATCCGAACCTGCTTTTAGTTCTGTGGTGGAAGTGTTAATTGCGAATGGGATTGAAGTTATCGTACAGGAAAATAATGGCTACACCCCAACACCAGGCGTGTCACATGCCATCCTGACTTATAACTTAAAACATGATGATAAAGCAGACGGTATTGTGATCACTCCGTCTCACAACCCACCACAAGATGGCGGTATTAAATACAATCCTGTTCACGGTGGCCCTGCTGAAGGTCAGTTAACCAAAGCGATTGAAGATCGTGCCAACGAAATCATTGCTGCTGGTATGAAGGACGTTAAGCGTATAGCAATTAGCGAAGCGAAGCAGTCACCTCTGTTTAAGCAAGTGGATTTAGTGAAGCCGTATATTGATGATTTAGTGAATGTCATCGATATGCAAGCGATCCAAAAAGCAAATCTAAAAATCGGTGTTGATCCATTGGGTGGCAGCGGTATTGATTATTGGCGTCAAATCGGTAAAGCATACAATCTTAATTTAACACTAGTGAGTGAAGCGATTGACCCAACCTTCCAGTTTATGTCGTTAGACAAAGATGGTGTGGTTCGCATGGACTGTTCTTCACCATATGCAATGGCTGGTCTGTTAGCGTTGAAAGATGAGTATGATCTGGCATTTGGTAATGACCCAGATTATGACCGCCATGGTATCGTTACGCCAAGAGGTTTGATGAACCCTAACCACTTCTTAGCCGTGTGTATCGATTACCTCTACCGCCATCGTAGCGGTTGGGGCAAAGAGGTTGCTGTAGGTAAAACACTGGTATCTAGTGCGATTATCGATAAAGTGGTTGCGGATCTTGGTCGTGAACTGTGCGAAGTGCCAGTTGGCTTTAAGTGGTTTGTTGATGGTTTATACAGCGGAAAATTTGGCTTTGGTGGTGAAGAAAGTGCAGGTGCTTCTTTCTTACGTAAAGATGGCACGCCATGGTCTACTGATAAAGATGGCATCATATTGTGTCTTCTGGCGGCTGAAATTACTGCAGTAACCGGTAAAAATCCACAACAGTACTATGATGAACTGGCTTCAAAGCATGGTGAATCAAGTTACAATCGTATCCAAGCTGTAGCAAATGGTCCGCAAAAAGAGGTGTTGAGCAAACTGTCTGCTGAAATGGTAGCCGCGCAAACACTCGCTGGTGACCCTATTACAGCGCGTTTAACTCATGCTCCGGGTAACGGTGCTGCGATTGGCGGCCTCAAGGTGACGACAGACTTTGGTTGGTTTGCTGCACGTCCGTCAGGGACAGAAGATATTTATAAGATTTATTGTGAGAGCTTTAAAGGGCCAGAGCATTTAGCTCAGATTGAAACGGAAGCGCAAGAGATTGTGAATCAAGTATTCAAAGCCGCAGGCTTATAACAAACTGCAAGTGAAAAGAGACTACGAGTTAGTGTAAGTTTGTCGATGTAGTCTGTTCCCGTTATTCCTGCGAAGGCTGGAATCTGGTTACAGTGAGCGATGTGATTCGATTCCAGATATTTCATTCTGAAATGACAAGTATTGAAAAAGAGGCGACAGATTCGCCTCTTTTTTATGCCCTTAATTAGCCGGCCACTCTTTGGGCATAATAAACCAGAACACACCAGATTCAGATTGGCAATGAACAAAGCCTGATTCAGAAGGTGTGTAAAGAGGCGAGGATTCGTTTCTACCCGTCAACCATTGAGACTTTTCTATTACATAGAGAGGTTCTTCGATCTGATCAACTTGAGATTGATAGCACCAGCGTCCTGATACTTGGGTTGGATTCAGTGTATACCCTTCACATTCAGTCGGTGTCGGCTCTGCATGAAAAGGGTTGATGTATAAGCGGCCCTGCATTAATAGCTGGGGAATGGCGTTTTTCCATAAAGGATAGCGTTTGGAAAATTGTTCATGGTTTGAAAGCGGGAGCTGATGTTCGAGCATATGAGCTAACTTGAGATCTAGCCGATCGTGAGCATTAGGCCCATACCAAAAACCTTGATGCAGTAGATAGAACTTTACAGCGACTTCCCAGTGTTCAAATTGTTCACTTTTCTTGTTTTTCAAAATGAAATCGACGGCACCTATGGTACGCCCTTCATGGTTTAGCTGGATCTCTTCAGCGATCGAGCTGTAGGTTGGTGCTAGAGTGAATAGTTTTGAGCATAAGTGCTGATAAACAAACCCCAGGCGTCGGTTACCCTGATAGGGATCCCAGTCAACATCCACCTTCTGAACGAAAGGGGGTTTGCTGACAATCGGTGGTTTTGCTTCAAATAGTGAAGGCGTTGTTATTACCCAGTCAAATAATGGTTTTAAGTCCATGCTTTCGCCTGCCCATGCTTTACATTAGAATTGTTATAACTCTGCGATACCCATTAAGCAATGGAAATTAAAATGAATAATTTACAATTAGAAGCGCTATTGAACGAGCTTCTATCTCCGCAGCTGATCAAAGATTACTGCCCAAATGGCCTTCAGGTTGAAGGAAAGAAAGAAGTTAACAAAATCATTACTGGTGTGACCGCATCTAAAGCGCTTATCGAAGAAGCCATTAAGCAAGATGCGGATGCGATTCTGGTTCACCACGGTTACTTTTGGAAAGGCGAAAGTGAGTCGATTCGTGGTATGAAAGGTGAGCGCATTCGTCAGTTAATTAAAAATGACATTAACCTGTTTGCTTACCATCTGCCTTTAGATATTCATCCGGAATTGGGTAACAACGCACAACTGGCTAGATTGTTAGATATTGTGGTGGAAGGTGGTTTAGAGGGGCACCCGCAATCAGTTGCCATGTTTGGTTCGTTCGAAAAACCAATATCAGGTAAAGAGCTTGAGCAAAAAATAGCGAAAGTTTTGAACCGACAGCCTTTGCACATTTCACCTGAGTATGTAGAGAAGTCAATTAAAACGGTTGGTTGGTGCACAGGTGGCGGGCAAGACTTTATTGAACTGGCTGCTTCTCAAGGGTTGGATGCATTTATCTCTGGTGAAATTTCAGAGCGTACGACATACACAGCACGTGAGCTGAATGTTCATTATTTTTCTGCAGGTCATCATGCGACTGAGCGTTATGGGGTAAAAGCACTCGGTGAGTGGTTAGCTGAGCAGCATGGCTTTGACGTGACTTTTGTGGATATTGATAATCCAGTATAAGGTCATCTGACATATCAGAAATGAAAAGAGCGAGATTTTATCTCGCTCTTTTTTTATTACTTGTCATTCCAGCTTTCGCTGAAATGACGAATAAATATTATTCGCGCTCGTGTAGAGGCTCGAAATCACGCATTTTCAGACCAGTGTACAGCTGACGTGGACGACCGATACGGTTCGAAGGATCGCTGTGCATTTCGTTCCAGTGTGCAATCCAACCGATTGTACGAGACATCGCAAAGATTACTGTGAACATTGATACTGGGATACCAATCGCCTTCAGAATGATACCTGAGTAGAAATCTACGTTCGGGTACAGTTTCTTCTCGATGAAGTATTCATCTGATAGGGCAATACGCTCAAGCTCCATAGCAACATCCAGAAGAGGATCTTGAATGTTAAGCTCTTTAAGAACGTCATGACATGCTTCACGCATAACCGTTGCGCGTGGGTCGTAGTTCTTATAAACACGGTGACCAAAGCCCATTAAGCGGAACGGGTCATCTTTATCCTTAGCACGCTCAACGTATTCAGGAATCTTGTCTACAGAACCGATCTCTTCAAGCATACGCAGACACGCTTCGTTTGCACCGCCGTGAGCAGGACCCCATAAAGATGCAATACCCGCTGCAATACATGCAAATGGGTTAGCACCAGAAGAACCCGCTAGACGAACCGTTGACGTTGAAGCGTTTTGTTCGTGGTCAGCGTGAAGGGTAAAGATCTTGTCCATTGCTCGAGCAACAACAGGGTTTACATCATATTCTTCACACGGTGTAGCAAACATCATATGTAAGAAGTTTTCTGCGTAGCCAAGGTCATTACGTGGGTAAATGAACGGTTGACCTACTGAATACTTGTAACACATTGCTGCCAGTGTTGGCATCTTAGATAGTAGACGGTACGCCGCGATTTCACGGTGCTCATCATTATTAATATCTAGAGAATCATGGTAGAAGGCTGCAAGAGCACCAACTACACCACACATTACAGCCATAGGGTGAGCGTCACGACGGAAACCGTGGAAGAAACTCGCGATTTGCTCGTGAACCATAGTATGACGAGTCACAATTCGTTTGAACTCTTCGTACTTTGCTCGTGTTGGGGCTTCACCGTAAAGAAGAATGTAACAGACTTCTAGATAGTCGGCGTTATTGGCTAATTGATCGATAGGAAAACCGCGATGTAGCAGCACACCTTTATCGCCATCGATGTAAGTGATTTGAGATTCACAGGATGCAGTGGCAAGAAAACCAGGGTCAAATGTAAAGTAACCATTTGCTCCCAGTTTACGAACGTCGATTACTTGTGGGCCGATACTCCCGTCCATAATCGGCAGTTCTATTGGCGCTTTGCCTTCAATATGAAGGGTCGCTTTCTTATCTGCCATAACAATCTCCTTTGTTTATTATTTAATCCGTCCAGGATGTTTTGTGTGCCTTTTTTTACGTCTGATCTGCATCAAAGTCAATTTTTCTCACGTGATGTGTGCACTTTCTTTGATTTTTTATACATATAAAGTTAAAAATCTGTTCTATGTAGCAAAAATTGTTACATCAATTGTATTAGAATGTTGCGAGCCGTATATTGGCAAAGAAATTTTTGGTCAAATCCTTATAAATTCAAGGCTAGAAACAAATAGAACGAGAAGTTTTTAATCTTGCTGTTAACAACTTTTTTACATTTTAAGCGGGTAATATAGCGTTAATTTGTTAAATAAATGTTAACTTTTGTAGGTTTGGTATCCAAAAATGATTCATAACTATAAATGCTCAATGGAGCTGAGTGAGCAAGCCCGTGAAAGAAAGAAAGTCAAGACCTGTTAATTTAGATTTACAGACCATTAGCTTTCCGATCAGTGCAATCGCGTCAATCCTTCACCGTGTGTCAGGGGTTATAACGTTTGTAGCGGTCGGTATTTTGCTTTGGTTACTATCCTTATCATTATCATCGCCAAAAGGCTTCATGGAAGCGAGTCATCTCGTTGGTGGTTTTTTTGCCAAGTTTATTCTGTGGGGCATTTTAACCGCATTGGCCTATCACATCGCTGGTGGTATTCGTCATCTATTGATGGATCTTGGCCACTTCGAAGAACTTGAATCCGGTGCTATGAGTGCAAAAGTCGCATTCGGCGCAACGGTTGTTCTATCACTCTTGGCGGGGATTTTAGTATGGTAAAGAACGTTTCTTCATTCGGTCGTAATGGAGTTCATGATTTCTTACTGATTCGCGCTACCGCGATCATCATGACTCTTTACACCATCTATCTGGTGAGCTTTTGTGCTTTCACAGATATTTCCTATGTCTCGTGGACAAGCTTCTTCGGGGGCACTTTTACAAAAGTCTTCACAATGTTGGCGTTAGTGTCAGTTCTTATCCATGGCTGGATCGGCTTATGGCAAGTACTGACTGATTACGTGAAGTGTTCCAAGCTTCGTGGCGGTCTGCAATTAGTCGTCATTGCAATTCTATTTGGATACTTCTTCTCTGGCCTGTTTGTATTGTGGGGTGCGTAAGTGACTATTCCTGTTCGTGAGTTTGATGCCGTAGTAATCGGCGCTGGTGGTGCTGGCATGCGTGCAGCACTACAAATTTCAGAGCAAGGCCTATCTTGTGCTTTGCTATCTAAAGTATTCCCAACTCGTTCTCATACTGTTTCAGCACAAGGTGGTATTACCGTTGCTCTTGGTAACTCTCACAAAGATGACTGGCAGTGGCACATGTACGATACGGTTAAAGGTTCAGATTACATCGGGGACCAAAACGCTATCGAGTACATGTGTAAGAGCGGTCCTGAGTCTGTAATCGAACTTGAGCGTATGGGGTTGCCATTCTCTCGTTTCGAAAATGGCTCTATCTACCAGCGTCCGTTTGGTGGTCAATCTAAAGAGTTTGGTGGTGAGCAGGCTGCTCGTACTGCGGCTGCGGCTGACCGTACCGGTCACGCGCTATTGCATACGCTTTATCAACAAAATATCAAACACAAGACAACCATTTTCTCTGAGTGGTACGCACTGGATTTAGTGAAAAACCAAGATGGTGCAATCCTGGGTTGTACGGCTTTGTGTATGGAAACAGGCGAGATTTGTTACTTCAAATCTAAAGCAACTATCCTGGCAACAGGTGGTGCGGGCCGTATTTACGCTTCTACGACTAACGCGCACATCAACACCGGTGACGGTGTCGGTATGGCACTGCGTGCTGGTGTACCAATGCAAGACATGGAAATGTGGCAGTTCCACCCAACGGGTATTGCGGGTGCGGGTGTTCTTGTAACAGAAGGTTGTCGCGGTGAAGGTGGTTACCTTCTTAATAAAGACGGCGAGCGTTTCATGGAACGTTATGCGCCTAACGCGAAGGACCTCGCTGGTCGTGACGTTGTTGCTCGTTCAATGATGATTGAAATTCGTGAAGGTCGCGGCTGTGACGGCCCATGGGGTCCACACATTAAGTTGAAACTGGATCACTTAGGTAAAGAGGTTCTTGAATCTCGCTTACCTGGTATCTGTGAACTTTCTCGTACCTTTGCACACGTTGACCCAGTTAAAGAGCCAATTCCAGTCATCCCAACCTGTCACTATATGATGGGTGGTGTTCCGACTCAGGTTTCTGGCCAAGCGCTTAAACAAGATGCTTCGGGTAATGATCACGAAGTACAAGGTTTGTTTGCTTGTGGTGAAATCGCTTCTGTATCGGTACACGGTGCAAACCGTCTGGGTGGTAACTCACTACTTGACCTAGTGGTATTCGGACGTGCGACAGGTCTTCACCTTGGTGAGACATTGGCGGCTCAAGCCGAAGCTCGCCCTGCAACAGAATCGGATATCGAAGCTTCTCTTGCTCGTACTATGCGTTGGGAAAACAGCAAAGGTGGTGAGGATCCATTCCAAATCCGTAAAGATCTACAACGTTGTATGCAAAACAGCTTCTCGGTATTCCGTGAAGGCGATGCAATGGCACAAGGTCTAGAAGAATTGAAAGTGATTCGTGAGCGTCTGAAAGATGCACACCTATCTGATAAATCTTCGGAGTTCAACACTCAGCGTATTGAGTGTCTAGAGCTTGATAACCTGATGGAAACTGCGTTTTCAACCGCAGTGGCAGCGAACTACCGTACGGAAAGCCGTGGTGCTCATGCACGTTTTGACTTCCCAGACCGTGATGATGCCAACTGGCTATGTCACTCTATCTATAATCCAGAGACGGAACAAATGAGCAAGCGTGATGTAAACATGACGCCAGTTCATCGCGAAGCGTTCCCTCCTAAAGCTCGTACATACTAAGGGGAGATTGAATCATGAAACTTAACTTCTCTTTGTATCGTTACAATCCGGATGTTGATCAAAAGCCATATATGAAAGACTATGTGCTTGAAGTTGACGAAGGCTCAGATATGATGGTTCTTGACGCATTAATTTTGCTGAAAGAACAAGATCCTACTATCGCTTTCCGCCGTTCATGTCGTGAAGGTGTGTGTGGATCGGATGGTTTAAATATGAATGGTAAAAATGGTCTGGCATGTATCACGCCACTATCGGCTCTGAAAGGCGATAAGCTGGTGATACGTCCACTGCCTGGTTTGCCGGTTGTACGTGACCTGATTGTTGACATGACTCAGTTCTACGACAACTACGCAAAAGTAAAACCATTCTTAATCTCAGAAGGTCAAGTGCCACCTTCTAGAGAAAACTTACAGTCTCCTGAAGAGCGTGAGCATTTAGATGGTCTGTACGAATGTATTATGTGTGCATGTTGTACAACTTCTTGTCCTTCGTTCTGGTGGAACCCTGATAAGTTTATTGGTCCTGCAGGTCTATTAGCCGCTTACCGTTGGTTGATTGATAGCCGTGACACAGCAACAGATGAGCGTTTATCGAATCTTGACGATGCCTTTAGCGTTTTTCGTTGCCATGGCATCATGAATTGTGTAAGTGTTTGTCCTAAGGGATTAAACCCGACGAAAGCAATCGGTCATATTAAATCTATGCTGATTAATCGTTCTGTTTAAAAGACACAAGATTGCAGGCCCTAGGGCCTGCCTTTGTAGCTCGGCATAGACCGAAGCAAAACGTGAAACTACTGGTTAAGGGAATATAATGCACAACGGCGTGATGAAGGCATGGCTCGAGTCTTCACACTTGGCTGGCGCCAATGCAACTTATGTAGAAGATATCTACGAACTGTATCTAAGTGATCCCGATCTGGTAAGTGAGGAGTGGAAACGTGTTTTTGAAGGTTTGCCTACGCAGCCTGATGATGTGGTTGAACAGCCGCATTCGCGTGTCCGTGACTACTTCCGACGACTCGCTCAAGAGACTAAGCATTACAATGTCCAAGTTAGTGACCCCGAAGTCGATGCAAAACAAGTAAAAGTACTGCAGTTAATTAATGCTTACCGCTTCCGCGGACATGAAGCTGCGCAACTAGACCCTCTCAATTTGTGGAAACGTCCACCTGTGGCGGAATTGGATCCTGCATTCCACTCTTTAACTGAAGATGATATGGAAGAAACCTTTAACGTAGGTTCTTTTGCGATCGGCAAAGAAACCATGCAGTTAAAGGACATCTACAAAGCTCTAAATCAGACTTATTGTGGTTCTATCGGTGCAGAATATATGCACATGACAGATACTGAACAAAAACGTTGGATCCAACAACGTATCGAGTCTGTGGTCGGTCAGCCATCTTTTTCTTTGGAAGAGAAACAAACTTTCCTTGATGAATTAACCGCAGCGGAAGGCCTTGAGCGCTACTTAGGCGCAAAATTCCCAGGCGCGAAACGATTCTCTCTGGAAGGTGGTGATGCTTTAATCCCAATGATGAAAGAACTGATTCGTCATGCGGGTAACAGCGATATGCGTGAAGTCGTTATTGGTATGGCTCACCGTGGTCGCTTAAACATGCTTGTTAACGTTTTGGGTAAAAAGCCTCAAGACTTGTTTGATGAATTTGCAGGTAAACACGATGAAACGTGGGGTACCGGTGACGTTAAATATCACCAAGGTTTCTCTGCGGACTTCTCAACACCGAAAGGTGATGTTCACTTAGCGCTTGCATTTAACCCTTCTCACCTTGAAATTGTTAACCCGGTAGTGATGGGCTCAGTACGTGCTCGTCAGGATCGTTTAGGCGATAAAAACGGCAGTAAAGTACTTCCAATTACTATCCACGGTGACTCAGCTATCGCGGGTCAAGGTGTGGTTGCTGAAACATTTAATATGTCAGACGCTCGTGGTTACCGAGTAGGCGGGACGGTACGTATTGTTGTTAACAACCAGGTTGGTTTTACAACATCGAACCCACGCGATACTCGTTCAACGATGTATTGTACTGATATTGCGAAAATGGTTCAGGCACCGATTTTCCACGTTAACTCTGATGACCCAGAAGCCGTTGCATTCGTAACGCGTATTGCGCTGGATTACCGTAACGAGTTTAAACGTGATGTTGTGATTGACTTGGTTTGTTACCGCCGCCATGGCCATAACGAAGCTGATGAGCCAAACGCAACTCAGCCATTGATGTATCAAAAAATCAAGAAACACCCAACACCTCGTAAGCTCTACGCTGATGTGCTGATTGACCGAGGTGAAAGTGATATTGAAACAGCGACTGCATTAGTGAATGAATATCGCGATGCGCTGGATCGTGGAGAAGTTGTGGTGAAAGAGTGGCGCCCAATGGCGATGCACTCTGTGGACTGGTCTCCATACTTAGGTCATGACTGGAATGTCGATTGGGACAGCAAAATTGATCTTGAGCGTCTTAAAGAACTCGCTAATCGCACTTGTTCACATCCAGAAAGTCATAAATTGCAGAGTCGGGTAGAGAAAATCTACAACGATCGTAAAGCAATGATTACTGGCGAGAAAATGCTGGATTGGGGGATGGCTGAAACGTTGGCGTATGCAACACTGGTAGATATCGGTAAACGTATTCGTATCTCTGGTCAAGATTCTGGCCGTGGTACTTTCTTCCACCGCCACTCTGTTCTGCATAACCAAGCCGATGCGAGCACTTATATTCCTTTAGCGAATATTCATGACAATCAAGGGCCGTTTCAGGTGCTTGACTCTGTTTTGTCGGAAGAAGCGGTATTAGCGTTTGAATACGGTTACGCGACGGCTGAACCAAGCGGTTTAACTATCTGGGAAGCACAATTTGGTGATTTCGCTAATGGTGCTCAGGTGGTTATCGACCAATTCATCTCTTCGGGTGAGCAGAAGTGGGCGCGTCTATGTGGTTTGACTATGCTGTTGCCTCATGGCTATGAAGGTCAAGGCCCGGAGCACTCTTCAGCGCGTCTAGAGCGTTACCTACAGCTTTGTGCTGAACAAAACATGCAAGTTATCGTACCGTCTACGCCAGCACAGGTTTACCACATGCTGCGTCGTCAGGTAGTACGTAAGATGCGTCGTCCGCTGATTGTTATGTCTCCTAAATCTTTGCTTCGTCACCCACTATGTGTGTCTAGCATGGAAGATTTGGCAGAAGGTACCTTCTTACCTGCAATCGGTGAAATCGATGACTTAAAACCTGCAAACGTGAAACGTGTTGTATTCTGTTCAGGTAAGGTTTATTACGATTTGCTAGAGCAGCGTCGTAACAATGAACAAGATGATGTCGCTATTGTGCGTATTGAACAGCTTTACCCATTCCCTCTGGAAGAAGTTCAAGCTGCGATTTCACAATACACCAATGTTGTTGATTATGTTTGGTGTCAGGAAGAGCCTCAAAACCAAGGTGCTTGGTACAGCAGTCAACATAATTTCCGTGCAGCTATTCCAGCTGGCGCCGATTTGAAATATGCGGGCCGTCCTGCTTCTGCATCACCTGCAGTAGGTTACATGTCGGTACACTTAAAACAGCAGAAAGCGTTAGTTGAAGACGCTCTGACACTAGCTTAAGAACTAGAAGTAAAAGGAAGACACAGATATGACAGTTGAAATTCTGGTTCCAGATTTACCTGAATCAGTAGCGGACGCAACCGTAGCGACATGGCATAAACAACCAGGTGAAGCGGTTGCTCGTGATGAAGTGATTGTTGAGATTGAGACAGATAAAGTAGTTCTAGAAGTTCCAGCACCCGAAGATGGTGTTCTAGAAGCGATTCTTGAAGAAGAAGGTGCAACAGTACTTTCTAAGCAGCTTCTTGCACGTCTGACTCCTGGAGTGGTTGCTGGTGAACCGACTAAAGACAAGACTGAATCTAGCGAAGCATCTCCAGACAAACGTCACAAAGCGACACTGACTGAAGAAACGAATGATGCACTAAGCCCAGCGGTACGTCGTCTACTAGGTGAACACAATCTAGAAGCAAGCGATGTTAAAGGTACGGGTGTTGGTGGTCGTATTACTCGCGAAGACATCGAGGCTCACCTTGCAGCGGCTAAAGCTGCACCAACAGCAGCGGCTGAAGAAGTTGCACCTGCAGCGGTAGCTGCGCGTAGCGAAAAACGTGTTCCTATGACACGTCTACGTAAGCGTATTGCTGAGCGTCTTCTAGAAGCGAAAAACAGCACGGCGATGTTGACGACGTTCAACGAAGTAAACATGAAGCCTATTATGGATCTTCGTGCGCAGTATCAAGATCAGTTCGAAAAGCGTCACGGCATTCGTCTTGGTTTTATGTCTTTTTACGTGAAAGCCGTTACGGAAGCTCTAAAACGTTATCCAGAAGTGAATGCTTCATTGGATGGCGACGACATCGTTTACCACAACTTCTTTGATATCAGCATCGCGGTATCAACACCTCGTGGTTTGGTGACACCAGTGCTTAAAGATGCGGATACCCTTGGTTTTGCTCAAGTGGAAAAAGGCATCAAAGAACTCGCACTTAAAGGTCGCGACGGTAAGTTGACGGTAGAAGAATTAGTCGGTGGTAACTTCACTATCACTAACGGTGGTGTATTTGGCTCGCTAATGTCTACGCCAATCATCAACCCACCACAAGCGGCAATCTTGGGTATGCATAAGATTCAAGATCGCGCAATGGTAGTGGACGGTAAGATTGAAATCTTACCTATGATGTACCTAGCTCTATCTTACGACCACCGTTTAATCGATGGTCGTGAGTCAGTAGGCTTCTTAGTAACCGTTAAGGAACTACTAGAAGACCCTGCACGTCTGCTATTAGACATTTAATATCGCTAAAACGTCTAGTTACCCTGGGGTGACTAGACGCCCACAGCGCCCAAGGCTAGACTGCCCAACATCTGGCCTTCATTTAAGTTTCAACGACTTATTTGTAAAGCCCTACGAACGCAAACGCAGCTAAGACTGTAGCGTTATGGAAATAATAATTCCTTCAAAGGAAGAACAAACGGAATATCAAAATGAATTTGCATGAATACCAAGCAAAACAGCTGTTTGCAGAATTTGGATTGCCTGTACCCGAAGGTTATGCATGTGATACGCCACAAGAAGCTTTCGAAGCTGCTGGCCGTATCAGTACAGCAAAAAAAGTCGTTAAGTGTCAGGTTCACGCTGGTGGCCGCGGTAAAGCGGGTGGTGTAGAACTTCACGATACTAAAGAAGGCGTTAAAGAGTTCGCTCAAAAGTGGCTAGGTAAAAACTTAGTCACTTACCAAACAGACGCAAATGGTCAGCCTGTTGCTAAGATTCTGGTTGAAGAAGCGTCAAACATCGCAAATGAATTGTACCTAGGTGCAGTTGTTGACCGCGCTACACGTAAAATTGTGTTCATGGCATCAACCGAAGGTGGTGTAGAAATTGAAAAAGTTGCTGAAGAAACGCCAGAGTTGATTCACAAAGCAGCGATTGATCCACTCGTAGGCCCACAAGCTTACCAAGGTCGTGAACTTGCGTTCAAACTAGGCCTTGCTGGTGACCAAATTAAACAATTCGTTAAGATCTTCATGGGTCTTGGCCAAATGTTCTCGCAGTACGACCTCGCTCTATTAGAGATAAACCCGCTTGTGATCACTGGCGAAGGCAACCTATTGTGCCTGGACGGTAAAATCAACATCGACTCAAACGCTATGTATCGTCAACCTAAACTGCGTGAAATGCACGATCCTTCACAAGAAGACGAGCGTGAGGCACATGCAGCGCAATGGGAACTGAACTACGTAGCTCTAGACGGAAACGTTGGCTGTATGGTTAACGGTGCGGGTCTGGCAATGGGTACAATGGATATTGTTAATCTGCACGGTGGTAAACCTGCTAACTTCCTAGACGTTGGTGGTGGCGCAACAAAAGAGCGTGTCGCTGAAGCATTTAAGATCATCCTATCTGATGACAATGTGAAAGCCGTTTTAGTAAACATCTTCGGTGGTATCGTACGCTGTGACATGATCGCAGAAGGTATTATTGGCGCTGTAAAAGAAGTTGGCGTAACGGTTCCGGTTGTGGTTCGCCTTGAAGGTACGAACGCAGACCTAGGTCGCGAAGTGCTGGCTAGTTCCGGTCTTGATATCATTGCTGCTGAGTCATTAACTGACGCAGCTCAGAAAGTTGTTGCTGCTGCGGAGGGCAAATAATGTCTGTACTTATTAATAAAGACACTAAGGTAATCTGCCAAGGTTTTACTGGCGGTCAGGGTACTTTCCACTCTGAGCAAGCGATCGCTTACGGTACGCAAATGGTTGGCGGTGTTTCTCCGGGTAAAGGTGGTCAAACTCATCTTGGTCTTCCAGTATTTAATACTGTACGTGAAGCAGTAGAAGCAACTGGCGCAACGGCAACGGTTATCTATGTACCAGCACCTTTCTGTAAAGATGCGATTCTAGAAGCTATCGATGCTGGTATTCAGCTAATCGTAACAATCACGGAAGGCATCCCAACAATCGATATGATCGATGTGAAAGTGAAGCTGGAAGAAACTGGCGTACGTATGATCGGTCCTAACTGTCCGGGTGTTATTACTCCAGACGAATGTAAGATCGGTATCATGCCTGGTCACATTCATAAGAAAGGTAAAGTCGGTATCGTATCTCGCTCTGGTACTCTGACTTACGAAGCGGTTAAGCAAACGACTGACGAAGGTTTTGGCCAGTCTACTTGTGTTGGTATCGGTGGTGACCCAATCCCAGGTTCAAACTTTATCGATATTCTGAAGCTGTTCCAAGAAGACCCGGAAACTGAAGCAATCGTCATGATTGGTGAAATCGGCGGTACTGCAGAAGAAGAAGCGGCAGCGTTCATTAAAGAGAACGTAACTAAGCCAGTTGTCTCTTATATTGCAGGTGTTACAGCTCCTCCTGGTAAACGCATGGGCCATGCTGGTGCGATTATCTCTGGTGGTAAAGGTACGGCGGATGAGAAATTTGCTGCACTAGAATCTGCTGGCGTTAAGACAGTTAAGAGTCTGGCAGAAATTGGTAAAGCACTGCGTGAAGTGACTGGTTGGTAATCAGATTACTTTCTTATACTTAAGTGACCTCAAGATGCAGGATTTAGAGCTGCATCAACGAGTTCAGGTTAAGCTTAATAGCGGTAGAAATGGTCATTCCTTTTCAACGTTATATATATAAAAAACCCAAGCCTAGGCTTGGGTTTTTTATTGAGTGTTGCTTTATTGCGTTAGAATTAGGCTCGTCTAATAAACTGGCTTAGCAAAAATACAAAACTGGCACTTACCACGACAGAAGGTCCGGCCGGTGTATCGAAATGCCATGACAGACTTAACCCTCCAAGAACGCTGAACATCCCGATTGCCGAAGCTATTGCAGCCATTTGTTCAGGTGTTTTTGCAACCCTTCTGGCTGTTGCAGCAGGAATAATGAGTAGCGATGTCATAATCATCGCACCGACAAATTTCATACCGACTGCTATCACTAAACCTACCAATAGCATTAGAACGAGGCGCATTAAGTCTGTATTAATGCCTTCTACTGAAGCCAGTTCTTCATTTACGCTGCTTGATAGAAGTGGACGCCAGAATAGGAACAGTATAACGCTGACGACGGCAACACCACACCAAATAAAGATCAGGTCAGTGGGATTGACCGCTAACAAATCACCAAATAGGTAGCTCATTAGGTCTATACGTACATTATCTAGAAAACTCACTGCTATCAGGCCAAGTGACAGAGAACTGTGCGCTAAGATACCCAGCAAAGTATCTGTCGCAACGAGTTGTTGTTTTTGTAAGGTCACAAGAACAACGGCCAAACTTAAACAGCAGATAAGCAGAGCAAAATAGATGTTAATGTCGAGTAAGAAGCCGAGAGCAATTCCCATAAGTGAAGCGTGGGCGAGTGTATCGCCAAAGTAGGCCATTTTTCTCCACACAACAAAAGAGCCAAGAGGCCCCGCAATCAGGGCTATACCGATACCCGCAAGGAGCGCTGGAAGTAAAAATTCAATCATGTTGATGATGACCGTGAGAGTGATGAGAACATGAACTTGCATCGCCTTTAACTGGTTGACCTGAAAGATCGTGATGATGCTGTTCATGGTGGTGATGATAAAACGCCAGCGTTTCGCGACTGCGGTCGCCAAACAACTCGATGTAGCTCGGATGTTTAGTAATGTGTTCAGGCGTTCCAGAGCAACACACATGATGGTGTAAACAGATGACTTCATCGGATTTTGCCATAACCAGATGCAAATCGTGAGACACCATAAATACTCCACAGCCAAACCTTTGGCGAATGGTATTAATTAAATCGTACAAATCGATTTGTCCTTGCACATCGACGCCCTGAGCTGGCTCATCCAGTACTAATATATCTGGACGCTGCAGTAACGCTCGCGCAAGGAGCACGCGTTGGTTTTCACCGCCTGACAACTTGTGCATATCGTTATTGACTAAATGTTCAGCGCCAACGAGTCGTAACGCTTCTGCAAGTTCTTGTCGGCTATACTTACCTGCCAGTTTGAGAAAGCGTTGAACCGTGAGTGGCAAAGTATCATTGAGCTTCAGTTTTTGTGGTACATAGCCGACCTTTACATTTTTGTTGCGTTTAATGTTGCCGGCTGTTGGCGAGTGTAGCCCAAGTAGTACTCGAACCAGTGTTGATTTGCCTGCGCCGTTTGGCCCTATTAAGGTTGTGATTTTACCTTTTGATAGAGTAAGACTGACGCGATCTAAAACTCGGAGTTGGCCGAAATCTACACAGATATCGGTCAACTCAATAAGCGCTGACATTAATGGAACTCATTTGCAATTGATTGATGTTATAATGTAACATTTATCCCAAATTAACGCTATAGGATATATAAAATCCCATGTTTTTGAGACTAACTTTACTGGTAAGCCTTGTTGTCATGCCTTTATCCGCATTGGCTAATACCATTTTAACCAGTATTAAACCTATTCAGATGATAACTCATGAGCTAACTTTAGGCGTCACTGAACCTGATGTGTTGCTTTCAGCAAATGCTTCGCCTCATGATTACGCACTACGTCCTTCCGACGTTAAACGTATTAATAATAGCTCGTTGGTTATTTGGTTTGGCAGAGGCTTAGAACCTTTTTTGGAAAAGGTGTTAAGCCAAAGGGAGAACGTTTTAACGATTAGTGAAATCCCTCAGCTCAAACTGCGAGAATTTGGGGTAGAGGGTGACCATCACGATCATGATGGCCATGACCATGGTCAATATGATCCGCATTTTTGGCTGGGTGTTGAGCAAGCGAAGCAAGTAGCGGAGTCTATTACTCAAGCGCTTATCACCATGGATGGCAATAACAAAGATGTCTACACAGAAAACTTGGACAACTTTTTAACTACCCTAAAGCAAACAGATACTAGTATTTCCGCGCAGTTAGCAGAAGTAAAACAACAACCGTATTATGTTTTTCATGAAGCATACGATTACTTTGAGCAATATTACGGTATGAACAATATCGGGCACTTTACTGTAAGTCCTGATAGAAAGCCTGGAGCTAAGACGTTGATTAGCATCCGTAAGGCGCTAGCGACAAGCCAAGCGAAGTGCGTGTTTTCTGAGCCTCAGTTTCAACCTGCAGTGATAGAAAGTGTTGTTCGTGGTAGTGATGCTAGAGTTGGGGTGCTAGATCCCTTGGGGACAGAAATACCGGTAGCGAATGGAAGCTATTTCGTATTTCTGCGCTCACTAAGCAATAGTTATTATGATTGTTTATCGCTTTAACAGACATTCATTTAATAGTGTTTAGTTTGGTATGGAATGGCTTTAACCAATGGTTAAAGCCATTTTTTGTGTGATATGCGCTATAAAAAAATAAGTTTTAAAAATTTTACCTGTCAAAACTGTTGTCTTTCTATACAATGGTAAAGTTATTTTTCGTAAAAAAATAACTCATTAAATTAACGTTCAACTTTAGGTATTAGCAAGGACCTGTTTTGTATCACTTTTTGTTAGGTGTTGTTACCTTCTTTTACTTATTCTCCTTACCGTTAGCAGCAATTGAAAAGTTGCCATCCGTTTTTTACCCCTTACCAACACAAACTCAAGGTAAAGTTTACTCTGCCCAAAACCTATTCGTTGGTGGTGAAGGCGGGGTGTGGATTCATGATGTGCACGGCAAAGTTCGTTTTTTTGATGGTCAAAATGTATTACCTAGTCAGGGCTCAATACTAAACAAAAACTATCAGCTTCTTACCTACCTAAATAACGAATTTTGGGTGGTTGATAATGGTGCCTTATATAAAACATCTTCAACCAATGAACTTCAAAAAGTTATAGACCTTCCAGTAGGCACTATTGTTGAAAAAATCGGTATTTCCGGTCAGTCGGTTTGGCTTGCCGGTAAGAAGAATTTTTATACTTACAATACCGTATCAGAGTTATTCGAAACGTATTCTTTGGGTGCTCTCTCGCATTTCGACCGAACCAAAAGAGTGGTTGTCAATGATGCTAAGTTTGGGATATCTAAATGGGTTCTTGCGACGAACTCAGGTGTTTTCATTTCAGAGAATCGGGGGTTTGAACATGTGCCTAGATCCGGTGGTGATTATGTTGAAACTTTGTTTTTCTCAGAAAAACGTAGAGAAATGCTTGTTGGTACGCTCAACGGCGTATTAATCGTTGATTTAAAAGATAGAACGAACCCGCCTAAACGAGTGGCTAGATCTCATGTTCTATCTATGGCCGAAACAGAAAATGAGTATTGGATTGGCACTGAAAATGGTCTTTTTGTTTATTCGTTGCTCGCTGAAGTAACGACGAAGCTAAAAAGTAGCGTACATCACGAGTATTCACTTAAAGGACAGAAAATTTTCTCATTGGTTAACGACACTCACGGTGGAATTTGGATAGCTTCAGAAAAAGGTGTTTTTTACTACTCAATGTTTGGTCAAAAATTCAATCGTTTTTTACCAAAACAAATTACACCCTATGCTTTCAGTAATGATGTTAAGGCGGTACACGCATTAAATGCGAACTTGTACTTGCTGACCACTGGGGAAGGGGTTTATCAGCTAAGTCTGAGTAAGCAACTGAATAAGAAAATTTTAGTTAATCGTCAAGTTAACGATTCAGTCTGGTTTAACCAAGAATTATGGCTGGCGACCGATGATGGTTTGATGAAGTATAACCCTAGCAGCGAGTCTTTCATCGAAGATATGCCATTGCCAGTGATGTTACATCACAGCCAAATAGACCGTTTAGAAATTGATAGTACAGGAATCCTATGGGGTATTTCTGGCAATAAGCTTTGGTCATTTAATCCCTCTAGCCACCAATTTGTAGACTTTGGTGATGAATGGATAGTGGACGCTTACTTACCTGCGACAGTGACACAGTTAGTGGCAACGAATAATAATGGTGTCGTGATAGGTACAGAACACGGTACTTATCGAGTCAATCAACAAAAAGTAACGTTTGATATTAATAGTTATGCCTTTGGGCAAAGCCACTATGTATTAGAAGACAGTTTGTCAAATGTTTGGTTCGCTGCGGACTATGGGGTATATAAACTAGAGACTGCTACTGGTCTTTTACAATCCATTTCTTTGGCCGAAGACAGTATTAGTCCCAAATGTCTGATGGAAACTCCGCAAGGAATATGGCTTTCTTCTTCAAGAGGCTTAACCTTGTACTCACTTGATGGTGAGGTAAAGAAGCATTTTGGCGAGCCATATGGACTGATAAATAATGAGTTTTTACCTGGTATATGTACTTCTAATGGAAATCCAGATTATCCGCAAATAGTCATAGGTTCAACTCAAGGTCTGGTAAAAGTATCGGCAGAGGAACTCGCGGTTTCTCGCTTGCCAAACTCACCAATTATAGTTAGCCAAATCAAAATCAATGAAGATTTGTTATCGATTGGCCGCCAAGTTGAGTTTAGTTTCGACTATGGAAAAGTCCTGAGATTGGTATTCGGAACGTTGCCTCAAACCGTCAATTCAACCTTAGAGTATAGACTGGGTAATAACCTTGTATGGCAATCTATTGATGGTTCACAGCTGACTCTTGACCATTTGCGACCAGGCAATCACAAGTTGCATCTAAGAAACTCTAACTCGATGCAGATGAACGATGTGGAAACTTATCTCGCTTTCCGTGTCATTGAACCCTGGTATCTGACGACCGCCGCATTGGTTATCTATATATGCACTACAATCTGTATTTTGGCGATGACTTTTTGGTGGCGTTCAAGACTGATGGCTAAAGCTAATAGAGTTTTGAAAGAGCAAGTTAACTTGAAAACCAGCCAGTTGCGTCACCAGAGCAAAGTGGTATTGAGTAATAATTTACAACTCAGAAAACAGATCCAGGTTAGACACGCTCTGCTTGAGAACATACTTAGCGTGATTGAGCCTAGATTAGAAAAAATTTATGTTGGTGCTCATCATGCTAAACAAGCTGAATTGGAAGCTTTAGCCATAGAAGCTAGGAGAGATTTAGAGCAAGTTAAGAATATTCGCTTAGATAGTGAGTCAACAAAACTTGTTCATGATATTTCGCCTGTTTTGGAATCAGCAGTGAGTAGCTGGAGACATGAGTTTTCTATTGCTGGTATGAAAATAGAGTTAGATATTCCATCTGAGAAGAACTACGTGGAACTGACACAGTTCAATCTCGATGTCATTTTTAATACTTTGCTTTCAGAAGCGATAAAGCGTTTGTACAAAGCACAGGTTCTTCATATTAAGTGCTACCAACTAGATCAGAAAATATTAGTGTTAATGAGTGATCAAGGCATCTGTGCGCAAAGTGTTGCTCAAGTAATGGCCACCACGTCTGGATTTGCCCTACTGCAACTGCAAGAGTTAGTAAAACAGTCTGGGGGAGAAATGAACGTGTTTACCTCCAAAGAGCAAAATGTCGTTCAATTATCGTGGCCATTTTCGGATGTTGAACAAGCATCCAGTGGTATTGAGTCATACACCAAATACACAGAAGAGGCGATCATTGACCAGTCTGAGTCTGATTGGTTTAGCAAAGTGGAACAACTTGTTTCTGAACATTACTCCGACCCGGAATTTAGTACTGCAACTATGATTAAAGCTTTGTTTATGTCAGAGCGAAGTTTTCAAAGACGTTTTAAATCGGTGACTGGAAAAACATTTAAAGAGTACTTGAACCAAATTCGCTTAGAAAAGGCCTGTCAGCGTTTATTGAGTGGAGAGAAGGTGTCTCAAGTTGCTTATGAGAGTGGTTTTAATGATCCCTCTTACTTCAGCCAAAGATTTAAAAACTACTTCGGGTTGTCGCCAACCCAATTTGTCGATGAGCATCAAGAGTAATGAGTGCTTGTCGCTACCTATAACTTGTAGCGAGATTTCCTTTCTTGTATTTCATTGAGTAGGCAATCCATCAAGCTTTTATCCATAACCTTAGTGCCGTTCATTGGTGCTACTTTCAATATCAGTAAAGCCATGCTTTCCCTTTCCAGTCGTGAAGACCTAAATTACGTGAAACGATGAAAACCTATTGAGTATGGGTTTCACGCTAGTTTCGTTAAAGTGCCTGTAAGTGTGAAGGTAATCGTATTGACATGGTTTGATTGTGGGAATGGAGAGGAGTAGTTAAAAAAACCGTGGTGTAGCCGGGGGACCACACCACGGGTGTCAAAGACACATTCGCTTGCTGCCGGAGTGACATACCATCACTTCTGGAATAAAAGTCTTCGAGAATGTTTGAAGACGGAGTGACTATAAACAACGGATCGGTAATACCCTTATAAAATTAACGACAATTTCATATAAGAAAAACGCCACTGTTTATTTTTGTGAATAACTTATTGATTTTAAATTAATTATTTTTGTAATGGTGTTTTATAATTTAAGTGGAAGTTTAACACTACTGAAAATTCAATCTTTGATTTTGACGTTTTTGACGAGAATTCGAGTGTTTACTTAGATATTTATCAAGTTAGCAATTATTGATTTCACTCAATATTCATACAGAAAATGGAGCGTATTATCTAACCATTATCTAAATAGAAATATTTCTCATTAACAATACGGATTGGCGGAAGTAACAATGAAATTGTCTGACTTAAAAGAGGGCGAGCGAGGAACTGTTCTAACAATGGAAGGTTTGTCGAACGAAGTAAGGAAAAAACTCATGGTAATGGGGTTACTACCAAGCACAGAAGTTACATTGATCCGCCGCGCTCCAATGGGAGATCCGCTTCAAGTTGAAGTGAGAGGAATATCTTTGGCGGTGCGAGAAAGCATTGCTTCGGCTATTGAAGTGGAGAAAGCATAATGCAATATCAAGTGCTCACTGTCGGAAACCCAAATAGCGGCAAAACAACGTTATTTAATGGCTTGACTGGCGCAAAACAGCAAGTTGGTAACTGGGCTGGTGTCACAGTCGAGAAGAAAACAGGGCGTTACACTCACTCTGGGGATGATTTTAGATTAACGGACTTGCCTGGCATTTACGCATTGGATAGTGGCAATGACAGTAATAGTATTGATGAATCTATCGCTTCGCGTGCTGTACTGACTCATCCTGCTGATTTGATTATTAATGTTGTTGATGTGACGAGTTTAGAACGTAGCTTATATATGACATTGCAGTTACGTGAACTTGGCCGTCCAATGGTTGTCGTGCTCAATAAGATGGATGCGTTAAAACGTGAGCGTCAATCGATTGATACCAAGTTACTAGCCAAACTTCTGGGTTGCCCTGTTTTTACTTTATCGGCTAACAGCCGAGGTCAGGTTCGCCAATTTAAAGAAAAGCTACATAAAACGCTTATACAGGGAGTGGCTCTTAAAGATATTGAATTGGACTACGGTGACAAATTTGAATCTGCTATTGAGCAGCTAAAACCGTTATTTAATGATCAAGAAGCGGCTTCTAGGGCTTTGGCTATTCGAGCATTAGAAAACGATTTGATGGTTATCAATGGCTTATCTGAGTCCAATAGAGCTTTAGTCACTCGACAGCAGCAAGGGTGTGGGTTGGATATCGACTTACATGTTGCCGATACAAAGTACACTTTTTTACATGAACAATGTAAAAAAATTCGCTGCAGCGAACATAAGCTAAGCCACAGTTTCACGCAAAAAGCTGACCAAGTTATTCTCAATAAATGGGTAGGCGTTCCCTTTTTCTTTGCGATTATGTACTTGATGTTTATGTTTGCTATAAACATTGGTAGTGCATTTATCGACTTTTTTGATATCGGTGTTGGAGCATTGTTGGTGGATGGTGGTCATTACTTACTGGATGACCATTTGCCAGTTTGGCTTATAACACTATTAGTTGATGGTATTGGTGGCGGTATCCAAACCGTTGCGACTTTTATTCCGGTTATTGCTTGTTTGTATCTATTCCTAGCTGTATTAGAAAGTTCCGGTTACATGTCTCGTGCAGCATTCGTACTTGATAAAGTGATGCAAAAAATCGGCTTACCGGGTAAAGCATTTGTACCGTTGGTTCTTGGTTTCGGCTGTAATGTACCCTCAATCATGGCGACTCGAACATTGGATCAAGAGCGTGAGCGCAAGCTTGCCGCTTCTATGGCCCCATTTATGTCTTGTGGCGCGCGATTACCGGTTTATGCACTATTTGCAGCGGCATTTTTTCCAGAGAATGGACAGAACATCGTATTCGCTCTTTACCTGATGGGGATCATCGCAGCTGTATTTACGGGTTGGGTCCTTAAAAAGACACTTTACCCAGGTGCTAGCGATAGCTTGGTGATGGAAATGCCAAACTATGAACTGCCAACGTTGCAAAATGTATTGATCAAAACGTGGCAAAAATTGAGTCGCTTTGTATTGGGTGCGGGTAAAACTATTGTCTTGGTTGTCGCTATTTTGAGTTTCCTTAACTCTGTCGGTACTGACGGCTCATTTGGCAATGAAGACAGTGAAGCTTCGGTATTGTCCAAAGCCGCTCAGGTTGTTACTCCTGTATTCTCTCCTCTTGGCGTCAATCAAGATAACTGGCCAGCGACAGTGGGTATTATCACGGGTATTTTTGCCAAAGAGGCGGTCGTGGGCACATTGAATAGTTTGTACACTACAGCGGGTGAAGAAGAAGGTGAGGAATTTGACTTATTGGCAAGCCTAGAAGAAGCCGTTATGTCAATTCCAGATAATTTGATGGGGTTAAGTTTTTCCGACCCGTTAGGGATTGAAGTTGGCGACTTGACTGACAATGCAGCCGTTGCCGAGGAACAAGCCGTCGATTCTTCTATTTTCGGAAATCTAAAGTCTCACTTTGAAAGTGGCAGTGCAGCATTTGCTTACTTAATCATGATTTTGCTTTACACACCTTGTGTTGCAGCAATGGGAGCTTATGTACGAGAGTTTGGTAAAAAGTATTCTTATTTCATAGCGTCTTGGACAATGGGTCTAGCTTACGGCAGCTCAGTTTTATTTTATCAAGTGATGACATTTACACAGCATCCTGCTTCTAGCAGTGCGTGGATAGTGGCTATCCTAGCGGCTTACTATGCGGTGTTCGTATGGCTTAAGAATGAAGGTAAGAAACATAGAGCACTTGAGGTACAAGTGGCATGATATTAACCGAACTGAAGCAGACGATAGAAGCTCAGGGAAGTGTGACTCGTAAAGAGTTAGCAAAACGCTTTTCGATGAGTGAAGACGGTGTTGATGCCATGCTGGCGATTTGGATTAAGAAAGGGGTTATTTCTCGTCTGATTGATACCAATGTGGCTCAGTATGTGACTCGAGTTCGTTATGTAATGAACAAATCTGGTGGCCTTTCAGTGACGGTAACCATGTAGAGCTAACAGTGACGTTAACAAAAGCCGCGTTTGCGGCTTTTGTTTTATCTAGCGCTCTCGTGGGTGTTTATACCAATCTACATAAGTTTCTGCTCATTCTTGCTTGCTAAAAACGCCAATAACAGCGTTACAGATTTTGTAATTAGAAGAATAACTAGTTAGCTGCAATCTATGCCTTGTTCTTAGCGTTTTTTTCTACGCAATTATCTGAACATCAACTTATCCAGATTGGTATTAGTTAGGCGGATACGAACTGCGAGCTTAATGAAAGCAGACTGCGTAACTTTGTTAGGATTTCATCTTGCTGTTTTTCATCGCGAAAGTCGCCGTTTGTATTTCCCCAAACGGGTCCCGGCCAAGCAATATCATCTTCAAACCGCGCTATATGGTGAATATGTAATTGAGGCACCATATTACCCAATGCGCCCAAGTTTAACTTGTCCGGCTGAAATAGAGCCTCCAGTGCTTGATTGATCGCTTGTGATTCTACCAGAAATTGCTGCTGCTCTTTCATTGGTAGGTGGTGCAGTTCTTTTAAATCTGGCTTTTTAGGTACCAGAATAATCCAAGGTACTGCATTATCTTTATGCAGTAATGCGACACAAAGAGGGAAATGCCCAATAACATCAGTGTCTTTTGCTAATTGTGGGTGAAGGTGAAAACTCATTGAAATACATCCGTGAATTAAACTGATTCGATTATACGGTAAGCAGACAAAAAAAGGTTGGCGATTTGCCAACCTTTCATCAATCGTTTGTCAGAAAAATTCGATTACATGCGCTCTAGCGTATTGATGCCTAGCAGGGAAAGGCCTTGCTTAATCGTCTTCGCAGTTAAAGCTGCCAGTTTTAAACGACTTTGTTTAACAGATTCGTCTTCAGCCACCAGAATAGGGCATGCTTCGTAGAAGCTAGAGAATTGACCTGCAAGTTCAAACAGGTAGCTACACATTAGGTGAGGTTGACCTTCACGCGCAACCGCTTGTACTGCTTCTTCAAACTGCATTAGCTTAGCGATCAGTGCTTTTTCTTTCTCTTCCGTGACTTTGATTTCACCTTGTAGGCTATCCATAGATAGACCTGCCTTGGCGAAGATAGAAGCGACACGAGTGTATGCATATTGCATGTATGGTGCTGTGTTGCCCTCGAAGGCTAGCATGTTATCCCAGTCGAACACGTAATCGGTAGTACGGTGTTTAGAAAGGTCTGAGTACTTCACTGCAGCCATGGCTACAGTTGTTGCAATTTCAGATTTCTCTTCGCTAGAAAGTTCAGGGTTTTTAGATTCGATCAGTGTTGCTGCACGCTCTTCTGCTTCATCAAGAAGATCGGCAAGACGAACCGTACCGCCCGCACGAGTCTTAAATGGTTTACCGTCTTTACCCAGCATCATACCGAATGCGTGGTGTTCCAGAGACACTTCTTCAGGAACATAACCTGCTTTGCGTACGATATTCCAAGCTTGCATTAGGTGTTGATGCTGACGAGAGTCGATGAAATACAATACACGATCAGCGCCTAAGGTTTCGTAACGGTATTTAGCACACGCAATATCGGTGGTTGTATAAAGGAAGCCACCATCACGTTTTTGAATGATAACGCCCATTGGTTCGCCATCTTTGTTTTTGTACTCGTCCAAGAAAACAACTTGCGCGCCGTCATCTTCTTGCGCGATACCTTTTTCTTTAAGATCAGCAACAATAGCAGGCAGCATATCGTTGTACATGCTTTCACCCATCACATCGTCACGAGTCAGAGATACATTCAGACGGTCGTAGTTACGCTGGTTTTGAATCATTGTGACATCAACCAGTTTCTTCCACATATCCAGGCAGAACTGATCACCACCTTGAAGCTTCACTACGTAACCGCGAGCTTTCAATGCAAACTCTTCGTCTTCGTCATAAAGTTTCTTAGATTCACGGTAGAAAGCTTCAAGATCAGAAAGCTCCATTGAAACTTCGCCAGACTCTTTTTGGATACGCTCGAGGTTAGCAATCAACATACCAAACTGTGTACCCCAGTCACCAATATGGTTAGCACGGATTACTTTGTGACCCAGGAACTCAAGAGTTCGAACAACAGCATCACCGATGATGGTTGAACGTAAGTGACCAACGTGCATCTCTTTCGCTACGTTTGGTGCAGAGTAGTCAGCAACGATGGTTTTAGTTTCTTCAACAGCAACGCCCAAACGTTCATCAGCAAGTGCAGCTTCAGCTTGAGCAGCTAGAAACTCTTCGCTTAAGAAAATATTAATAAAACCAGGGCCTGCGATTTCAGTTTTGCTCGCGATTCCATCAAGGTCGAGAACATCCAAGACTTTTTGTGCAAATTCTCGTGGGTTTGTCCCTAATTTCTTAGCAACGCCCATTACGCCGTTTGCTTGGTAATCACCAAACTGTGCTTTTGCAGATTGACGTACTGCCGCAGGACTGCCTGCAGGTGCGCCAGCGGCTTCTAGAGCCTGAGATACTTTGTCGTTAATAAGTGCTTGAATATTCACTCGGGTGTCCTTCAATTCTGGGAATTGGCTAAGGCCTGTAGATGTGGCCTTAGGTATGCATTTCAATCATTAGTGCAATGAATGCATATCTTGATCTTGTTCATAAATTGGCGCACATGATAACAATTTTATTTGCACTCTTATAGAGAATACGCTGCTAAATTTGCTACTTTTCAGCGCGCTTTTGATAGTATCAGTGAAAAATCACTATTTTGGACCATCAAAATGTTTCAGCCGCTGCTAAATTCAGGCCTTCATCCTGAACAAATGAAACAAAAGTTACCCGATTTCATTGATAACATTCAGCAATTAATTGATCTTTTATGTTTAGATATGACGCCCTATCAATTGGATCATATTGCATTAAGAATCAATGAATTAGAACTGGCTCAATTAGCGCATCAAGCATGGTTAGCTGAGGGAAAAGTAATATCCAACACTCAGATTAATGGTCGTCCTATTATTGTTGTTGCTTTCAACCAGGCTTTACAAGTGGGCCGATGGACGATCGAATGCCTTGAGCTGCCTTACCCTGCGAAAGGCAAGCAGTATCCTGAACAAAGCTGGGAACACGTGGAGTTTGTTATCCCATCAATGGCCCAGACTGCGGAAGAATACTTGCAAGATGTGAAGCAGCGGTTTCCAAAATTAGAAGAAAATTGGAATGTGTTGGCTGATCAAAATGTGAAAGTTAAGCTTTCAAGTCCTAAGGGAGAGGGTGAGCGGCTTAATAATCCTACGATTGCTTTTAAGTGGCAGGGTGTCTGTATTAAGTTACACCCCCACTCTTTGAAAACGATTATAGAATCAGAAGCATGATTGATTTTAGCCAATATCGTAGGCTTTAGGTCTAAGCTGAAACTCTTCGGTTGAACCAATCTCAAGCCCGAGATGCAGCGGCTCTGCATCCGTGTGAGCGTTACCTAGGGTATGCATAATTAAACGATTGGCTGTTCGCGGTTTTAGTGTGTTGACGACAAAGCGGATCATGTCAGATTTTTGTAGAGTTTTGAGCTCCTGCAACACGCATTCGCGCTGTTCAAAACTCCAATCTTTATTACCAATGGCAACCCACAAACGCTGAGCGCGAGTTCTCAAAGTTGGATCGGGCGTCGCGATTTGATTCCAAAGGCCTTTTTTACTGCTATGCCACTGATACTCATTGAGTTCCAGTAATACCATATAAAATGCGTTCAGGAACTCATCAATGGAATAAACTAAATCGGTCGGTGCTGCGTTCGGGGATTGGACGTACAAAACCATCCCAGGATGTCGGTTCATTGGCATATTACCCGTACCGACCATGTAGCCTAATTGCTGTTTAGTTCTGATTTCATGAAAAAATGTTGCAGACATTAAATGATTCGCCAGAGAGTAGAGAGCGATGTTACGTGGTTCTGTGTTTTCACATTGGTAATAAACCACAACCGCAGAATCGTCTTGTCCACACTTTAATTCGCGTTGGAATGTGCCACTTTCACCTAGCATTACTAGCGGGCGGAGTGACTCTTCATATGTCTGATTTTTGACTCTAAGTGCGTCTTTAAGGGGTTCAGCCATGTTCAAGGCGTCTTGCTTATGCCAGTCGCCATAGACGAACATTTCGACATGAAGGTTCGCTAAAATTAGGTCAACGAAAGCCGCCAAATCTGTAACTTCGATATTTTCTAAAGCCTCAAGTAGTGCTGAGTATGGCGGGTTGTTAGGTTGCAGCAATCCCGTCATATTACTAAACAGTTGAGAAATGGGTTTATCGTGAGCGGCATTACGCCAATTGCGTTGAAGTTGCTGCTTAATGGTTGCAAATCGGGTGGGACTAAAGCTACGTTCGGCGAACTTAGCTAAAATCATTTCCATGAGTTGAGGTTGCTTTTGGCTAAAACCTGAAATGGAAAGTGTGACACCACCTTGGTGGGCATACATATTGTAACCCATACCTGCAATCTCAGCTTGATAAGTCTCTTTTGCTAAAGAATCTAAGAACATCTCAACACATAGACGTGTTTTAACGATGTTTTCCACATTAGCAACAGAGTGAGGGCTATCAATAGCGATGAAAATGACGCCTTTTGGTACTCTAAAGTGTGTATCTTGCATATGCCATAAGCGAAATCCAGGTAGCTCCTGAATAATCTCAGGCTTATCTTTATTGTTTTCCACAGGCTTTGGGTCAAGATCATAGCAAATGAACGGGTTTTTAGGCGGTAACGTTAATGGCAACTCGTCATTTTTTGAATGATAGATGGAAAGTTGCTGAGCGCTAAAAGATTCGACAGAGTACGGCGTGAAGTACCAGTTTGCCTCCTGACTATAATCTTGATCTTGTGCGATGAGCGTGACTCGTAAATTTTCAGGGGATAAGTAAGGCAATACGCTTTTTAAAAGCTGTTCATTGTACCCACGCATCATGTAGTCGCCGTAAATAGTATCCTCAGCGTCATAATGCTGCATGTTCACTACTAAGTGGCTAACAACATCCATTGGTCGTGATGATTCTTGAAAACGGAATGCTGATTCCAATACGGCGCGTTTTTCCACATAGCGCCATTCTTCAAGCCCATGTTCTGAGATTAGGGAAATCATTTGAAACACGGCTTGAATAATGTCGTCAGTGTGTAACAAACCCTCAGGTGTTAAAGAACAACTAACTGAGAATTCTCGGTAGTTACTGCCACTTGCACCACCTCCGGCTGAGAGTGTGGTAATCCACCCTTTATTTTTCAAGGCCAGCATCAAGCTGCCTTCACCCTCATAACCGATTAAATGCGCAAAATAAGACAGCGGCTTATACGGATAATGAACGTCCATACTTGGCATTGGGAAATTCAATACCAGTTTGCGGATCTCTTTTAAAGGTTCGACTTTAATCAGAATACTGGTTTGATCCGATGTTACATAGGGTTCAGATATTGCCTTGCCACATTTGTTGGTGTTAATGATATCTGAGAATTTTTCCTCTACCCAAGTTTGCATTTCATCGAGTTGGTGCGGCCCCATCAGTGTTAGAGTCATGATATCCGCAGAGTAATGATTTTGATGAAACTCTAAAATTTCATCTCTGATTGATTTTCCATCGCGATCACAGAGTGTCTCGAGATTACCAACAGAGAACTTAGCAAAAGGGTGATTCGGATTCACGGTCTCCTTTTGGACTTGATACAGACGGCGAGAATCATCGTTGAGTTTGAGTTTGTACTCTGAATCGACGGCTTGACGCTCTTTATCAAGCGCTTCTTCGTTAAATAACGGTGCGGCAAAAAATTGACTAAATCGGTCTAAAGCTTTTTCAAACGCATTAGGGGTAACATCAAAAAAGAAACAAGTGTGTTCGGTTCCTGTCCATGCATTGTTTCCGCCGCCATGTTGACTAATAAAGCTTTGGAAATCGCCTACTTTAGGGTATTTTCTCGTACCCAAAAAAAGCATGTGTTCGAGATAATGAGCCATACCTTGACGGTCAATAGGATCGTCAAAATGACCAACATTCACAGCCAATGCTGCTGCTGATTTTTGTGCACTTTCACTTTGGATCAACAACACTCGTAATTGGTTTGGTAAAGTGAAGTGTCGATAGCGATTTGAATCATTTGGACTTATGTGCACAGAGAATCTCCGAATTAGCACGAGATCTTAAGTATGGCTTTGATACGACTGGGCGCAAATATGAGATCGTGTTTTTGTGAATAGTTAGACTCAAGTAACGTCAAGATTCGTGTTCAGCGAGAATTTATTTGCTCTTAGGCAAGGCACTGAATTGAATTCACTTGAGTATAACCATTTTAGTCTTTTTGAGGCGTTTTTAACAGACTGATAATTCTGAAAATAGCTTCAGGTTGTTTATAGATGGCATGAGAGTTGCCTCATGTCTTTAAGTATATAGCGACTCACAAATCGCAGTAAAAATGATCGCGAAACTTGAGACAACGCGATTATAATCGTCGCCAAGCAGCAACAGACTGCGCTTAATATTAAGGTAACTATGATGAAAATTTTTATTATGCGTCACGGAGAAGCCCAGCACTATGCTGCCAGTGATGCAGAAAGAGCCTTGACTGATAGAGGGATAAGTGAGTCTGTCGCTGTTGCCAGAGCAGGTGTGAATCAGAAAAATGTGACTTGTTTCGATAAAGTTCTGGTTAGCCCATACTTACGTGCTCAACAGACATGGCAACAAATATCAGCCTATTTCTCGTCGCAAGATGTTGAGGTGTGTGATGATATTACACCATACGGCCAATCTGAAATGGTGTTTGAATACATAAATGCCAGAGCAGAAACAGAGCAATGGCAATCCGTGTTACTCGTTTCGCACCTTCCTCTTGTCGGGTATCTAGTATCAGAGTTTGTTCCGGAAATGGTCCCTCCGATGTTCCCAACATCGGGATTGGTGTGTATTGACTATGATCCTAACTTGCGTAAAGGCAATGTGGTGTGGAATATACATCCATAATGATATTGATAGGAAAGCTACCGAAAGGTAGCTTTTTTCTTTTTAGCCATAAGTTTGACGCATTGAGATGGACTGAATATTGCATCGTATATCTAACGTGTTGTCATTTAGCCACTTTTCCTAGGCTGAACGATTTTAGTGAATTGCATTTTCTCAACGTAACGTTAAAAAGCCTATGAAGTTTACCCTGCCATTTGCGGACAAATTACCTTCGATTCCACAGCGTAGTATGCCGGCTATCGGTGCACCAGTTATGGTGCTTGCTACTTTGGGCATGGTGGTTCTTCCAATTCCGCCATTCCTGTTGGACTTGTTCTTTACCTTCAATATTGCATTGTCGATGGTGGTGTTGTTGGTCACGGTATACACGCGCAGACCTCTAGATTTTGCTGCTTTCCCTACCGTCTTATTAATCGCTACACTGTTGCGTTTGGCTTTGAACGTTGCTTCTACACGAGTGGTTTTACTGAAAGGTCATGAAGGTGGCAATGCGGCCGGTAATGTGATTGAAGCGTTTGGTAGCGTAGTTATCGGCGGTAACTATGCTGTCGGCTTGGTTGTTTTCCTTATCTTGATGATCATTAACTTCATGGTTGTAACCAAAGGTGCTGGCCGTATTTCAGAAGTTAGTGCTCGCTTTACCTTAGACGCATTGCCTGGTAAACAGATGGCAATCGATGCTGACTTGAATGCCGGACTCATCGATCAAGAACAAGCAAGAACTCGACGCTTTGAAGTCACGAAGGAAGCTGACTTCTATGGTTCAATGGATGGTGCTTCAAAGTTCGTTAAAGGGGATGCGATTGCCGGTATCCTAATTCTATTTATTAACATCATCGGTGGTTTAGCTATTGGTATGGCTCAGTTTGGCCTGAGCTTTGGTGAGGCGATTGAAATTTATACCTTGCTCACCATTGGTGATGGTCTGGTTGCTCAAATACCGTCGCTATTATTGTCTATTGGCGCTGCGATCATGGTAACGCGTCAAAATACCGATGAAGACATGGGCCAACAAGTCGTTTTCCAGCTATTCGATAACCCGAAAGCTTTGATGATCACTGCTGCTATTCTTGGCGTCATGGGTATTGTTCCCGGAATGCCGCATTTTGCTTTCCTACTATTGGCAGCTATCGCTGGTGGTACGGCATATTGGATTCAGCGCAAACATAAAACCGCTGCAGAAGAAGCGAAACTTCCCATTCCTGCCGACAGCGAAACGCCAACTCAAAAAGAGTTGTCTTGGGAAGATGTACAGCCGGTTGATATTATTGGCCTAGAGGTTGGCTATCGACTGATCCCTCTGGTAGACCGAGATCAAGGTGGAGAGTTGCTTGAACGCGTTAAAGGGGTGCGTAAGAAGCTATCACAAGATTTTGGGTTTCTTATCCCAGCAGTCCACATTCGCGATAACCTAGAGCTCACACCGAACAGTTACCGAATTACGCTAATGGGGGTCGCAGCAGGCGAAGCCGAAATCCGACCTGATCAGGAGCTGGCTATCAACCCTGGGCAAGTTTACGGGATGATTGATGGCGAAAGAACGTTTGACCCTGCATTTGGTTTGGAAGCGGTTTGGATTAAAGAAGAACAAAGAGAACATGCTCAAGCTTTAGGTTATACCGTTGTTGACTCATCAACAGTATTGGCGACGCATTTAAGCCAGCTTTTAACCAATAATGCTTCTCAGTTAATTGGTCACGAAGAAGTACAGAACTTACTTGAAATGTTGGGTCGCTCAACGCCGAAACTCGTGGAGGGGTTTGTACCGGATCAACTGCCGTTAGGTGTGGTGGTGAAAGTGCTACAGAACTTATTGAATGAAGCCATTCCAATTCGCGATATTCGAACCATAGTGCAAACACTTTCAGAGTATGCGAGTAAGAGTCAAGAACCTGACATTCTCACCGCCGCCGTACGTATTTCGCTGAAACGCCTAATTGTTCAGGAAATCAATGGAATAGAGCCTGAACTGCCAGTAATTACATTAATTCCTGAATTGGAACAAATATTGCATCAGACTATGCAAGCTTCAGGTGGTGAGTCTGCGGGAATTGAACCCGGGCTAGCAGAAAGGCTACAAATGGCTCTGAGTCAGGCGACCCAGGAACAAGAGTTAAAAGGTGAGCCAGCAGTATTACTCACTTCAGGTGTGCTTCGTTCGACACTGGCTAAGTTTGTTAAGAATACTATTCCAAACTTACGCGTGCTGTCATACCAAGAGATACCTGACGAAAAACAAATTCGCATAGTGCAGGCTGTAGGTAACTAATTAAGTCATTAGATAGCTAGCGGCCATCGTTAATAACGGATATCAGCTTTGAAAATAAAACGATTTTTTGCAAAAGACATGAAAACGGCATTGCTCCAAGTTAAGGAAGAGCTCGGTGCGGACGCAGTGATCATGTCAAATAAAAAAGTCGCAGGTGGTGTCGAAATCGTGGCGGCTGTTGATGGTGAGCCGTCAGCTCAGGCTGCACAGCCAAAATTGCAGCAGTCGTACAGCTCTCAGCCAAGACACACCCAAGTTTCCCAATCTTTGGTAAAACAACCCACTCGACGTGAGTTAGAAGAAGATCGTGTCAGTCTGCAAGCAAGCGCTGCAGAAGGTCGCTCTATGACACAGCGCTTCGCTAATATGCTTAAGCAATATAGTAATGGTGCTATGCCGGAAGGGGAAACGCATCGTTCCGAAAACGAGGATTCACTATCCGCACTGCTCAAACGTCAAAATGAAACTACTCAGAGTCGTCAGTCGAAACTGACCAAATGGGCTGAGGAAGAAGAACAGAATTACAATCAGCGCAAACAGCGTTTAGATCCTACTCGATATGAGCGGGATCGTACTCGTCCAGAAGAAGCAAAACTTTCAGCGCAAGATCTAGACAATATGCGTGAAGAAATGACATCGATTCGACGTCTACTTGAGCATCAAGTATCCGGGTTGATGTGGCAAGAAGTTGAACGTAGAGAACCGCTCCGCGCGATGTTGATTCGACGTCTAGAACGTATGGGCGTGTCGCTCGATCTTGCCGACCAATTAGCTTGTTATATACCTGAAGATACACCTCCGCAAAAAGCGTGGAAAGCCTTGTTGGGCTTGGTTTCCGACCAAATACCGATCGTTAAACAAGATATCTTAAAGCGGGGAGGGATTGTTGCATTGTTAGGCCCGACAGGTGTGGGTAAAACCACAACGGTTGCTAAGTTGGCCGCTCGTGCAGCGATGGAGTTTGGCTCTGATAACGTGGCGCTGGTGACCACAGATACTTACCGTATCGGAGCACACGAGCAACTTTCCATTTATGGAAGAATTATGGGTTGTCCTGTAAGAGTCGCTAAAGATTCCAATGAGTTAGCCGATGTAATATATCAATTACGAGATCGCCGGCTGGTTTTGGTTGATACGGCAGGTATGGGACAACGCGACGTGCGTCTTTCTGAACAGTTAGACACACTCATGCAAGAAAGTGGTGAAGTGATTCACAGTTACTTAGTGCTACCAGCAACAGCACAAAGAAAAGTGCTGCAAGAAACCATTGAACACTTTCGAAGAATACCTCTGTCTGGGTGCATTATGACTAAACTCGATGAATGTTTAAGTCTCGGTGAGTTTGTCAGCGTTGTGGTTCAAAACTCATTGCCAGTTGCTTACATCGCAAACGGGCAACGAGTACCAGAAGATATAGTGCTTGCTCAGCCTAAGTATATGGTGGCGAAAGCAAACGAATTACTAGAGAAGTCGACAGAAAATGAACCTCACTATTGGAATAGTGACTCAGAGAGATTCTAGGCGGCGTACCGATATGACGAATAAAATGATATATGACCAAGCAAGCGGCTTACGTCGCTTATCTCAACCATCACTGACCAAAGTTATCACAGTGACAGGTGGTAAAGGTGGTGTGGGTAAATCGAATGTAACCCTAGGCATGGCTATCTGCATGGCTCGTGAGGGTAAAAAAGTCATGGTTCTGGATGCAGACCTAGGGCTAGCGAATATTGATGTCATGCTTGGTATTCGACCTAAGCGCAATCTCGGTCACGTTCTTGCTGGTGAGTGTGAGTTAAAAGACGCCATCGTCGAAGGTCCGTATGGAATCAAGATAATTCCTGCGACTTCGGGGACTCAATCCATGACTGAGTTGTCTCATGCGCAACATGTTGGGCTGATTCGAGCTTTTGGTTCGCTTGAAGACGAAATGGATGTACTTTTAGTTGATACGGCAGCCGGTATTTCTGATATGGTTGTCAGCTTTGCTCGTGCAGCGCAAGATGTAGTCGTGGTTGTGTGTGATGAACCAACGTCTATTACAGATGCATATGCATTGATCAAACTTTTAAGCAGAGAGCACCAAGTTCGACGATTTAAGATTGTTGCAAACATGGTGAGAAGCTATCGTGAAGGTAGAGAACTTTTCGCTAAGTTGACATTAGTCACAGAAAGGTTCTTAAATGTGAGCCTAGAACTCGTCGCATGTATTCCTCTGGATGATAATGTTCGTCAGGCAGTGAAGAGACAAAAGATAGTGGTTGACGCCTATCCTCGTTCTCCCGCATCTTTAGCGATAAGTTCTTTGGCTAATAAGGCAACAACGTGGCCAATACCGAAAACACCAAGCGGTCATCTTGAATTTTTTGTAGAGCGACTGCTTAACCGATCAGAAACTGTAGGGGAACCTTTTGGTGAATAAAGCGCTTACTTACAATCAATATGGAACCTTAAACAGCCAGCAGGCGTTTTTGGAGCAATATTCTGTATTGGTTAAGCGTATTGCTCATCACTTGATTGGTCGATTACCGCCCAATGTTTTGATCGACGACTTAATCCAAGCAGGAATGATTGGCCTGCTGGAAGCTCAGAAGAATTATGATGGAAGTAAAGGCGCGAGCTTTGAAACCTATGCAGGAATTCGGATTCGTGGAGCGATGCTCGACGATATTCGACGTGGTGACTGGGTACCACGCTCGGTTCATAGACATAATCGAGAAATTAGCCAGGCGATCTCGGAGTTAGAAGGAAAACTAAATCGAGATCCAACTGATGCTGAGGTAGCGAAGCACTTAGATATGTCGTTAAGCCAATATCATACGGTACTGAGTGATATTAACTGTTCACGTATTGTTGGCATTGAAGATCTAGGAGTTTCGGATGACGCTATATCTCCTCTAAATGATGAAGAGGATAACTCTCCATTCCAAGGAGTAGCTGATGAATCTTTTCGTAAAGCATTGGTTGAGTCAATAAAATCACTTCCGGAGCGTGAAGCCTTGGTACTTTCGCTCTATTATGATGAAGAGTTAAACTTAAAAGAAATTGGTGAAGTCATTGGTGTGAGTGAATCCCGAGTGAGCCAAATACTAAGCCAATCTATGCAACGTCTAAGAACAAAGTTAAGTTCTTGGACACAAAATGACTAAAAATCACTGATTGCGAACTCAGTGGAGGCAATTTTGAATAAAAACATGAAGATCCTTATTGTTGATGACTTTTCAACAATGCGCCGTATTGTAAAGAATCTACTTCGTGATTTGGGCTTCAATAATACTCAAGAAGCAGACGATGGCCTAACAGCATTGCCAATGCTTAAGAAAGGTGAATTTGATTTCGTCGTAACAGATTGGAATATGCCTGGCATGCAAGGTATCGATTTGTTGAAACATATTCGCTCAGATGCAGAACTAAAGCATCTTCCTGTTTTGATGATTACAGCTGAAGCAAAACGCGAGCAGATTATTGAAGCTGCTCAAGCGGGTGTTAATGGTTACATTGTTAAACCGTTCACTGCTGCAACACTAAAAGAAAAATTAGAAAAAATATTCGAACGTCTATAAACACTTTTGCTGGACAAAGGTGCTCTATTCATCACGCGTGTAAGGCTAATCAAAATGATTTCATTAGAACAAGCCAAGGAACTCGTTGAACTGCTAGAGAATGGATTGCAAGACGAAGCGAATCTACTTCTAAAGCGAATATATGAGTCAGAACGTAACCCAATGTTTAAAGAAATTGGGGAGCTCACTCGAGATCTTCATGATTCACTGAAACATTTTCAGATCGATGATCGTATTACTGAAATCGCAAAAGACGAAATACCTGATGCAAGAAATAGGTTGAATTACGTCATCGAAAAAACAGAAGTTGCAGCAAACAAAACTATGGATGCTGTCGACCGTTGTATGCCGATTGCGGATAGTTTGCATGAAACATTGCTACTTGTTCGTCCTAAGTGGAACGAACTTATGCGTGGTCAAATTGAGTTAAGTGAATTTAAGGCATTATGCCATCGTGTCGATGGGTTGCTGTCTCAAGTTGAAGGAGATAGCAGTGAGTTACGTGGTCAATTAACGGAAATATTGATGGCTCAAGATTTCCAAGATTTGACTGGTCAAATTATTCGTCGCGTGATCTCTTTGGTTAACGAAGTGGAACAGCGTCTGGTCGATATTTTGACAGCTTTTGGCACAGATCAAACTAAACAAACAGAACAACAAACATCCAGCGATAAAAAAGCATCATCTAGTGCAGAAGGGCCAATATTAAACCCTCATGAGCGCGAAGATGCTGTCGCATCTCAAGACGAAGTCGATGACCTATTATCGAGTCTTGGTTTTTAGGGGTAAGGTATGAGCTACGATTTAGACGAAGACATTCTTCAAGACTTTTTGGTTGAAGCAGGTGAAATCCTAGAATTACTCTCTGAGCAATTGGTTGAGTTGGAAGCTGACCCTGAAAATAAAGACCTACTTAACGCAATTTTCCGTGGTTTCCATACTGTAAAAGGTGGTGCAGGTTTCCTCTCACTGACAGAACTTGTTGAAACTTGTCACGGTGCAGAAAACGTATTTGATATTTTACGCAATGGTCAACGTTCTGTATCACCGAGCTTAATGGATACAATGCTACGTTCACTGGATACCGTGAATGAGCAGTTTCAAGCCGTTCAAAACGGTGAACCTATTCAAGCCGCAGATCCTAATCTTCTAGAAGAACTTCATCGTCTATGTAAGCCTGAATCTGAAGACGAAGTGGCCGATGAGCCTGTGTCTGTCGAACCCGTCGTAGAACAACCTGTCGTAGAAGCGCCCCAAGCGCCTGTGGAAGTTGAAGAAACCAAGCTGTCTGCAGACTCAATCGACGAAATTACCCAAGATGAATTTGAAAAGCTGCTTGATGAGCTGCATGGTAAAGGCAAAAGCCCGGGTACAGAGTCCAATCCAGCGCCTTCTTCAGTTGCCTCTCAACCCGCTGCTGATAGTGCAGATTTGAGCGGTGATATCACCGATGATGAGTTTGAAAAGTTACTTGATGAACTGCACGGTAAGGGTAAGAGCCCAACGGCCTCGAACCATGTTGAAGTCAGTGCCCCTGCACAACCTAAAGCTCCAGCCCCTAAAGCACCAACACCTTCTGGTTCAAGTAATGACGAAGGGGATTTGATGACTGATGAGGAGTTTGAAAAACTACTTGATGAACTGCATGGTGCAGGAAAAGGTCCATCAATTGAAGAGCTAGAAATGGCGACTCGCCCAGCTGAAGCTAATCTTAAGCCTGAGCCTGTCGAAAAGCCTGTTCAAAATGCTGCGGCTGAAGTGGCTAAGCCACAAGTTGCTGCGCCAGAAAAAGCGGCTGTACCAGCAGCGAAAGAGCCTGCGGAAAAGAGAGAAATTGCCGCGAAAAAACCTCAAGCTGAAGCGACGGTTCGAGTGGATACCTCAACACTAGACACCATTATGAATATGGTGGGTGAGCTCGTATTGGTGCGTAACCGTCTGGTGAGTTTAGGTTTAAACAGCAACGATGAAGAAATGTCTAAAGCTGTGTCTAACTTAGATGTTGTCACTGCTGATTTGCAAGGCGCAGTGATGAAAACGCGCATGCAGCCTATTAAGAAAGTCTTTGGTCGATTCCCTCGTGTTGTACGTGATTTAGCACGTAGTCTGAATAAAGACATCGTATTGGAAATGCGTGGGGAAGAAACCGATCTGGATAAAAACTTGGTTGAAGCGCTTGCCGACCCATTGATTCACTTGGTTCGTAACTCGGTGGATCATGGTATTGAAATGCCATCAGAGCGTCAGCAAAATGGTAAGTCTCGCACTGGTAAAGTAATACTTTCCGCCTCTCAAGAGGGTGACCATATTGAACTGGCCATCGTCGATGATGGTGCCGGTATGGATCCACAAAAACTACGTGGTATTGCGGTTAAACGTGGAATGATGGACGAAGATGCCGCTTCTCGTTTAACAGATAAAGAGTGTTTCAATCTTATCTTTATGCCTGGCTTCTCAAGTAAAGAGAAGATCTCTGACATATCAGGTCGTGGTGTAGGTATGGACGTCGTTAAAACGGCAATAACCACACTCAACGGCTCTATCGATATCGATTCAGAAATGGGTAAAGGTACTAAGATAACGATTAAAGTACCGTTAACTCTGGCTATTCTTCCGACCCTTATGGTAGGCGTAGGTGGTCATCCGTTTGCACTACCTTTAGCAAGTGTTAATGAAATCTTCCACTTAGATTTGGGTCGTACCAACATTGTCGATGGTCAGTTGACTATCATTGTTCGCGAAAAATCGATCCCATTATTCTACTTGCAGAACTGGTTAACACCGCAAGCTGGCTATATAGAAGCTCGTAAAGGGCATGGACACGTGGTTATCGTTCAAATCGGTAATCAACGTGTTGGTTTTGTGGTGGATACTCTGATTGGTCAAGAAGAAGTAGTTATTAAGCCTCTGGACAAGTTACTTCAAGGTACTCCTGGTATGGCTGGGGCAACGATCACCAGTGACGGCCACATTGCTCTAATCCTTGATGTTCCAGATCTTCTTAAGCGTTACGCATCGGCTTCAAGAGTCTGATTAGAGTCAATATTTAAGGAAAGCTATGGCGATTAAAGTATTAGTTGTTGATGATTCAAGTTTTTTCAGACGCAGAGTGAGTGAAATCATAAACTCTGAAGCGCGTCTTGAAGTCATCGATGTGGCAACTAACGGTAAAGAGGCGGTTGAGAAAGTTCAACGCCTTAAGCCAGATGTTATTACGATGGACATCGAAATGCCTGTTATGGATGGTATTACTGCTGTCCGTGAGATTATGGCGACCAATCCAACGCCTATCCTGATGTTTTCTTCATTAACTCAGGAAGGGGCGAAAGCGACTCTGGATGCGTTAGACGCAGGTGCTTTAGATTTCTTACCCAAGAAATTTGAAGATATCGCGCGTAACCGTGACGAAGCGGTAACCCTGCTTCAACAACGTGTTATTCAGATTGCGGCCAAAAAGAGTTTTATGCGCAGACCTGTTGTGTCTAGAACTGCGACAACCGCACCTTCTTCGACGGGCTCTCTGAATCGATTTCAGGCCAGAACATCTGCACCTACTGCAGCACCTTCAAGATCTGGATCTTCAGTTGCTCGCTTTAAAGCATCTGGTAAAAGCTTTCAGCTAACCGCTATCGGTACCTCAACGGGCGGGCCTGTTGCATTACAAAAAATCTTAACCAAACTTCCGGCAAATTATCCGCATCCAATCGTCTTAGTTCAGCATATGCCCGCGACCTTTACAGCGGCCTTTGCAAGTCGTCTGAATACACTATGTAAAATTCAAGTGAAAGAGGCGGAAGATGGCGATGTGTTGCGTCCAGGGGTTGCTTATTTGGCTCCGGGTGGCAAACAGATGATGCTTGAAGGGCGCCCAGGTTCGGCGAAACTGCGTATTTTAGACGGCGGTGAACGGATGAACTACAAACCTTGCGTGGATGTAACCTTTGGGTCTGCTGCGAAGGTGTATAACGACAAAGTATTATCAATGATATTAACTGGAATGGGAGCCGACGGTAGAGAAGGCTCTCGTATGTTGAAATCAGCAGGCTCGACGATTTGGGCTCAGGATGAAGAAAGCTGTGTGGTTTATGGTATGCCACAGGCTGTAGCAAAAGCGGGTATCTCTTCGGAAGATCTACCTTTAGACCGTATAGCCGAGCGTATGCTTGTTGAAGTCGGTCTTTCATAAGGAAATTTAATGATTGTTTGGAGCGTTGCAAACCAAAAAGGTGGTGTAGGCAAGACCACGACAACCATTACGCTGGCAGGTTTACTGAGTAAACAAGGAAAGCGTGTGTTGCTGGTGGATACCGATCCCCATGCATCGTTAACGACTTATTTGGGGTATGACTCAGATGCTGTACCTTCAAGTTTATTCGACCTTTTTCAACTAAAAGAATTCAATGAGGCCAATGTTGCACCGTTGATTTTGAAAAGTGAGGTTGAAGGTATCGACCTAATTCCCGCTCATATGTCTTTAGCGACTTTAGACCGCGTGATGGGTAACCGAAGTGGGATGGGATTAATACTTAAGCGAGCTTTGATGGCTTTACGCCAACGTTATGACTATGTGTTAATTGATTGCCCTCCTATTCTTGGCGTAATGATGGTTAATGCATTGGCTGCAAGTGATCGTATATTGATTCCAGTTCAAACCGAATTCCTTGCGATGAAAGGCCTCGAACGTATGGTTCGTACATTAGCGATTATGCAAAAATCGCGTAGCCGTGAATTTAAAGTGACGATCGTCCCTACTATGTACGACAAGCGAACTCGAGCTTCATTGCAGACTTTAACGCAACTGAAAAAAGATTATCCAGAGCAAGTGTGGTCATCAGCGGTACCGATTGACACCAAATTCCGCGATGCAAGCCTGAAACGTTTACCAGCGTCTCATTTTGCTGAAGGGAGTCGTGGCGTTTTTGCCTATAAACAACTGTTACTGTACTTAGAGAGGCTAGCTATTAATGAGTAGTAGCCATTCATCATTATCCAGTGAACAAGCACTCGATGATTACTTCACTGCTTTGCTTGAAGAAGAGCTCATAGAGGAAGAGTCGGTTGTCATCGATTCAGCTCCTGCGCTTGAGCCAATGGTTCAATCGGTTGCTGAAAAAAGCTATTTGGGCGATAGTTTAATTGAATTGCCAGAGCTGGAACTGCCTAACTTAGAAGATGTGCAGCGTCTTTTGAGCCAGATGGAATCCAGCAATCCAGTTGCTGAGCTTGATTTAGAGCAGGTGATGGAGCAGAACACCTTGGACATTGCGACAGAAGTGCAAGAAATCCAAGAGTGGGACATTGAAACAGAAGTCGCTGAGACGGTCACAGAGACTGAAGTTGAAACATCGGTAGTCGATGTTGAAACGAAAGAGCAAGTCTCAATTGAGATTAGTGAACCTGAGGTTAGCGTCGAAGAGACAATAACCGTCGAAGAGCAAGTCGCTCCTCAAACCGAAACCGGTGGTTCATCATTCGGTGAATGGGAAACTCCCGTTAGAGATGAGAGTTTCCAAGTGCTGTATTTTGACGTTAATGGCGTAACCTTCGCTGTACCGTTGGATGAGTTAGGCGGTATTCATCGTAAGGAAGAGCTTAACCATTTAATAGGTCGACCAGCATGGTATCTTGGTTTGCAAACCAACCGTGATTCCCAATTGGATGTCGTGGATACCGCGAAATGGGTGATGGCTGATAAGTTACGTGATGATAGTTATAAAGAAGCGTATCAATATATTGTCATGTTAGGTGAAAGCATGTGGGGATTGGCATGTTCACAGTTGCTCGGTACTGAAACACTGGATGCAGATAAAATTCGTTGGCGAGAACAAGTGGGGAAACGACCTTGGCTTGCTGGTATGGTAAAAGAAAAAATGTGCGCTTTGATCCATGTTGAAGCATTGATAGCTATGCTTAACGCAGGACTTGATGTAAAAGCACTAGATAAATAAATTTTTTTGTCGGAAACGACTTAGAGAGGAAAAGGTATGTCTCAAACTAACGAAGTAGAAGTTAGAAAAGAACACTCGAATGACGAAGTGCTTCAGTGGGTGACGTTCCAACTAGAAGAAGAAACATACGGTATCAATGTAATGCAAGTACGCGAAGTGCTTCGTTATACTGAAATTGCACCGGTTCCGGGGGCTCCAGACTATGTTCTAGGTATTATTAACCTACGTGGTAACGTTGTGACTGTTATTGACACACGTTCTCGTTTTGGTTTGATGCCGGGTGAAACGAACGATAATACACGTATTATTGTTATCGAATCAGAACGTCAAGTCATCGGTATTTTAGTTGATAGCGTTGCTGAAGTGGTTTACCTGCGTTCTTCAGAAATTGATACCACACCAAGTGTTGGTACTGACGAAAGTTCTAAGTTCATTCAAGGCGTAAGTAACCGCGACGGTAAGCTATTAATCTTGGTTGATCTTAACAAACTGCTTTCTGATGAAGAATGGGATGAAATGGCTCATCTGTAATGACTGAGTTGATATCATCGGTGTCTCCTGTCATTGCAGGAGGCATAGCTCTGATTGTGATGCTGATTGTATTGGTATGGTTTAGGCTACACCGAGCACAGACAAAACAAGCTGACTATTTTAGACAACAAGCGCGCCATGCTGACAAAGAACAGCAAAAGTTCAATAAGCAACTATTAGAAGTTCGCCAAGTGGTTGTTGGATTGGGGAAAACAGTCAGTGATCAGCAAGATATCATTAAGCATTTAAACGAACGCTTGAAAGAACTTGAAAATGCCGATACGGACGCTCGTCTGTACAGCCGTGCGAGCAAAATGGTGAAGCTTGGCGCTGATATAGAAGAGCTTATCGAAGAGTGTGAACTGCCTAAAGCGGAAGCCGAGTTAATGCTTTCCTTACAAAAGAAATTGCAAGGAAAAGAAACAATACCACCATTGACTAGCCACCCTGAAGGTAAGACAAGGCCAACAGCAAATCGTCCGCCAGCAAGAAAACAGTCTCGCTGAATTGAAAAGGAAGCATAGTGCTTCCTTTTTTAATGAGTGCAAAACGTCACTTATGTAACCATAAAGTAGTAGAAGAAAATAGAAATGGGGAAAAATTAACAGATTCTTACGTAGTTTCGTGATTCGTAATACCCTTCGTCTATTTTGTCTAAACGGTGGTGTGGTAATATAGTCGCCCCAAAATTGTAATATAGAAGCCCATGCTGGAAGTTAGCAATCTTACTGCTATTCGCGATGAAAGAGTTCTGTTTGAAGGATTGTCATTCAGTATTCGTCCAGGCGAATTAGTCCAAATAGAAGGACGTAACGGTACTGGTAAAACAACTTTACTGCGTATTGTCACAGGTTTGGCAGACCGCGATGAAGGTGAGATATTCTGGAACGACACCAGCATAGAAGATGATCGGGATAGTTATCACAGTGAGCTTCTTTTCTTGGGCCATCAAACAGGCGTAAAGCGTGAGCTCACTGCATTTGAAAACCTACAGTTTTATCAAACCGTGCATGCATCAAAAGTGACTCATGATGAGATCTATCATGCTTTGACTCAGGTCGGCTTAGCGGGTCGTGAGGACGTGCCGGTAGCAAAACTTTCGGCAGGACAACAACGCAGAGTTGCACTTGCAAGGTTATGGTTGAGTTCACATAAGCTTTGGATTTTAGATGAGCCGTTAACCGCGATAGATAAACAGGGTGTAAAAGTATTGGAATCCCTATTTTTACAACACACAGAAAAAGGTGGAATTGTGGTACTCACCACTCACCAAGACATGTTCTCAGATAACAATAAATTGCGAAAAATTAAGCTAGGGGATGTCTAATGCTGTCAGCGATGACGATGATTATAAAGCGTGAACTACTGATCGCATTTCGACGACAAGCTGATATTTTTAATCCGTTGTGGTTTTTTATCATTGTCATCACCCTATTCCCATTGAGCATTGGCCCAGAGCCTGGACTTTTATCTCGTATAGCCCCTGGTATTGTTTGGGTGGCGGCTTTACTTGCTGCACTGTTATCGCTAGAGCGCTTATTCAGAGATGATTTTCAAGATGGTGCACTAGAGCAGATGATGATTATGCCAGTTCCGTTACCAATAGTTGCACTTTCTAAGGTGATTGCACACTGGTTATTAACGGGGCTGCCATTGATTTTGATTAGCCCATTACTCGCCATATTACTGTCGTTAGACTTCAATACCTGGTTTGCCGTTGTTGGTACATTACTATTAGGGACGCCAACGTTGAGCTTTATTGGTGCCATTGGTGTTGCACTAACGGTAGGCTTACAAAAGGGTGGCGTGTTACTGAGCTTATTAGTTTTACCTCTGTATATACCCATTTTAATCTTTGCCACTTCAGCGATTGATGCGGCGTCGCTAGGTATGGCTTATAACGGTCAACTGGCATTACTTGCTGCAATGTTTGTAGGAGCAATGACACTGACCCCTTTTGCTATCAGTGCCGCGTTGCGTGTAAGTGTTAACTAACATAAATTGATTTTTAGCCCGGAATATTAATAAGAAACTTAACATCAATAAGTTAAGTCATCGAAGCGAAAAGTGAGGATAAACAATGTGGAAATGGCTCCATCCCTACGCTAAGCCAGAATCTGCGTACCAACTTTGTGGGAAACTCTTCCCTTGGTTCGCTGCATTAGCCTTTGTCTGTTTGACTGTCGGAACAATTTGGGGGCTAGCTTTTGCGCCTTCAGATTATCAACAAGGGGATAGTTTCAGACTGATTTACATTCATGTTCCTTCTGCAATCTGGTCGATGGGCGTTTATATGTCGATGGCAATCGCTGCGTTTATCGGTATTGTTTGGCAGTTAAAGCTTTCCAGCATGGCTGCATTAGCTATGGCTCCGATTGGTGCCGTGTATACTTTTATCGCACTGATAACTGGTGCTGTCTGGGGTAAGCCTATGTGGGGGGCTTGGTGGGTTTGGGACGCGCGTCTGACTTCTGAGCTTATCCTGTTATTCCTCTATCTGGGTGTTATTGCTCTTTATCACGCATTTGATGACCAGAAAACAGCAGCGAAAGCCGCAGGCATTTTGGCAATTGTTGGTGTAATTAATTTACCGATTATTCATTTCTCTGTGGAATGGTGGAATACATTGCACCAAGGTGCAACCATAACTAAATTCGAAAAGCCTTCCATTTCTGCCAATATGCTTTGGCCGTTATTGCTCAATATTTCCGGTTTTGCATTTTTCTTTGCTGCTCTTACCATGACCCGTCTACGTAATGAGATTATTAGCAAAGAGAGTCACCGCCCATGGGTTATTGAGTTAGCTCAGTCAAACAAAGGAGTGTCGTAATGTACTTTGATTCTTGGTCTGATTTTTGGGCAATGGGTGGTTATGCCAGCTATGTATGGGGTGGTTTTGGTATTACCTATTTATCAATGGCAATTTTGTGGTACCTGAGTGCCAGTCGTAGTAAAGCTTTAATGAAAGAAGTTAGAAATAAAATTAAACGCCAAGAGCGTATTGAAGCTGCCAAGCATATGGAGAACACGCTATGAACCCAAGACGTAAAAAGAGGCTCGGCATTGTCCTCGCAATTCTTATTGGCTTAGGAACAACAACGGGTTTAATTCTGTATGCATTAAGCCAAAACATGGATTTATTCTACACCCCAACCGAACTGGTTAACGGTAAAGACGGCAAAAAACCAGAGGTTGGTCAGCGCCTACGCATCGGTGGCATGGTTCAAGTGGGATCGGTAAAGCGTGACCCGAACTCGTTAAAAGTGAGTTTCTTGCTACGAGATACCGGTCCTACAGTGACTATTACTTATGATGGTATTTTACCGGACTTGTTCCGCGAAGGTCAGGGGATCGTTGCTCAAGGTGTTCTCAAGGATGCGACGACAGTTGAAGCCTTCGAAGTGTTAGCCAAACATGATGAAGAGTATATGCCACCTGAAATTGCAGAAGCGATGGATAAGAGTCACTCTCCAATGCAATACACCAATGAACAAAAACAAGGGAGCGGTCAATGATTGCGGAAATAGGGCACTTTGCCCTGATCATCTCGCTCGGTTTAGCGATCCTGTTAAGCCTGTTGCCGTTAGTCGGAGCTTCTAAAAACAATACATTATTGATGAACTCTGCACGTCCCCTTGCGTGGGGGATGTTTTCATTCCTGCTACTTTCATTTGGCGTTTTGCTTTGGGCATTTTATTCCAATGACTTCACGGTTCAGTATGTTGCGACGAACTCGAACAGTCTGCTTCCGTGGTACTACCGCTTAACCGCAGTATGGGGAGCACATGAAGGTTCACTATTATTGTGGGTGCTGATTCAGGCGGCCTGGACGGTTGCGGTTGCCAGTTTTAGTCGAGGAATGCCTCAGGAATCGGTAGCGCGCGTTCTTGCTGTTATGGGGATGATCACTGTCGGCTTCTTGCTATTTATCATCGTTACCTCAAACCCGTTTTTGCGAACGTTGCCGTTTTTCCCAATTGATGGCAGAGATCTGAATCCTCTGTTACAAGACCCTGGACTGATTATTCACCCACCAATGCTATACATGGGCTATGTTGGTTTCTCAGTAGCTTTCTCGTTTGCTATTGCGTCACTGATGACTGGACGACTTGATACCGCATGGGCGCGTTGGTCTCGTCCTTGGACAACGGCAGCATGGTTATTTTTAACATTAGGTATCGTATTAGGTTCATGGTGGGCGTACTACGAACTCGGTTGGGGCGGTTGGTGGTTCTGGGATCCAGTAGAAAACGCGTCGTTTATGCCTTGGTTGGCTGGCACCGCATTAATGCATTCACTCGCCGTGACCGAAAAGCGCGGCACGTTTAAAGCATGGACAGTTCTACTGGCGATTTCAGCATTCTCACTCAGCCTTCTGGGGACTTTCCTGGTTCGTTCCGGCATTTTAGTTTCGGTACACGCGTTTGCGTCTGATCCGGCGCGTGGAATGTTTATTCTGGGCTTCTTAGTCTTTGTGATTGGGGGTTCTCTATTATTGTTCGCCATTAAGGGCGCATCAGTGCGTGCTAGAGGCAACTACGAATTGATATCACGTGAAAATGCTTTATTGGCAAACAACGTATTATTGATAACCGCACTGGTTGTTGTGTTGATCGGGACATTGTTACCTTTAGTGCATAAGCAGTTAGGTTTAGGTTCTGTTTCCATCGGTGCGCCTTTCTTTAATAGCTTGTTTAGCTGGTTGATGGTTCCGTTTGCCTTTTTGCTCGGTATTGGCCCACTCATTCGCTGGAAACGTGACAATCTATCAGTCTTGGTAAAACCAATGTTGGTATCAGCGATTGCTTCGCTGGTACTAGCGGCAGTATTTTTGACCATGACTGCTGAGTCATTTACTGGTTTGGCTTATATGGGCTGGGTAATGGCTTGGTGGATCATTTTGCTTCACGGCTATGAGATCCATCAACGGGCCACGCATCGTCATAGCTTCATGGTTGGAGTGAAAAAGGTTCAGCGCAGCCACTGGGCTATGGTGTTAGGGCACATAGGGTTAGCGGTATCGGTGATTGGTATCGCCATGGTACAGAATTACAGTATTGAGCGTGATGTACGTTTAGCTCCAGGTGAACACTTCCAACTAAACGAATACGACTTTTATTTCAAAGGTTTGTTTGATCGCGACGGTCCTAACTACGATGGTTATGTGGCTGACTTTGAAGTCACAAAGAACGGCCAATACATCAATACGCTTCATGCAGAAAAGCGCTTCTACAACACGGCCAAGTCGATGATGACAGAGGCAGCTATCGATCGTGGTATCACTCGAGACCTGTATATCGCGATGGGTGAGCGTTTAGAAGGAACGGATGCATGGGCAGTTCGTTTGTACTACAAACCGTTTGTTCGTTGGATTTGGGCGGGTGGATTATTAATGGCGCTCGGTGGGATTATCGCAATCAGCGACCGACGTTATCGTTTCAGAAAATCAGCAGCAACGGAGGCTTAAATGAACAAGAAGATTCTGTTTATTCCTCTCATCCTATTTTTAGCATTGGTTATCGTGTTTGTGACTCAATTGTCTAGAAATGCAGATGGTGATGACCCAACCAAACTTGAATCAGTGTTGGTTGGCAAGGCTGTACCTGAGTTTCGTTTAGAAGATTTGGCAGAACCGGGCAAATTGTACGACCAAAGTATTTTCCGTGGTGAGCCTTTGTTGCTTAATGTGTGGGCGACTTGGTGTCCAACTTGTTACGCTGAACATCAATATCTTAATGAATTGGCTTCGCAAGACGTGAAAATCATTGGTCTCAACTACAAAGATCAACGTGACAAAGCGGTTCAATGGTTAAACGAGTTAGGAAACCCATATTTAATCAGTTTGTTTGATGGTAACGGTATGTTGGGCTTAGATCTGGGTGTTTATGGCGCGCCAGAAACTTTTGTCATCGATGCTAATGGTCAGATTCGCTATCGTCACGTTGGCGATGTCAACGCAAAAAACTGGAAAGAAACACTAGAGCCGCTTTATCAGCAGTTGTTACAGGAGGCTAAGCAATGAAAACCCAGTTAGTTGCCTTCATCAGCTCCTTATTGATTGCTTTTTCTGTTCACGCTGCGATTGATGTTTTTGACTTCGACACGCCTGAGCAAGAGAAACAGTTCCATGAGTTAAGTAACACGCTTCGTTGCCCTAAGTGTCAAAACAATTCAATCGCCGATTCAAATGCTGCTCTGGCGCAGGATCTGCGTCAGAAAGTCTATGAAATGACCAAACAAGGCAAGTCTGAACAAGAAATTGTCGACTACATGATCGCTCGTTACGGTAATTTTGTGACTTATAATCCGCCATTGACGGTCGGCACCGCTATCTTATGGGTTGCGCCATTCTCCGTATTAATCGTTGGCTTTATTATCATTGTCGTTCGTACTAAACGCAGAAAAACAGCTGCGGTTGCGAATGATTGGGATGAAAACAAAGAGCAACGACTAAAAGCTTTGCTGGAAGAAGAACAAGACGGAGATAAGCAGTAATGACGTTATTTTGGATTTCGACACTTATCCTTGTCGCTCTGGCCAGTGTATTTGTCATCATTCCGTTATTAAAGCCGAAAGAGAATAACGATGAAGTATTACGCGATGAGTTAAATAAAGCGCTGTATAAGAATCGTTTAGCGGAACTAGAAGTAGAATCTGACGAAGGTTTGGTGGCTAACCAGCAAGAGCTTGTTGCAGACTTAAAGCAATCTTTGCTTGATGATATTCCAAGTGATAAGTCCAACCAATTACAAGGAAAAGTTTCAACCTATGGTGTACTTGTTCCTTCAGTGTTGTTGGTTGTCGCATTGAGTTATGGCTTGTATGCAACATTCGGCAGTCATACCAGCGTGCAGCAATGGCAGCAAATTAGCCAAAACCTGCCAGAGTTATCGAAAAAGTTAATGAATCCACAAGGGGTAGAGTTAACTGACCAAGAGATGCAGGACCTAACCTTAGCATTGAGAACGCGTTTGCATTATGAGCCTAATGATTCCACTGGTTGGCTGTTGTTAGGACGAATCGGTTTAGCAAATCGAGACATGAACACTGCTATAGGCGCAATGAAGAAAGCGTATCTCTTAGAGCCGCAAGATGGCGATATTAAGCTAGGGTATGCACAAGCATTGATGTTGTCGAATGATGAAATCGATCAGCAAAAAGCCCGTACAGTATTAGAAAAACTGCTTAAGGAAGACTACGTCGATCTGCGTGTTTATTCATTACTTGCTTTTGATGCTTTTGAACGTCAGGATTTTCCGACGGCAATCAAACACTGGCAATCGATGCAACAAATTCTGGGTCCGAATGACGGTCGCTATGAGATGTTATCTCGTAGCATTGCCAGTGCGAAAGCGAGAATGGGTGAAGGCGAGCCTGATGCTCAATCTGTCTCAGTAACGATTTCGCTTGCGGGTAATGTTGTTGTTCCTCAACAAGGTGTTGTTATCGTGTCGGTTCATTCGGCTGATGGAGCCCCTATGCCGATTGCAGCGGCAAGATACCCTTTAGGCAGATTCCCTCTAACGGTTGTACTTGATGATTCCAACAGCATGATGCAAGGTCGGAAACTATCTGATTTAGATTCTTTGTTAGTTAGAGTTCGGATTGATACAGATGGTAATGTTGCAACCAAAGATGGTGATTGGTTTGGAGAAAGCCAGCCTGCAGAAATTGGAAGCACAGTAAATGTTGAAATCAATCAGCAGTTTTAATACTGTAATCCAATAAATATAAATCAAAGGCCAATGAATTCATTGGCCTTATATTCAATCAGGACTAGTTAATCATTGATTACTAGGTCCTGATTGCCTATTGGAATGGAAATAATAATGATCAGCCGATTTGCTAGGATTGTTTCGCTGAGCCTAATGATCATCTTAACCGGATGCAGTTCTGTACCTGAAGGTGGAACAACATCAGATACCAATATCAATGATCCTCTGGAAGGCTTCAACCGCACAATGTGGAGTTTCAACTATGATTTTCTGGATCCTTATTTCGTAAGACCAGTATCTCTTACCTATGTTGAATACACCCCTACGCCTATTCGCCACGGAATCGCTAACTTTTTAGCGAACTTAGATGAGCCAGCCAGTATGGTGAACAATTTATTTATGGGGAATGGTAGCAAAGCGCTTGATCACTTTAATCGTTTCTGGATTAACTCCACCTTTGGTTTACTCGGTTTAATTGATATTGCATCCGAGGCCGGAATTACTAAACATGGCGAAAAAAGCTTTGGTGATGCTATTGGTCACCAAGGTGTTGGTAAAGGTCCTTATATTATGGTTCCTGGTTATGGCCCTGTTGTGGTGCGGGAAGCTGGAGATATGGTGGATTCTCTTTATGCGCCACTTTCATATCTTAATATATGGGCATCCCTAGGTAAGTGGGCATTCGAAGGCATGGAAACCCGGGCTGCACTAGTGAATCAAGAAGTGCTATTAGAAAGCTCACCAGATTCGTACTCGTTTACGCGTTCTGCTTATTTACAGCGTAGAGACTTTACCGCTGAAGTCGAAACCAAAACAGAAATAGACGAAAGCGAAGAAGACTACCTAGATGCCTACATGGAAGAAGGTTTTTAAATATACTCAAGTGACCTCAAGATGCAGGATTCATAGCTTCATCAAGGAATTCAGGTCAAGCTTAATAACGTAGGAATGGCATTTCCTTTCAACGTTATTGGTATATCCCTATGCAGACATCACACGACCGCTAAAATACTCATTCGCAACGATGTATTCGGTGTTGCGGATGAGCTCATCTTTCACTTCAGCCCAATGCTCTTGTCGCTTATTTGCAGCATTCATTGGTACTACGCCTCCAACACGAATGTTGAAAGGCATCAGCTCTTTGGCCCAACTTTGGGTAAACCCAGCCACCATGCATGTAGCATTTTCTATCCCTGAATAGTTCATTGCGTCACTATAGAAAATTACGTTAACTATGACGCCTCTTACTTGATGCTGCCTCATCCGCTCTGTACATGCTTGACCAAAGGAAAACAATGATGAAGCCATCAAAACCATCTTCTGAATGAACAACTCCGTTGGTTGCTCATCGATAAGGGAGGGCATAGGAGCCGTTGGCCAGTTGTTAATCAATACATCGGGTGCATTGTGGTAGGTTCGTTCAATATGGTCGAACATCGCATTGAGACTGGCTGCTGAGTAATCAGGTAGATGATAACAGTCAACGTGATCGGAGATCTCTCTACAATGCCGGTATGACTCATCCAACCCTTTTTTATCACTATCACAAAGAATAACTTGGGCACCTAAGCGACTAAAGTGGACCGCCAGCGTAGAACCCAGCAATGAACTTGCTGATGTAATTAAAACGACCGCACTTTTTATATCCATGTCGGGCCACCTTGTACTTCAATTTTATAGTTGTGTTTAAAACTTGTTCATTAAGAATGGGTGAAGGTGGTGATACATTGTGTGAAAGAAATCAAATAACAGATTTGTTTACAGTATGAATGGCTGTTTTGGGGACTGATTCACACAATGAAGGTCTTTGAGGGTAAGTATTGTATCTATTTATGTGTTGTTCGATAGGTTTTAACGTTGTTTAAGCTTGTGCTCGCAATTGGTCGTGTCGAAAAGCAACCATCAATTGGTTGTACATATCAGCAGGTAAATAATCAGGTGCCGATTTTTCAGTCAGGTGTCGTCTTTCATGGCCCGATAGGTTGAGATAAACATCTTCAGGTAAGTCTTGGGTATCTTCTGGCAGATAGGTTAAAGCTTCAGGCTTTAAATAATGACTGAGTTTTGCGCTTGCAAGCCCGCCGTGATGAAATAAATCTGCTTGTTGCGCAGAAATTGCGTAAGAGCTTTGATCATTCCTTAACGGCTGCGGTTCGTTGAGTTCGAAGCGCTGACGAAGAAGCGATTCTGTAGTCGTGGGCTGCTCAACCGTTTCAACCGGTGTGTTGTCGCGGACGTCATTGGAAAAGAGAGCTAACATTAAAGAAAAATCAGCACGTCGCCCTTGTTGAACGGCGTCACAGATCCCTGAACCGATGTTCAGCTCACTGATGATTCCCGCTTTATCTAAGGTGTGTACTTGCATTCTGATCTCCGTCTGATGCTTTTATAACGGCACTCTGCGGTAGATCTTTAGTGTAAATACACAAAAAAGCCTGCAAATTTGCAGGCTTTCTATACCAATCTACATGAGTTTCTGTTCATTCTTGCTTGTTAAAAACGCCAATAACTGCAATTTATGCCTTGTTCTTGGCGTTTTTCTACGCAATTATCTGAACATTAACTCATCCAGATTGGTATTAATGACTAAATTGTTTTATCCCATAGGGGAAACGAAGATTACTTCGCTAGGTTCGCAGCAACGAATTCCCAGTTAACCAGAGCCCAGAAACCGTTCATGTAGTCTGGACGTAGGTTACGGTAATCGATGTAGTATGCGTGTTCCCATAGGTCAACAGTAAGAAGAGGAGTCACACCTTCTTCTGTGATTGGAGTAGCAGCGTTAGAAGTGTTAACGATTGCTAGAGAACCGTCAGCTTTCTTCACAAGCCAAGTCCAAGAAGAACCGAAGTTGTTGATTGCTGAATCAGTGAACTTCGTTTTGAATTCTTCAAAAGAACCAAATGCTGCGTTAATTGCTTCTGCAACTGCACCTGTTGGCTCACCACCTGCGTTTGGCGCTAGACAGTGCCAGTAGAAAGTGTGGTTCCATACTTGAGCTGCATTGTTGAAGATACCGCCAGTAGAAGTTTTGATGATCTCTTCTAGAGTTTTACCTTCAAATTCAGTACCAGGAACTAGACCGTTTAGCTTCACAACGTAAGTGTTGTGGTGCTTGCCGTAGTGGTACTCAAGAGTTTCTGCTGAGATATGTGGTTCTAGCGCGTCTTTTGCGTAAGGAAGAGCTGGTAGTTCAAATGCCATTGCTTGATTCTCCATATAGGTGAAAGAGAGTGGACTCTCTCGATTGCTTCCAATGTATTTTTTATGTTTAGTCGATACGACTGACTATTGTACCTCAATCATCTCAAGATACTGGACTCAGAGCTTTATCGACGAGTTCAGTTCAAGAAAATAACTGTAGAAAGGGTAGACCCTTTCAGAGCTAAATCTATTTTAGCAACTTTTTACTTTATTAAAACCCCGAAGGCGATAAAACACGACTATTTATAATATTAAATTCATATAAGGAATGTGTTTGTGGTATCAGCTATATCGTTTAGAGTGTGAACGAAAAGTTTGGTGAGGAATGAAATTTAAGCCCATACTGATAATGTGCTTTTTATTCTCATCCAATGATTTAGAATACATGCTATGAAATACGAAACCCATTATGAGGAAGCAATGGAAACCATCGATAAAATCAAACAGCAAATTGAAGAAAACTCGATCCTTCTTTACATGAAAGGTTCACCAAAGCTACCAAGCTGTGGTTTCTCTTCTCAAGCAGCACAAGCGCTAATGGCTTGTGGTGAAAAATTTGCTTACGTAGATATTCTGCAAAATCCAGATATCCGTGCTGAATTGCCTGTGTATGCTCAATGGCCAACCTTTCCACAATTGTGGATTGAAGGCGAACTTATCGGTGGTTGTGACATCATTTTGGAAATGTTCCAGAAAGGTGAGCTTCAACCATTAGTTAAAGAAGCAGCAGCTCGTTCTGCTAGCGACGAAGAGTAATTAACACTCTTCACAGCCGTTCCTTTTTCATATTTTGAAGAGGGTACTGTGATTTTATACAGTTTTTCTTGATTTCTTAAGGCCACATTCGATAATGTGGCCTTAGTTTTTTTACCATTTGTATATTTATTATGAGCCGATTATTCATCGCAGAGAAACCGAGTCTTGGCCGAGCGATTGCTGATGCCCTGCCTAAGCCCCATAAAAAAGATCAAGGTTTTATCCGTTGTGCGAACGGTGATGTGGTGACTTGGTGCATAGGGCATCTGTTGGAACAGGTTGAGCCGGATGCTTATGATGAACGATATAAAAAATGGAATCTGGCTGATTTACCTATTGTCCCTGAACAATGGCAACTAAGACCACGTAAAACAGCAAGCAAACAATTAACGGTTGTGCGAAAGCTGATAAAAGAACATAACGAAATTATTCACGCAGGCGACCCGGACAGAGAAGGTCAACTACTGGTGGATGAGGTTATCGACTATTGTAAAGTGGCAAAAAACAAGAAGGCCACAATTCAGCGTTTATTGATCAGTGACTTGAACTTACCCGCAGTAAAACGTGCGCTTTCCAGCATGCGCAGTAATCGTGATTTCATTCCTCTTTCCGTTTCAGCACTTGCTCGTTCAAGAGCTGACTGGCTGTATGGTATGAACATGTCGCGAGCTTATACTTTGTTAGGTCAAAAAGCAGGTTATCAGGGCGTGCTTTCTGTTGGCCGCGTGCAAACACCCGTTCTTGGTCTGGTTGTGCGTCGTGACGAAGAAATCGAAAACTTCGTTCCACGTGATTACTATACTCTTCATGCCTTGATCCCTTACCAGGATAGTAACCATTCGTTTGACATTCGTGCTCGTTGGAAGCCGAGTGACGCTTGTCAGCCATGGCAAGATGAAGAGGGCAGAGTATTAAACCGAAAGTTGATTGAAAATGTTGCTCAGCGTATTGCTGGTCAGCCTGCAAAAGTCATTGAGTCTGAACAAAATCAGACTAAGCAAGCAGCACCTCTACCTTATTCATTATCGGCTTTACAGATAGATGCCGCTAAGCGCTATAACATGAGTGCGCAGCAGGTGTTGGACTCGTGTCAGGCATTATATGAAAAGCACAAACTGATTACGTACCCACGTTCCGATTGTCGCTACTTGCCTAAAGAGCACTTTGCTCAAGCTCCTTCTATCACAGAAGCGATTGCTAACAATGCCAAAGAGTTAGCAACTGCCGTCTCTGGTGCCAACTTATCCTTGAAGTCTAAAGCTTGGAATGATTCTAAAGTGGATGCTCACCACGCGATTATTCCAACGCCCAAGAAGGCGTCGGTTAATGCCCTTTCTAGTTATGAAATGAAGGTGTATCAATTGATCGCTCGACAATATCTGATGCAGTTTTATCCTCATGCGGTTTACGCTGAGGCTAAGTTAGTGTTTGATATCGCTGGTGGAACTTTCATCGCCAAAGGTCGTCAACTGGTGTCTGCTGGGTGGAAAGAACTGACAGGTAAAACAGAAGAGCAGGATGATGGTGTGGATAAAGTACCTCCACTGACTGTGGGTACCGAACTGATTTGTCGTGAAGGCGAAATTAAGGACAGAAAAACAGAGCCGCCAAGGCACTTTACTGAAGCAACGCTTCTCCAGGCGATGACAGGCATTGCTCGCTTTGTTGAAGACAAAGAATTAAAAAAAATACTACGTGAAACCGATGGATTGGGCACGGAAGCGACCCGAGCAGGTATTTTGGATACGTTGTTCAAACGTCAGTTACTCAAGCGTGATAGTAAAATAATCCGTAGTACGCCGGCAGGCAGAGGTTTAATACATGCTTTACCGAGTGATTCAACCTATCCCGACATGACGGCAAATTGGGAACATCAACTACAAGCGATGGCAGAACGAGGGCAAGCGTATCAGCCTTTTATGACCGCTTTGCAACAACGTATTGATGCTTTAATGCATGAAGTGAAAAACGCGCCTGTACCTGAATCATTACGTTCCCTACCGGCGGTGGAAAGACCTGCTTTCAAACGTAAAAAACGCAGTTACACCAAAGGTAAGCCGCGCTCAAAAGCGAGTTGATGGTTATCGTTGGAAACAGGTCGTTCGTATCTATTTATCCTTAATTAGAGCCAAATTCTTATGATTCCTCTGATCTATCATCCAATTTATTCTTTGCTTGATTTACCACCGGAACACCGCTACCCAATCAACAAATATCGCTTGCTTTATGAAGCGGTATTGGAACAGCAGAGACAGGATAAACAGTGGCGATCGGTATTTGAATTTTATCAACCACACATTTTGAGCGTTGATACGGTGAAACGAGTTCACTGTTCTTATTACGTGGAAGAGTTAGTCTCAGGGGCGTTAGCCGCTGCAAAAATGCGGCGGATAGGTTTTCCTTGGAGCGAAAGCTTAATTGAACGGACGTTAACCTCTGCAGGAGGCACCTGTTTAACGGCTGAACTTGCGTTAAAACACGGTTGCGCAATCCATCTGAGTGGTGGTTATCACCATGCGCATAATGACTTTGGTAGTGGCTTTTGTTTATTTAACGATTTGGTACTGGCCGCTGATCATGTCATAGAGCATGAAGGTGTAGATAAGGTGTTGATCGTTGATAGTGATGTTCATCATGGTGATGGAACTGCCACTCTGTGTTCAGATCGTGATGATATTATTACTCTCTCATTCCATTGTGATAAAAATTTTCCGGCTCGCAAACCGGAATCTAACCTTGATGTTGCCTTGCCTAGAGATGCTGGGGATGAGGAATTTCTCGCACATTTTACTTCGGTGGTCGAAATGGCGGTGAATCTCTATCAACCTGATCTGATCATTTATGATGCTGGCGTCGATATTCATCATCAAGACGAATTGGGTTACTTAAATATCTCTACCGATGCCATTTATCAGCGTGACAAGTTTATGATGGAACAGGCGAAAGGTAAGGGGATCCCTATGGCTTGTGTTGTGGGAGGCGGTTACCGCAGTGATCATCAATCTTTGGTACCGATTCATATGCAGCTGCTTCAAGCAGCAGTTCATACGATTTAAAACCAAACTAAAACGCCAGCAATGATGCTGGCGTTGTTCGTTAGTGTTAGCGCGGTTTTAAATCGCTGCAAAAGCTTGAGCAACCCGATCCACATTGTGTTCATTTAGGCCTGCTAGACACATACGCCCGCTATTAATTAAATAGATGCCGTGTTCGTTACGCAGCTTCTCTACCGTTGATTGGCTAAAGCCCGTATAGCTGAACATGCCTCTTTGTTTCACCAGGAAGCTGAAGTCTTTTTCAGGGCATAAGCTTTTAAGCTGGTTATGAAGTGTTTCTCGCATGGTGAGGATACGACTGCGCATACCTTCAACTTCATCAAACCAGATTGTTTTTAGTTCTTCTGTATTCAGCACGTTTGATACAACCACGGCACCGTGCTTTGCGGGGCTTGAGTAGTTACGGCGAACCGTTGCTTTTAATTGGCCTAGAACACGAGAAGTTTCTTCTTCATCACCACAAACGACTGACAGGCCTCCAACGCGTTCCCCATACAGTGAAAATGTTTTGGAGAAAGAGTTGCTTACAAAGCTAACGACATCTTTTTCTAGTGATATCTTGCGGATCACGTAAGCATCTTCATTGATTCCTTCACCGTAACCCTGATAAGCCATATCGAAGAATGGGATTAGTTTGTGTTGTTTTATTTGATCAATGACTTCGTCCCATTGCGCCTTGGTTAAATCAACGCCCGTTGGGTTATGACAGCATGGGTGCAGTAATACGATGCTTTGCTCCGGTAGTGTTTTCAACGTAGAAATCATACCGTCGAAATCGAGCATTTTGGTTGATTGATCGAAATAAGGGTAGGTATTTACCTCGAATCCCGCGCCTGCAAATATCGCATGGTGATTTTCCCATGTTGGGTTACTCACCCAAACTTTTGAGTTGGGAAAGTAATGGTGAAGGAAGTCGGCTCCGATCATTAATGCGCCAGAACCACCGAGTGACTGAATAGTCGCCACGCGTTTTTCTGCTAAAGCAGGGTGCTCATCACCCAACACCAAGCTTTGAACCGCAGAGCGATACTGGGCTAAACCTTCCATCGGCAAGTAAATACATGGTTGGCTTTCGGTATTTGCCAATTGTTGTTGCGAAGCGGCAACAGAATCTAAGGTTGGGATTTTTCCATCTTGGTTGTAATACAAACCGATGCTTAAGTTCACTTTCTCAGAGCGTTCATCCGCCATAAACTGTTCCATAAGAGACAGAATAGGATCTCCTGCATAAGCTTTTACATGGTTGAGCACTTAAATTCTCCTTTTAGTGGCTGCTGACCTTACTGATTGAAATTTGTTTCGCCTGTACAACGTTCGGCTGAAAAAAGGCCACAGACCTTATAGTTATTTCGTTAACGATCTGAATAGCCATAGCGTTTAAAACAAAGTTGATATTACGATCAACCTATTGATAGAACGGCTTCGGACTCACCTCAGTGGACCTTGACACTATCATAATTGTGATAGGCACGCCCACTAAATAAACGCTCTTACACACGATAGAAAGAGGGCCTTGTTGTATTTATTCATTGGTTGAAATGACATTTCCTAAGGCATTCACAATTGTGGGGAATACAATCATTTGCTGTAAGGCTTTTCCTGTTTTGTCTGAATTTACCTTATCCATGCTGGACGTTTGGTACTATACGTGGCGGAGGGGTTCCTGTTATGTCTATAAACTTCAAAAATTACACGGTGCTTATCGCTGACGATTCTAGATTGGTGACTGGATCGATTTCGACTGTTCTAAAAAAGCTGGGTTGTGAACAAGTTCATTTTGCATATAAGCCATTTGAAGTAATTCAAAAATGTAGACAGAACCGTTTCGACCTTATTATTTGTGATTACAACTTTCAGCAGCAGCTCAATGGGTTCCAGTTGTTGGAAGAACTCAATCATTTGAAATTGTTACCCGCCCGAACCGTTTTTGTTTTTTTGACAGGAGAGAATGATTTACGAGTTGTTCGCTCTATCATTGATGCCGAGCCCGACGATTATCTTTTAAAACCCTTTAAGAACCAGTTTTTTATTGAGCGTTTAACGCATTCACTCAAGCGAAAACAAGCTTTACTGCCGATTTATCAACAACTAAGTAACCATGATTACCAAGGTGTCATAGCTGCATGTAATGAATGCGCGAAAGAACGTCCTGAATACATAAAATTGATTCGTAAGTTTAAAGCTAATGCGCTTGTTCGGTGTAAAGAATATACCAGTGCTAGAGTCGAGTATGAGGAAATGCTTAGTGAAGATAACTTTGACTGGATAAAAACAGCGTTAGCGAACACGTTTATCGAAACGGATAATGTAGCCAAAGCCAAAGAGATCCTAGACACGGTTAAGAGTAAAGACGATAACCCATACTACCACGATGAAATGTCGAATATTGCTGTAATCAATAATGACCTTCCTCAAGCGATCAGCCATTTAAAACAGTCGGCGATGTTATTAGATGCAGGGGCTGAGCGAGAGTTAGTTATTGCTAATCTTTCTTTAGCAAACCGTTGTTTTGATGATGCCGTTGTTTATATGACGCGTTACTACGATAAGAACAGAAATACCTTTAGAGGTGGTGTTTATACACAGTTAAATCTTGTCAGGTGTCACCTTTATAAAGCTACAGGTGTAGAAAATAAAAGTGTATTTGAGCGTCTCGTTCAAACACTCAATCCACTGATTGATGAAGTAAGAAAGCGGGCGAGCCTGGAACACGCGCATAAATTACTTATGTCGCATATTGCTTTTATTCGCGGTGATTTAAAAGCAGCGATTAGTGAATTAAAGCCAGTACTACAAAAGATTAAGAGTATGCACTTTTATGATCTTTACCATTTAGCTTACCTGCTGGAGCAATATTCATTTTTAAACGAAGTTAAACAGATATTACCGCAATGCCGCGTGTCGATAGATGGTAGCCAACATCCGAGTATTCTGCGTAGTCAAACTCATATGTTGTTAAGCTTTGAAAGCCAGTTACATAAAATGCAAAGTGAGATAGATACGATTCGGCGGGATTTAACCACCGCTGTGGATATTAGCGAACCTTCAACTGTTGCACAGCAAGTTGATTTGTACCTGCGTTTACATGATTTATCACCGAACTCTAAGAAACTATGTATGGCAATCATTAAGTTCATTGCTTACTACCCGGTTTCGTATGAGGGAGATTACAAGATTTACGACAAAATCAAACAATGTCATGAAGTCATCGTAAAACTTTCCTCAGAAAAGGAGTTATCGGGTTTAAACTACCTTACTCAGTACGAAACGGCGAAAAAGAATATCGCTTTGGTGCTAGATTAGCCACGATTAAAGTAATCGGAAGTAAAGCGTTTTAGAATCGTTAGAAACGAAAAAAGCCTCTGAAATCAGAGGCTTTTTTCTAGAATGTGGCGGAGAGATAGGGATTTGAACCCTAGATACGCTATTAACGTATGCCGGTTTTCAAGACCGGTGCTTTCAACCACTCAGCCATCTCTCCGTTGTTGAGACGCATAATATAGAGGTCTCAAAAGCTTGTAAAGCCCTGAATATATCGTTTGCTCTAATAATGAACATTTTTAGTAAATTAATTTTAGATGGGCGTTTTTAACCGTTTGAATGTTAAGAGTTAGTTGAAAATTTATTGAATAAATACAGAGAAATGAATCGAGAAGGGATGAAATGATGTTTTCGGCTCATCCAACAACAATGAAAAAAGCCCGTAACTCTTTGAATTACGGGCTTTAGGTGTATGGTCGGACTGACAAGATTTGAACTTGCGACCCCCGACACCCCATGACGGTGCGCTACCAAGCTGCGCTACAGTCCGATTTAATTAATCTAATCACTTTTATGATTGGCGTCAACAATAAAGTATATTAAATCAAAGAGTTAATTATCTTTTGCGTAGAAGCGCTGTAATTCAGTGAAACCTTGCATCAGTACAGGAAGCGTCGGGTTTTCATCTTTTAGACGTTGGTACTGATCGTCGAATAACTTGAAGTTACCAAACTTGTCGATCACCGTAGTGGAATCGTCGGTAATTAGAGCCAGTTCACGCGAGTCACCAGCTAGAATCCATTTTCTCGTTGTTTCATTGAACAAGTTCTTTCCACTACTAAAATCACTAGGGTTTGAAGACACGCCTAATAGATCTTGCATAATGGTGACTGAGAAATCTAAGTGGCTAGAGCGATGGTTGTAAATACCTGCAACTTTTCCTGGCCAGTGAATGATTAACGGCACCTGCAGTTGGTAACGACTGTAGTTACTATTTGCACCCCAGCTATTTGTTTTGGTCTCATTGAATTCAGTACCATGGTTAGATGTAATGACAACCACCGTGTTTTCGGTAAGCTTGAGTTCATCTAATTTCGTAAACAGCTGGTTTAACTCATTATCGGCTAGCGTCACGGAATGATTGTACCCTGCGCGTAAGCGGTCACTCGTTGAACCGTTTGATGCAGAACCATCGTACTGATCGAAGTTGTCTACGGTGGATAGCTCAAGGTAACTAAACCAAGGTTGTTTTTTCTGTTCTACCCATGATGCCCAGCGAGCGATTGTTTGTTCATCATGACTGATATCGGGATCAAAGGGGGCAGTCGACATAGGTAAGTGACGGAAAATGGTTTCCTGATAAAGAGGATCACTGAAGTTGTCGCCACTAAACAGACCAAATTCGTACTTTTGCGAATGCAAAACATCTAACATGACCGGTGATGTACCTTGCGCTTCAATACTGGTTGCGTAGCTGCTTGGTAACCCATAGAACAAACCAAATAATCCAAACATGTCATTACTTGAACTGTAATGATTGGTGAAGTTTAAGTTGTCGTTGGCATATTGATACGTGTGTGGCATCAATTCTTGATTGAGAACATCCGCACGAAGATTATTAACGCTGACGAGTAGTATATTAAGATTATTGGCACGACGGCCAAACTTAATAGCTTCAATCGGGTAGTTAACCAGATCAACACTATTCTTATTTTCTTCCAAACGTTTGAGATATTCTTCGCGGTCTAATAGCCCATGTTTTTCCATGAATGACTTGGCTGTCATCGGATAAGAAAGTGGAAAGTTAGACTTTTGACTCGTTACCGGACTATAAAAGTAAGCATCAGACCAAACATAAATTAAGTGGCTAGCGATAAAACTGATAAAAAAGACGGCAGCAAGTGGGCGACCAACTCGCTTGTGGGACAGTTTACGCTGTTTACGCCATACCCATTCCGATAAACCCAGTTGCAGTAAGAACACTAATGGCAACACCACAAACAGGTGTTGTAGGTCGGTACGTACAGAGCTACTTTCGTCGCTAAACAACAACTCCCATACTACGGGGGTTAGGTGTAAGTTGATGGTTTGATAAGCTTGAGTATCAATAAGCAGTACTGTTAGGCCAAATGTCGCGAAACAGACGGACACAAAGCGAAACAGCGATCTTGATGGAATCAAGAAAGTTAACGGAAACAGCGTCAATAGATAGATAGCAAAGACTAAAAAGCCAAAATGGCCTACCCAAGAAAGTGAAAGGTAGAGCTGTCCTAAAAAGGTTTCTGGCCATGGCGATTGTGCAATATATCTCGTACCGATAAGCATTGCTGCAATGATGTTGAAGAAAGCAAACCAGTGCCCCCAACCTACTAAACGTGATACACGTTCGCCGTATGTGTTTCCGCTATCTACCATGTATTTTTCTATTTATCCGCTTTTATATTGTGAATTCAGTCTGTTAACGAAGACATCAATGCCTGTGAGAATTTCTCCGCAATCGCCTTGCGCTGAGATGCCGCGACGTTTTGATTTAAAACGTTGGTTGCAACATTTCCCGCAATCATCAGGGAAAGCTCTGGAGACGCATTATGTTTATCAAGAACGGCAGCGATTTCGGTCAGGATAGTTTCAACTTTTTCGTCGCTGTATTTAGATGTAATAGGCATAAACACTCTAATGATGATAGTAAAAACGGCTTATGATAACCTACTATGCCTTACAACTGAAACCAGAACGATGATTATTTCACTATGAGTCTGCACCTTTCCAATGTCATTTTGCACCAATTAAGCAAAAACAGTAACGATGAGTTAACGGTAACCTTCCGCTCTCAATCACTTGATAATGATACATCAACAGAAAACCTAGTATCCGAGCTTCATCGCGTTTTCAATGCTAAAGCGGGTAAAGGTTTTGGCTCTTTCAAGTCTGACAGTGATTTTCAAAACTGGTTGCAAGAAATGCGTCAAAATCAGAAGTCTTTTTACGATTTTTCCCAAATCAGTGCACAGCGTCTCAAAGATGAATTGGCAAAGTACCCTTTTGCTGATGAAGGCATCTTAGTTATGGCTGAATACCAGTCCTTGGCAACAGACTACTTACTGTTTGGCATTTTGCCACTAAACCAGAGTCTGAAAGTGACTGAAGGTTTAGACATTAGTGCAACAGATTATCTGGATATCAACAAAATGGATATCGTTGCCCGCATTGATCTGTCGAGTTTTGAAACAGATAAAGAGTCAAATCGATACCTAACTTATATTAAAGGCCGGGTAGGGCGTAAAGTCGCCGATTTTTTCTTAGATTTCATGCAAGCGGAAGTTGGCCTTGATACCAAAGAGCAAAACAAAGTGCTGATGCAAGCGGTAGAAGATTTCTGTAGTGACGCAAAACTCGAGAAAGATGAAGCGATCAGTTACAAGAAACAAGTCTACGATTACTGTAACGACCAAATCAAAGCCGGAGATGAGGTACAGGTTAAAGAACTGTCTGGCGAGTTACCACCGAGTCAAGACGGTACTAGCTTTATGGAATTCACCCAGCAACATGGCTATGAACTCGAAGAAAGCTTTCCTGCTGATCGATCAACCATGAGAAAGTTGACCAAATACGTAGGCGCTGGTGGTGGATTGAACATTAGTTTCGACAGCTTACTTATGGGCGAACGAGTTTTTTACGATCCAGAAACAGACACGCTAACCATTAAAGGTACACCACCTAACTTACGTGATCAGTTGACGCGAAAAAGTTAAGTGTTCATAGATCAAATGTGAGAGAGCTAAATACAGCTCTCTTTTTGTATGTTCAAAGCTTGTTTATGCAGGAGTTTGACTGAACGAATGCTGAATATTTAATGAGTTACGCAAATTTGAATTGTTGAGTATATTATTTAAGTTAGCGAATACATTCCCTTCTATCATCGAGCTCAGAGGCAAAGGATGGCTTTAGAAAACCGACCGAGTAGATTTATTTATAAGGCTATCGCAACGATTACTCTCGTATGGCTTATAGGCATATCGGCTATTTGGGCTCAGTATCGTGAAGCCAGTAAATTGAGTAGCGATATTGTTGAGCTCGGTAATAGTATAATGTCCTTCCACAATTCCATTCATTTTCGCTCTCCCTATCGTGTCACTCACGCCAGTGATATGTCACTTAACATACAGCTCATTTATTCACTGCGAGTTCAAATCGAAGCAGATTATAAAAAATCATGGTTACAGCCTGATCTAACGCACCTGGTGTATGTGGTTGATAAATATATAGAAAAAAGCCAGCAGTTCTTAACTAAAGAGCTAGGTGTGCTCAACATGGTAGAAGAACTCAAAAAGCAGAGAGCGAACTATGACGATAATCCGCAGCTAAAACAGCATTACATTGAGCTCGGGGCATATGTGTTTGAAGCTTTGTTCACGGAAGAGGAACAGAGTCCTGAAATATATCGCGCGTTAGAAAGGTTGATGCAAGAGTCTCAATCACTATCAGATGAACAAGATCGACAAACTTTACAATTAACGTTGGCAAAAGTTTCAAAACTACTCAGTGGCTATGCTGAGGGACACAACTTAGTGAATCAGTTATTGCGACATGAAATTTATCGAGAGCTATTTACGGTAGAGCAGCAATATTATCGAATATTCGGTCGAATCAATGAGCTGTTATTCGTATTGAGTGTTGTTCTTATTACTGTCCTGACCTTAGTGATAGCCGTTCAGAGGCGCGTGACCTGCAACAAAACAGAGCAAGAACCGTTAAATATTGAACGTGGCATCGACGAAAAAAACATGGAGTCAACGAAAGTCAGTAATGAAAGTATAGCCATCGCAGAGTTACCGATAGAATCAAAAATTGACATTCAGTCGATGCTCAACTCGTTAAATGGTGATGTGGCGGCTGTGAAAATGCTTTTAAATGTCTTTATTGAAGATCATCAAAACGACGCAGAAAAATTAAAACAAAAGGTTGAATCCGATCTGAATAGTGCCTCTCGAATCGTACATAGCTTAAAAGGTGTGGCTGGTACAGTTGGAGCTGACGAGCTAAGAGCTGATGTGATTGGAGTGGAAGCTAAGCTTAAGCGGGGAGAGAAGCCTCCAATAAGTGATTTGGAGCGCTTGGCAAAAAGTCTTGAGGGTGCTGTCAAAGGTGCTAAGTATTGGATTGGACAAAAGTCATTTTAGTTTGTGTACAAAGCTCCTGTCGTTTAGGTTTGAATTTAAGCGAACTTTTTTCAACCGATTAAATCTTGCGAAATCCAGTATAGAAATTTGCTGATTATAGGCAAATTTATGCAAATACAGGATGTAATCGCTATTTGTTTTAGGTGGTCTTGCGACTGCTTCATTCGGTGTCACATGTTTTAGCCGTGTTCTTCAATGGTTGTTTTTATTTTTTGATATATAACTAATTGTATTTGTTGGTTTAATTTTAGATCCTTGAGTCTTTTCTCTCTTTGCTGTTTCAGACTGAATAGAATGAAGTTGAGTGAATAAAATTCGTTCAAAAAAGATTTCTGTTCTAAGTAAAGGCGGCTTTTATTCAATAATTTGTTACTAATTTGCCTGTTAAAGTCCAAATTTTGTGTTAACGTAACTGACTTCTTAGTTTTTGTTACTTTATGATTTTTGGCGATTGGTCAAAGCCTAACAATAGAAAGAACAGGATCATTATTCAGAATAAACACTTGAGATTTTGATCGTAACCGCATATAGATGGTAGATTATTTTATTCAAGGAACACACGGAGAATTAGTGCGATGAGAGTAGGTTTAGTAGGTTGGCGCGGTATGGTTGGTTCTGTACTGATGCAACGTATGGTTGAAGAAGGCGATTTTAATCTGATTGAGCCAGTATTCTACAGCACCTCACAAGTGGGTATTCCTGCACCTAACCTAGGTAAAGATGCTGGAATGCTGCAAGATGCGTTTGATATTGATAGCTTAAAACAGTTAGATGCAATTATCACCTGTCAAGGTGGCAGCTATACGGAAAAAGTTTATCCAGCACTTCGTCAAGCTGGCTGGAAAGGTTACTGGATTGATGCAGCTTCAACCTTACGTATGGCTACAGACTCGATCATCACACTAGACCCTGTTAACTTGAAGCAAATCCAACATGGTATCCATAGCGGAACGAACACTTTTGTTGGTGGTAACTGTACAGTTAGCCTAATGCTGATGGGCTTAGGTGGCTTGTTTGAAAAAGGCCTTGTCGAATGGACAAGTGCGATGACATATCAAGCGGCATCAGGCGCCGGCGCGAAAAACATGCGCGAATTGATTTCACAAATGGGTGTTATCAATGACTCAGTAAGCTCTGAACTGGCTAACCCTTCAAGTTCTATTCTTGATATCGATAAGAAAGTCGCGGACACAATGCGTTCTTCTTCATTCCCGACAGACCAGTTTGGTGTGCCTCTAGCCGGTTCATTGATCCCTTGGATCGACGTTAAACGTGAAAACGGTCAAAGTAAAGAAGAGTGGAAAGCGGGCGTAGAAGCGAACAAGATTCTTGGTCAGCAAGATTCTCCTGTGCCAATTGATGGTACTTGTGTGCGTATTGGCGCAATGCGCTGTCACTCACAAGCATTGACGATCAAGTTAAAGCAAAATGTTCCTATGGATGAAATTGAAGACATCATCGCTTCACACAATGAATGGGTGAAAGTGATTCCAAACGAACGTGATATTACTTCTCAAGAACTTTCTCCAGCGAAAGTAACTGGCACGATGTCGGTTCCAGTAGGTCGTCTACGTAAGATGGCGATGGGTGATGACTTCCTAAATGCATTTACAGTTGGTGATCAACTACTTTGGGGTGCTGCAGAGCCGTTACGTCGAACACTGCGTATCATTCTTGCTGAAAAGTAATTGAAAGATATTGAATGATAAAGCGTCCGAATGGGCGCTTTTTTTATATCTTTGAGTGTCTTGTCCTGAAATGTGTTTATACATTTAGGACTTATTATGACAAACACAGATAAACAAAAAGTTAAGCGCACACAACGAGACTACACACTAGGCTTTAAATTAGCTGTTGTTGAGCAAGTAGAAAAAGGCG
>JBLXHN010000003.1:188273-566392 GCA_048259585.1 Vibrio sp. | reverse complement strand
ACCAAGTGCATTACGAAAGAAGCCAGTGAACACTCACTGGCTTCTGAGAAACGTCAACCTATTTCAGGACGACACAGTTTGTATTCCATCTGTCCACTGTTCCGTTTTGATTACCCCCGCTACACTGTATTTCGATACAAACATTTGTTAATAGTTAATCCTCTGCGAGTATATAGTAAGCTGGTTCGCTCCTAGGTATACTCCTTGGAAAAGGAGTAACAGTATGACGAATAAAGTACCAACCAATATTATTACCGGTTTTCTTGGAGTAGGAAAAACCACAACGATATTGAATCTATTAAAGAATAAGCCAGAAAATGAGAAATGGGCCGTTCTGGTTAATGAATTTGGTGAGATTGGTATTGATGGGGCGATGATGTCTGAGCAAGGTGCTTTGATCAAAGAAGTACCTGGTGGATGTATGTGTTGTACCGCTGGGGTGCCTATGTCTGTCGGTATCAACGCCTTGTTGCGTCAGAGGCCTGACCGATTGATCATTGAACCGACTGGCCTTGGTCATCCTAAACAGGTTATTGCTACATTAACTTCTGAACAATATATGCCTTACGTGGAGCTTAAAGCGACGGTAGCCTTAGTTGATCCGCGTAATCTAAGTAATGAAAAGTACACTAGTAATCAAAACTTCAATGATCAGCTAGGCGTCGCAGATGTCGTCATTGGCAATAAGATTGACCAGTGTACGTCACACGATATTGATATTTTTAATGACTGGGTAACCGACCAAACGCCATCGAAAGTGTTTCACAAGCTAGTGACACAAGGTCAGCTACCGATTGAGGTATTGGATATTGAACGTGTCCATGGTGGCGCGTCTTCGCATATTGAGTCACACCATCATCATCACGCAGAGATGGAGCCTGAGTTTCAGCTCGATCCTAATCAAGCTTATGCTCGTAAAGAAAATAAAGGGCAAGGTTACTATAGTTGTGGGTGGCTATTTGGTGCGGAATACAGTTTTGACTTTGATGAACTGTTTTCGCTTATTAATGATCTCACTGCCGAGCGCATTAAAGCGGTTATTAATACCAGTAAAGGTTGTTACGCTTTCAATAAAGCTAATGGCGTGGTGTCAGTCAATCAATTGAGCCTGGAAGGTTTTGAGTCACGCTTAGAAGTGATTGATTCGCGACTCATGCCTTGGGATCAACTTGAAGGCATCTTGCTTAAGTTAGCGGGTATTTCTCAGTAATTGCTATTGAGATTGAAAACGAAAAGGGCGACTCATGTCGGTCGCCCTTAGTTTTCTGTGCTGAAACAGAAAAAAGGTATTAACGCTTATTGCGCAGGTAGCGCTTACGGCGTTCTTCTTTATGTTTGGCTTTTTCTTCAGCTTTACGTGCTTCTTCAATTTCAACATCAATCAATTCTTGAGTAATCATTTCTGGGTGCTCAAGCGTGATTTGGCCGATGATTCCTTGACGCAACTCGTGCAGAAGAATTTCGGAAGCTTTATGTAGATCGACACGACCACCAGCACGTAACGCACCGCGTTTTCGACCGATCTCTTCCATCCACTCTAAATCTGATTCTGGAGATTCATCAATGTTGTAGCGTGCTTTCAGTAGTTCAGGATAGCGCTCAGCAAGGTATTCAACGGTGTAAAACGCCACTTCATCGTATTCCATGGCTGTATCTTTAATCGCCCCAGTAGCTGCTAAGCGGAAACCACTGTGTGGGTTTTCCACTTTTGGCCACAAAATTCCAGGGGTGTCAGAAAGCACAATACCATTCTGCAGATTGATGCGTTGTTGGCGGCGAGTCACTGCGGGTTGGTTACCCGTTTGTGCAATAGTGCGGCCAGCTAAACAGTTGATAATGGTCGACTTCCCAACGTTGGGAATGCCCATAATCATGGTGCGAATGTTTTTCCCTAAGGCTTCGCGATTCGGTGCCAGCTTGCGACAAAGTTCCATAATCTGCATCACTTCATTTTGATTTGAAGTCGTGATTGCCATCGCTTTGACACCTTGCTCTTTTTCTAGGTGCTCAATCCAAAGTTGAGTCATTTCTGGGTCAGCTAAGTCACGCTTATTCAACACTTTGACGCAAGGCTTTTCCTTACGCAGTTTAGAAATCAATGGATTCTCACTACTAAAAGGAATTCGAGCATCGAGTACTTCAATGATCACGTCAACTTGTGGGATGACTTCTTCGATTTCCTTACGAGCTTTATGCATATGGCCAGGAAACCACTGAATATTGTTGTTAACCATTTGAATTTATTGCCTTAATCTTCATCTGAATTTACATAATCTAAATTTAGATGATTATTGGTTAATTTAATGGCCGATATTGTACGCGAGATCGCTAGCTGTATCCAATTTGTCAGTATTGCCAGTTTTGAGCCGTGACAATTTAGGCCTTGCCCAACGTTTATAACCCAAAGTAACGTTGTAACAGGTTAGACACGACGACTGACGTTTAATGGATTTCTTGTCTACTTAGCGTCTTTTGCAAGTCGGAAACCAAGGTCAGCCATAATAACGGATTGGCTGACACTATCACGACGGAAATTTTCGGATTCATTCGCGCCAAAAGAGTAGCTTCCTCCACGCACTGCTTTTTGAGCTAGAGTTGCCTTTTCGTCTTTGGCGTTGACAGGATTTTCTTTCGGGCTGTGGGAATAGTAGTTTTCGTCAAAAGCGTCGATGACGTACTCACCAACGTTTCCAGTCATGTCGTAGAGCCCTAGTTCGTTGGGGTGTTTGAGACCTACTGGATGAGCTTTGTTGTTAGCGTTGCTTGCATACCACGCGACCTCATCAATGTTGTTTGAACCGGAATAAGTGTATTGATTGCTTTTGACACCGCCTTTAGCTGCAAACTCCCATTCAGCTTCCGTCGGCAGGCGGTAATGCTCTCCCGTTATTTCATTGAGCTTTTTGATGAATAAATTGACTTGCTTCCAACTGATGTTATTGACTGGAGCTTTAGGATCCGGGAAATAGCTTTGTGAGTAGCCAGTTACTGATTCAAACAGCTCTTGGGTCATTTCGAATTTCGATAGATAAAAGTTGCCTACTATCACCGTATGGGCCGGTTTTTCGTGGTTTTTGGCCGAAGGACTGTCTGATCCCATCGAGAATTGTCCTCCTTTAACGAGTACCATGTTTTTTGCAATTGTCTGAGCAATCTGCTCTGTGCCCGCAACAGCGATACCGCTAAACAGAATAGTAATAATAGAAATAGACAGCGACGAAATGAACTTACTTGATAAGCGTTTCATTTGAAAACTCCAGTATAATCGTTGGGTGAATGTTTACAGCAAAGCTTAAAACGCAGAAGTTATATGCTGACAACAGACTCGGAGTGTAAACAAGAACCTGAATTATATTAGGTACTCACAAGGCGCATATCAACAGAAAGTAAAATGTATGGGTATAAATAACCCAATGATTTTAATTGCTAATATTCTGCTGGTGAATGGTTTCCTTTGGTTAATCTATATTTAATTGGAGGAATCTTTACCGTGGTTAAATTGCACACCGCAAACGTATAGTCTAATCTGATTCCACTTCAATCTAATTTTTAACTTTTGATTTTAATGCTTTGATAACTATTAATTTCTCTATCAAACCGTCGCCAAGGGATTCCAGCTATGCACAAATTATGGGTTGTTGTTGTTTTATTTTGGAGTTTATCTCTGCGTGCTGAAAGTTTGCTGATTGGAGAAGTGGTCGTCGATGGCGTCTCATACTTTGATATTGAGACAGCACAGAAACATATTGATGATAATAGTGTTATTTATTTAGGACCCGGAGAGTATACCAAAGGTTTGGTGATTAATAAGAATAATGTTGTGTTATCCGGAAGCTCGGGCACCAAGTTTTTAAATGTGGTTATTTACGGTAAGGGAAGCATTATTACGTCAGGTAAAGATATTACGATTGAAAATATAGAGTGTAGCGGGGTGAGCGTGAGCGCTGGCAACGGGGCATGTATTCGCCATGAAGGGCGCAATCTTACGCTCAACAATGTGTATTTTCACGATAGTCAGCAAGGTTTGCTAGAAACGAAAAATGATGGCTACCTTGTGATAAAAAATAGCCGTTTTGAGCGTTTGGGTCATAAAGGCAGAGCACATGGTATATATACTAATGGGGCTAAGTTGATGGTTGAAAACTCAACTTTTGAGTCGATGGTGAGTCAAGGGCATGCAATAAAGTCGCGTTCAAAAGTCACCATTGTCAAAAATTCACTGCTTTCAACTGGGCAGGGCAAAGATAGTCGGCTCATTGATGTTGCGAATGGTGGTGAGTTGCATGTGTCCAATAGTGTTCTGTATCAAAATGATCGAACGGTCAATAGGCAGGTGATTGGTTACGGATTAGAAAACTATGATGAAAATAATTCGAACAATATTTCTGTTCTCAATAACCTGTTTGTGATGGAGCGAGTTCGTGGTAATGAATTTTTAGCATTGCCTAAGTCTTTAAGTACTCAAACCATTATTTTTGTTGATAGTAATATTTTTGTTGGGGAATTTATTGATAGCGAAAATTGGCAGAATAACAATTATCAGTTTAAAAACCGACAACAAGCGATGTTAATGGATTCAGAGTTACCCGATGTTTCTTTGTTACCCAAACTTTTCGATTTTTATAAGCAACTAGAGCGTAATTGATTTATTAGTAGCTAGTGAGTGTTCAAATTATCGAGGCGAACTTAATTGCGTCATTTTCGTTATAGAGGTTGCTAGGTTACGCACATAAACTTGTTTTTACTGCTAATATCATATTTACGCCAGTGTGAGTTGAACCCCACGAGTAAATGGAATATTCATCAGGAGTATAGAGGAGTCTTTCAAGGCTAGTGTATGGACCAAAATAAAAGGAATTTGCAAAGTCACATCAATGATGTGCTGGCGCTAACAGTTAAATTTCCAGTTTCGATACTGCTACTGAGCCTTTTAGTGGTCATCGTTTCTACTATTGGCTTAAAGAACCTGACCTTTAGAGGTGAATATAATGTGTTCTTTGACCCTTCTAACCCTCAACTCAAAGCCTTTGAAACCATTCAAGCTCGTTTTTCTAAAACTGACAGTATGGCGATAGTGATCGCACCGAAAAATGGCAATGTGTTCGATTCTAAAACGCTTAAGTTAATAAAAAGGATAACCGAAGATGCTTGGCAGACGCCTTATTCTAGCCGGGTGGATTCGTTATCCAACTACCAACATACTGAAGCTGAAGACGATGAGCTAATAGTCTCGGATTTGATTGCCGATGATTTTACCTATAGCCCAACCGAGATCGAAAAAGTAAAACAGGTTGCGTTAAGCTCTCCAGAAACCAAAAATTCTATTGTATCAGCCAATGGTGATGTCGCCGTTATCAACATTACTGTCCAGTTGCCCGAAAAAAATATGACGGGTGAAATCGTTGAAGTGTATGACTTCGTCAGCCAATTTCTTCAACCCTATCAAGCTGAATACCCAGATATCGCTTTTTATAAAGCGGGATTAGTTGCCATGAACTATTCATTTATGGACTCAGCGCAAAAGGATATTACCACCTTAGTTCCCATTATGATGGTGGTCATACTGGTTTTTTTAACTCTGATGCTTCGTTCCATATTTTGTGTTATCGCTACGATGATTGTGATTACCTGCACGGTAGCGACGACTGCAGGAATGGCATCATGGGCTGGTGTGGCAATGAATATTGCTTCGGTAAACATACCCACATTGATTCTCACTCTGGCCGTAGCAGATTGTGTTCATATTGTTGTGACCATGCGTCATCAGATGGCGAAAGGGGAGTCAAAAAGTAATGCTATTGTGTATAGTCTTAGAGTTAACTACGTCCCGGTACTCATCACATCGATAACCACCGCGATTGGTTTCTCGATGATGAATATGTCGGATTCACCCGCGCTACGGTCGTTTGGCAGTTTAGCTGCGGTCGGGGTGATGCTGGCGTGTGTTTTTGCGCTTATCTTACTTCCGGTGTTACTCAAATTACTTCCAGTTGCTAAGGTGCCTCTTCATGATGAAGAAGCACCAAACAGCATGGATACGTTCGGCGATTTTGTGGTTAAACATCAAAACTTATTACTCGTTGTTTCAGTTGTGACGGTTGCTGTCTCAGCATGGCTTATATCGTTAAATCGTATCAATGATGAACCTGCAAAGTATTTTGGCAGCCAAAGTGAGTTTAGACAGGCGGCCGATTTTATGCAGGATCATATTAGTGGTATGGGCACGGTCAGTATTTCGATTGATAGTAAGCAAGAGCATGGCATTGTCGCCCCAGCTTTTCTGAACAGCATAGAATCTTTTACGGATTGGTTGAGAGCACAGCCTGAAGTCGACCATGTCACTTCGCTGACAGATATATTGAAACGTTTAAACATGAACATGCATGCTGATGAGCCTTCTTTTTATCGCTTACCCGACAGTTCTGAGCTTGCTGCTCAATATCTCTTAATGTACGAAATGTCATTACCTTACGGCCTTGATTTAAATAATCAAATCAATATTGATAAGTCAGCGTTGAAAATTCAGGTGGTGACAAAAAATCTTGGGAGCGAAGAATCCATCAACTTGGAACAGCGCATCTATGACTGGTTTGATAACCTTCCTGATTCAAATGGCAGCTATCTGGTTCAGGCATCGAGCCCTTTTATGATGTTTGCGCATATAGGAGCTACTAATATGAAGAGTATGCTGATTTCGTTGCCGATCAGTTTAGCGATGATCTCAGCGTTGCTGATGTTGTCACTCCGCTCTTTTAAACTCGGTTTAATCAGTATCATTCCCAATATGGTACCGGCAGTGATTGGCTTTGGCGTATGGGCTTTGATTTCTGCTGAAATAAATCTAGCTCTGTCAGTTGTTGCCTCGTTGACGCTAGGGATTGTCGTGGATGATGGTGTGCATTTCTTGTCTAAGTACAAAATTGCCCGACAGCAAGGGTATGATTCAGAGAATGCTGTTCGGTACGCATTTCATCATGTTGGCCGGGCTCTCTGGGTAACGACAGTTGTTTTGGTCGCAGGCTTTTCAGTCCTCGCATTGTCGACATTTAGACTAAACTCTGACATGGGTATATTGAGCAGTATTATCATATTTATAGCGTTGATCATTGACTTCTTTTTCTTACCTTGTCTTTTGATGTTATTCAGTCGCTCTCGTCGACAGTTAATAGGGAAATGAGGTCTTTCCTCTTATGGAGGATGTTTAGGTTTAATGATAGTTAGGAGCACTAAATGATACATCTCGTTTGGACATCAAGGCATATTAGTAAAAGCTTGCTTGCTGGCTTCGGCATTTTTATGCTGTGCTTTATATCTCCTATTTCGTTAGCAGATAGTGAAAAAGGTTTAACTATCGCAAAAGAGAGAAAGGCCCGCGATGTTGGCTGGAGTGATTCGACTGCTACCGTGACTATGATTTTGAAAAATGCTCAGGGCGATCAAAGCATTCGTAAAATGAGAATGATGTCTTTAGAAGTTAAAGACGATGGCGATAAAGGACTAACGATTTTTGATGAACCTGGTGACGTAAGAGGCAGTGCTTTTCTTAGTTATTCTCACATTGATGGTGCGGATGATCAGTGGCTGTATTTGCCTGCCTTAAAAAGGGTTAAACGTATTTCCTCACGGAACAAATCTGGCCCATTTATGGGGAGTGAGTTTTCTTACGAAGACCTCAGTTCATTTGAAATCGAAAAGTATCAGTTCAACTACCTTAAAGACGAGATGGTGGAAGGGATCGACTGCTTCTTGGTCGAGCAAAAGCCAGTTGATTCAAACTCAGGTTACACTCGAGAACTGGTATGGATTGATAAAGCGGAATACCGTCCAATAAAAGTGGAATATTATGATCGTAAAAATGCATTGTTGAAGGTTCTGACGTTATCCGATTATAAATTATATAAAGATAAATACTGGCGTGCGCATACCCTTGATATGGTCAACAAGCAGACTGGAAAAAGTACAGAATTAAAGACTGAAGATATACAGTTTAATACTGGCTTGCAGGAACGAGATTTTCATAAAAATGTGTTAACGAGATTGCGCTGATGGCTTTTAACCCGAAGAGCTTCAAGCGTGTTAGTACAGCGTTGTGCAGTGTTTTTTGTGCATTCTTGGCTCAAGCAGCAGATAGCCTAGATTTTCGAGGTCAGCTTGGGTTGGAGTTTCGGCAGTTTCTATTGTCAGGAAATGACCATCAAGATTCATCGCAAGCTTCCGCTTACATTCTTCCTGAATGGAACTGGTATTTGGATGATGCTGATATCGTCTTTATACCGTTTTATCGTTATGACAGTATGGATGACGAGCGCTCTCATGGTGACATAAGAGAATTGTATTATTTTACTTCCCGTGGCGATTACAACCTGACGGTGGGTATTAGTAAAGTCTTTTGGGGAGTAACAGAGTCTGCACATTTAGTCGATGTTATTAACCAGACAGACTCTATCGAATCGGTAGATGGCGAAGATAAGCTCGGTCAGCCTATGCTTCATTTTACAGCTGTAAAAGGTTGGGGCGTTACCGAGTTATTCATCCTGCCTTATTTTCGTGAAAGGACATTTTCTGGCCAGGATGGGCGTTTAAGACCCATGATACCAATACAGAACGACCTCGCTGAATATGAGTCTTCTCGTAAAGAAAAGCATGTGGATTATGCTTTCCGTTATTCTAAAACCATTGGAGATTGGGATATTGGTGTTAGCTATCTAGATGGAACGGACCGGGAGCCAGTGCTGTTACTCCAAAGTGGGCAGCTAGTGCCTTACTACTCTCAGATGCAGCATGTAGGCATTGATGTTCAGGGGATCGTCGGTGACTGGTTGTGGAAGCTAGAAACGGTTTATAAAAACAGTTATCAGGAGTACGTCTCCACTGTCGGCGGCTTTGAGTATACTCATGTAGGATTATTTGGTACGGTTTGGGATCTAGGACTATTGGCCGAGTATTTATACGACTCGCGCGGTGAAAATTCTTTTGCTGTCGGTCAAAATGACCTATTTGCAGGTTTTCGCTTCGCACTGAATGACGAAGCGAGCAGTGAGGTACTATTCGGTATGGCTCAAGATATCGATAACAGTAGCAGTCATTATTATAAGCTTGAAGCTTCTACGCGTTTGTCTCAAAGTATGAGTCTGGCTATCGACGCTTGGGCTGCGGACAGCGACAATCCTTTTGACCCGCTGTATTCGTTGAAAAACGATGATTTTATCCAAGCATCGTTAGAATACTATTTTTAGTTGGCGACAAAGCAGCCATTCTCGTCTTTGAATGCTCCTATGTACGCTTCTTTTTCGGTTGTCGGTTGACCGCAGAAATCAGTGGCTTGTGAAGTTGATTCAATTGGATAGGGTACTGCTGTTTTATGAATGTCGACACTGTCGTCTCGGATAGTAAAATTGCCAATTTCTGGAGAAACGAACACTTGGTTAAGTTTATCATCGTTATGTAAGAAACCTCTTCCATAGACAAGGTTACCTTCATTTTTCACTAGTTGGCCATTATCCCTTTCTCGTAGTTTACCACTTAACATATTGTTCATTATTGTCGCAGAGCTTTCAGAGAATCGAATGTCGATTCCAGATGTGTTGTAAATAGTATTGTTATTAATAAGGCTGTTTTGGCCTCGATTGATGTAAATACCTACATCATTGCAATGAGAGATAATGTTGTTGCGTATTACCGTGTTATTTGCCTCATAAGGTGCATTGTTACGGCGATCTTTCATTCCGCCTCCCCCAATAGAGAGACCCACTTGAGAGCCCGCATATCTGGTTTTGGACGTATTACAGACAATTAAATTATTTTCAAAAATTCCGCTAACGGTTCCTCCTTTCATAAAAGCGCCATAACTAATTTTGTTGCCTCTGCTCTTGATAAAGTCACGAATTATATTTTGGCTAACCCGCCAATAATTACCGTGGTCTATATTAACCGGCGTGACAGGTGACCCTGTTTTTTGAGGAGAGGTAGAATAGAAATAGTTGTTTTTTATAGTGCCATTGTCAGGGTATAGATTTTGGTCAGTATAACCATTCACCTTCAATGCCGCATTGAAATTGATAAACTCATTATTAGAAATAGTTGTATGACTGGCATTGCCGACGATATGAATCGCATGTTCACATTTTGAACTCGTACACTCAAATCGGAAACCATCAATTGTCCAATACGGTTGATGAAGAAAAATTCCTTCAGAGGTTTGCATTAATAGGTTAACGCTGCCTGGAATTTCAGCTTGTAATCTTATTTGACGGTCGGCTGATGCGGTTTGGCTACTGGTATTAAATCTTTTACTTTTTATTACGTAGTCACCTGCAGCAACAACAATGGTTTCACCGGGTTTTACCTGGCCAAGAGCATCAAGCAACGCTTTTGAGTCCGATACGTAGAGGGTAGCGTCTGACATCAAGTTGTACGCAGAGTTTTGTACCGAAAAGTCTGGGCCAATCATTGGCCAATGGTCTCTTTGAAAGGGTTTCCATTGATAGGAAGGGCGATCAAGTGATTGTGCGGCATTTGCGAGAGTGGGGCTTAATTTATTGAACACAGGAATATCACTTACTCTATAAGCTAGGGTACTAAACGCGTTGGGCAGAGAACCAAGTTGACGAACCAAGTTAGCGAAAACATAGGCTTCGTACATAATGGCTAAGTTTAACAACATGCCCATAAACATTAAGTAATAACGTAACCATCTGAATTTCATAACAAGTGTTCCTCTGTTCTTAGAAACCCCAATCTAATAAGTATTTGAATGACAAGTTAGATGTAATCTATATCCAAGCATCTTCATTTTTTTCTTTTACAGTCAGATTCACTAAAGCTTTTCTTAGTAAGTGGGGTAGTAATAATTTGACTGGCATTCGTTTAATATGCCCTCGAATGTAAAGTATCCATATGGCTACTTGGTGGCCAACCAACCTATTTGTTGGGAAAGAATGGAATAGCACCCGCTTAAAAGCAAAATCAGCCACTGTCAGCTTAATACGATTAGGTTTGTATTGTTGATAAAACACCTCAATATGCTGAGGCACGACAAACTGGAATGCTTGTTGACAGTAGCGCAATGCGTAATACATTGAATCTCCGTTACCCATTTTGGTTTGCAAGTCCATTATTTGTTTCCAGAATTCTGGTTGATTAGAAAAACGGCTTAGCAACAAATACAGATCGTAGAGATCTCTGACGCCTTTACTGTATTCGCTCTCATAGAAAAGATGTATTGCGCTGTGAATGACCATCGCTGCGGGGGCTAAGATTTTTCCCGTATCTTCATCGTCAGTTATATCTATCGCTTGTGAACTTAACAGTGAGGGGGAGGGCGATTCTTTGAGTGTTTTCGGCAATATATTAAAGTGTAAGTCCAACTCAGTACGTCGTTTAAGGTGACGCATCGGTGGGATCTCTTGAGACCATTGGCGGTAGAACTTTTGGTCATAATCATTGAGGTGTGTAGAGAGCCAGCCTTGTTCTCTAAGTGTTTTCTCAACCATAGGTAAAGCCGCTTCAGAGACAAGAATGTCGATATCGCTCATTAGCCTGCCCGAAAAATCGGTAAAACCAGCGAAATGGTACGCAGAACCTTTTAGATAAATCCATTCGATATTCAGAGCGGCAAAGGTTTTTTGAAATTGTCTCTTTTCAAATTGTAATTGGTCTTGCTGGTGGACAAAAATAGTATGAGCCGCGTGAATATGTTGCTTAATATTAGTAGGAAGTTTCTCCCATTGACCTGTTTTCTCAAACGCTGGCTTTAGTTGAGCGAGCATATTGAAATATCTCGCCTCTGCGATCAAAGATGACTGTTGTTTCTTGGTGAGAGAGAAAAAGCTCTCAGGGGTAGCTAACAGTTTAGTAAGCATCGGCCACCTCACTCTCTAAGCTGTTGTTTAATGCCGTGAGAATCGCTTGCTCGCAAGATTGGAAATTATTATATTCGATATAAGTAACGGGGGTTCGAGCCACCAGTTCTTTAGCACATTTAAACCCTGTTTTGTTTAACACATTAATATTAAAGCTATTTCTTATTATTTCGGTTAACGCAACAGCAGGCTCAACGGTTTCTGAATAACATTTTTCGTCTTTAGAGTAATGGATAAAAACAATTTGAGATGGTCGTGCAGGGGCGTTTGACTTCATTTCATTGGATAAATATGGCTTTAATAGACTGATGGTCCCTTTGTGAGTATCTTTGACTACGGAGCTAAACTGTTGATCTTTATAATACTCACGCAGCAACTTGATTGAATTATTTTTAAGGTTAATTGGTCGGCCCAAACCGTATAGTTGCATGGTGTCGGGATCAATTAAAGCAAGTTCATCGGACAAAAGTCGCCAGCCTCTAGAGACAAGATAAGCACATAAAGTACTTTTACCCGATCCGGAGGGAGCCGAGATGATTACCCCCTTGTCACCTTTAGCTACGGTAGCTGCGTGCAGGATAAAGTACTGATGAGCTTGACTCGCGATAACCCAGTTCATTCCCCATTCTAAAAATGCATGCGCTTGATCAAGCGGTAGAGGTTTGAATGGCGACTGATGGTTAAATTTGAAGATTGCTTGTGGTTTATAAAAACGACGATATATGTTGCCGTGATGAACTTCAACATAATAGTCGACCAACTGGTCATCATCGGGGTCTAGCAAGCATCCATCATAATGGTGCTCGATATAATGGTGGAGCGAGGAGATATCCGTTCGTACTGAAAAAACAAAGGGACCAACAGCAAGATAATACTCTTTAGTTCTTTTCACTCTGAATGCTCTAACCATGGATTTCAATGATATGTAGGTCAGCCAATTGTTGGATAATACTCTTCGCTTTAGTTGGGTGCTTTTTTAAAAGTCGCTTATAAGAAAGTTCTGGCTCAGCATCAAGCTGAACCAGATAATCAACCAGCGACGGATCACAAAGCAGAGTTTCACCAACAAAAGGGCTATAGATAACTCCGCGTCCATCACTCACATAAGTACACTCACTTATTGAAAAGTATGGGTGTAACATAACTTTGCACTTATCAATTGGCGTCAAAGTGGTTCTTTCCTGTTCCATTTATGACTAATGGTTCCGCCAAGTTCTATTTAAGTTATCTTTCAAGGTTGAAAGCGGAGAGTTTGCCCATGGATGATAGTTAGGGCCGTGTTTCGCTATATCTTCTGCCATATGAGAAATAGCAGCCATAAAGCCATTAACGATATCTGTTTGGGTATATTCGTAATTGATGACATTTGGTGCGAGCAAACCATTTAAATAACCACAAGTAAGATACTTGTGTAAGTTGGTATCCGAGATATTAACATCGAAGCATCTGTTGTTGTCTCTACTTGTGATGTTATAGCCGAAGGAACCAAAATTGTTATTTTGGTTCCCGTTGTAACCACCTGAACTGATCATTGAGTTGTTATGCTGTACTCGCAATAAAATGTTAAAGTTATTGGTTAGCAAAGAGCTATGGACAGTTGGGTTATCACAGCTACTGGTTACAATTTTATACTTCCAATAAGTTTGTGTTCTGCAAGAGTTCCAACTGGAAAGCTCATTACAAAATAGGCCTAAAAATGGTGTATAGGAATGTATACCACAGATGGCTAACGCATCTTTAATAGATTGAAAATCGATATAACCCCAATCTTTAAATCTATCCCACCAGTTGCCGTAGTGGTGGTTGCCATCGAAAATATCACACCAATCAATAGGATTTTTAGGAATACAAGTTGATCCTCCGGTCGTTGAAGCGTTACCTGAGATTTGACCAGCAACACTGGTATTAGTAATGTTGGTGCCGCCTCCCCACGAAGCCGGACTCTTCACTGACATCAATAACGGCGATACAGCGATACCTGTTTGAATAAATCGACGTCTAGAAAAGCGGGAAGATTGAGGATTTTCACTTTGCCCTGCCGCTAATAGCGCTTGTACTTTATCATCCGTTTTTTCAGTTGGAGATGGCTGAGTATCCATATTCCTTTCCTAGTGATTTAACTGACGTACTTGAACCTATAACTGCACAGCTTTAACGTCATATTTTATTGTTCACACGTTATTTTTTTAACGCATACTTATCCATTAATGAGTATAGCGTAGGCCTTGTAATTCCCAATAAATTCGCAGTATTAGAAATATTTCCATCCATGATAGAAAGCGCCTGACTAATCGCCCATTTCTCAGCATCTTCCCTGACTTTTTTTAGATTCAGATCCAGGGTTGTTGCTTTTTCATCAATATTAAGCGCGAGATCTTGTGCGGTTATTTGTTTCCCGTCAGACATAATACTCGCGGCTTTGACTTTATTTTGCAGTTCACGCACGTTCCCTGGCCAAGGGTACTTTATAAGTGCATCAACAGCTTCGTCATTAAATCCGTTTATTTGCTTACCAATACTTTTACATTGGTTATGTAAAACAGCCCGTGCAATTAAAATAATATCACCATCTCTTTCCCTTAGTGGGGGTATTTGAATGGTAATCTCACTTATGCGATAAAATAAATCTTCCCTAAATAGTTTTTCATTGACCATCTGCTCTAAATTTTGGTGCGTAGCACAAATGATGCGTATATCGACGGGAATGTCTTCGCGTCCACCCACTCGAGTAATGACTTTTTCTTGTAAAAAACGCAGCATTTTAGCTTGGAGTGGTAAAGGCATATCACCAATTTCATCAAGAAATAGTGTACCGCCCTCTGCAGTTTCAACTTTACCCTTGGTCGTCTTTTGCGCGCCAGTGAATGCCCCTTTTTCGTACCCAAATAGCTCACTCTCTAGCAGGGTTTCGGGTATTGATGCACAGTTGATGGCAACAAATGGTTGTTGGTTTCTGCCACTCAAATTGTGTATAGAATGAGCGATAACTTCTTTGCCTGTACCACTTTCTCCAAGAAGTAGGGTACTAATGTCAGTAGGCGCAATACGTTCGACGAGCCTACACACCTGTTGTATTTTGGGGCTGTTGCCAATGAAGCCATTCCTGTCTAGTGAAAATTGCTTAAGCTGTTCGTTTTCATGTTCTAGATTTGCGAGTACGAATGCTCTGTTCACGATCACGGTGAGTATTTCGTCGTCAATGGGCTTATGATAAAAGTCGTGGGCACCCATTTCGATAGCCTTTAATGCAATGTCTTTGTCATCGTTACCTGTGATGACTATGATTTTTGCTTTAGGCATTAACGTCAGAATTTCTTTTAATGTGGCGAGTCCTTCGCTTGCATTATCTGGATCTGGAGGTAAACCCAAATCTAACGTAATCACTTTGGGTTCATGCCGCCTTAATGCGTTAATGGTTGAGTTGCAGTCCTGTGCCTGGATGACGTTATAGTCAGCAAAAGTCCACTTTAGTTGTTTTTGAATGCCAATATCATCTTCGATGACCAGTAGTGTTTCTTTCACACCTTTTGCCTCATTATTATGTTCTGTCATTACTGCGGTTTGGTTGAAATTTAGCGAAGTCAATCAACAAAATTTTGCAGTTAGCTTAATTTTGAATGGGAATATGCATCTTAAAGCAAGAGCCTTTGCCCGGTTCTGACTGAACATCAATGTAGCCTTTTAATTGTTCAATCATCTTTTTAGCGTCATACGCACCAATGCCCATGCCTGAGTTGCCCTTTGTTGTGTCAAAGGGCTTAAACAGTCGGTCTTCTATGAAGTCGGCACTCATACCTATCCCATTATCGGTAACACTAATAGTGTAGTAGAGGTCTTGTTTATCTGACTCGACGACAACCGAACCTTTGTGATCGGTAGCTTCTTGGGCGTTTTGAATTATGTGGGACAAAACATTGCTAAAACGCTCTTTGTCGGCGGTGATCAACATTGGCTCTTCAAAATGTGCAACATATTCAGGTTTTGGCTGAGTGACATTTCTACTGTTACAGACAGACTCAATAACGGACTCTAATGAAAAGGTCTCGCTATCGTTGTTGGGCTGATTTTTCTTTCTTAAATGATCGACTACTTTGGTTAGACGTAGCACAGCAGAATCAATCGTCTCAAATGCGTCATCGATAAATTCAGGATTGTGGCGATGTTGCTTTCCGTTTTTAGCGAGCAATTGCAGTTGCGCAAGCACATTTTTCAAATCATGGGCCAGAAAGGCAGACATACGGTTAAACGTATCGAATTGTTGGTTCTCAGAAAGAATTTTGTTGGTTTGATGCAAGTTCAAATATACCGCTAACTGAGTACTGATTGCGGTCATTAAATCTCGGTCTTCCCAGTTTAATGCATGTGTTGAATGAGGATTTGAAATCAAACAAGCACATTTTAAATCGCTGCCATTTGAAATTGGGACAATAAATCGAAAGCTGGTGATTTGTTTCACCTGCTCAGCAGTATAAGAGAATGGCGTTTTACTGCTGTTGTCTAGTAGCTCTTCAACATCAATGATCCAGTGATGTTGTATTGAGGATTCAACCAGCGCTTGTAGCGTGGACTTTGGATCCGGGTAGTTTTCATCCAGATTAAAATAGGCATAGTGTTTGAGAGTGCCTGATTGTAACGTTACCAATGTTCCTCGCTCGCAATCAAAAGGTTGGAGCATTGCCTGTAACGCGACCTGATAGGGAGATTCGCTCTTATTTTTAAGTACCGAGGCGAACCGCATCCACTCTTCACGGTACTCATATTTGTTGGCATAAAAGTGCTTAGTAATAAATACTTTGAGTTGGCGACGAAGTGATTCAGAGATAAAAAGACTCGCAAACAGTAAACCGCTAAGCGCAAAGAATATGTTTTGTGCCATGCTTCCCCAGCTACCACCAGCGTAACGAATGTAATAGCCTGTGCCAGCCATAAGCAACAAATAAAGACCTGCAACCACAAGTAATGTACTGTGGTACACCACATCTCGCGAAACATATACTCGTGTTGCCCAACTGGTAACTCTACGTGAAGAGATTAAAATGAGCGGTAGAGTCAGTATCATTATCCAGCCGCGACCAAACCAAAAAATCAGATCAAGATTGGCGGTCAGTAACCCGTTAGCAAACAAAGCAAAGTCGTAAGCAAACATCAGCCCTAACCCCAAGCAAAGCGGCTTAATTGTCCAACGGTCATGTTTTTCGGTACGACGGTATAGTTGTTCAACTAGCCATAGTCCAATTGCAGCCTGAATCAGATGCATCATTATGATGGAACTGCTACTGAGCCAAGAAAGAAGCATGTTGCTCATTTCAGCAAGTAAAAGAAGAAATAGTGATAGAACCAACCAGCGAACATTGAGTTTACTGCTGCTTAATGTGGTTTTAATGCTTTGGCTGTTAATTAAGGTGCTAAATAATAAGAAGAACCAACAAACGTTTCTCGCCGATTCGAGAGTTAAAGTCCATGTTTGAGGTAGATGAATATAGATGAATCCAGCAGAGGCGCTGGCCCATAAGCAACTGAAAATGGTCGCAACAATTAGTAGCGTGCGTTGCAAGCGTTGAGTGCTCGTGGTTAACAGTAATAGAAACAGAGAAAAAAAGCCGACTGCGGTAAGTACATAACCGGAAAGACCAAACCACATATTCAATTTTGTTATCCTTAACTTATTGATCTTGTTTACCGTATTAACATAGCAGTACCTAAATATTTTTTATATTTCATTATTGAGACAAATAAAAAACACTGCTTCTCTTTTATAAGAAGCAGTGTTTTAGTCAACAATAAAATCTCAACTATCTAATTAGGAATCCTGTTGTTTTCTGCGACGAAGCTGAAAACCAGCAAGACCTAAGCAAGCAAGACCCATCATACTAAGCATTCCAGGCTCTGGTACACCAACCGCAACGTTACCATCATTGAAGGTGACAAATGAGCCAATGGTTGGAGCATCGAGAGCATCTTGCGCTACTGAAGCACCTCGCAGTGCGTCAAGCTCCGCAACGATGTCTGTTCCGCTACCAGCTAGGTTGTCGTTGTTTTCTTCAAAATCAACTAACTGATTAGTTGCAGCCTGAATGGTTGAGCTAGCTTCCATGTAAAAGACTTCACCACCAGCCATTAGGCTGTACATGTCTTCCCAAGTACTGCCATTCCAAATATAGAAATAGCCTTCAGCTACGTCAGTAACTTGATATTGGAAGGTCAAGCTACCTTCAACATCATAATTTTCTGGGTCCAACGCTGTGTTATTACTTTCACCGGAAATCAGCGTTAACTCAATCATTGTGTTATCTGAAGAGTCAAACCAATTCATGGTGCTGCCGCCAGTAAATTGAGCTTCACTGCCTGATATGGTACCCGGAAGTACAGCTGTCGCATAAACTCCATCTAACGCAGGGTTACCGGTAGAATATAAATATCCGTAGTCGGTAAAATGAGTGGCATCTGAAAACTCTACATAAGTAAAGCTGTCATAGTCCATTTGTAAAAGGGCGACAGTATTAGAGCTATCACCTATTGTACCGGTAGGGTCGATACCCCAAATTTTCGAATTAAGTGTTATGGCTCCAGCGAGTGCTTGTCCTGCGAATACCAGAGATAACAAGAATATACTTAGTTTGGTGACCTTACTTAAAAATTTCATCCATTAATCCTCATATAAAGTGAGATTTTATCATCAGGTGTTATTAAGCAAAGTACGTGCCTGTTTTAAAACTTCATAATTATCATGCAGTTATGTTTTATTTTCTCTTATTAATTAAAATGTATTCTTGAAGTGTAAAAAAGCCTGTCACTTCTTTAGTTATTCCTACCGCCAATGACAGAGCAAGGTCAAGTATTTTACAAAAGCCTGTCACTTAACTAGTTGAAACTTTGTCATAAGTTAACTTTATATTGTTAATTTAATCATTAGTTATTTGGTGTAAAAAATAATGACAGTTGCTCAGTTGAGAATAAATTGTAGACTTACAGTGTTGTGATTTATGAATTAAGTTACAAGACGTTAACTCTATTATTATTTTGATATTATCGACTATATTAGTAATAGAAAAATAAACTAACCTATTAAATTAAGTTTAAGCCGTTGAGGCTAAGTGTTTATATTAGGTTAATTTTTCAAGTGTTCACTCAGTATATTAAGGCGCATACTCCCTTGGTATAACACGATTTTTCTATTCAGGAGATTTCTCATGGAAGATAAGAGCAATCCAAAAAAACTTAACGGAAAAACCGTGCCAGTGGAACGAAGAAGGGAAGTGCGTTTATCTAAAGAAGAAAATCAGGGTAGCCCACAAGCGTGTGCTGTCACCTATAAGATTGCAGATGAAAAAGAAGCGCTTGAACAAGCGTTTACTTTAGTCTGGAAAAATTATGTCGAGACTGGTTTACAGCGAGACGATCACGAGGGGCTGCGCTTCACTAAGTATCATTTGCTGCCGGACACTCGGGTGTTTGTCGCAAAGTATCACCAGGCACTTGCTGATCAAACACCAGAAAAGTTCGATGATTCTGGAGAAATTGTCGGCACCGTCACTTTGGTGTTGGATAGCCCTATGGGATTGCCAATGGAAGAGTTTTGTGGAGAGGAAATTGCTGAGTTAAGGGCACAAGGTCGTAAGATGGCCGAAGTCATTGCATTCTCGGTGAATCCTCATTACACAAAATACAAAGTGTTTCTTCACATGTTTAAGCTTTTGTTTCAGTTTGCAGCGATGAAAGAAGTGACCGATCTTTGCTGCTCTGTCACCGAGAGGCATATTAAGTTCTATCGTAGGGTGTGTTTGTTTGAACCTATGGGAGAGCTATTACCTTATTCTGCTGCGTATAAGCTGAAAGTCCAAGGTCATCGATTGAATATTCAAGAAGCTAAGAAAAAAGCCGAAGCTTTTTATTCAGGTAAGGAGTTTGATGCAGATTTACATCGCTTCTTTTTTACTGAAAGTTACAATCGTAATAAAGGAGAAGGTGAACCTTTATCGGAGGATCTATTGCATTATTTTCTCAAGGAGCGTTCTCATTTTCTCGATAATGTACTTGAAGATGATCTCTGTACACTAAGAGCTGAGTACGATCGAGTTGGAAAGAGTTTTCCTTTTTAAACTTAGTATTTCTATCAAACGACTAGCTGTATATCAGTCGTTGCCAGTATTGGCACACAATTATAAAGGATAGACAGACATGGACCATGATGAATACTATCGACTAGCAGTAACTAGAAATCTTGGGTTAGTGACAGAGGAAGAACAAAACAGACTTCGTAACTCCTGTGTTGCCGTTGCTGGTTGTGGCGGATTAGGCGGTCGGGAGCTAATCGATTTAGTCCGTATGGGAATTGGGTCGTTCAATGTTGCGGATTTCGATGAGTTTAGTATTAAAAATGTCAACCGGCAGATTGGCGCAACATCCTCTACTGAAGATAAACCAAAAGTAGAAGTCATGGCTGAAATGGCGAAAGATATTCATCCTGGTGTGGATATCCAAATGTACACCAATGGTATTCAACCTGAAAATGTCGATGAATTTGTGAGTAAAGCTGATGTTATTGTTGATGCGATAGATTTTTTCTCGATGTCAGCCCGTTTGCTACTTTATCGTACTGCTCGTAAACATGGTAAACCGGTTGTTTTTGCCGCTCCGTTAGGATTTTCGGGTACGCTAAATGTGTTTATGCCTGATGGTATGAGCTTTGAAGAATATTTCGACATTCATGATGATATGGATTTGTTTGATCAACTGATTGCTTTTACCGTTGGTGTCGCTCCATGGGGGACACATTGGCAATATATGGATACAAACAAAGTCGATTCATCAGACCATGCAGGACCTTCTCTTGCGTGTGCGTGTAATATAGCGACAGGGATGCTGACATCTGAAGTCTTAGTTATTTTACTTAACAGACGACCACCGATGGCTGCACCTTGTTATATGCAGTTCGATACTTATCGATGTATCTACAGAAAAGGGAAGTTACGTTGGGGAAACCGAGGTCCGCTACAAAGGATTAAACGAACTCTCGCAGCAAGAAAATTTGCAAGTCAAAGACACTTACTAGATTCAGCATCTTCGTAACGTATAGTAAGTATTAAGCATTGTTAAATGAAACAGCCAGAAATGAATTTCTGGTTGTTTTTGTATCTATGGAAGCAGTTTAGTTGATAATTGATTCTTGGGACGCTTTGCTAACCAAAGTATAAAGATCAAACCTGTCATTACCCCAATCGCATTGGCACCAAAATCTGCAAATGACGGTTCTCTAGCCGGGACCCAGCTTTGAAGTAGCTCAAGAATCAGTCCATAGCTTAGTAAAATCGTAACTATGTATTTAAGTCGCCTTGTTCCAAATACCATGACAGATAAAACGACAAAAAGCGCGTAAGCCGCGGTATGAGCGACCTTATCCAAGTTAGGAATTTCAAAGCTATTAAGATCAGGTACTGCGGCGTCAGGGGATGAATCATTGGCTAACGACACATAGGCGATTAGCAAAGTGTAAATACCGAGGATACCGAGTTGCATTAATGGGATGACTTTTTTCATAGGCATAGTTTAGGGTACCTCGAGCAACATACGCTGTAAGTACTTAATAGGTATGGCATAGGTTATTGCACTGGGATCTGTCAACATGGATTCTTTGGTTGATTTAATCAAAACTTTATTTATTACAGCGATGACTTCCCCTGTGTCTGGGTCAAAAACAGGACTACCACTATTGCCTGGATAAGCAACCGCATCTAACTGGTATACGTAGTAAGGATCTCTTAACTGTCTAATTCTTTTGGCGGTTAGCTCTGACTCGTTTCTGGCTGGTATAACTATCGGAGTAATACTCGAAATGATGCCTCTATGGGTAACCGGATATAAGCCGAGTAGAGCTCCGAGTGGATAGCCAGTAAACGCATATAGTTCTCCCTCTTTAACGGTCTTACTTGATAGGGTAAGTGGGGATAAAGCTGGGCCCTGCGTTTTAAGGATGGCAATATCGTAAAGCTCATTTCGAGCGATGACTTGTGTGTTGTAGGCTTTTGCTTGCTTACCTTTGCCAGCGTAGATAACGATTTTCTCGTTGTTGTTTGTATTGAGAGTGCTAGGTATTACATGAGCATTTGTTGCAATGTAACTGCCATCTTTAATCGCAAAACCAGTACCAAGAATGTTAAATGGTTGCCCTGCTAATCGATTATAGGTTCCCACTCCCACAACGGACGGTTGCAATTCGGCAAGGGTTTCAGGTAACCCCGCCGAGACAAATGTTGTGTGCAGCAGTATGAAAAGTAACAGTAAAAGCTTACGTATAGACATTGATTGGTGCCTATGACCTTCTAAATGCTACTAACTTTTATTTCTAATGCCTTTTTTTGGTTTAGAAATTTGGTGTCATTAGTTACTATTCTGTCTAGTACAATTTTCGCCTGTTGAATTTGTCCATCAGCAATGAGGCTTTCAGCATAATGCAACGCGATTTCTGGGTAAGTACTAATAGCTTGATAGGCCTTTTCAAGGATCGAGACGGCGGTTTTTATATCTCCATTTTTGAGTAAACAGTAGCCATGTGTATCACTGATTTGAGGGTGTCCATTGGCTAGGTCAAAAGCTCGTTTTGAATATTGGCAAGCTGTCGAATACTCGTTTTTATCCATATGGACCCATGCTAGATTGTTCAGTGCTATGACGTTGTTAGGCTCGCGCGCGACAATTTTCTCATATTGTTCAATTGCTCGATCTGGGGAGTGCTTGCTTTCTACGTCTGCCAGCAAAAGCTGCAGAGATCTTGCTTTATCTGGATGTTGTTTAATGACTTGAGATAGGAATTCTGTAGCATTTTCGTATTGTTTCATTTGAGTATATAGAATCGTTAAATCTTTGGCTGATTCTAAGCTCGGATAGGTGCTATAGCGTTGTTTTAAAATATTAAGTGCTTTATCTAGTTCATTATTCGTTACATAGATAAAGGCTTGCTGTTTAAGTACGTATTCCAGTTTTTTTACTTTAGGATCCATAGCGTCAAGCTCGCGCTGAGCGCGTTCGGTTTTTCCTGATTTATTTAATAATTCTACTTTCAAAATCGAAAAGCGAATGTCGTTTGGGAACAGTTGCATGGCTTTGTCGGCAAGAACGATACCGGAGTCATATTTTTTCGTTACACCACTAATAAATACACTTCTGATATGAGCATTTATTTCTGTAGGGGCAAGCGCCAGCCATTTTAGATATGCTCGTTCAGCATCAGTCCACTGTTCTTGGGCAAAATAAACGTTTCCTATCATGGCCCAAACGTTGGCGGTTTTGTTTTGTTCTGGCTGATTTTCTAATAAACGTAGGGCTTGATTAGTTTCCCCATTTAGCACGAGAGCCATAGCCTTCTGAGGGATAAGGTCGAGGTTATTTGGATCTTGTGATAGTAGTGCATTAATGAGTTCGAGTAACTCAGCTGTTTTATTTGCTTGTTTGCTAGTGATGTACAACAGTTTGGTGGCTGACTTATCATTGGGAGAAAGCTGTTTAGCTTTGTAGGCGTATTTAAACGCTTCTTCCCACTCACCTGCGTTAGTGAGGATTTGTGCATAGAGAACATTGGCTCGTTGATGTTCTGGATCGATGCTCAAAGCTTCTTGATAAGTTTGTTTCGCCTTTTCAATCTCCTGAAGAGCTTGGAAAACTGTTGCTTTTAATGTTAGAGCGTCGGCATCTTTGTTATCAGCCTTGAGCCATTTGTCTGCAATTTCATTAGCTTCATCAAACGCACCGAGTTGCAAGTAATAGTAGCCGATACCTAGTTCGGCCTTTCTTTGGTCTGGCTGTTCTTGTATCGCCGATTTTAAATCCTCTATACCGGATGCATCATTGCCAGACAGCTTGACCATGCCTAACATCATTTCATTAAATTGCCCACCGTCACTTTCATATGCTTTTTGAGCGAGTTCAAGAGCTTCTTCATTGCGTCCCAGTTTTGATAGCTCCATACTAGATTGGGCAAGAAAAGCACTGGTTTCTTTTGAGTCGGTGTTGAGTTCAGCAAGCTCTTTAATCGCTTCGTCTATGTAACCGAGTTTAAATTGGGTAGCGATATAGAGACGTCTTGCGAAATGATCATCTGGTAAGCGAGGAAGAACTTGTCTTAAACGATTGTTTGCTTGTTCATACAGTTTCAGTCTGTAGGCTGAAATCCCCGATATTAATGCAGCAGAAAGACTATTTGAACCATTGTTTAACGCTCGGTCTGCATGCTGCTTAGCGGATTCAAAATCGCTATTTGAAAAATCAATGGTTGCTTTAAGATCATTAGCTAGGATCTGATTGGGACTGTGTTTTAGAATACTATCAACATAAGGTTGTGCTTGCTCTAGTTGTCCCCCCATGACTAGCGCTCTCGATATAAATAGTGTGTAGTAAGATGCTTTCGGTGAGATTTGATAAGCTTTACGATAGCTGTCGGCTGCTAGGTCATAACTCTTCTGTGCCATTTCTAGATGGCCTTTAAGCAACCAAGCATCTGTATTTGACTCATTAATGTTGATGACACCCTCAACAATACTCAGTGCCTGACTGATATTTCTTTGTGCAGCATCCAGTCTTGCCTGACTAAGCTTTACGTATTGAGAGTCTAACGCTGTATCTCCGGCAAGCTGTAAGCTTTGTTTTGCTGCGTCAAGTTGGTTAAGGTTAAGTTCTGCTATTGCTTTCAAAGCTAAAAGTTCACTATTTACATAAGGGTCGCTAAGTCGGTTGGCATCGATATAGTCAATGACCTCTTGGTTTTTAGCCATATTCAGTTTGACTCTCATTAACAGAGGTACGATGTCTTCACGCGTTGCGCCTAGTTCAATCGATCTTGTTAACTCTTTTTCTGCGTCTAGAAAGCTGCCTTGTTGCAAGTATATTTGGCCGAGAAGGACACGAGGTAACGCTTCATTGGGAGAGTTTTGAATCGAATTTTTCAATTCGATAACTGCAGCGGGAATATCATCTTTTTCTATATACTTTTTAGCATTATCTAGGTATTTGTCAGCTAAAGAAGAATAACTAAAAAGCAGTGACGAGGCTAAAGTAACAATAAGCGTGGATTTTCTTATAAGTTTCTGAGGTAACTTCAGCATATCTTTCCCTGATAACAATAAATGATAGGCACCTATCTATGATAGACCATTACTTTTTAACTGAGCATTAAGTTCTTATTTTTGCCACATGTCTAATAGTGGTAACAGTTAAGTTAAATCTCAAGTCGTAAATACTGCTTATTTACCTTTTCTCAATTTTGATAACTTTTTGTTTTATATCTGGTTAGTGAGTTTATTTCATAGAAATTATCTAATCGGCACCTATACTCTTAAAATCGTTGTCGCCTAAATATAAAGTTTAAATTAGATTAGATTGACTATAAACGTTCAATCATATGGCTTAGATGCATTATTAATTAAGGGCTTAGAGTGGTTGTAAGGGAAAAAAATAGTGTTCAGTGTGAATGGTTTAAGAATCCTGATAAGGAATGGTTAAAATCAGTATGGCAGTGTTTGGAACCTAAAACAGAAGCGAATTTTTTCCTTAGCTGGTTGTGGATAGGCACTTGGCTGGATACTTTTGTTAAAGATTTTTATGTAATTGAAGCCCGTAAACAAAGTGAAACAGTTGGTTTGGGTATCATCGTGACGAAACCGTGTGGGTTTCGATTTGACCGACTGAGTGCTAAGCATTATTTGCACCGTACTGGGATTCCATCTGAAGATCAAATCTGGATTGAATATAACGATTTTCTGATCACTTCTGAAGACACAGACAATATACGTGCTGCAATGTTTGCAAGTGTCGCCTACAGAATAGGTAAGAAAGAAGCTTTTGTTGTTGGTGCGAGTAAACCTGAGCAATTTTCTACAGTGAACACGTCGGGCTTATGCGAACGAAAAATCTGGGAAACTCACAGTTATTATCTTCAGCTCAAAGAATTTTCTCGTGAAACGCCGTCTCTGTTGAAGTCACTCTCTCGTAATGCTCGTTACCAAATTACCCGTAGTTTACGTAAGTACGAAGAAATCGGTTCTGTCACTATTGATACGATGGGTACGGAATCAGAAGCTTTAGACTTGCTTAAGTATGCCAGTCCCTATCATTTAGCGCGTTGGGGCGGTGAGAGTTCAGGAAGTGGTTTAGCGAACAGAAAGTTTGTTGCTTTCCATAGGCAACTCATTCGTTCAGGTCTCCCAACCGGAGTTATTCAGCTTCACCACATTCGAGCGGGTAACGAAACAATCGGTATCGTGTACAACTTTAACTACAGGAACACGATTTATTTTTATTTTTGTGCAATGAATTACAGCCGTGTTATGTCAAGTTCACATTATAAACCCGGATTAGTGTCACACTATTTATTAATAGAAAAAGCAATAAAAGAAGGTGCCGATATATACGATTTTATGGGAGGGAAAGGGCGTTACAAGAACACTTTCGCTAACAAGAGAGGAACTTTGTCGGTTTATCAGTTTGAACGAAGTCGCTGGCTCCTTTCTGCTGAAAACTGTGCCAGAGACTTAAAGCATAAGCTTTGGACGAGTCGTAAGCCCTTTAAATTGTAATATATGGAAATACTGAAGCTGCTCATGTATGGATGATAGTTTAAATAAAAAAATGGTAGTTGGGTATTTTTGGAGCCTGATTGCAAAATGGATGAACCGTTTGGTAGGTGTGTTTAGCATGCTTATCCTCGTACGACTGTTATCGCCAGCTGATTTTGGTATTGCTGCTTTAACTAATATCGTTATCGCACTTTTTATTATGATGTCTGAAGTTGGCACTGAGCAATATGTGATAAAAGCAAAGCGGTGTACGGATGATTTATTGAATAGTGCTTGGTCCCTTAATCTTACCTTAAAGTGTCTATGTGCATTTTTGATTTGGACTTTTTCTGGAACGTTGGCTGGTTGGCTAAATGAACCAAAACTCGAGCCGGTTTTACTACTTTGCACTATGATCCCTATCATTAGCGCATTAAAAAATATTGGTTTGGTCCATTATCAACGAGACTTAAACTTTTACCCCTTAACGCGACTCGCTATGGCTGTTAAGTTGATGGTCTTTCCTATCACTATCGGACTTGCTTTTTGGTGGGCTGATTATTGGGCGTTAGTGGTTGGGGTTATTATTAGTGAGATTTTTACTTTAATTGGCTCTTATATGGCGCATCCCTATCGTCCAAAGTGGTCGATTAAAGGATGGAGTAATCAATGGCATTTTTCTAAATGGATGCTCGTTTCAACAGTGACTGGTTACATACGCTCTCGTATTGATGTGCTATTGCTTGGTAGATTTATTTCTAGTAGTGATGTGGGGACCTATCGTGTCAGTCAGGAGTTTGCCTGGTTGCCATTTTCTGAATTCATTTCACCAGCAACCAGTTCTTTTTATTCAGGAATATCCAAAATATCTCATAACAGAGACACGTTACACGATAAGATAGGTCAGTATTTAGCTATAGCCTATATATTGGTTGTACCTGCTGTGTTTGGAATATATGCATTAACGCTTCCTCTTGTTAGCGTATTTATGGGGGATCAGTGGCATGTGGCTGTCCCAATTCTCGGGACGCTAAGTTTTTTAATGCTTTCTATGCCACTAAATATTGCTCTGCAATCAGTCCTAATTAATTTAAATAAAGTAAAACATTTGGTATTAATTGATATTGTCATTGTTGCGAGCATCGTGGGCGGTTTTGTTTCGCTACATAGTAAAAATATTACTGATTTGTATATATATACCGAGTATCGGGTTGTAGTCGTTTCACTGTTTATATTTTTGCTCTTTGGAGCTTATAAATGGCTGTTAGGAATGAGTTTAATACGATTGTCATCCGTATTATGTTTACCATTTCTACCAGCATTAGTTATGTACAAGATGCTTACGGCTCTGGAGACTAAGTTGTTATTTTCGGAGCCTGTGAATTTATTGTTTTCAGTGGGTGCCGGAATCGCGACTTTTGTGCCAATGATGCTGTTGGTTATCTTTGTATTTCGGCGATTTTCACCTGATTATTTGTATCTTTATGATTTACTTTTACGAATCAAAGTGGCCGTTTTTGCCAAGCTAAATTACTGATAACTAATTTTTATTGAACAATGACTTAGAGACTAAATTTAACTTCACAAGCTATATTGAACTTAACTTAAGTTGTACTTCTGATTAATGGAATAACGATTTTGAGAAACGGAAAACAATCGTCAGTACTGGTTTTGGGAGAGGATACCCGTAGTTTCCTTTCGGTTATTCGGTCATTAGGACAAGCAGGTTATCGAGTGCATGTTGTATGTTATGACCGGACCAGTGCAGCGTTAAGAAGTAAATACATTGAGGCTCGATATTTCTATAACTATCAGGCATGCACTCAGACAGAGTGGTTAAACAATGTTGTTAAGCTTATTGAGTGGTATCAATATGATTTGATCTTTCCCTGTGATGAGAGAGCAATTTATCCTTTGTGGTCAGCGAGGCATCGTTTACCTGTTCATACTCAGCTTGCAATCGCCAACCAACAAGGTTTAGACGTTTTGTTTGATAAATGGAAGACCAAGCAAGCAGCCATTTCTTGTTATGTGCCCGTAGCTAAGGGGGAAATTGTTGATCTGCGTAGAAATTCTTATTCGGAGTTGTACCAACTGTTTGGCTCTCAATTTGTCATTAAGCCGTTGCAATCATTTGAAGAAACAAACCTGTCTCAAAGGCAAAAGGTAACCATTGTTCACTGTGAAGAAGACTATGAACAATATCGCGAGCAAAGTTTAGCTGCTCAGCCTTACCTCATAGAAGCGTTCTTTTCTGGTAAAGGTGAAGGTGTATCTGTGTTTTCCGTTGATGGTGAAGTTCATGCAGCATTTGCTCATAAGCGAGTAGCAGAGCCGAGTAGTGGAGGGGGCAGCTCTTATCGTGTAAGTATTGAGCTGGATGAAGAATTACTGAAAGCGACTCAAGACATTTGCCACGCTACGAACTATACCGGTGTGGCTATGTTTGAGTTCAGACGTAATCCGGATGATGGTAATTGGATATTGGTTGAAGTGAACGCTCGCTTTTGGGGGTCACTTCCATTGGCTGTTTTTGCGGGGGTGGATTTCCCGAGGATGTATGCTGATTACTTGCTCTCAGGATGTTTGCCTGAAACGCCTATTTTGAACTATCGACAACATGTTACTGCCAGAGCTCTAGTTGCGGATCTTTATGAAATAAAGCGGGAGCTGGAGTTAGCTCGAGAGGGAGGAAGCTTTATTAAAGCGAGAGCGAAGGGAATCTTTCGATTATTCGCGATAACTAAGTTGGTTACCCCTTTTGAAACGATAGATAGCTTTAGTAGAAGCGATTTAGGGCCATTTTGGGGTGAAGTCAAAATGCTAGCAAGAACATTTTCAGGCGCCATTTTAAAGAGAAATCGACTACGATTATTTATTCGTCGAATTGAAACTCGTAATCAAGTACGAAAATTACTCAAGATTAATAATAATCGGCGAATTCTTTTTATTTGCTACGGTAATATTATGCGTAGTCCGTTTGCCGAGATTTGTTTGAAAAGCTTGCTTTCTGAAGAGAGTGGCAACCAATGTGATTCATTTGGATTTCATCTACACGAACAACGACAAAGCCCAGACAATGCGATGAAAGCCGCTAAAGAACTCAACTACGATTTATCTAATCACAAATCAAAATGGTTAACACAGAACGATATTAATGAGTCAGATATTGTGATTTATTTTGATGAACGCAATCAAGAAAAATTGCAGTCCTATTATCATCTCAATCATATGTTCTGTGCCGCGGATTTATTAGGTCAATCATTCCCATTAATGCACGAAATCAGCGATCCATATGGTCAAAGTGTTGCTGATGTTGCAGTGTGTTATCAGCAGATAAGTAATGCTGTTCACGGGTTGTTTGATATCGTCAGGGAGGTAGAACTGTGTCAGGGGTAAAATTGGCGGTTGTGATTCATGCAGAAGAAGAGTTTGATTGGGACGCTGGTTTTTATCGTTCGAATACTCAGGTGACACATACAGACGCTCTTATTGAACTCGTTGATGAGGTTCTACGTCTTAATGGCAAAGTAACCTTAGCGATGGATTATCCTTTTGTCACCAGTGACGGTGGTAGAAAAGTGGTAGATTATTATAAATCAGATTCTGGAACGCGAATTGAGTTTGCTACACACCTACACCCCTGGGTCAGCCCGCCTTTTGAAAATAATCTTGATAAAGTCTCTGATGACACTTCTTACCCTGGCAATTTGCCAAGAGATTTAGAGTTTGAAAAATTGAAAGTGTTAACTGACACGATTGAGACAATAACGGGTACGCGCCCAAAAACGTATCTTGCTGGACGTTATGGTATTGGTAAACATACTCAACAGATATTAGCTGAACTGGGCTATACCTTAGATCTAAGTATCAGCGCGTACTGCGATTTTACTCATCAACAAGGGCCTGACTTTAGTCACTATACGAACAAACGTTTTAGCGACAACCAAATTACCTATCTACCGCATACTAGTTCTATACTTTCGACGTTTTCTTGGTTAGATCGATATCTAAACACTAAACCTAAGCTGTTTACTCAAATACAGTCCAATATCTTGGCTCGCCAGTTAGGTAAAGTTCTACGTATCAGACGCTATCGTCTATCGCCGGAAGGTTTCACATTTGAACAAATGAAAAGGCTAACTGAAGTACAGTTAGAAATTGGCCAACAAGAATTTGTCATGTCGTTTCATTCACCAAGTGTTAAACCTTCGTTGACGCCCTATACAACGTCGGTTCAAGAGGCAGAACTGTTGGGAAATGAACTAAAAAAGTACATTGAATGGATTAGACAAAGTCATAGTGCGGACTTAATCCTGCCACAAAGTCTTTTAGCTACTGATCGAGATATTGAGTTATGAAAATCCATGTACATACATGCCAAAGGAAAAATATTGGTGATGAGTTCAATTTGTGGTTTTGGGAAGAAATGTTAGGCAGAGACCTCATTACATTAATGCCTGACGATCAGCTATTAGTTGGCATAGGAACCGTTCTGAATAGCAAATTACCTACTGCTTCAATCTTACATATTTTAGGCAGTGGTGTGGGGTATGGGCAGAGTAATGAACTTATCACAAAAAACTGGAAGATCCACTTCGTGCGCGGTTATCTAAGTGCACGAGCTTTAAAGATTGATAAACAATATGCTATTTCAGACCCAGGTATACTGATTAGTCAGTTAAGGCCCCAAGCCTGTGGCAAAACTATACCCATATCTTTTATGCCTCATATAGGAATAGATTCCGTAAGGTATCGTTCGTTTATAGAAAGTATGGGGTGGAATTACATTTCTCCTTCAGATGAAGAAAACCATATCCTGCAGCAGATCGCGGCAAGTGAAAAACTGATCACATCAGCGATGCATGGTGCGATTATCGCTGATTCATACCGAACCCCCTGGCTGCCCATCATTACCTCAAATGAGATTCTACCGTTTAAGTGGCATGATTGGTTTAGCTCACTAAGTATTGATACGCAACTCACTAAAGTCCCCGCTTATTGGGGAACGATTGACTCGAGTTTAAAATCAAAAATAGTAGATAAAATTAAAACGCAATCTTTAAAAAGTAAGCTTGCTAAGCTGAGTAAAACAAACTCATTTTATCTCAGTAGCGATAAGATTTTGGCGAGTAAACAGGATCAATTATTCACTAAATTGCATCAAATTAAAGATAGTTGGCAAAAGGAATGTAGACAATGCAGTTAAAGAACTACCTTGGACAATTTAGGAGTAGAAAAGCGCATATTTATTGTATAGGCGCAGCTAAGACTGGAACCACTTCGATAGCACAAATGTATAACGGGTGTTTGCGTACTGCCCATGAGCCTGATGTGAATGAAACAACAGATTTGGTTCTACGCTATCTTGAGGGTGATATCTCTCCGAACAGTTTAGCTACTGAGTGCAAACACAGAGATCGACGTCTTAATTTGGAGTTAGAGTCTTCACATCCATTGGGGTATTTGTCATCTACACTTGTCGAACTATTCCCGAACTCAAAATATATCGTGACAGTTCGAGACGCACATTCTTGGTTGAGATCTCGATTAAATTTTCACCAGAATCGTAGCCCGCAAGAATGGCAAAAATATAGAGACTTTATCTGGTCGAAACACCATGACGGTTACGCGCCAGAAGAAAAAGCGTTGGAGAACAATGGCCTTTATTCCATCGATGCATATTTAAAGCAGTATTCTGAGCAATATAAAATTATTTTTGACGCAATACCAGAATCGAAAATGTTAGTGGTTAAGACAGGAGACATTTCTAACAAAATTCACGAAATGAATGATTTTATAGGATTAGAAACCGTAGACATTAAAGCGGTACATACTAATAAAATGAATGTCAGTGAAAGCCTGTTTGATGAGATTCCGCATGCATTTATCTCAAGCCGAATTGAACGACATTGTGGATGGCTGCAAGAAAGGTTCTTTTCAGATAAAGAGTCAGATAGTAATTAGGTAAAACTATGCGAAGAGTTGGCTTTTCAGTTGTAATCCCTACTTGTAACAGACCTCAGTTGGCCTTACGAGCGGTAAAAAGTGTACTTAATCAATCTTATGATGCTATTGAAATAATCGTTGTTAATAACGGTTCATCGTTTGAATCCAAGGCTGAGTACGACGAGTTGTTTTATGATTTAAAAAATAAAATTACTTACATAGATTTAAATAATGATTACGAAATTGGTTTTGGACCGTCTATTGCGAGAAACATTGCGGTAAGAATAGCCAGCAATGAGTATATCGCCTTTTGCGACGACGACGACGAATGGATTAACGTTAACTACCTACAAACAGTATCAGAGTTTTTAGCCGTTCATCATCAGCAAGTTATATTTTCTGATCAACAAGCGGTTTCTTTTGATGGGACATTGGTGAAGAAAAGTTGGTTTAATAGAGAAAAGTTAACCAATTCACCTAAAGTTGATGATTTCGATGGTTTTTTTAATATTCCTGCCAGCCATTTTTATCAAAATGGTGGCTTTCCTCACTTAAACTCAACTATTTATAGTAGAGAGTTGTTTTTAGAACATAATGGATTTTGTAAGTTTATTGATTACGAAGAAGACTTTGAATTATTTCATAGGCTGAGTGCTAAAGTTAGTACATTAGTTTACTGGGATAAAATTGTAAGTCGTCATTTTATACCTGAACAAAATCTAAATTCTAACCTAACGACGAAAATGAGTTGGTTACATAAACAAAAAAACAGAATTTATATATTTAATAATTTGATACTTCATAGTGGTGGCAACAAAAATCTTGTTGACTTCTCTTTTAAACATGGAAGCTATGCAATAAAAGAAGTGATAGAAAAATCGCTTAGTGATGGTCAAAAACTATTAGCTTTATCTATGGCGAAACAATTACTTGGATGGCAAGGGTGTACGTTTAAAAATATTATTTACTATTTTAATGTTAAGTTAAAATTATTATTTATGAGATTGTGATGATTAAGGTTTTTGTGCGTGAATTTATTAAAAAAATTTTGGTGCGCTAATGAGTAGCAAAATGAAAGCTGTTATGAAAGCATCGTTTTGGGTACTTATATTTTCATGGTATTCAAGAATATTGTCTTTACTTACTGTAGTTGTATTAGCAAGGAATTTGTCTAAAGAGGATTTTGGTATTTTAGCTGGATGCTTCGTAATTAAAAACTTTTTTAATGCAATTTCGAGCACTGGTGTGAACGAGTATGTTCTTAGAAAGAATAAAATAACGTCAGATGATATAAATACGGCTTGGACAATACATTTTTTTTCAAGAAACGCGATGGCTTTATTAATATTTTCTACTTCAGATTATGCTGCAAATTTTATGCAGATACCTGAATTAGGTTTGATACTTAAAGTTGTGTCTTTGTCGGCCGTTTTTCAAAGTGTCTATAATCTAGGTGAAATAATAGAATCTAAAAATCTAAATTATAGCAAAATTTCTAGTTTGCAAGCGATTGCCAGAACAATATCTAGTACTGTATCGATATGCCTTGCTATTTATTACCAATCTTATTGGGCTGTTATTATCGCGGAAGTATTATTTTATTTTATTCATACTTTACTTACTCATATTGCCTACGACCATAAGCTAAGATTTGTGACTAATAATATTGGATTACAGTGGGGGTTTTCTAAATGGGTGATTTTGAAGGGTATCGTTGGATATATAAAAACAGCATTTGATAAAATTGTAGTAAGCAAAAATAACTCTGTAGCAGATTTGGGTGTTTATAACTTTTCTATGGAAATTGCATCAACAGTATCTAACCTATTAATAACGCCAGTTAGTAAGTTAATTTATCCTAGCTTATCAAACTATGTGGAAGATAAGGAAATGTTAGTTGATAAGGTATATAAGTCATTATTAATCCTTTCGACATTATATTTGCCTGTAGTATTTGGTGGGGTGTTTTTATCCGACGTTATCGTGCCGACAGTTTTTGGTTCTAAATGGGATGATGCAGTTCCTCTTTTCAATTTATTCCTACCAATGACATTTGCTGGGATGATAATCAGAGTATTGACAAGTGTGTTTACTTTAACAGGCAGAGTCAAACGTCAGTTTGTCTATGAGATGATTACATCGTTATGTTTCCTATTAGTCATATTCAACTTGTCAAAAATGTCTCTTTTAGACTTTGCATTTTATAGGCATCTAATTCCTTTTGTCATGTTGACTGTGCTTATTTTTGTTTTGCAGCGTATTATCCCCATTCGGCTATTAAAACTAATTGTTATTTTATCGTTACCATTGATTTCTTCGGGTATTATGTTGTTAGTATTGAATTATCTAAATATTTTTTTGGATAAAAGTAGCCCTATTACATATTTAGTTTTAAATGTTTTGGAAGGCGCTGTTGTGTACCTGGTTTTTACAATTATTCTTTTGAGGATAACACGAAAATTAGTGTCTGAGTACGATTTTTTATATAAAAACTTTGTCGGATCAGTCTATAATTATATTAAATTCAAAAAGTCAATAAATTAAAAAGGAAGTTAACCGTATTGAGCTTAAATAAAGGGATTACTATGTACGATAATGCTTACTTGATTTTGATATACAATAAAGAGGTTTTGCAGAGTAAGACATTTTTGTCTCTAATTTCAATCGATTGCTCAAATCATAACTCAGTTGTTATTATTTGGAACAATGGACCCAATCATATAGATGTTGATAGTTGTAAAGAAAAACTTTCAGAATACTACTCTGTAGAGGTTATTGAAACTTTAGATAATATAGGTCTTGCAGATATTTACAACAAGTTTATTGCAAGATTCCGAGCCAAAAGATATGTGATACTTGATGATGATACTGTTTTAAATAGGGAATATTTGAGTTCAATTGATGTTGTTGAAATTGATGAATCGGCCACTCCAATCATATATCATGGGGAATTGCGAGTTGAACCTGTCATTAATGGAAAAATATATAAAGGGCCGCCTACGTGTTTAATTGAAGACGCTGAAAAAATCACTTCGATTGCGAGCGGTCTCGTTATTGGTTCTGGTTTTGCAAAGCAAGTACAAAGCCAATTTGGAAAAGTATTTGATGAAAGGTTTATTCTTTATGGAGTAGATGCTAGTTTCTTTCATCGAATTAATCATATGAATCTAGCTCATAAATTTAAGATACTGCCTCCTTTAACGCACTCTCTTTCTCGGCTTGAAAATGAATCGGAACAGATGACAAGATTTCGAGTTATTGAGCGAGCCAATGCTCATGCTTTATTAACTCGGTATTATCGACCATTTTTATTTGCTTGGCGATCGGTTATTACTTCAATATTAAAATATTCTGTTAAGAGAATTCTTAATATTGAAGATGATCTTCATTTAAAGTGGTATATCGTCGCATTTATAAGAGGAAAGCATTATAGAAGCAAAAGCTATAAATAATTAAGTACATAGTATTCTAGGTATTATACTATTAGTAAATATCGATCAAATGTTAAGAAATGTTTAGCCCTACCTAATAGTCAAAAGTAAAAGTCAAGGAGTGAAGATGGTTAAGGGAGTTAAAGGTGATATTGAAATGTCAGATGAGCGTGCTCAGTTTCTTTTCGGACGAGGAGGCTGGCCAGCATTTCATCGTATTGATTACGATATTGAAAATCTTTTTAAAGCAGCAGAGCAATGGCAAAAAGATTTAGATGGATTAGATAAAGCTTGGCTAGTTTGGAACGCGCATGATGACTGGTGTGTTGTGCAACAAAAAATGATCGAACGTGCTGGTTGGACACCATTAGTAGGTTGTGACCCACGTATCGGAAAGCCGAGTAGTCTATCAAAAAATGCTATTTTCTATGATTTTAATAAATCTCTGAAGCTTCCTTTCTTACACCCCATATTTGTGTTGGAATTTGTGTTTCTATTTATCGATAAGTTAGCATTTTGGCATTCTGATTTGCTTCTGCCGGACGAAAAGATGATAAGGCTAGCTCAAATGTTTGACCAACTTGAAGACGGGCAAACGTGTGCGGTGAAGCACTGGCATAGAAAACGTTTTTGGCGAAAACCACAACGAGCGTGGGAGTTGGTTGGCTGCACCACTAGGTCTGCGTCAAAGCACCAATTTGAGGTAGGAGCGGGTTGGTGGAGTAACATACATGCACATATAAACTGTCAGTCCGAAGCAGAAGCGATGTTCCGCAAAGAAAAAGTTAACTGGGATCACGGCGCTGGAATTAAGTATTGGAAAGATAAGTATAAAGGCGATCTTAAATATATTCCTTTAGAGTATGTCGAGAAAGGACACTTCTCACCAACATCACACCCCAATTTATTTGTACGTAAGCAACATGATATTGGTCGGAATCTACAAGAACAGTTAGATTCACAATCCGGGGTAGAGTTAGCTTGTGAAAAAGTAGGAATTAATTTTAGAGAGTTGATGTCAAGTTAGATTCAGTTATAAGTCATGACTGGAATGTGATAGAGACTAACTTTGTCAGTATTTAAACTTATAGCTCAGTATAGTTATCAAGGAAATTAAAAGTAGATGAGAGATTTAGTGTTATATGGAGCATTTGACCGTTATAACTATGGTGATAATTTGATGCCTATTGTAATGGAGATGTATTTTGAAAAATACTGTAAGCAAAAATTGTCGAATTGGCGAATTCGGTATGCATCTATAAGTAATTCAGATCTGTCACATTACAAATGTAGAAAAACTGAATCTATTGAATCTATGGTAGATGACTTAGCTCCTGACTCTGTAGTAATAGTCGTAGGCGGGGAAGTGTTATGTGCCAGAAATTCTGGTTTGTATCTGCACATGCATAAATATGATGTTAAGTTTCGCATACTGAGGCTTCTTAGTAAGAGGATGAACTCAGTTTTTGAGCGTATATCTAACAAATACTATGGGACACCTTGGGAGTTTCCTTATATACCGTGTAAGTCTGAGTTTAAGAATGATATAAGTATTTATTATAATACTGTTGGTGGAGGCGTAAGGCACCTTAATGATAAAGATCAGACGACAGTCGGTAGAAGACTGCAAGGTGCTAAGTATATTTCTGTAAGGGATTATCGTACTGATGATAATTTGTCCCAATATGTTAACTCAACCGTAAGTCCGGACTCTGTTTTGATGTTGCCTGATCTAGTTAACGATAGTTTCCTAGAGCAGCATGTAAACGAGAACGTTAAAATTTGTTGTGAAAGTGATTTTCTGGTATTTCAAGTTTCACCAAATAAAGTTCGTGAGTCTGTCAATGATATATGCCGATACCTTGATTCCATCGCAAGTTATTCGAATTTGAAAGTAATATTGTTGCCAATAGGTTATGCATCAGGCCACGATGACTATGAATTGTTAAGAAAAATTAATCATAGATTGAGAGTGAAACACGATATTTTGTATGATTTAAGTGTTTGGGAAATTTTATACGTAATTAAATCTTCGAAACTTTTTATTGGTACTAGCTTACATGGTGTAATAACTGCGATGGCATATGGTATCCCACATTATGGACTGAACAAGAAATTGACTAAGTTAGATAACTTCTTAAAAACATGGTCAATTTATCCATTTAATAAGTGTTACTCATTTCCTGATATAGTCGAAGCTATTGCTAATGAAAAAGTAGAGATTGAAGCACTTAGAGATAATGCGGAAAACTTAATCAGTAAAGTAAAGTCTAATAACATGAAAATGTCTGATTTAATTTTTAACTCATAAATTAAACAGGATAAATTAGTCGTTAATTTATCCTGTAGCAATTCTTTTCATCCCCATCCCTATGTGATGGGGATACTACTATGAGTTATTCAATACTAATTTCTGCTTGTTTAAAATAATGGTTTGCCCTGTAGTAGTCCTCAGGAATTCCAATATCAATAAAGTATCCATTGACTAGGTTTGAATGTATATTTATTGCTCTAGTGTTTTTTTCAAGAAAGTCTTTTTCAAACGAAAAATTTTCGCTATTAGGGAACTGAGATAATATATTTTTAGATGTGATATAAACACCTACATTTATATTTCCCGATGTTGCACTTTTCTTTTCTTCAAAGTCTATTATCTTACCATTTCTATCGGTTTTAACTCGTCCGTAACGATCTGTATTATCTAACGGCTTTAGCCCCATCACTAGAGTACTCTGAGTCTCAATAAAGGTATTAATCATACTGGTAGTATTAAACTCAGAAAATGTATCCCCATTTAGCACTAAAACTAAACTAGAGTTATCTTTAGTATCCTGTATTTGTTGTAAAGCTAACTTGATAGCACCTCCTGTCCCTAATGGTTGATTTTCAATAGAATATCCAATGGTTAACTGTCTATACTTATCACCAAAGTGTCTAATGATCATGTCACTTTGATGTGAAACAGCCAAAATCGCTTTTTTTATTCCTTGCTCTAAAAGATAGTCAAGTAGGTATTCTAAAAATGGTCTACCCGCAATATTTACCATAGGTTTTGGTACGTTATCGTTTGTGACAGAATGCAATCGTGTGCCTAAGCCACCACATAGTATTATTGCCGTGACGTTTTCTGGCTTAACCACTAAAATATTCCTTTTCTACATATGAACAAATCATGTGACCAATTAAAATGTGTGATTCCTGTATTCTGGGTGTATGTGTTGATGGGACTTGAATACAAATATCACAGTATTGGGGTATATCGCCTCCAGAGCCGGCTAAGCCTATTGTTGTTAGGCCTTTTTGTTTGGCTTCCGTCAATGCTAATAAAATATTAGCGGAGTTTCCAGAGGTACTAATGCCAATAAATACATCACCTGGTTGGCCATTAGCTTGTACTTGCCGAGCAAATAGCTTTTCAAACCCATAATCATTGCCAATGGCAGTCAGAATAGAAGTATCAGTCGTTAAAGCTAGAGCGGGTAATCCAGGTCGGTCAAACTCAAATCGGCTGACAAATTCTGCTGCAATATGCTGTGAGTCGGCAGCACTGCCTCCATTACCTGCAAGTATGATTTTGTTACCGCGTTTGTAGGCTTCTAAACATGTTTCGCTGGCTTCGACTAATTTAGACATGGCTGAAACGTCGTTTAGAAGGGCTTGTTTTACTGCTATAGAGCTCTCAATATGTTTTTGAAAGAAATCTAGACTCGCCATGATTGAGTTCCTTGTTGAGTGAAACGAAACGGCTGAACTTTGCCATCTAACTCATGGAGAAGGCGTTCAACTTGGACACGATGAATTGGGTTAACAAATAGCATCATGAAGCCACCCCCACCGGCGCCACTAATCTTTAGAGATTTGGCTCCCGCACTTATAACCTTGTCGGCTATTGTCTCAATATGCTTTGTTGATATTGAGTTAGACGTCGACTTTTTCGCTATCCAAGCGTCTTTAAACAGTTCTGACATGCCATCAATATTCGATCGTAATAAACATTCTTTCATATCATAGGAAAGTTTTTTAACTTCATGCATCGCATCGAGAGCTTTACTGTCATCGGAAGAAGTACTTTTAACTTGGTCATCAATAATCTTCGCTGATGATCGTGATACCCCGGTAAAAAATAGTACTAACTGACTCTCTAACTCGTTGATGATACTTTGTTTGATTCTTAAAGGATTGACGATCACTCTTCCTTGTTCGTAAAACTCCATAAAGTTAAAGCCACCAAAAGTAGTCGCATACTGATCTTGCTTACCACCGGCTAACTTGCAATCTATTCGTTCAATCTCATAGGCCATCCGTGCAATATCATATTCACTCAAAGGTAACTGCAATAACTCTTGATACGCGCTTATGATGGTTACCACCATCGTTGATGAAGAACCTAACCCACTACCCGGAGGCGCGTCCGAATACGTATACACTTTAATAGGTAGGGCTACACCGTTGTTATATTCGCGCACGATACGGTTATAGACAGCTTTATGAAGAATTAAATCGCCACTAGCATCGAGTACAGCGGCTAAAGGAGAGTGGAACTCCTTATTTATATCTTGAGCAACAAAAGTGATGCCATCATGGGAATCAACAAGTTCAATCGTACAGTATGCGTACATATTAATGGTTGCGTTTAGTACACAACCACCAAATGTGTCGCAGTAAGGGGATAAATCGGTACCTCCGCCGGCTAGTCCTAATCGAAGTGGGGAGCGAGAACGAACGATCATGATATAAAGCCTTCCTTATGCTCTGGTTATTCAGTCACTTAGTTTCGAATCTTATTTATCAATAAACTTGAGTAAGTCGCGAATGCCTAATTTTTTAGTTTCGAAATATTCATTAATTTAAAGTAGAAACAAAAGATAAAAAACGCTACTGTATTTTTTAAGTTTTTATTTAAGTTAATGGGATGATATGCAAACAAAAAAAATACACATTTGTCATCTAGTCTATAGCTTTGATGTCGGTGGATTGGAACGAATTATCGTTAATTGCATTAATCATCTCAATAATGAGATTTTCCATCATACGATAATATCATTAACCGACACTGGTCAGTTTATTAATGAGTTGAACGATTCTATTAGTCACTATTCACTGAATAAGAAGTCTGGTAATGATTTTTCTATATATAAAAAACTCTATTCGTTGCTTAGAGATTTACAACCCGATGTATTACATAGTTATAACTTGGGAACTATTGAATATCAGTGGATAGGGTTGTTGGCTAAAGTTCCTAAGAGGATACATGCAGAACATGGGCGTGACAGTTATGATCCAAAAGGGGCGGTAAAAAAATATCAATGGCTAAGAAGATTATGCAGTTTAGCGATTCATAAAGTTGTTACGGTATCTGAGGATTTAGAACAATGGTTAGCACATGATGTGTTGATCCCTAGGAAAAAGTTAGCCCTCGTCGTTAATGGTGTTGATACTGAGTTCTTCAATACAGGGTTTAGTGAATCTCTTCTACCTAGCCCTTATTCAGATAAGTTGGTTTTTGGTCATGTTGCGAGATTGCATGCAATTAAAAATCAGTGTTTTTTTCTTAAAGCTTTCTTAGTTGCTTGTCAGCGCTCAGAAGACTTTGCACATAATAGTATTTTGGTCGTTGTTGGCGATGGGCCGGATAGAGACAAATTAAATCAATATGTTTTTGACAACGAAGAGTTGATGTCTCGAGTCGTTTTTGTTGGCTCTCAAACAAATGTTAAACAGTTTTATCGTTGGTTTGACGTATTTCTTATGTCTTCTATTGCTGAAGGGATACCAATGACGCTATTGGAATCGATGTCGATGGAAGTCCCTCATTTGGTTACTAGAGTTGGAGGAATCAATGAGGTCATTTCTGAAGGGGAGACGGGTTTATCTGTCGTTGCTGATGATCTCGAGGGATATGTTCATTCGATGTTAATTTTGTATGAGCGATCTGATTATAGGACAACGTTAGGGCGGCAAGCTCGCAAGCGAGTGGTGCAAAAGTTTAGCCAAAAGCAAATGGTCGCTTCCTACAGCCAGCTATACAGTAAGGACTAGTGTATGTTTGAAGGCATATTATTTTTGGGGTGTTTGTTTCTATTTATTTATTTGGCAAATCAGGCGCTAAAAACCGATATGGAAAAGGATGAGTAAATGCGTGATTTGGTATTTGCTGTCTGTGCATTAATTTTATTTTACTTCGCCGCTAAACGTCCCTTTATCGGTGTTTCGGTTTGGTTATGGAGCGGATTATTTGTTCCTGTCCATTGGTTATACGGTTTTGCTAGTTCTGTCAGTTATAACAGTATTTTTGCCGTTGTGACGATCTTGGGATTCATTATTAGTCGTAGTAAAGAAAAGTTTCATTTTGACGTTTTGTTTATGATAGTTATTCTTTTCTTTCTCCACACAACGTTGACCAGTGCGACTACAGTGGCCATTCCTGCTTTGGTTTGGAGAGAGTGGGAAAATTTCCTTAAAGTTATAATATTACTGATATTTTCTTGTTTGATTATTAGAAAGCAATATCACTTTAATTTGTATGTTTGGGCAATTGTACTGTCTATAGGGTTTATGGGATTTGTTGAGGGATTAAAATTTATTGCTTCAGCTGGAGGACATAAAATTAAAGGGCCTGATGGTCATATTTTGTCTGACAACAATCACATGGCGTTAGCTTTGTGTATGACTTTACCAATGATTGCTTACCTAACATCTGTCACAAAAGAGAAAGTCATCGTTTATGGCTTAAAAGTTATGCTGGTAGTTTGTGTTATCGCAATTTTGGGGACATATTCTCGCGGGGGGATGATTGGATTAGTTTTCGTAGGTGGATATTTTTGGCTAAAGAGTAAGCATAAAATTCGTCTGCTTTTTGTTCTGATGATTATTAGCTCAATCGCCTATACCTACTTGCCAGAGCGTTGGTACAACAGAATGGATACCATTGAAACGGCCTCAGAAGATGGCTCGTTTATGACTCGGGTTAACTCATGGAAGATACATACTTTAATGGCATTGGATCGGCCTATGACCGGTGGTGGCTTTAAATCTTGTCAGTATGGTTATATCTGGCGTAGTTTGGCCATAAACATCGATAAACTTGATTTTATTTCGACGCCTCCCGTTAGTGAAAGAGGGTGGGCAGCACATAGTATCTATTTCCAAGTTCTTGGTGATCATGGCTTTGCCGGTTTTTTCCTATTTATATCTATTATTTTGCTTAGCTTTATAAAACTGACATCCATTGAAAAATACTATCGGAAACAGATTGGTGTGGACGATTGGCGTTATCGATTGAGTAAAATGGTTAAAGTTTCATTACTCGCTTATTGTGTTTCCGGTGCAGCACTGTCACTCGCTTATCTTGAGTTATATTACGCAATATTGGCCGTAGTGATTTGTCTAGCGCAAAGATGTAAAGAAGATAAAAGAGCTCATGCTGTCGCGGTATAGTGTCGAATGAGATGTGTCAGACATCAAAGGTATGTAGGAACAGTTTTATGGAAGAGAGAATACAAGTTTGTGTGTTTGCTTATAACTTGGAATCAGATATAGAAACTAATCTTAAAAGCTTGATTGAAAGCTGTGATGATTATCAAGTAGACATTTATGTGATGATTAATGGATGCAAGGATAATACGTTCAGCCGGGTGGAACAGCTAGCCAAACAGTATCCCTTTATTGTTCCAGTAAAGATACCATTGGGTGACAAATCAAACGCATGGAACACATTTGTCTATGAGTATTATCAATTAGGGGCAATTGCTGTATTTGCTGATGGAGATCTGACATTTGCTAAGCGAGCTGTGGCCAATATTGTGGACTATCATAAAGTACACGACCAGTATAATTCTGTGTCTAGTTTTCCTTGTGAGCTCGGTAGAAGTAGTAAAGCCTGGAGAAAGATTCTACTCAAAGAGCATCAGTTTACAGGCAACTTATACCTTCTTTCTCCGAAATTTATGGCTGCAATCCAAGACAAGCAAGTTCGTTTACCTGTTGGGTTAATTGGTGATGACAGTATGCTAGGCTATTTGTCTGCGACGAGTCTTTGCAGCGGTAGTGACATTCCGAAGGAAAGAATAGGTGTTTGTGAGTCTGCAGTTTTCATTTATGAGCCACTAAACCCATGGAGTCTTAAAGACCTTCGCTTATATCTACGCAGAAGAGTTAGGTATTCAAAACGCTATTTCCAGCAAAATGATATTGTTCCTAAGTTAAAACGTAACGGTATTAATGCGATGCCTGACAATGCGTGGCATGTCGAACGCTGTAAAATCAGATGGTTCAGTCAGCATTGTCTCTTTGACATTATTGCGTCTAGGCTGCTGCACAAACAACTGCGCTAGGTTTGGCGTTTATTGCGCGAATAGAGAAACAATTCTTTCAGCATTGAACTTCCATGTTAGGTTTTTTGTTTTGATTGTTTGTGCTGAACCAGACTGAATTGTACTCATCAGATGCGGATCACGAATTAGTAGAGTTAAGCATTCAAGTATTTTTGATCTATCTTCTGGATCAAACAGGAGCGCATTTTTATTATGCTGTAATAGTTCTTTTATGTTATCCGTATCCGGAGCGATGATAGCCTTACCTTTTGCCATGTACTCAATCAGCTTGAGTGGTGAAGCCCAAGGAGTCACTGCGGGTTGAACAGCTATATCGATTTGATCCAACCAGTGAGGCATGTCTTGTCGCTCTACCAGACCTGTGATTATGACTCTGTCTTCCATATTTAGTCTCTTCGCCAACGCAGTTAGCTCTTTAATTACAGGACCATCACCAACGATAAGGAAAACGATGTCACTGTTTTGCTCTTTGGCAATGAGTGACATTATTTCATCTAATCTATGCCACTCTCGGCAGAAACCGACAAATCCAACAACGGTTTTGTTCTTAAAAGGTTCATCACGATTTCCTGTAACGGAAGGAGAGAAGCGTAGCGGGTCGATACCATTAGGTATGACAGTAATGTTTTCTTCGGGTACTCCCGTCTGAATAATATAGCTCGCCAAAACTTTTGTGACGGGTAGAACTTGGTCTGCATTCTTCCAAGTATAGTGCTCCGTCCATTTGGCTAGGCGTTCTAAACTCAGCCCGCCGTATTGCTGACGTTCATTAAACAGGGGGGAGTTTACTTCCAATAACAGCTTAAGTTTGAACAGTTTCTTCGCCCAGACACCTGCGGGTAAGAATAAGTTGTAGCGTTCATAGATAGCGTCTGGCTTATGTATAACAATGGCTCTACACAGTTTGTAAAATGCAATAAAGCTATAAGCAAACTCGAGCAGTTCAGATATGGGTTTAGGCAGGGTTGCGCGAATTTTGGAAACCAACCCACCGTCACTACCAAATTTTGCTTGCTGTGTTTGTTCAGGAGCAACAACTATCACTTCATGTCCTAACGCATTCAATGCTTTTAAGATCTCTTCTATGTGAACATATTGGCCATCTTTTGAAGCAATTCTATGATGATAAAGTATTTTCATTTTTGTGTGTTCTTACTTATGTTTTGAAATCGAAACTGATACTTGTAGGTAAATGAGACGATCGACATCTAACTTAAACTATCGATTTGATTCATCACTGTGCATCGCTCTGTGTTAAGTATCTGGTTAAAAATTTTATATTGCGCCTCAGAAGTCGCATTCCATTTGAAGTTTTCCGCGTAGGAACGAATTTCTTCCCGGTCAGTATGCTTTTCTAGCAACTGGAGAATACCTTGACGAATGGATTCTGCCGTCCGTTGCACCAGGCAACCAACATCGCTATTTTGAACAACTTCTGGCGTTCCCCAAATGTCAGTTGCGACAACTGGTGTGCCACATGCCATAGATTCAAGCAACACATTTGCCCATCCTTCTCTGCTAGAAGCGAGCACTAGCAGATCGCTTGCCCCGTAGTACATCGCAAGCTCAGATTGACTCACGCTGCCAATAAATCGGACATTGTTAGTTACATTGAGCTCAGAGGATAAACTTTCCAGCGACTTTCTTTCAGGTCCATCACCCACAATAATCAAAGTGGTGTTGGGAAGCCCTGATATGGCTTCAATGACGAGGTGATGTCCTTTACGCTCGATTAAATGACCTGCTGAAATCACCAATGTTCGGTCAAGTGGCAAGCCAAGTTGCTTCCTAAGTTCGGTTTGTCTGTTAGTATCAGAAAATGGAAAAAGTTCTAGGTCAACTCCGTTTCGTAAAGTACTTACCTGACTTGGCGATGCGCCCATCGCGATCATCTCTTGCCTCAATGCTTCACAAACGGCCATATTGTGGTTGCTCGTTTGCAGAACATGTTGGATTTGTTTCTTAGGTCTGTTGAACTGTGGGATCAAATTAATGTCGGTTCCTCTTGCCGTCACCGTAAATGGTTTGCCTAATTTTTTTGCCACCATTTCAATAGCTACCCCATCCGGATAGAAATAGTGTCCATCAATTAAATCAAAGTCATACCCGCTGGCGATGAGTTTTTTTGCTTGTTTATAGATGGCTTTAGCAAGTGTTATTGGCGCTAGCGTCATCCCTACTTTAGGAACAACAAGATAATGAGGGTGATAAACTTCAATACCATGACGAACCTCAAATGATGGAGCTCTAGCATATTCACTATAACTTCCAAACATTTTATGAGTGAACGGAAAGTAGGGAATTGGAGCAATAACTTTCGCTTCCACATTTGGGTAATGTTGCATTAAATGTCGCAGGCGTGTCTCAATAAAAATTCCGTGTTTAGGATTGTTGGCGTAAGGAAACAAGGTAGACACAGTTAAAATTCTCATAAAGTTGCTACCTATTGTCTGTTGAGAAACTGAGAAAGCATGAGCAGACTCCAAAGTGAGTCACCATGGTCGCTTTTACCACTCGTATGCTCATTGACTAAGGTTGTTAAACTCTTTGTGTCAAAATAACCACTATCAAACATTGCCTGAGAAAGCACGCTTTCCTCCAGTTTTTGTTTAAGAGGCCCTCTAAACCACTCAGCAATCGGAATACTGAACCCCATTTTAGGGCGATAAAGAATGTCTTTATCAACAAAAGGTTCTAATGCTTTTTTGAAAGCGAACTTACCTTGATTGTTTCGTATATTATCTGCACTTTTTATCGCAAATGCCCATTCGATAAGTTTGTGGTCGAGCAGTGGTGCTCGTACTTCTAATGAATTAGCCATACTGGCACGATCCATTTTGGTCAAAATACCTCCGGGCAACCAAGTTTTAAAATCCAAATATTGAATAAATTTAAGTGGATCATCGGTTGGGGCATTCATCGCATGTTGTTTGATGATGTCTAGCCCTGAGTAGCCGTTCAGTGAAGTTAAATAACGCGAGTCGAAGAGCTTGTGTCGCTGTTCTGTTCTTAAGCGAGACATTGTGTTGCCATAGGCATCAACCGCGTTCATCGCGAGTGATTGAAAAGTGGTTTTGGCTCTAAAGCGTTGAGGTGCCCAGTCGGCTTTAGGATAGACCTTACCTAAAGTACCAAACACAGGTTTGCGAAAGGCATAGGGGAGTTTGTTACGTAGGGTAGATTCTGCTAACTGCAAACGGTGCCGCCTGTACCCGGCGAACACTTCATCGCCCCCATCTCCAGATAACGCAACTTTTACGGAGCCTCGAGCGAGTTGACATACTCTGTAAGTGGGCAGCGCAGAGCTGTCGGCAAAGGGCTCATCGTAGATGTCTGTAAGTTGGTCAATCAAATCATATTCTTGTGAAGAGACGATTTTTGATGAGTGATTGGTGCGATAGCGTTCTGCAATACGAGTGGCATACTCACTCTCATCGTAGGCTTGCTCGTTGAATCCTATTGAACAAGTGTTGACGGGTTGATCTTGTAGCCCTGCCATCAAAGCGACAATAGCGCTTGAATCGACGCCACCTGATAGGAATGCTCCAAGTGGAACATCTGCTAACATTCTCATATGAACGGCATCTTGAATGCGCGTAATTAGATCATTTTGGACTTCGTCCCATGAGAGATAGTGTTGAGGGGAAGGTAAGTCCCAGTATTTTGTTTGTTGAACTTTGCTTTCAGGTCTGATTAGTAAATAGTGTGCAGCATTGAGTTTGTAAATATTTTTATAAGCAGTAAAAGGATCGGGAACATAACCATACATAAGAAACTCTTCCGCTAGCTCGTTACGAAGAGTTCTATCAACGTCTGGGTGTGCGAGGAGCACCTTTAATTCAGACGCGAAGATTAACTGCCCTTTATGCGTTACAGTATAATGAAGCGGTTTTTTACCTAAACGATCTCGCGCAATAAATAACTGTTTCGTGTTTTGATCCCATAAAGCAAAAGTGTACATTCCCTGAAATCGTTCTAAACAGCTAACTCCCCATTGCTCCCATGCATGTACAATAACTTCCGTATCAGAGTGAGTTGAGAATTTATGTCCTAACTGGGTGAGTTCATCCACCAAAGACTTGAAGTTATATATTTCTCCATTAAAAACGACACAAACGGATTCATTTTCATTGAAGACAGGTTGGTGCCCACCGGACAAATCGATTATAGATAATCGGCGATGAGCGAGTCCAACAAACTCGTCAATATAATAGCCTTCGTCATCCGGACCGCGATGACTTTGAACGTTGTTAATCGCTCTTAATAAACCCTGTTCTATAGAGTGTTTAGACGTTAAATTGAAAATTCCTGAAACTCCACACATATAATTAGCACTCCGCTTTAATCGGCTTAGTCATCCCTTTTTTAACTAGTGAGAGTGGTTTTTCTATGATGACAAATAATAATGTTGATGTAATGAATGTTAGTATGAAAACTGGCCCCATAAGACCGTAGAACCACAGATCCCATTGATGAGTAGCAGGGATGAGATAACCTAGAACAAGAAAGAAGAACTTTAGTGTAATTCCATGAATCAAGTAATAGGAATAACTCATGTTACCGTAGCTTCTAAGAAATTTTGAACAACATAACTGGGATATTTTTGTGTTTTGGTTAAAACATGTATAACAGAGAATGAAGAAACCAATATAAAGAGAAAACAATAAAATAGTTGTTCCTATATTAAAGTACTTCAATGCAACCATTACAATAATGAGTATCGGTACTATATAGGTAACAGAAAGGATATTTATTATATTTTTTGATGAATATGCTTCATACAGCAAAGCACCTGCTAAGAAGAAGATCATCTTATGGTAGCGAACAAAGCCAGAATGTATTAATAAAAAACCAAGCAATGAAACTAGAATGATTAGAGTTAGTCTTTTAGCTTTTGACCATTCTCTGATGTTTAACACCATGAATACTAGAGGGGCACTAATATAAAAGAACATTTCATAACTTAAACTCCAACTGACAGATATTATTGGCTCAATTGAGACTATACCAGGTAGCATAAGAATATTAGCTAATATATAAAATAAGGAATCAATCATAGAACCTGGTAGCTTACTTTCGTGAGGGAATAAAAAAGATAGTACTAAATAAATAAAAAGCATAGCAAGAAAAGTAGGGTAGAGTCTTCTTACTCGTCGATTTATAAATTGGATAAATGGCGTATTTTTGTTCAAGAGCATGCCATAAATTAAAAATCCACTAATGACAAAAAATAGCTCCACCCCTTTAGAACCGATAGATCTGAGATAAGGAATTAGATCCCAAGTTATTGAATTTTCGTCAATCCAAGGCAAGATTTGAGCAGAGTAGTGCACAACGAATACCATAAAAGCGGCGATTGCTCGTAAACCTTCTAATGGTATGATGGTGTTATTTTTACTATGAGGGACATCATATAAGGAGAAAAGCTTATTTTTGACTTTTGAGTAATTACCTATCATTAGCTAACACCCTCTTATCCCATAATATAGAATTTGAAAAATAACTTTGGAGTTCTACAAAGTTCATTGTATTACTATAAATGGCGGAAATGCTTAGTGATGTATTTTGATTTGTAATAATGTAGTAAGACTTAATTAGTTTTATTTTTAATTTGTTATTTGAACAGTAGTTATTGATACAGTACCAATAAATAATTGTTTTAGAGTTGCCATCTTTATCTACCAGTGATAGACCGGACGCTTGGTCTTTATTAAAATCAAGGGTTAGTACTTTGTCTATCGTCCATGTTTCTTTATCATAAAGAGAGTTCTGACTAGTTATTAATTCGTGTCTATTTTTTTCAGTATAATAAGCTACATGGAAAAATTTAAACGAGCTATCAGGTGAGGACTCGATAACTACTTGATCGGCAGGTGGTAAGACAACGCCCCAACTTGATAACTGAGCGATCGGATCAATGGTTTGATTTTCAATCGCTACGATGTTGTATACAGATTTTTGCCAAATATTAGTACCCACTAATAGAAAAATAATGGCTGACAGTGATAGTGAAACTCGATTTTTCTTAGTCTCTAAACTGTATTTCTTTGTAGTATCGAAAACGGATGGCTCATCGACGTGGTCTTGAAAATACCAAGCGACATAGAACATCATGATGGTCACTATGGCGAAAAATACCCACCCATAAATGAGATGGTCAGCGCCTGTTGCATACTTCATATCACTGAAGTAGCCGATCATAATAATTCCATAAGCACGTATACCGTTTGCGAGAATCGGAAACAGACAAGCAAAGATGACGTAAAGGCCGAACTTCCATTTTTTGACGAAAAAGAAATTCGCAAATAGGGTGCCTAGCGCAATGCTGGATATTAAGAAGCGGATTCCAGAGCAGGCTTCGGCTACTTCGAACTTACCATTAGGTATCGTCAGATATAACCCCTCTCTAAAGACTGGCACGCCAGATAGCCTAACCATGGCTACAGAAAAGTACGCGGTTACTTCTTGAAGATAAGGAATTAACTCTTCTCCAAAAGGAATGCAGAATACTAGGTAAAATAGAGGGAATTTAAGTAGTCTAGCGAGTTGATTACCTATTAGAGCCCAGATAATGAGCTGTAGACTTGTCACCGCAGCGATATGTTCAAAAAAAGCGATGCCAGCAACCCTTCCAACTAGCCAAAGTAAACAAGGTAAGACGAGTAGCAATATTGGTAAAACTGCAATATCGATCAGTTCGTTCTTTATTTGTTCTTTTTTTTGCCACATTAGCCACAAGCTAATAGGTAAAATTAAATATGAGTGTTCATATGTTTTCGAATTAGACCAAACCCCGACCATATCCTGTAGAGATGACCAGTAAACAAAAAGCCAAACTAAAAGGGGAAGGCTAAATCGAACGGTTAGGCGAACACTATGACTCATGGGAGTACTCTAAATAATTGATAAGTGGCCTAAGTTTTGCCTCCCAACTATAATGATTTTCCAACCAAGAGCGAGACAGTGATGCTTTGACCGGAGCCTGAGTCATTAACTCAGTTGCCCATTTCACATGCATTTCTGGTGAGTTTGATACAAACACTCCTTCTGCTGGGTAATTATCAATTCCCTCAATACCCAATTGGGTGGTTATGACAGGGAGCTCCATTGCCATTGCCTCGAGGATCTTGTTTTGAATACCACGGGCGATTTGCATAGGTGCAACAGAGGCTTTGGCATAAAACATGTACGGTCTTACATCCTCTACACGTCCAGTTACGATAACGCCTGGGATTTTTTGGAGGTCGATGACTTCCTTGGTTGGTGACGATCCTACGATGTAAAATAGACTATCGGGTTGTGCGCGTTTAACTTCTTGCCACACATTGTCAACGAACCAAATAACAGCATCAGCGTTCGCCCAATAATCCATTGCTCCAGTAAACACGAGATAGTTTTGTTCGCTTAAGGGGTAGCCTTCCGCTAGTTTGTGTTCGATAGTGGGAGAAAAGAACTCACTATCAAGCCCGTTTCCTAAGGTTCGGATCTTATTTTTTTCGTCTGGGGACAATAATGAACGAAATAGTTCTGTTTCAGAATCTGAGATGAAGCAGCTTATATCGCATGACTTAGCCACATGTTTTTCATACTTTTCAAGAGTTTTGTGTTCTCGATTGTAAATCCAGCGCATGATCCCCGTTGTTTTATCTGCATATTGTTTCCATTTGTCGGAGTCAATATCGGCAAAATGCATGACTTTATGCATATCTGGAATATCAGTATTTAATACATACTGAGCCATACAACCGGAATACATCAGTGCTTTTTGTATATGGTTATCGGTTACGGTTTTACTCACCCATCTTTGCATGGATGTGCTGAAGTAATGAGGCAGAGTAATAGGATCGCCAGAAAAAAAAGCTTGTAATCCTTTTAGTTTGGCCAGCTTAGGATTTAAATCGACAAAAAAAGCTTCTTTACATAGAGCTTGAACATCTTTTTTGTATTGACGATCGTAAGGGTCGTCAATAAAGCACCCGAGGTAAATATCGTAGTGTTGGTTAAGAAACTTTAGAATGTTACATGTCGTAATTTTATCCCCTTTGTTTGCCGGAAAAGGGATTCGGTGACAGAGGTAGAGTAGTTTTTGTTTCATCGATTTATCCTAGATATTTAGACAAATAAGGTCCAATCACTCGGCTTACTCTCAGGGGTAATTTTTGCCATAGTGAAATGAAGTATTGATATTTAGGATTGTTGGGAGAAAGGTTTGGCATTTCCTTGCTTTTTACTAACGCTATACGGTAATGAAGTTGCTCTTCCTGCATTCCCCAATTTTTCTTATAGTTGTATGAGCCGGAACTCTGCTTACTGCGTCCAAAATCAAACTTAGTACAGCCTTTTTCTCTTGCAAGACACATAAGCTGATAGTACATGTAATCATTACTTTTGAGTGAACGGGCAGCAAAGTTTCCCCCTCCGTAATAAGGAAGAACTTCGTCTTTGTAAAAGAAACTTAAAACACTTGAAACTGGGTTATTATCGCTGTCTCGAATAATGAGTGTTTCGCATTGTTCACCAAAAACTTCAGTCAATAAAATAAACAATTTACGACTAAAAACAGGGGTTCCTAAATTACGAACACTTTCCGCATAAATATCGAAGCAGAGTCGTGGATTAGTGCTGCTGTCCCATTGCAAATCATTTTTCAATGAGTGGCGTATAACTGCTCTCTGCTTTCTTTTCACCGCAGTTAGTATCGCTTCGGGGTCTTCTTCAATATCGCAAGAGAAAGTAGAGTGATGACAATGTTCAATCCATGGCCCCTCACTTTCTTTATATTCTCTATCTCTTAATTGGACGAAGTCTACATTTAATTCACAACCGAGTTGATAGGCTGAGTCTTCTAGCTTTCTTTCAATATACTGGCTATCTGCAATCGCTCCCCCGTAGACACAAAAGGGAGTGGAGATTAGTGCATGCCCAAACAACCAACTCTTTTGTTCCACCAAAGGTAATAAACCAACAACTTTTTCATTTTGGATAGCAATTAAATAATGGTGTTTATGACCAAATACTTCTTCAATTACTTTCACCCAACCTGAAAGGTGGAAAAAGCTACCTTTAGTGTGCTGATGAACATATTCATCCCACTGGGAGAAGTCATTATAGGTTGCTTTATTTATTGCTAGCTCTACTGTAATGTTATTGTTCATTAAGATTATAAACCTTATTAATTGTGTCCCATTTAAAATCTTTTAACAGTCGTTCTAATCTGTTTTCCATGCGATGAAGGTTCAGATAGTGGCGGAATCTCGATTTGAAAGGCACATCTTTCATTCTAGGTTGTGCGTGATCGATTTCCCAAGGGTGGAAGTAAAAGCAATATGGTTGGTTAGTTTGCTTTAAAAAATTATTTATCAACATCTTACTAAGTTGATAGGGATATAGTCTAAAGAAGCCGCCTCCGCCAATTGGAACGTTCATCCCTATAGTTTTATTGGTCGGTATCGGTATCTCAATAATACCTTCGGGGCGCATATATTTATATCGAGGCCAATCTGGCGCACCATATAAATCGTGCTTCACAGGATAGGTACTACTGCTATAAATAAAACCAAGCTCAGCAAGCACTTCAAACGCCCACTCATTGCTTGGATCAATGGAGAAGCTAGGTGCTCGATAACCTTTTACTGGTTTACCACTGATATCTTCTAAAAATGCTTTGCTACGAAAAACATCTTCTCGGAAAACTTTAGGTGTCTGTGTATTTGCTCTTTGATGGGCATATCCATGGCTCGCTAACTCATGGCCCTGTTCAACAATCTTTTTGATTATTTGTGGACGAACTTCGGCTACCCAACCTAAAACAAAAAAAGTTGCTTTGGTATCATGTTCGGCGAATAGATCGAGCAACCGATCAGTATTATTCTCTACTCTAATTGGATACTTTGATTGACCCCAATCTGAAAATTTCACTTTATTAGCGAACGCTGATACTTGAAAGTAGTCTTCTACATCTACTGTCATCGCGTTAAGACTTACCTTCTCCATGGCTTACTTATCACCTTTAACTTTACTTATGACCAAATTAGCGACCTTTGCCGAATAATATGATTTCTGCTGTCCTGAGTAAGATCAAAATATCAAATAAGAAGCCTCGGTTCTTAATGTAATATAAGTCGTACTTTAGTTTTTCGACTGCGTCTTTTTCGTTGCTGCCATAAGGATATTTGAGTTGAGCCCATCCTGTTAGTCCTGGCTTAACATTAAAGCGATGATTGTAATAAGGAATGTCGTTTTTAAAGACTTCTGTGAACTCAGGGCGCTCAGGTCTCGGTCCGACAAACTCCATATCTCCTTTTACAACATTAAACAGTTGGGGAAGCTCATCAATCCGATATTTGCGAATAAATGCTCCTACACGAGTCACTCGAGGATCTCTTTGTTGAGCCCATTTAGCACCGTCTTTTTCAGCGTCTATTCGCATACTTCTAAATTTGTAAATACTAAAGATTTTTCCATCTAATCCTGTTCTTTTCTGCGAATACAAAACAGGAGCTCTCCAACCTTCTTCAAATTTAATGGCAATCACCGTTATTAGCATGAGGGGCCAGGTTAGAGAAAATATGCAAAGTGCAATAAAGGCATTAAATATCCAATACAAAGTATTATAAAAAGAGTTGGAATACATATTGTTAGCACCGTAAATTATCCAAGATGGATAAACATGGTTTACAGCGACTTGTCCGGTTTCTCTTTCAAAAAAGTCTATTATATCGATAATTTTTACGCCGCATCTTCGGCACTTGAACAGGGTTTCGTTTGGCAAAACATTTCTTCGTTCATCACAGGCAATGACGACTTCATGAATATCGTTGGAAACGACGAAGGATTCCAATCCTTGTTCTAAAATGACTTTTTTATCGGCATCAATCGTGCCGTTCTCATCACCCTTCATCTCCACGAAACCGATGATATCGATCCCAATTTTATCTGTTTTTCTTCGCATGTTTTGTTCTATTAAACTGGCCCTTCGGCCAGTGCCTAGAATTAGAATCCGCTTTAATCCTAAATTTTGATATGGAGTTTTGCTAACAATAAACCTGACGGTCATTAATACTATCAGTAAGCAAATAGCATAGTATTCAGGGAAATGGTGAGGCAATTCGTTAACTAGAGAAACTTGATAAATGGATTTGACAAGTATATAAGCCAAGCAAATAGCGACTATAATCCGAATGTTAATTCCAGAAAAAGTAACACGCAGCCGGCCATTATATAGACCTACTGATAAAAGAGTTAGTAACGTTAAGAATAAAGTAATAAATAGATGGATGTAAGAATAATGCCAGCTATCTGTAATTAGTCCCGTTGAGTTAATATTATTTATTAAAATCTCACAAATAAGAAATGTAGAGCATATTGCAATGATATCAGCAATTACTATCACGCTGCTACTAGGTTTAAACTCGCTATAGTGTGATCCCTTCATATACATTATTCTCTTGTTGAACGCTAGACATGTCCGATATGTCACTATTTCGTGATTTGAAAAAATCTTTATTTTTAATTGGTTAAGAAGGTTCAGTGTCTTTTTTATTTAAACGGAAAGCACTGACTCGATTACTTAATCTACAACAATTATGTCTATCTTAACTAAGTTTTTACGATAATAATCACATAGTTTCAAAAATAAGAAAATTACAAAATCATTCCTAAGATTAGCTATCTATTTTTTAAGTATTAGAACAAAAGTAGTAAATAATTAGTTAGTCTATTCGACAAAGGTGACAACTAAATGAAATTTAAATAAATTTTACTTTAACGACTCGTTATTACGTGTATATGTCAAGTGGCATTACAACAGCGTAGCACCATAGTAAATTTGAACCAAGATCTCTTTTGAGTTTTTGTTATGATGCAAATGACGATACTTTATGTTCTGTCTGTCAGGTAGGTTTAGTCGATAATAAATTTAATTGTCATACAGTTGGTAGAATATTTGCATTTAACTAAAAAGATTGTGCAGGTGTTTTAATAACCGTATAGAATATAAATACATAACTCAAATTAAGAGTTTTCCATAAACTATTTTTAATCTTATTTCTAAGAAAATTGAAAAAATCTTATCATAGTTAACACACGGAAGAACGTTCCAATAAACGGTGGATATTGCCATGAAAAAAATTAGCGAGTCATTATGTTGGTTTTTACGGGGTGCAGGTATGAGCATGTTAGTGTTAATTACTGCATGTTCGAACTCTTTGTCAGAGTTACCAACAGCCACTATTCATCCATCTCTTACTAAAGATATTGATAATTACAATTATCTGATAGGTTCCGGTGATTCACTCAATGTTTTTGTTTGGGGCAATCCGGAAGTTTCTGGTAGTTATGTCGTAAGACCCGATGGAAAGATCACCACATCACTTGTCGAAGATATTCCAGCATCCGGAAGAACTCCGACGCAGCTTGCTAGAGATATAGAAGAGAAATTAGCGGTGTACTTAAAAGAGCCTATCGTTTCAGTGATGGTGAACAACTTCAGTGGTCCATTCAGCGAACAGGTACGTGTACTAGGTGAAGCTTTGGATCCTAAAGCTATCAGCTATGCTGAAAACATGACACTTCTCGATGTAATGATTCAGGTTGGTGGGTTAACTGAGTACGCGGATGGTAACGGTGCTAGCTTGGTTCGTATTGTGGATGGCAAACAGGAGCAATACCGTTTGAAAATGGGAGATCTACTTAAAGAAGGGGATATCAAGGCGAATGTCGACATTTTGCCTGGAGATATCATCATTATTCCTGAAGCATGGTATTAACGTTTAACTAAGGATAGAAAGTTATATGCAGGAAATATTTGAGCAGATCATTGGCTATCTCCGCGGTGTTTGGCTGAAACGGCGTTACATACTAATAGTTGTTTGGATTATTTGTCCAATCGGATGGACCATGGTGACAATGCTTCCAAGTCAATTTACATCAGAAGCCCGAATTCACGCTGATACTCGTTCAATTTTGCAACCACTTTTGCGAGGTTTAGCGATTCAAACCGACCCAACGAGAGAGTTGGAGTTGATGGTTAAAACGTTGCTCAGTCGAAGTAATTTAGAGACGATTGCTAGAAATGTCGATGCAGATGTCAGGGCTAAAAATAGCCGCCAATATGAACAAATCATCAAAGACCTAGAATCAAATATTAAGATCCATTCTGCAGGTAGAGAAAATCTTTACAGTATCAGCTATAGCGGTTCAGATCCTTTATACGTGAAGAATGTTGTTCAAGCTGCTTTAAATGTTTTTGTAGAAAACGCTTTATCTGAACAGCGCCTCGATACGGATAACGCCAGTAAAATTATCACAACTCAGATTGAAGATTATGAATCGAGACTGCTTGATGCTGAGCAGAAGTTAGCGCAGTTTAAGCGAGAATACTTCAACTTTATGCCCAGTTCTGGAAGTGGCTACCGAGGGCAGTTGGAACAGAATAAAGCCGCACTTGAAACCGCGGAGTTTCAACTGAATGAAACAAGAACTCGTCTTGATTCTGTTCGAAGTCAGATGCGCAAAGAAGAACTGAGAGCAAAAAATGATGTTTCTCGAGTTCGTACTGAATATGATGATCGTATTGATACGCTACAGCAACGTCTGGATGATTTACTGTTTCGTTATACAGAAAAGCATCCAGATGTAAAAGAAACTCGCCGTCAATTAGAAGAATTGCAGGAGTTGAAAGATACCAAGTTAGCTGGATACACAACGGAACAAACACTCAAAAATAATTTGGTTTATCAAGATCTAAAACTCAATTATAGCCAGCTTGAAAATGAAGTTGCCTCTTTGAATACTCGAGTTGAGCAATTCAAACTGAGAATCTCTGAGTTACAGAATAGTTTAGACAAAGTTCCTGATGTGGAAGCAAAGCTGACGGCATTAACTCGGAACTACAACATAACTAAAGAAAAATATGAACAGTTACTATCACGAAAAGAGAGTGCGCTCATTTCTAAAAGCGTTGATAACTCCTCTGATGATATCAAGTTCCGAATTATCGACCCTCCGCGCGTGCCAGACAAACCATCTGGCCCACCAAGGGCGTTTCTGCTCGTTGCTGTTCTGATTTTCTCAATGGTTTCTGGGGTTGGTTTTTCTTTCCTTGTTAGTCAAATTTCACCGGTAATTTCTTCTAGCCGAGATTTGCTCCAAGCTATAGAACTGCCGGTCTTTGGGGTGGTCTCCGCAACAGAAGTCTCAGGGCTGGTTCAATGGGAAAAAAGGAAAATGCGAATATTTATTTTTTCCAATGTTGTTTTACTCGGGTTGTTTGTTGCGTTCTTGGCAACGAATATGATGCCACCAGTACGTGAAGAGCTGGTTCAAAGTGTCAACATGATTTTGCGCGACAGGTTTATGTAAGGGTAACTTTATTGTGAGTACGATTGAAAAAGCAATGGAGAAACTGGAGCGGTCTACTGACACTTCTACTCCTAAGAAAAAGACAGAGTCCATAACTACACCGGTGCTACATGGTAATCAGCCGCAAATATATAGACCTGAAACGACGAAAGAAAATGCGGTAGATGTACAACCGACACCAGATAAAAAACAAAAGGTGCTCGAAATTGATGACGCCCGACTAAAAGCACTTGGGATGATCAGTTCGAATGCGAGTATGCAAGAACGTCTGATGAGGGACGAATTTCGAGTCATTAAGCAAAAATTATTGAAAAGAGTGTTTGGTGCCAATCAACGCCCGACTTCTGGTTTCAATAATCTAGTTATGGTTTCTAGTGCGAACTCGAACGAAGGTAAAACATTTATTTCAATTAATTTGGCTTTGAGTATCGCGTCTGAGCAAGACAAAACTGTTTTGTTGATAGACGCAGATGTTTTGAATCCGAGTGTCGATGAAGTCTTAGAATTGGATGAGCAGGCGGGTTTAATTGATTACTTGTCGGGTGAAATTGATGATGTCGGTGAAATCATTTACCCAACGACTGTGCCTGATTTGCGTATTATGCCTGCGGGCCGAGCTCACCATATGAGCTATGAATTACTCTCTAGTGATCGAATGTTGTCGTTGATGCGAGAGTTAGCGAGTCGATATCCTGACAGGATAGTTGTTTTAGATTGTCCACCTTTATTGGGGGTAGTCGAGACAGTCACTCTTTCTAATCTCATAGGCCAAGCCGTTGTTGTCGTTGAACAAAACAAAACGAAAATTTCAGATGTGAAGCAGGCAGTCTCCTTATTAAACAGTGATATGAATATAGGATTTATTATCAATAAGTCTGTAAACAAAACCAGTTATGGTTACGGATATGGATACGGCTACGGATATGGCAATGATTCGAAGGACAAAAAGAAATAAAAGCTATTTATTAGGGTGTCTGTTGTGGTGTAACTTCGGGTTTGCTGCGGACACCACCATTACGCCAAGTGTTGAGGGCGGTATTACCTATACCGACAACATGGATCTCTCGGCTACAAATGAAAAAAGTACTGAGATTACTTCAATGATAGCTGGGGTAAAGCTTGAGTCTAAAGGTAATGATGGTAATGCTTCGCTAGATTATTCTATTGAACAACTCTATTACTCAAAGGACTCATCTAAGAACGAGCTGTACCAAGAACTTAGTCTAGATGCCGATAAAGGGCTGCTATTGCAAAATCGTCTTCGTGGCAATGTATCAGCATCGATTACTAATATCGCTTCAGATATTACGGATAATGCCAGTAATGATGTTAGTCGAGGCGATACCATCGAAAACAAGAGCGCAAGCGTTGGTTTTTCCTATCAAACCAATCCCGACGGCATGGTTAATTTGGACGTGAGGGTTGAAGGTACGGTTGATGACTATGAAGACAATATCGGCAACAATAACAGTTACAGTGGGCAATTGTACTTTGCTCAAGGACGATCAGTTAAACGCTATTTTTGGACAACTAACTACACCTATAAAGAAACCTTAGGTAGGAACAATGCTGGTGACACGTCTTCTCTCACTTTGGATCAAGAGATTGGCCTACAGCCAGTTCATAATTTAAGTCCATACGTGCACGTTTATTACGAAGATTATTCAGGGCAGTCTGTTGACGATAGTGCAGACTCTTCTAGCTGGGGGCCTGGGGTAAAGTATTATTTAGATAGAAACTCTTACCTAAGCGTTGGATATGATTTTGCGCTCGATGATGAGAGCTCTGATCATTGGCGAAGTTCGATCGTGTTGATACCAACAGACAGAACACGCTTACAGTTTGATTATACCCAGCGTTTCTTTGGTGACGCATATGAGTTCTCACTGTCTCATCGTAATCGTCGTTGGAACAATGAAATCAGTTATACCGAAGAAGTGACGAACTATGAAAGAGATTTGTTTGTCGCTGGTAATCGAATTGAAGACTTGAGTCTTTCAAAGCAGTTAACTTGGAACTCGAGCTTAGAACTTCGTCGCACAACGTTGAGTTTGGACATCAGTGCAGACAACCAACAAGCCCTTCGAACTTTATCTGCCGAGACAGAGACCGATATATATAGTGTTGAATTATCGGTTGCTCACAATCTTTCGCGCAAAACCACGGCCACCCCAAGTTTTCTATTCGAGAATTACGATTTTCAACGAGAAGGGAGCACATACCAAAAAGATTATTATCGCGATCTTGCTTTCGAACTTGAGCACGATTTTGCCGAAGAGTTTTCCGCTAGTATGAAGTTGTCCCATAGAGAACGGTCTTCTAACAACGTAGACAGTGAGTATCAAGAAAATAGAATTTACGTGAACGTAAGGAAAGAATTTTAAGTATGTATGAATCTTATTTTGGACTGTCAGACAAACCTTTTAAGTTAAGCCCTGATCCTCAGTTCTTTTTTGAAAGTGCTCATCATTCTAAAGCCATTTCATACTTACGTTATGGATTAGAATTGGGAGAGGGCTTTATTGTCGTTACAGGCCCTATTGGCACGGGTAAAACAACAATAGCACGTAGTCTAATTGTCTCATTGGATGAGTCTATTGCAGCAGCGCAAATCGCAACGACTCGACTGAATCCAGAACAGTTGGTGACGATGGTAGCGGCCAATTTTGGGCTTCAGGTAGAAGGCTTAAACAAAGCCGATATACTCCGACGGCTAGAGAATTTCTTCTTTACACTGTATCAGCAAGGGAAGCGTGCTCTGCTCATTATTGATGAAGCACAAAATTTGTCGGCGGAAACCATTGAAGAGCTCAGAATGTTGTCGAATTTCCAGGCCGATGGCAGACCGTTGATTCAGAGCTTTTTGTTAGGGCAGGAAGAGCTTAAACCGATCATTGAGCTTCCGGAAATGGAGCAGTTTAGACAAAGAATTATTGCGTCATGTCACTTGAAACCATTTACAGTAGAAGAAACAAAAAATTATATACTTCATCGGCTTAGTAAAGTTGAGTGGAATGATAATCCCGGTATTAATTCAGATATTTTTGAGTTAGTAACGACGTATACCGGAGGTATTCCAAGGAAAATAAACATTTTTATGGATCGCCTATTTTTATACGCGTTTATGGAAGGTATTAGTACGATTACCCTTGAGCACATAAATAGTATTATTGAAGAGTTAGGTGAAGAGCTATCAGGTGGATTAAAAGCAAGACGAGCTGAACCTGCCGCATTCTCACCACTAGGGATTAAGGCTCAAGAAAACGAAATGCTTATAGACGATTCGCTCGTTGACCCCGACAAAACACATCGTACTTTAATGGATGTGATGAAAATCCTTGATGATGAAATTTATCGAAAAACAATGACGCTTAAAAATTTGGATAAAATGATTGTTAAAAAAAGGAAGGAGCTATCCCGTTCTTCCGAGTCATCTTTTCCAGAAAGTCTTTATCACAAAAAGTAACTACTTCAGCTATGTTTCGCAAGGATATTCCGGAGATTGTTTGTGTTAAGTAACGTGATATTAGCTGAATTAGAGGTCTAAATAGTGTCCAAAAAAGTGTTAGTCGTTTGCACTGGAAACATATGTCGCTCCCCTTATGGCGAGTTTAAACTGAGGCAACTACTTCCAGACTGCATAATCAGTTCTGCGGGATTAGATGCAGAGAAGAACCGTTTGGTGGGTAAACACGCAGACTCGGTAGCTATAAGGGTTGCTGCGGAATCACAAATTGCGCTCCGTAACCACCGAGCTAGACAGTTAACCGACGAAATGGTTGAGAAAAATGATGTTATTTTGGTAATGGAAAAGAAGCACATGGACGCGATATGTGATTACTTTCCGGCATTACGCTACAAAGTCTTTATGTTCTCTCAACCTACCGATAACGCTGACATAGAAGATCCATATAAAAGAGGTGAGTTGTCTTTTCGTTTGGCTTTTAACTTGATAGATGACGCGGCAGAAGGCTGGATGATCAAGTTGCGAGAGACTAACCAATGCTTGATTTCGAAATAAGTTTAAGTAAATAGCGCTTAATTAAGCGTTAAGTTAACAAATTACCTACCACTTTAGGGTAGTTTAAAAACTCAATTGACCTACATCATGTATTATTTTACGTAGAAAAATAAAACTTCGCTTAGTTAAGAACCTAACCCTTAGGAATTACAATGAGCAAGTTGAAGCTAGTCGTTATCGGTAACGGGATGGTAGGTCACCGTTACATCGAAGATTTAGTCGAGAAAACCGATGTCTCTCAAATGGAGATCACGGTTTTCTGTGAAGAACCTCGCGCCGCATACGACCGTGTGCATTTGTCCTCGTACTTTTCACATCACACTGCGGATGAGCTTTCTTTAGTTAAAGAAGGTTTTTATGAAAAGCACGGCATCAACATCCTTCTTGGCGAACGTGCAATTAACGTTAACCGTGAAAATCGCGTTGTGTATTCAAGCACAGGTCGTGAGATTCAATACGACAAGCTGATCCTTGCTACTGGCTCATTCCCATTTGTTCCTCCTATTAAAGGTCATGAAAGCAAAGACTGCTTTGTTTACCGCACAATTGAAGATTTAAAAGCAATCGAAGCTTGCGCGAAGAAAAGTAAGTCAGGTGTTGTTATCGGTGGCGGCTTGCTAGGTCTTGAAGCTGCGGGCGCTCTAAAGGCGTTGGGTGTTCAAACTCACGTAGTAGAGTTCGCACCTAAATTGATGGCAGAACAATTAGATTTGGCTGGTGGTAATCAGCTACGTCAGAAAATCGAACGCATGGGCGTGCATGTTCACACCAGCAAAAACACGCTTGAGATTGTTCCAGAAGGGACAACTGCTCGCAACGTGATGCGTTTTGCTGACGGTACAGAGCTAGAAACCGACTTCATTGTGTTCTCTGCGGGGATTCGACCACAGGACAAACTTGCTCGTCAAATGAATCTTGAAATCGCCCCACGTGGTGGTGTAGCGATTAACGACCACTGCCAAACTTCAGATGAAAACATTTACGCGATTGGTGAATGTGCCTCTTGGAATGAAATGTTCTTTGGTCTTGTGGCTCCGGGTTACAAGATGGCAACTGTCGCCGTTGATCACCTGCTTGGCAAAACGGAAAGCAAGTTCGAAGGCGCAGACATGTCTGCAAAACTGAAATTGCTTGGCGTGAAAGTGGGTTCAATCGGTGATGCGAATGGTCGCACTGAAGGTTGTAAGAGCTACGTTTACCAAAACGAAGAGCAAGAAGTTTACAAACGTCTGATTGTATCGAATGACAACAAGAAACTGCTTGGTGCAGTGCTTGTGGGAGATACCTCTGACTACGGTGATCTGCTTCAGTTAATGCTCAATGAAATTGACCTTCCTGAACATCCAGACGCACTGATTCTGCCTGCGCATGCTGGCGCAGAAAAACCGGCTCTTGGTGCCGATGCGCTGCCTGAAAGCGCAGTGATCTGTTCATGTTTTGATGTGACTAAAGGCAAGATCGCACAAGCGGTTGCTGATGGTCATCATACGCTTGCGGATATCAAAGCGGTAACAGGAGCGGGTACAGGCTGTGGTGGTTGTGTTCCGTTAGTGACATCTGTTCTGAATGCGGAACTTGCTAAGTCTGGTATCGAAGTGAAGAGTGATGTGTGTGAGCACTTTGCTTACTCTCGCCAAGAGCTGTTCCATTTGATTCGTATTGAAGAAATTAAAACCTTCGATGAGCTACTAGCAAAATACGGCAAAGGTTACGGTTGTGAAGTGTGTAAACCGCTGGCAGGTTCTATTTTGGCGTCTTGCTGGGGCGAACATATTCTGAAACCTCAGTTAGTGAAACTGCATGACACCAATGACAACTTCCTAGGCAATATCCAGAAAGACGGTACTTACTCCGTTATTCCGCGTATGGCGGGCGGTGAAGTAACACCTCAAGCGTTAGGCGCTCTGGCTGCGGTCGCTGAAGAATATAAGCTATACACCAAAGTGACCGGTGCGCAACGTATTGGTCTGTTTGGTGCGCAAAAAGATGACCTACCTGAAATCTGGCGCAAGCTGATTAACGCTGGTTTTGAAACCGGTCAAGCGTACGCCAAAGCACTGCGCATGGCGAAGACTTGTGTAGGCTCTACTTGGTGTCGTTACGGTGTTCAGGATTCTGTTGGTTTAGGTTCATTGATTGAAAACCGTTACAAAGGCATTCGTACTCCTCACAAGATGAAGTTTGGCGTATCTGGCTGTACGCGTGAATGTGCAGAAGCTCAAGGTAAAGACTTAGGCATCATCGCAACAGACGCAGGCTGGAACATGTACGTGTGTGGTAACGGGGGTATGAAGCCTCGCCATGCCGATCTTCTAGCAAGCGACCTAGACAAAGAAACACTGCTCAAATACATCGACCGTTTCATGATGTTCTACATCCGTACTGCTGCGCCACTGCAACGCACATCGGTTTGGTTGGATAACATGGAAGGTGGTGTGGACTACCTGCGTAAAGTGATTGTTGAAGACAAGCTAGGTATCAATGCTCAACTTGAAGCTGACTTAGCGAAGTTAGTGGATGAGTATGAGTGTGAATGGACAGCGACCATCAATGATGAATCACAACTGGCTCGTTTTGCTCATTTCATTAACTCAGACAAACGCGATGACAACGTTGTGTTTGTTTCAGAGCGCGATCAACACCGTCCTGCAACCTTCACGGAAAAACATCCTGAAGTGAAAGGCGACATTTTGCACGTAGCTGCGACAGAAGCATAAGGGAAGGTTAGATATGTCATTTGAAAAGATTTGCCAAATCAGCGACATCATTCCAGGTACTGGCGTTTGTGCGCTGGTGAACGGTGAGCAAGTTGCGGTGTTTCGTCCTACTGATGCGGAAGAAGTGTTTGCTATCAGCAATACCGACCCGTTTTACCAATCGAACGTGCTGTCTCGCGGTTTGATCTGTGAGCACAAAGGCGAACTTTGGGTAGCTAGCCCACTGAAAAAGCAGCGCTTTAACTTGGCGACAGGTGTGTGTATGGAAGATGAACGTTTTAGCGTGAAGTCTTACCAAGCGCGAGTCACCAAAGGCGAAGTTGAAATCGCAGCCTAACTGATTGATGCCCCTCTCAATGGGAGGGGCAGATTCAATAGGCAAAGGCTTTAGTCGAGAATCCGTTTGAAAGCCTTTCTCTATTTAATCTTCCGTTTTACACATTTTTATATTTTAAATTTTAGGAGATCCACATGTCTGCATTAAAACCTGTAGAGTTTGTCCAAACCATGATCGACATTGGTGAGGCAAAAGTGAAAACCAGCACTCGTGATCTAGTATTGCGCGGAATGATGGCTGGTGTGATTTTGTCGTTAGCCGTAGTAGTGGCGATTACGACTATAGTTCAAACAGGCATGGGCGTTGTCGGCGCACTCGTGTTCCCTGTGGGCTTCTGTATTCTGAGCTTAATGGGTTATGACCTAGTGACAGGTGTGTTTGGTATTGCACCACTGGCTAAATTTGAGAACCGTCCGGGTATCACTTGGGGCCGTGTACTACGTTGTTGGGGTCTTGTTGGTTTCGGTAACCTTGTTGGCTCGTTGATTGTGGCGGGTTTGATCGCTCTCTCTTTAACTATGAACTTTAGCGTAGAACCAAATGCCGTTGGTCAAAAATTCATTGCTGTTGCAACAGCACGTACTGTGGGTTTCGAAAACCTAGGTGCTGACGGTTGGATTACCTGTTTCGTTCGCGGCATTCTATGTAACCTAATGGTGTGTCTAGGTGTCATCGGTAATATGACCGCTCGTTCTGTTGCAGGCAAAATCGCAGCAATGTGGTTACCAATCTTCATCTTCTTCGCATTGGTATTTGAACACGCAGTAGTAAACATGTTCCTATTCCCACTAGGTATGATGCTAGGTGCGGATTTCGGCGTTGCAACTTGGTTGAACTTCAACCTAATCCCAACCATTCTTGGCAACATCGTGGGTGGTCTAGTATTTACTTGTATTCCTCTATACCTAACTCACGCGAAAACAGCGCCAGCGTTAAGTGCAGAAACTGAAGTAAATGCAGAAGTAGCATTAAGCAAATAAGGTTTATGGGCTCTGTCATTAAAGTGATGGAGCCCTTTTAATACAGATGTTTTTGGCTATAAAAAGCAGTGAGTTAATGCCCCATGAGTACTTCTCTTTATATCCAAATTTTAAATTGCAGGCGTTGCTATGAATACTGATATCACTGTAAACAATCTTGATTTAAAAACGGGCTTTGTCTCTCTTGTTGGTGCAGGCCCGGGTGACCCTGATTTGTTGACTATGAAAGGGTACCGAGTCATTCAACAGGCGGAAGTCGTCGTGTATGACCGTTTGGTATCAGAGCAAATTCTCGCGTTCGCGGATGAAAGCGCAGAGCTAATCTACGTCGGCAAAAAGCTCGACTATCACTGTGTCCCTCAAGATCAAATCAATCAGATTCTGGTGCAGAAAGCGCAAGAAGGTAAGCGTGTTGTACGTTTAAAAGGCGGTGACTCGTTTATCTTTGGTCGTGGTGGTGAAGAGTTAGAAGAGCTTGCCGAGTATGGCATTGCTTATGAGGTGGTTCCGGGCATTACCGCAGCGGCTGGCGCAACGGCTTATGCAGGCATTCCGCTCACTCACAGAGACCATGCGCAAAGTGTTCAGTTTATTACTGGTCATGTGCAAAAAGATGGCCGTGAAATTGAGTGGCAATCTCTGGCGCAATCAAATAACACACTCGTGTTCTACATGGGCTTGAAGCAAAGTGGTCACATCATGGATAACCTAATTAGCCATGGTTTAGACCCACAGATCTCGTGCGCAATTATTGAAAATGGTACACGACCTGAACAACGTGTATTTCAGGGCAAACTTAATCAATTATCACAGTTAGCAGATCAAGCTCAAAGCCCTGCACTGATTGTGGTGGGTAGTGTTACTGAGCTGCACAATAAACTGAACTGGTTTGGAGTTGATATTTGATACATCCAATATCCAATAGTGAGACTTCATTCTGATTATTGAGTATGTGAACCATTTTTGTGCTTGTACTTAATGTTGCTGTGTTAAAGCGTTTGCACTCACAGCAAAATAAAATATGGAATTCAGCGAGCATCCACTAAATGAACGATTTTATGTCTAAATAATTAATCATCCAAACACTCGAATAGGCTTTGTGAGTTTTAGTGATGTAAAAGAGGGATAGAGACCACAAATTTAAGCAAAAAGTTGTGAGTACGGTTCCATTTTTGTGGGGGTAAATTATTATCTGCTTTGATGTGGAATGTTGTAGTTATCATTAAAACTATATGGTTATATGATGAACAGATGGATAGGTTCTTCGATAGTCTTGTTAGTGGCTGTCTCAGTTGTTGGTTGTGGTGAAAAAGATACATATATAGACGTGGCTGAAACAATTCGGCCTCAAAATATAAACTCATTCACTAAAGATAATCCTAGTAGTGGCGGGATTATGAATGAACTGACACTCACTAAGTTAAAAATGGCTCAAATGAGATCCGTAAATGAAACAACGGATAAATCTATCGCCACAATTAAACAAACTTTTGTTGATTTTAACTATGTTGTTCTTGAGTTCGAGAGACGCAAAAAATCAGAAGGCGGCTCGCTGCATGCGAACGACGCTTTGCTCGATCAAATCACATATGATCGGTGCGGTATGTCACACAATGAACTTACCATCGCCGTAAATCAAGCAGTTAAAAAGTTAGATAATATGTAGCTGATCGCTGGCTGGTCTCACCGATTATTGTTATCTCACTAACAATAACCGGCGTTATAGCCGTATTTGTGGTTTTAAGCTTACGACTCTCTGTTCAGTGCTCCTTCTTTACCTCTCTTTCTAGCTTGTAATCTTGCCAATGGTGCAGAGGACTCAGTTTCCCTGCCATTTACACGTAACATTTTCAGATATATGTATAACTTGTATTAAGAAAATCTTGTATTACAAATTTTGTTTTTAGTATTTATGGTGAGCGGTATAAGATTGTGATACAGGTCATGTGTAACAAGTTTATACATTAAGATGCTTTAATATCTATCTAAATTGGGATTTGGTCGTCATTTATGGTCCTTTTTATCTGTTAAATTTAATTTTCTTTAAAGATATAAGATGTATGACAAGTTGTAGTTCCCCAGTTTTTATTTGATTTGGGTTGACGATTTTCATCATTTTAGTCATCGGGAAGTGTTCAAAAAGAGAATGTATATGCGTCCAAGGCAGAGCGAACTCATCAGTGATGATGTAACCAAAAAGCAGTAACGCATACGACCAACGAAGAACAATAAATTAATATCGATAACTGATGAGGTAGTTCATGTTTCGCTACGATTTCAACGAAAAATTATCCTTTAGTAAAGCCATCTATTACGAGTTTGATCCCATAGCCTTACCTCGTGTTTTTCAAGATGGGACGGGCGGCCTTGGTCAGTTCGCTCCGGAGAGAGGGTGTATAGAGCTTTATGATAATGAAGGTTTCGTAGCGCATTACTTAGCGATTGATAAAACTTTTGTGAGTACCATACTTCCATTAATTCTTACTGGTGAAACTCGGTCGTTTAATGAATGGCGTGAGTTTTTGTATTGGAAAGTCCGAAACAATGGTAGTCAAAGTGAGAAAGCGGTTTGTTTAGGGAAAATGGATACATTGATGTTGGATCTGTTGTCTCAGCGTAAAAACATGCCACTGCATCGCTTCTTGGGAGCAACAAAAGACTGGGCGAAGGCTTATAAAGGTGGGGGTTCAATCTTGTTGGAAGATTCTGAGCTTGTTGATGATATGCAGCGTTACGTCGACGAAGGTTATACAACCGTTAAGTTTAAAGTGGGTAGCGCTGAAATGGAGCGAGACTTACGCCGTATCGATAAAGTGCGTACTGCGCTTGGTCCTGATATTGAAATCGCTGTTGATGCTAACCAAAAGTGGGATGTGGCTACCGCAGCTAAGTTTGCTGAGCTAACGGAGTCTTTTAATCTTGCCTGGTTTGAAGAACCTATTCATGCCAATGACATGAATGGTATTCGTGAACTGAAAGAGAAAGGTTTCAAGGTTCCAATCGCTTTTGGTGAATCAATGCGTATTAGTTACGAGTTTGAAATCTATGCTGAAAAAGGTGTAGATGTCTTACAGCCATCTGTTGGTCGTATGACTCGAATTGATGATCTCATTGCTATCCGTGATCTTGCCCGTGAAAAAGGAATACGTTTCATGTCTGGTGGCCGCGTCTACCTATGCGCGTTGTTCGGCACCTTGTTCAATGAGGATGAGTTGGTTGAATTCCACGAACCTATCAGCGGACCAGTGAGTGAATATGCTTTGAATATCCCAGAAGAGCGTAACGGACGATTCTATTTACCGACGGATATACCAGGGAATCCACAGCGCTTAAATCTGGAAAAACTCGAGAGGGACGGGCTACTAAAATCTAAAAACTATTTCTATACCAAGAAATAGAATGAGTTTAAATCGATTGATAAAGAAAACGTTCGGAGAGCCCGACCGTTTTCTTTTATTACACCGTTTGATAAGTATGCTTAGGGGTTAAGATCTAAGTTGAGTTAGTGTTTAATTCGTGCGGTCATACGTTCACGTGTACCCGATAAGTGTAGCCTCATTGCTGCGCGGGCCGCATCCGGGTCTCCTTTCTCTATTGCATGACAAATTTGCTCGTGCTCTTTTAAAGCTTGAATTTTGCGAGTAATTGGCGCAATAGCTGTACTTTGTTTGTGGCTAGCTAAGCTGCTATCAACATATTTGAGTAGTCCCAAATAGTGAGGGTTACCGGAAGCAATCGCAATTGCGTAGTGAAAATCATGGTCAGCTTGTTGTGAGATTTTGTCTTCATTCATTAGGCTTTCCATTTCTTTAATGGCTGCCTTAATGCGTTCCAGATCTTTTTCTGTCCGGTTCTTCGCTGCCATTAATGCTGTTTCTGCTTCTATGGCAATACGTAAATCCAAAATATAGCCAAGTTCGTCAGCAGCAGAAGCGCCGGAATGTTTTAGTTGGAAAACATCTTGCGAAGGTTTACCCAGAACGAATGCGCCTTTACCTTGCCTTGTTTCGATTAAGTTGCTGGCACGTAAGTTAGCAATAGCTTCACGAATAACGGTTCGGCTTACACCAAACTGCTCAATAAGTTCGTGTTCTGTTGGAAGCTTGTCTCCAGCTTGGTATTTTCCTTTATCAATATCGTTGATTATTTCCTGAACAACCTGAGTTGATAATCGTCCGCTACGTTTCACTGTCATTTTGATGTCTCCGTTGTTTTAATATTTGTATTACAAGTTGGTGTTTTCTGTCAATTTATAACTTGTATTAAAATTGTGATACACATCAAGAGTATTTATTTTACTAATCAAATAAATATCAAGCCTTGTTATTTTTAGATTTGATCGTCATTTATTGAGGATTTTATCTGCTAAATTTATCTTATGATTTAGGGGTAATATGTATTACAAGTTGTGAGCTATGAATATTACAAATGCTAAAAGTAACGTTTTTCACCACTTAGTAGAGCGCTCAGTTGTATGTGGTGAGCTCTCCCATGGTAAACCTATTGGCGGTATAGCAAATCTCGAAGTTTACGCTGCTATTAAGAACCGTCAGTGCTTGAAGCGTGGACGCCTACACCCACTCTTTAGTTACGACCAAGTTTCAACTGATTTAAACAGTCAACCTTATCTGATGGGTGAGGGTGGTTTTGTTACATTGTCCCAAGAGCACGGTTTAGGTGGGGTGAATAACTTTACTTATACCGAAGAATACATAACGGACGAATTCTAATAATAAACAATAAGTTAAATATAAAAAATTAATCCATAACATGGAGTAACATGAATGCGAAACAAAAAAACGCTTGCCGTACTAATAGCTAGTACCCTACTTGCAGCATCGCCAATCATGAGCACTGCTGAAGCAGCAACGCCGAAAGATCAGCTTATCATCGGTATGAGTATGAACAATATGCTGACGTTTGACCCTGCTGCACTAACGGGTAACGACGCGATGGATGTTGTATCGAATACTTATGAAGCATTGATTGAGCTAGATGCAAAAGAAAAGTCGAAAATTATGCCTGCTTTGGCTGAAAGCTGGACTTTCAGTGATGACGGTAAAAAAATTACCTTTAAATTGCGCGAAGGTGTGAAATTCCAGTCTGGTAACCCGTTTACTGCGAAAGACGTGGCTTGGTCGTGGATTCGTACTGTAAAACTAAACATGTCTCAAGCTTCTTACTGGAAGACTTACGGTTTTAATAAAGACAATATTGATTCTCTGGTTAAAGTGATTGATGACTACACCATTGAATTGAACACTCCTGACCGCTTAGATCCTAAGTTGGTGATGTATTCTTTAGCAAGTTCGGCTGGTGCATTAATCATCGATAGCGAGCTCGCGAAAAAACACATCGTCAATGATGACTATGCTCGTGATTGGCTAAATGCTCACAGTGCGGGGTCAGGTCCATACTCGATTAAACAATGGCGTATTAATGATGTAATCATCATGAACCGAAATGATGATTACTGGCGTGGTCAGCCAAAGATGCGTCGTGTGATGATTCGTCACATGACAGAATCTCAAAGCTTACGTTTGATGGTGAAACAGGGCGATATCGATATTGCGAAAGGTCTTTCAGTTGCAGATGTTAACGCACTTAAAGGCGATGAAGATGTAAAAGTGGAAGAAGTGCAAAAAGGTAACGTTTATTACCTCGCAATGAGCATGAAAGATCCGCACTTCCAGGATAAAAATGTACGTAACGCAGTTCGTCACCTAATCGACTACAAAGGTATCAATGATACCATCATGCCTAGCTACGGCATTTACCACCAAAGACCAATTCAGTTGAGCTTGCCTGCAACGTTACCTGAGCCTGGTTACAAACTGGACGTTGATATGGCGAGAGCACTGCTTAGTGAAGCGGGTTACAAAGATGGTTTCAAAACAACCATTCGAGTACTTGCTGAGCCTCCTTTCCTTCAAATCGCAACTGCGGTACAGGCAACACTGGCAGAAGCGGGTATCGAAGCTGAGCTGTTAACGGGTACGGGTAACCAAGTTTACGGCGCAATGCGCGAACGTAAATTTGAAATGATTGTTGGCCGTGGTGGCGGTGGTGCTGAGCCTCACCCACACGCAAACCTACGTTCTTTGGCGTACAACCCAGACAACCGTGATGAAGCTAGATTAACTAACTTCCAGGGTTGGAGAACATCATTCCAAAGCGACGAAATGAATAACATTATCGTTGAAGCTGCAGGTGAAATGGATGAACAAAAGCAAATTAAACTCTATCAACAAGCTCAAGAGCTATACGATGAGTTAGTAGCTCCAATTCAGCCAATTTCACAAGTAGTTGAGTCAGTCGTGGTCCGTTCTGATCTTCGTGATTACGTTCCACACCCTTCTTACACGACTCACTTCCGTGATGTATACAAAGCTCGTTAATAACGATGAAACACTGGCTGCGTTGTGCAGCCAGTGTGAAGCGTAAAGGATTTAATTATGGTGAATGCAATACCCTTGCGGATGGATAATCTCGCAGCAGTTGGTAGAAAGTTGGCGACAATTGCTATTACATTGCTGGGATTACTCACACTTACCTTTTTAATTGGTCGTGTAATGCCTGTTGACCCTGTGTTGTCAATTGTTGGCCCTGATGCAGACCATGAAACATATATGCAAGTATACAAACAGTTAGGCTTGGATCTGCCTATATGGAAGCAGTACATAATGTACGTCAACGACCTACTGCATTTGGATCTTGGTCGTGCAGCAATGACAGGTCAGCCTGTGGCTGAAGAAATTGCGCGTGTATTACCTGCAACTGTAGAACTAGGGACGTTCGCCATTATTATTGGTACAGGTTGTGGTATTCCGTTAGGTGTTTACGCTGCGTCACAACGTGGTCGCATGGGTGACTACATCGTACGTGTGATGAGCTTGACTGGTTATTCTGTGCCAATTTTCTGGTTCGGTATGATGGGTTTACTTATCTTCTACGCATGGCTTGGCTGGGTAGGCGGTGCCGGTCGTGTGGATCTTTATTTTGATGGATTGGTAGAGCCTAAGACAGGTCTATTATTGCTTGATTCAGCAATGGCCGGTGAGTGGGAAGTATTTCGCAGTGCACTTTCGCACTTGATACTACCAGCGTGTATTCTCGGTATGCACTCTATGGCTTACATCAGCCGTATGACGCGTAGCTTTATGCTGGCGCAACTTTCTCAAGAATACATCATTACTGCTCGTGTAAAAGGTTTGTCTTCTCGCGCTGTTCTTTGGGGACACGCATTCATGAACATTCGAGTTCAGCTATTAACTATCGTTGCGCTGGCGTACGGCACCATGCTTGAAGGCGCGGTTTTGATTGAAACTGTATTCGCATGGCCGGGATTTGGTCAGTATCTCACCCACAGTTTATTACGTGGTGACATGAACGCGGTAATGGGCTGTGTACTAATCGTCGGTATGATTTTTATCACGCTGAACCTAATTGCAGATGCTCTGTACAAAGTATTTGACCCGAGGACACGATAATGAGCGAGACTACAATGGCTTCTACTCCAAAAACAGCAGCAGCTCCTAACTCTCGTTATCATGCGACGATGGAGAATGCTAAGAGAACGGCGAGAAGAATACTCGCTAACCCTCTCACCATGGGCGGTATCATCGTTGTTTGCTGCCTGATTTTAATCGCGATTTTCGCACCCTGGTTAAGCCACTATGAACCAACCGCTCAGGACTTAACTAACGCTATGAAAGCACCAAGTGGCGACCATTGGTTTGGTACTGATGAATATGGACGTGATATCTACAGCCGTATTATCTGGGGTTCACGTGTCACTTTATACGTCGTATTCTTGGTGACGGTAATCATTGGCCCTGTGGGGCTGGCTGTTGGGGTAATCTCTGGTTACTTTGGTGGTATCGTAGATACCATCTTCATGCGTATAACAGATATCTTCATTTCGTTCCCTAGCTTGGTATTAGCGCTAGCGTTCGTGGCAGCTTTAGGCCCTGGCTTGGACCATGCCATCATCGCAATCGCGTTAACTGCGTGGCCACCGATTGCACGTCTAGCCCGTGCTGAAACAATGACGCTACGTAACGCTGATTACATCATGGCAGTGAAACTTACGGGTGCTTCGACTCCACGTATTATTATTCGTCACATCGTGCCTATGTGTTTGTCTTCAGTCATTATCCGTCTGACATTCAATATGGCGGGCATTATTTTGACCGCGGCAGGTTTGGGCTTCTTAGGCTTAGGTGCACAACCACCTATCCCTGAGTGGGGCGCAATGATCTCATCGGGTCGCCGTTACATGCTTGAATGCTGGTGGATGGTAGCCTTCCCTGGTATGGCAATCATGATGGTATCGCTAGCGTTTAACTTACTCGGTGACGGTCTTCGCGACGCACTGGATCCACGAGGTGAATAATGAATAATCCATTAATTGAAGTAGAAAACTTGCGTATCCAGTTCAAAAACGACGGCAAAATTACCGATGCGGTAAGAAACGTCAGCTTTACACTAGGTAAAGAAAAACTGGGTATTGTCGGTGAATCGGGTTCAGGGAAATCAACAGTCGGTCGTTCTTTATTGAAACTACATCCACGTAGTGCAAACGTTACGGCCGATACCATGCGCTTTAAAGAGCTCGATTTACAGCATGCGACAGAAGCTCAAATGCAAAAGGTACGTGGTAATCGTATCTCCATGATTCTGCAAGATCCTAAGTACTCGTTAAACCCAGTAGTGACAGTGGGTAAGCAGATCACAGAAGCATTTTTGGTTCACACCAAAGTTTCAAAAACCGAAGCAAAAGAACGCACTCTGGCGATGCTGGATGCAGTAAAGATCCGCGATCCCAAACGTGTTTACGATTTGTACCCGCATGAGATATCAGGCGGTATGGGCCAGCGTATTATGATTGCGATGATGATGATTCCAGAACCGGAAATCATCATTGCCGATGAACCCACTTCTGCTCTAGACGTGTCCGTTCGTTTGCAGGTGTTAGCGGTACTAGATGACTTAGTACAACAGCGTGGTTTAGGGCTTATTTTTATCAGCCACGACTTAAACCTTGTGCGTAGCTTCTGTGACCGTGTATTGGTGATGTATGCTGGACGAGTAGTAGAGAGCATTGCAGCGAAGGACCTCGATAAAGCACAGCATCCTTATACTCAGGGTCTATTGGCATCATTGCCAAGTTTAGAAAACCGTCGTGACGAGCTGCCTGTACTTGAGCGCTCACCAGCATGGCTAGAAGGATAAGGAGCAAAGTTATGTCGATGATAGAAATACATGATTTGAACCTGAGCTTTGGTGAACGTGAAGCAGCAACTCAGGTATTGAAGAACATCCATCTGGCGGTTGAAGAAAACGAATCGTTTGGTCTGGTAGGGGAATCAGGCTCAGGTAAAACTACCATCCTGAAATGTCTGGCAGGTATCTTTAACCACTGGACAGGGCATTTGGAAATTGATGGCTTTACTCTGGAGAAGAAACTGCAAAAAGCACGATGCCGTAATATCCAGATGGTGTTTCAAGACCCGTATGGTTCTTTGCATCCGTTGCACACGGTTGAATCAACGCTTAAAGAGCCGTTAACCATTCATGGACTGGACCGCAAAGACGAGCGTATTGATGAAATTCTGGTGAAAGTGGGGTTAGGTCCAGACTTCCGTTACCGCTATCCTCACCAGCTTTCTGGTGGCCAACGTCAGCGTGTTGCGATTGCACGTGCGTTGATTCTGGAGCCTAAAATTCTGCTGCTCGATGAGCCAACATCAGCGCTAGATGTCTCAGTACAGGCAGAAATACTGAACTTGTTAGCGAAGTTACGTGTGTCTGAGAATTTGACCTACCTACTGGTAAGTCACGACTTAGCGGTGGTTGCTCACCTATGCAGCAAAATTGCGGTGATGCAGCATGGTGAAATACTAGAAACGCTGGAAAGCGGTGATTTGGTGATGACACCAGATAACCACCCATACACGAGAATGCTGGTCGATGCGAGCCATCAATATTCAAGAGACATGGCTAGCGCAGCTGCCATGGTGATTGATTAACGAGCGATTGATTCAAAATTATAAAAGTGAAGGTGTACTTGCCGTTGCCCACAGTTGTCGCTGTGGGCTTTTTTTGCTTACAGAATAATCAGCTAAGCCGGAAGATGTGTCTATATTTTCACTCATGAATGGCAGTGGTGTTTAATGTTTAAATGGATATTATGCATGTCCAAATCTCCGTATCGTGTCGCATAAGTTTCCTGATCTATAAGTTTGCTTCAAAGAGTATGTTAGCTTGGCGTTTCCAGCAACGGATTAATCCGTTGTGGTTGAACCGATATAATTATTTCTTTGTAAACAAGGGGTATGACTATGAAAAAGCTTCAGTTTTTTACTAATGGTGAAGTGACAACTTATGTTGACAAAAACGCTGACTCTTCTTTAGAAGAAGAAAAGCAGTTATGCAGCCAAGGCTTCGTCATGGTTGGTGATGTTATTGATTCAAACAACGTTTCAGAAGCGTTAACGTTGCACAAAGAGCGTTATGGTCAAGATGTCAAAGAGTTATCAGTTCTGGGTATACTGGCAGGATTGGGCACAGCTTTGTAGGATACAGGAAAACATGCGTGAAACTTTACGTAACAAAATTACCGATGTTTGTACAAAGAAGATCGCTCACAAAGGGGATAATGTCGGCGTATCGTTTTACGCTTTTTTCTCGAATAAGAACGATGATCCAGAGTTGTTAATGGAAGCTGCAACCTGGTGGATCCAAAAACACCAGTTAAACCATTTTGAAAAAGCCCACAAAATTATTTCTATGATTGAGTCTGGAAAGTGAAACTATCATTGTCCGCTCAGTCTAGTATAAAGAGTATCCGTAACTGAGGCAGAGTTGGGTGTTTATATTGACAGTTAACTTTTTGGCGGTTTTATTTTCCAATAACCATCGACAGAGGCAGTTATGACGTCAGTTCCTCAAAACAAGCAGCAACTTGAATCAGCTATCACATCAACATTTTCTAAGTTGATGCAAGATTATCGTTCATTTCCAGAACATCTCGCTCGAGAAAAAGGTGTGGAAGGTAACGTAAAAGGAACGCTCATCAGTGTTGCGGATACGGTGAGCTATCTGATTGGTTGGGGAAAGTTGGTGCTTAAATGGCACACTCTCAAATCGCAACAGTTTCCTGTCGATTTTCCGGAAACGGGCTATAAGTGGAATCAACTTGGTGCACTATCTGAGCATTTTCATCGAGAGTATCGAGACTGGACTTACCCAGATTTACTCAACGAACTAGAACTCACTATCCAGAAAGTACTCTCGGTGGTCACAACTTTAAGTAACCATGAGTTGTATGAAGTCGATTGGTATGAAAAGTGGACGTTGGGACGTATGATCCAGTTTAATACTTCCTCTCCGATGAAGAATATCCGAACAAAAGTTAGACGTTTTAATAAGCAACGTACATAATCGAATATTAGATGTGAGTGACATTGTCACTTGATGTGTTTGTATTAAATGAGTTAAGAGGTCACAAGACTTGGTCTGATAATCTTAATGGCAAGTTAGTATATAAACGTGCACGGCAACGAGGTGGCGAACATGATGAGCTGCAGTAATTATGACTATATCGAGATAGTCTGCTTATTTAAGTATCCTGTTGAAATAGAATTAAAAACAGGTGAAATCGTGACAGGGCTGGCGCTCGATACGGTTAGAAATGACCAACGTGAAGAATGTATTAAGTTGAAACTTGCAGAAAGCGAATTGTTAGTCATTTTGGACTCAATGGTAAGACTAACAGTGTTAGTCGAAAATTCCCATTTTCAAGAGGTTATATTTGACTAACTCATTCAGACGTTGCTAACACCTTTTAGAATGATTGGTGATTTACAAAAGGGATAACAGGATGATCGAAAGGAAACACGGGATTTATCAGAGTAGAAATAAACCCTCGACCTATATTTGGTTTGGACGGTGACGGCAATACGAGGTTAGAAAATGATTCCAGTGGACACCTCTTATGTTTCAGGCATCGCACTGTCTGAAATTGATGATGAAATGAAAATGCTTTTGATGAAGAGAGTAAAAGGTAGCTACTGGTGCCATGTTGCTGGCTCGATTGAAGAAGGTGAAACAGGCTGGCAGGCAATTGTACGCGAATTCAAAGAAGAAACTCAGATAGAGGTACCGAACCTGTATAACGCGCAAATTATCGACCAGTTTTTTGAAGCAAAAGTGAATGTGATTGAACTCATACCAGTGTTTGTTGTGTTGTGCCCACCGAACCAACCTGTTCATCTTAATCATGAGCACACGGAATACAAATGGTGTACGTTGGAGGAAGCGCTAGAGCTCGCTCCATTTCCAAACCAACATGCAGTATTTACACGTGTATGGAATTATTTCGTCGATAGACCAGTGAATGAAATCTATCGGTTAGATATTGGCTAACATCTGGAAGCTACTTGTTGGTTTAGATGGAAAAGTGGCAGTTGGTAATCGTTAGCCGTTAGTTTAAGTTAGAGTATCAAGGAGGATACGTGGAAATTCGTGACGTTAAGTTGGCAGATGCCGCTCATATTACTGAAATATATAACTACTATATTGAATCGACAGCTATATCGTTTGAAGAGGAGCCTGTCTCTGTTGAGGCGATGGAACAGCGTATTAGTGAGACTTTGAGCTGTGGTTTACCCTGGCTGGTTGCAGAGAAACAAGGCAAAGTCGTTGGGTATGCTTACGCAGGGCGCTGGAAGCCTCGTTCTGCTTATCGCTTTACTATTGAACCTTCTATCTATGTCCAGTTTGGCAGAACTGGCGAGGGTATCGGTATCTCTTTGTATTCGGCACTGCTAGAAGTGCTGAAAGCCAACAATTATCAGAATGCTATTAGCGTGATTGCGTTGCCAAATCCTTCCAGCATTGGTCTGCATGAGCGGCTTGGTTTCAAGAAAGTCGGTGAATTTGCCAATATTGGTGTTAAGTTTGGTGAAAGGCATTCAGTGGGTTATTGGCAGTTGGATTTGGGCTGTTAGTGGATGCACTTGTGGTAATTTCTGACGCTGCAATATATCTTATTATCAGTTCAATTTATTTCGATAACTCAATGAGTTAATCTGGAAAGCCATGCCGTATGTTACGAAAAATAGGCGAACGTGATAAAGAGTACTAATACAAAAAACGGAAAATTGAGGAAGTACATTTCTAAGCATCCTAAGGCGTTTATTGTCGGTTCAATGCATTAGTTTTGAGAGCGTTGGCGAACAATACCGCAGCGTGCTGCTTATGTTAACGTTACAAGGTGAAAAAATATGCAAGAACTCGCAAGTGATATTTGGATTTTTGAAGGTAATTCGGTTCAGTTTTTAGGGTTACCGTTTACGACCCGGATGACGGTTGTGCGACTTTCTGGTGGAGAACTCTGGGTACATAGTCCAATTCAGCTTTCAGAACCAGTTAAAGAGCACGTAGAAAGCTTAGGGTGCGTTAAGTATTTGATTGCACCTAATCATCTACATCACTTGTTTTTACCAGAATGGATTGCTGCTTACCCTGATGTCGAAGTTTATGGAACCAATGAGGTAATAAAAAAACGTAGCGATATCTCTTTCCACGGTTCTCTAAATAATCAGCAAGCGTGGGCATGGCGTGCTGAGATTGAGCAAGAGCTGTTTTCCGGTTCACCGTTAATGGAAGAGTGTGTGTTTTTTCATAAGAACTCGGCTACCTTGATTGTAACCGACCTGGTCGAAAATTTTTCAGGTCGAGATTTTAACTACTGGCAACGGCTAGTCGCCAAGGGGGTTGGTATTCTCGCTCCCAATGGTAAAACACCGTTAGACTGGCGTTTGAGCTTTATATTTGGTAAGCAGGATGCCCGTCAACACCTTGATAGACTTATATCTTGGTGTCCACAAATATTGGTGATGTCACATGGCGAAATCGTCAAAGAAAATGCTAAGGAGTTTTTAGCTCGATCCTTTAAGTGGTTAGTATAGATTTAAACTTAATATTTAAGCGCTGTACGCATTTGCGCAGAAAAGGTTGTGGCAGGATGTTTAAGGCTCAATAGTGGAATCAAAAGTAAAAATTGGTTTAGCAAACCTAAAATGGCAAAATGCTTTAATCGTGCATGCGCAACATTTTTAGCTGTATCTGCGAACGTATTGCTCAGCCGTCAGTAGTCTAAGACGGTTTACACCTCCTCAGACCAATCTTCAGGATGGGTAAGTCGTGTTTTATCGATAAAGGCTTCAGCTCTAATATCCTGAGGGTTGTATAGCGCGCAGCTATCCATCGATAAACAGCCACAACCGATACATCCACCGAGATTATTCTGTAACGATTTTAATTGTTGGATCCGATGTTCAAGCATTGTATTCCAATTTGAAGCCATTTGTTCCCATTGTTCACGATTCGGAGCTTGGTGTTTCGGTAAATCTGCCAATGATTCGGCGATTTCTTCAAGCGTTAGGCCTACTATTTGGGCTGCTTTAATGACGGCAAGCCTGCGCAGCACACTCCTGTGGTAGCGACGCTGATTTCCTTGGTTGCGCCAACTGAAAATCAGTCCTTTCTGTTCATAGAAATGCAGAGTTGAAACTTTGATTCCCGCTCTTTTGGCTACTTCACCAACGGTCATTTCCATACTACCTCCCTTAATCCTTCAGTCAGATAGATAAATTAAATAAAAAGTGCTTTACCTCAAGTTAGCTTGAGGTATTACCGTAGCACCAAGTTGGTACTAATAGGAAATAAAAAATATGGAATCAAAAATAAAAACACGAGCAGCAAGTTACTTATCAGGACGTTTTTTTGACGGAATCTCTTCTGGATTGTTTATGATGGCGCTGCCTTGGGTAATGTTATCAACGCCAAACATGGGCTCGTTTGTGGCCATGGTTGCTTTATCTTGTACGGTCACATCCTTTGCCTTGACGCCAATATTTTCAACTTTGATTGACCGACATTCACGGAAACAGATACTTGTAGTAGTTCAGTTATTGCAGGCATCAACGGCAATTTTGGTCGCAGTGGCTTATACGATGGAATACCAGTCCCATTGGTTGCTTGCAGCCGCGCAGTTAGTGTTTTGGATAACGAGTAACTTAGCTTGGACGACGAACAATGCGTTTACTCAGGAAAATTTCTATCAGCATGAATACGCTAAGATATCGGGAAAACAAGAGATCATCATGCAGGGAACAACCCTAGGCTCAGGGGCATTAGGGGTTGTGTTGCTGGAAACCTGGGGGATGCTAGAGTTCTCGTTATTTGCCGCGCTAGCTTCTGGTATTGCTGCCGCAAGTTATCTGTTAACCCCATACCGTCGACAACTACGACGTGTGACAGTCGCATCTTTCTTAGACCAAATGAAGCAGAGTCGAGAGATTTTTACGCGTCGACCGCAGTTTTATGCATTCTTAATGCTGTCATCATTAAGCTATCCAATATTAACCTTTCTGACCAAACTTGTTCCAATATGGTTTTCAGAAACCGGTGTTTCTGGTGACTGGTTTGCCGGTTATAACATCGCTTTTGGCATGGGGTCATTGGTAACTGGATTGATGGTGAGTAGACTGCTTGGTTTGGCGACGTATCAAGGAATAATGATTGGCGCAATGGGAGTAGCGGCTATGATGTTGGTTGGCATGAGTTTATCACCGACGCCTCAAATGCTACTTGTATTTACGTTTTTCTTTGGCACATTCAATGCGCTAAACCGTATCGCACGTACCAATTGGATGCATTGTAGTATCGCCATAGAGCAACGTGGACGAGCTGATGGGGGGGTACAAATGTTTTCGACAATGGCTCAAAGTATCAGCTATGTCGCGATAGCGTTTCTAAGTCATTTTGGTATGACTCAGTTTGGTTTTTTTATTGCTGCGTCTGTGATGGTTGTTGCTGTGATTATCATGACAAGGCTTTATAAAGCCCCGGAGCTTGCGGTAAATGTGGTTTAAGTAAAAACAGCGATGATAGTCTCTTGTAAAGAGATGCTTTCTATTACGTTGACTAGGAATCTTAATACTGGTTTTGTAAAAAGTAACAATGTCACGACTATTGACGTTATAACTACAATACAAATCATCAAACTAGTTTCATTAATTTTCATTTTTTACATTCTTTTAAAGATAGGTGAAAGATACCTGGTAAAACAGTTTGACAATAATAATGGGTTGATTAGCCGTTGGGTTATGGAGAGGTCAGAAGAAAGGGGGTTAATGTAAATTTAGTTGCATATGTAGTAATGAGCACTGTGGTAAATGTAAGAAACCCCCGCTCTCTGCCTAAACGGAGATTGAGGGCTTACCTAATTGTCAGTTTTTGCTACTTAATTCATAGTAAGGTGCATAGTGGCAAACGTGCACTTAGAAGTAGGGTAATCACTGTTCTTTGGAACCATACAACCAGGATTTGCTTCACTGAAATAGGTAAAATACATGGAATAGAAGCTGAGAAGAACAGGATCGAACAGATCAAAATCTGGCCAATTACAAAGCGAGAGACAAAATCCGCTTTTGATGTGATAAGCGCAGGCAGGAACATTTCAGCCAGGCCCGTTGCGGCTGCTTTTGATACCAACATAGGGTCAGGAAGTTGTGCGACACATGCAAATGGATAGAACAGAATACCAAGCCATTCAAATACAGGAGTGTATTTAACTAGTAATAGACCAATCAAACCCACAGACATAATTGAAGGAAGAATGCTCATTGCCATCATGAGTCGTTTCCATATGAAACCTTCCTTAGTGAGGTGAGCGTTCTCTATGCACTACTAAGCGTACATAAAGGTATCCTTGCTACATTCTTGAGGCGTTCTTACTTTGTTATATTGTTGTTTTAATAACGGCGCTTAAAATGGTTTTAATTTGTGCTTTAAGTGCCTTAGATTTCTTTATATCTAACTCGTAGCGGCCTTGCGCCAGAGCCTTGTTGTTAAGGTATGTGTCCTGAGACATCTCTAATTGAATAGCGTGAATATTGTCGCTAGGTTTACCGAATCCACGAGTGATAAATCCGCCTTTAAAGCGTCCGTTTAACACCTGACTGTAGTTGCCAGATACCGCACCCATCACAGCATCGACAATTGCGCTGCTGCATGATTCGCCTTGGTTGGTTCCCCAGTTGAATTCAGGCAACGTCCCTTCGAACAACATAGGTACTTGCGCGGCGATACTGTGGGCATCAAATAAGATTGCGTAGCCGTGAATAGATTTAAGGCGCGCGAGTTCTTGTTCAATTGTGGAGTGGTATGGATGCCAAATCTGTTCTTTATAGCGTTCGTGGTCACTTTCGCTTGGTGCTTTACCATTAACGAAAACTGGAGTGGAGTCGAAGAGGATCTCTGGGAACAAGCCTGTAGTTTTTGTTGTGTAGAGTGGCTTGTTGTCACTTGGTCGATTTAGGTCAATCACGTAGCGAGAATAGTTGGCTGAAATGACACTCGCGCCCAGTTCTTTTACACACTCATAAAGCTCTGGAATAAACCAGTCAGTATCTGGAAGTTTCTTGGCGGCTTGCGTTAAACCTTGTTCAACTTCTGGAGTCAGACCTAGGCCAGAGTGAGGCATACTCACTAATAGTGGGACGCTTCCTTGATGAAATTCGAATGGTGAACGCACACAATTTGGCTGACTCATTTGACAGATACTCCGTTATCTTTATTAAATGTATATACATTTGTTAATCTAGCTGTCATAAAACGTTGTTGCAAGTGAGAAGTTAATCATTTATTGCGTTTATCTCACTTTTTCTCGTATTAATTTCCCTTAACTTTGTAGGTGAATTGAGTGGGGAAATATAACTTGTATATACATATGAAGCTAAATTACACTTATTTTAAACAGCGCAAGTGATTACTTTTTTGAATTAGGAATTCACCATGACAGGGACTCAAACACGTCATTATTTCTTTGCTGAGCGAGCTTGGCTTGCTGAAGGTTGGCATAACAATGTCTCTTTCGAAGTCACCGATGGAGTGTTTACTCATGTCGAATCGGATACTTCAGCGGTTTCGGGAGCAACAAAGCTTATTGGCCCAGTATTGCCTACCTTAGCAAACGTGCATTCTCATGCTTTTCAACGTGTAATGGCGGGAATGGCAGAAGTGTGTTTGAACCCGAATGATAGCTTTTGGAGTTGGCGCGATCTGATGTACAAAATTGTCCAAAAACTTTCGCCAGAACAAGCCAACGTTATCGCGACTCAGCTTTATATCGACATGCTTAAAGCAGGTTATACCCAAGTGGGTGAATTCCACTACTTACATCATGATGTTGCGGGTAAACACTACGCCAACCGAGCTGAGATGTCTCACCAGTTAATCAATGCAGCGGATCGCTCTGGTATTGGTCTGACTCTGTTACCTGTGCTGTATTCTCATTCTGGTTTTGGTGCGCTTGCTCCGAACGAAGGTCAAGCTCGCTTTATCAATTCGTCACACTCTTATCTGGAACTGCAAAGTCAATGTGAACAAGCCTTAGCAGGTTCTAAGCTGCACAACCTTGGTATCTGTTTCCATTCACTACGTGCGGTAACAGAGCAGCAAATCAAAGAAGTATTGAGCTCATCAGACAGCAACAAAGTGGTACACATTCATATTTCTGAACAGCAGAAAGAAGTGAATGACTGTTTGGCATGGAGCGGTCAACGTCCTGTTGAGTGGTTGCATGAACATGTGGGTTTGAATGAGCGTTGGAACTTAATTCACGCGACACACCTGAATGAATACGAACTCAATGCAATTGCCAGCAGCAAAGCGGTAGTGGGTTTGTGTCCGACGACAGAAGCAAACTTGGGTGACGGCATTTTCCCTGGTGTTGAATTTGAACGTTTAAATGGTCGTTGGGGTATCGGCTCAGATAGCCATGTAAGCCTGTCGATTGTTGAAGAACTGCGTATTCTGGAATACGGCCAACGCCTTCGTGATCAACAACGTAATCGTCTATATCGAGGCGAACAAACTAGCATTGGTGATAACCTGTTTAAGCAAGCGTTATTGGGCGGCAATCAGTCATGTGGCGTAGAGCTAGGCTTAGCATTAGGTCAACGCGCAGACTTTATGGTGCTTGATGATAGCCATCCGTTTATTGGCGCAAGCGAAACCAAAGATGTTCTGAATCGTTGGTTGTTCGCATGCAGCGAAAATGTGGTGAAAGATGTGTTTGTTGCAGGCAAGCAAGTGATTAGCGAAGGACGACATGAGCTAGATGTGATAAGCCGTCCAGAGTTCTCTAAAGTGATTAAGAAGGTTATTTACGATGTCTAATCACTCAAACTTGTTTAGCGTAGTTCCTCAATCTGACTATCTGCGCATGCCTTGGAAAAATGGCTTGGGTGAAACGTTAGAAATAGCGGTGAGCCGAGAAAACGATGAGGTTCTGTATCGTGTAAGCCAAGCTGCTGTGGTTGAAGATGGTGCGTTCTCTGATTTTTCTGGTCTGCAACGTACGCTTGTTTTGCTAAAGGGCAATGGGATGTTTCTGTCCCATAAAAATGCACAAAAAGAGTATCAGCATAACCTTGAACAAGTGTTGTCTGTTGCGCATTTCGCTGGTGGTGATAGTACCTATGCGACCCTAACAAACGGAGCTATTGAAGATCTCAACATTATGGTGCGAGAAGGCAAAGTCAGCTTGGAAGTGGAGGCGGTTTTCTATCCTGCATCTTTCGATGTTAGCCGTGATTCGAACACACTGTTCACGGGTTTCTATGCCAACAGTGATTGTGGGTTGTTGGTACAGTCGCAAGCGATACAAAAAAGTGTCGCGATACCAAACCAAGCCACGGTTCTTCTGCATCAGAATAGTCAGATTACGCTGCAAAAAGGTTGTGGTGTTTTTATTGTTATTGCTGTTAAAACAATTGGCTGACCAGAAGGTCGCCAATTGTTACTTTTACGATTCGTTAGCTTTCAAATGAAAGCTTGTCGCCAAATGCTTCCTTCCAATCTTTATCGAACTGTTCAACTGCTGGTGCAACCGCTGGATGAGCAAACATTGCAGCAGCAACATCGACAGGAAGTGTGATAGCTTCGATACCAAGTTTCATCACTTCCATCGCCTGCTGAGTATTTTTGAAACTCGCAGCAAGTATCTTTGCAGGCAACTGATTTTGGTCTAAAAGCAGTTGAAGATCGGCAACAACTTCCACGCCGTTACCATTCATTGCATCAATACGGTTTACATACGGCGCAAGGTAATCAGCACCGCATAGCGCGGCCAAAAAGCCTTGCTGAGCCGAATAAATAGCAGTGGCGAGAACTTGAATTCCCTCATTTTTCATTAACTTAATTGCCGTTAAGCCAACTTCCGTTGCTGGAACTTTTACCACCATATCGTAAGGCAGTTCGTTAATCTGGCGCGCTTCTTCCAACATCTCTTGGGCTGTAGAACTGACCACTTGAGCATGGAATCTTGGTGTACCACCTAATGCTTGTTGCATGCCTTGTAGTGTCTTTTTTAGCCCTTGATTTGATTTGGCCAGAATACTTGGATTGGTGGTAATTCCTTTCAGTGGCAGGCACTGGTTAAAACGTTTTGTCTGTTCGACATCGGCTGTGTCTAGGTACAGTTCAATCATGATATTTCTCTCTCTGTTCGAGATCTCAGTTTCATCGTTGCCATAACTATAAAGAACACTACCTATCCAGCCTTTGATTTTGATCAATGTAACTTTCATTTGAAAGTTTGATTATTTCAAATATAGAAAATTTGAAAAGCTAGATTATCGAATTTAGCGCTATTAGGTGAAAGGCATGTATTTCAACATTCAACGATTTTCAACCCATGATGGTGATGGAATCCGTTCTATCCTTTTCTTAAAGGGATGTTCGCTTGCTTGCCCTTGGTGCCAGAATCCTGAAAGTCGTAGTGAAAAACGTTCGCTGTTGTTTGATCATAAAATCTGCCTAAAAGATTGTGACATATGCAGTAAAGCGTGCTCGGCAATCAGAAAGCAAGATGGTGCTATTTCGATCGATAGAGATTTTCTTACCAATGAAGATCTCGCGGAACTAGACAATATCTGCCCGACACAAGCGCTAACCGTGTGTGGGCAAGAAGCAGATGCTGAACAACTGTTCAAAGAATTGATGAAAGACAAACCCTTCTATGACCAAAGCTCTGGAGGTGTAACGTTTTCTGGTGGTGAACCCTTGATGCAAGCGCATCTGGTTGCCGATATCGCCAAAAAACTAAAGCAAAACAGTGTCTCTACTGCGATTGAATCGTGTATGCATGCACCTTGGAAAAACGTTGAAAAGGTCGCGCCTTTTATTGATTGCTGGCTAGCCGATTTGAAACACACGGAAGAGGTCAAATTCAATCAATGGGCTAAAGGTTCACTTAAGCGCATCAAGGAAAATTTCCGCAAATTAGATTCTATCGCCAAGCGCATCGTTATCCGTGTACCTGTTGTGCCGAAGTTCAACGATACAGACCAAGAACTCAAACAAATTATCGACTTTGCTGCTTCTCTACAAAGCTGCAAAGAACTTCACTTGTTGTCCTACCACACACTAGGGATCAACAAATACCGTTTACTGGATATGCCGTACTTGTGCTCAGACAAACCGCTGAGCAACCGCCAACTTTTAGAGAGAGCTCAACAATACGCGCGTAAACATACTCAACTCAATGTCACTGTGAGAGGCTAATCATGGATTTAAATTACTTACCTGAGCGAATTAAAGCGCACAAATCGGAACTGATTAATATTGTTACGCCGCCGGTTTGTACCGAGCGAGCCCAAGCATATACACGCGCATACGCCGAAAATGAAGATAAACCTGTGATTATTCAACGCGCTCTGGCACTTAAAGAGCACCTTGAAACTCGTACTATCTGGATTAAAAATGACGAGCTCATTGTTGGTAACCAAGCGAGCAAGTTAAGAGCTGCGCCTATATTCCCTGAGTACACCGTTCGTTGGATAGAAGCAGAGATTGACGACTTGGCCGATAGACCCGGAGCTGGTTTCGCGGTTACTGAACAAGATAAAGAAATCATTCATTCACTGACGCCATATTGGCGAGGTAAAACAGTGCAAGATCGCTGTTATGGACTGTTTACGGATGAGCAGCAAGATATCCTCGCAACAACCATCATCAAAGCTGAAGGTAACATGACTTCAGGTGATGCTCACCTTGCGGTGGATAACGAGAAAATTCTCAAAATAGGCATGAATGGACTAATTGCGGAAGTTCGCGAATTAAGATCTCACAATGACATATCGACATTCGAGGGGCTCAGAAAAGAGCAATTCTACAAAGCGACAGAAATCGTGCTTTTAGCGATACAAGAGCATATGGCTAGCTATGCCACACTGGCGGCGGAAATGGCGCAAGCAGAATCGCGTCCAGAACGTAAAGCCGAGCTGGAAGCTATCGCTGAAAACTGTTGTTACGTGGCTTACCACGCTCCACAGAACTTCTGGCAAGCTTTGCAACTGTCTTACTTTGTTCAGCTGATGCTACAAATAGAATCAAACGGACACTCGGTTTCGTTTGGTCGAATGGATCAGTTCCTTAGTCGATTCTATGTCGCTGATTTGGAGAGCGGTAAGCTTGAGAAAGGCTTTGCACTTGAGTTGCTACAAAGTTGCTGGCTGAAATTGTTAGAAGTGAACAAGATACGTTCGGGCGCTCACTCTAAAGCGTCAGCGGGTTCGCCTCTGTATCAAAACGTCTGCATTGGTGGGCAAAAACTCAATGCGAGCGGCGAACCAGAAGATGCTGTTAATCCTCTGTCGTGGGCGATTCTGGAATCGTGTGGCCAGCTTCGTTCAACACAACCTAACTTGAGCGTTCGCTATCACGAGGGGCTAAATCAAGAATTCTTAATGGGCTGTATTGAAGTGATTAAATGCGGTTTTGGAATGCCAGCATTTAATAATGATGAAATTGTCATCCCTGAATTCATTAAGCTGGGGGTAGAGAAAGAAGATGCTTACAACTATGCCTCTATTGGTTGTATAGAGACTGCGGTACCGGGGAAATGGGGCTACCGTTGTACGGGCATGAGCTTTATCAACTTCGCGCGAATTTTGCTTGCAGCATTGAACAAGGGCGAAGATGCGACTTCAGGTAAAACCTTCTTAGCGCACGAGAAATCGCTAGCGGAAGGCAGCTTCGCTAACTTCAATGAAGTGATGGCATCATGGGCAGAACAAATCCGCTACTACACTCGTAAATCTATCGAAATTGATACCGTTGTGGATACAGTGCTTGAGCAACAAGCTCACGATATTTTCTGTTCGTCGTTGGTCGATAGCTGTTTAGAGCGAGGCAAAACCGTCAAAGAGGGCGGAGCAAAATACGATTGGGTATCGGGACTGCAAGTGGGTATTGCTAACATAGGTAATAGCCTTGCTGTGATTAAACACATGGTCTTTGATGACGCTCAGATTTCACAACCTGAGCTGGCTAAAGCTCTTGCTGATAATTTCGCAAGTTCTGAACAAGAACAGCTACGTCAGCGTCTTATCAACTTTGCACCTAAGTATGGTAATGACGATGATTCTGTCGACTCACTACTTGCGCAGGCTTATCAGGTCTACATTGATGAACTCGACAACTTTGTGAATACTCGTCATGGACGTGGACCGATTGGTGGTGGTTACTACGCAGGTACTTCAAGTATTTCTGCCAATGTTCCGTTTGGCGCCTCTACCATGGCTACACCTGATGGCCGCAAAGCTAAAACACCACTGGCGGAAGGGGCTAGCCCTGCTTCTGGCTCAGATAGACTTGGGCCAACGGCGGTTTATAATTCTGTCGGTAAGATCCAAGCCAATAAGATTTTAGGCGGAGTACTGCTTAATCAGAAGTTAAGCCCTGCGGCTGTTGAATCTGAGAGCGACAAACTGAAGTTATCAATGTTAATTCGTACCTTCTTTAACCATCACAAAGGCTGGCATGTTCAATACAATATTGTTTCTCGTGAGACTTTATTAGCCGCGAAGAGGAACCCAGAACAATACCGTGATCTGGTTGTTCGAGTTGCAGGTTACTCCGCTTTCTTTACAGCGCTGTCACCGGATGCGCAGGACGATATCATTGCTCGTACGGAACATGAGTTGTAATTAAGCTTTCACTTTGGTTTCAAATGAAAAGGAGAGGCTCTATAATGGAGCCTCTTTTCATTTTAGAGCAGTGTTATGAACGCTAGACAAAATCAAATAGTACAGTTAGTTAATGAGCGTAAACGAATTCAAGTTACTGAACTTGTCGAGCTTATTGGTGTGTCTGGTGTTACCATCCGTCAAGATTTGAATCTTCTTGAGCAGGAAGGTTATCTCAAACGTGTTCATGGTGCGGCGACCACTTTGCAAAGTGATGATATTGATAACCGCTTGGAGGTTCATTTCAATGTCAAACAATCTCTAGCCAACAAAGCTGCAGATTTGGTTGCGCGTAATGAAACTGTGTTGATCGAAGGTGGAAGCGCAAATGCTTTGTTAGCGAGAACCCTAGCAGAGCGTGGTGATGTTACTATCGTCACCCCGTCCGCCTATATCGCACACCTCATTCGTAATACCTCAGCCAATATCATATTGCTTGGTGGGGTATATCAGCATCAAGGTGAAAGTCTCGTTGGCCCGTTAACCAAGCTGTGTATTGAAAATATCCATTTTAGTACCGCATTTTTAGGCGTTGATGGTTTTCATCAAGATACGGGCTTCACCAGTCGGGATATGATGCGCGCAGATATCGCCTCGACAATATTGGCGAAACAGCGCCGAAATATCATACTGACCGACTCGAGTAAGTTCGGACAGATATACCCTTCGACCATTGGACGTTTTGACCAAATATCTATTGTTCTTACTAATGATAACGCTTCGCAAAGTGACCTTAGTTTTTTAAAACAACAAGGTATTGAGGTTATCCTCGGGTAAGTTCGATACGAAGTTTGCACAAAGTATTGTGTGACATATAGACATGGTGCGTTGTTTTGGTTATATAGATTGAGAAGTTGAATAGTTGAGTCGAGGACAAGATGTTAGAAGCGTTTGGTGTTATCAATATTTGGACCTATTTGGTGGGTCTGACAATGATCATTCTTGCTCCGGGACCTAACTCGCTTTATGTATTGAAATCAAGCTCGTCACTGGGTGTGAAGGCGGGTTATAAAGCGGCTTCTGGCGTTTTACTGGGTGATGCTATTCTGATCCTGCTTTCTTACTTGGGTGTTGCGTCTTTGATTCAAGCGTCACCTATGCTTTTTACCATCATTCGTTATCTTGGTGCGGCGTATCTTTTGTACTTGGGCATTAAAATCCTTCATCAATTGATGAGCAAAAAGAGTGACGATGGTGATGATATTGCCCGTCCTAAGAAAAAAGAGAACGTATTTGCTAAGTCACTGACCCTAAGTTTGACTAATCCAAAAGCGATTCTTTTTTATGTGTCATTCTTTATTCAATTTATTGATTACAACTACGAACACACGTGGGCTTCTTATCTGATTCTGGCGACCATTTTGGAAGTGTTCAGCATTGTGTATTTAAGTGCTCTGATCTTTTTGGGTACATCACTTACTCAACTGTTTAAGAACAACAAAGCCTTAGCAAACCTAGGTAATGGTCTGTTAGGTATGTTCTTTATGGGATTCGCAGCCCGATTGGCGAGTTTAAGTTAAATCAAAACGGTCTATTTACTGTTATCTAGATAGCGGTAACCAACCCCTCGCACAGACTGGATGATATTGGCTTTATCATCCAGTTTCTTTCTCAGAGACTTTATGATGGTATCAACGACATTACTCGAACCTTCATACTCTATGCCCCAAACCTGTTTGAGCAGTTCTTTTCGCGTTACTGCAGAGCCATTATCATTTAGGAGATATTCTAACGTACCAAATTCTAATGGTGTTAAATCTATTCGGTTTGCGTTTATGATCAACTGATGAGCATTTTTATCAAACCATTCCGGTGCATGTAATTGGGTTTGGTCTTGATAAACTTCTTGAATTAGCCGTTTTGAAATCCAACCGTCGACAGAGCCTTCTCCCATATCTAACATAGCCGAGTAATAGGTTTTATCATCAACAATGGTGTCCAAATCTAAAACCTGAAACCCAAGTTCTGTCGCCACAGGAGAGTAGGGTTGGAGATCATTTAGTGTGAGGTAAACTCTCCTCAACTCAGGCCGCATTTCTAAATAAGCTCTTTTAATATCGAGCCAACAGGCTGCTTGCACACCATTTAAAGACTCTCCATCATTGAGTGATAGCCAACGCCGGATAAACAAGCATTGATGTGGGAAACAGTTTTTTCCATCCTCCGACAGATGGTGCATCCAGTTGGAAGTTATTGGGTCTTGAGCAATTAAATCGGAAGGAACCTCATTAGGTTTGATTAAGCAGTAAAATCCGACAGTTTGATTGTTAGCGTTTTTTACACAGTGGAAAGTGTTTATTTGTTTGTCCCACCATTGCCGGTAAGTTCGAGCCAATAATGTGGGTTCATGTTTATAGATGATTTCAAATACGGCCTCTTTGTCGTTTTTATCAGCCGGAACGACGCTGTATTGCTTTTGGTCAAATGGAGGAAAAAACGCAGATCGGATAACGGGGTTTTCAACCAAGTAAATAATATCTGCGGTATAACGCCATAACTGACTAGGTGATGCGTTTTTCATCTCTTCATTGAGTAGGACACAGGCTCCGTGACGATACTGACAGTAGCGGGGCGGGGAGTGAGATTTCATGTTTGCTGATATGACGTTTTTTAATATGTCGTGCAGACTTAATCCGTCTTCTCTGTGTTCAATAAATTCTATTTCGGACAACGCATTGTATAGATTAGCAGCTTTGCTTCCTTCAATGTTTAACATTCTGGCTAGCAGAGATTCATTTATTCTTCGGACAATGGACGTTGCCTCCAACGCCTGTCTTAATAGCGGATCTTTAATATCTTCAACGAAATACCGAACTAAAGTTTCGACGACATCGTTGGGAGGGATATTATTCAGGTTACGTTCAGACTGTTCTAAAACGGCGGAGCTTGCCAACTGAAGCGCTAATGGATGCCCATGAGCGAATTGATTTATCCCCATTGCGACAATTTTAGTGTGGCCGAGCGTCTGTAAGTAACTCACAGCAGATGCAAAACTAAGGCAATTGAGTTTTAAACTACGAAACTCGCTATTGTCTGGCGGGTTAATGACCCACTGTATATCCGGATGAATGCGACCAGAAAAGATGATCTTTAAATGCCCGCTGACAGACGGCATAAATTCTCGTCTTAACCAGGTTTCTATGAGGTTGAAAGATTCAAATTGATCGAGGACTAAGATGGTATCTGGTTTTAGCTCTTTACAGATAGCGGAAAGTGTTGCTTCAGACTGAACAAGTGTACTTAACTTTTGTAAGAAGGCTTTTGGAGTTGGCTCAATTTGCTGGCAATTGATCACTAGGCATTGTTGAGGATGACGATGAATGAATTGGTTGATTAACGTGCTTTTTCCGACTCCAGGAATTCCATACAAGCCGATGACATCAGGTCCTTTTTTATCAAAGACTTGTTCTAAAAAGTTTAATTCAGAAACTCGAGTTGTATCAACAACAGACCGCACCGCTTTTGTCCATTTTGCTGCTTCTTATTGTTATTGATAATAGTAGAAATAACGTTTCTCACACTGAAATCTCATTAAAATCTCATCATAACGATTGAATCTGGAGTCTATGTTTGATTATGACGAACTAAAGAAATGGGAGGTTCTATGAGATTTTTCCAATTATGCGTAATGTCGATGGTGGCAATTTTGGTCGGTTGTTCATCAGGGCAAATGGCGAACAGTGACTTAATAAAACGAGCAGAAAGTGCTGCTCCATCAGATATTAGTTCAACCGCGACCATAATGGACGCTGACGGAACTGTGCTAAGAGCTGGGACTTCAGGTTGGGTTTGTTACCCTGGAATACCGCTAATGCCTGGAGATGTCCACCCTATGTGTGTTGATTCAGTATGGCAAGACTTCTTAAAAGCAGCGTCAGAAGGAAAGCCATTTGTCACCAGTTCAATGGGTATCTCTTATATGATGCAAGGGGATGCGAATGTCAGCAATTCCAATCCTATGGCTACAGATCCGAATAATGGCGACGTGTGGGTAGAAGAGGGGCCACATATTATGCTTGCTGTACCAAAATACTTGCTCAAAGATCTGAGTGATGACCCCTATAACGGCGGGCCTTATGTGATGTGGAAAGATACACCTTACGCACACGTTATGGTTCCGATAAAAAACAAATAGTTTGGGGAATAAATGTATGAGTATGACGTTATATGAAAGGTTAGGTGGCACAGATGCCATCACTCAAATTTCCAGTGATATTGTGGATTTGCATCTCAACAATAGTGCTATTGCTAATCGTTTTGCCCAATCAGATGTGGTTAAACTCAAGAAAAGTGTTTCGGAGTTTTTTATTACCGGTAGCGGTGGGCCTAATATTTACAAAGGGGCAGATATGCTGACCGCACACAAAGGGATGAATATTTCATCGGTTGAGTTCGTTGCTGTATTGGATGATGCACTTGACGCATTACAGAAAAATGGTATCGCGCAACGTGAGCAGGAAGAGGTTTTATTCATTCTCTATAGTATGCGTTCAGATATTATCCTGGTTTAGAGCCACACAGTATCTATGGCAGAAAAGCCAGATTCTTATCAGACTGAGTTTGTTGATAAAGTCGGTGTTCGATTTACACGTGTCATTCCTGCGAAGGCAGGAATCTAGTTACAGCGCCTGCTGAGACTAGATTCCAGAGATATCGTTCCGAAATTCTGGAATGACGATATCGAGGTTGTCATCAGTCTGAGTCTGATTTTTATCAGACTTTTTTATGTTTTGTTTTTGAAGGCGTAGATAGAGCCGTTACTCTACTTTGAGACAGACTTAACGGATTCTTATATTCAGAATGGTAATCTAAACAGAAGGTTGTAACCGGTTACAAAAATTATTTGTGTAAGGTAGATTATTGATGTCCGAAATGAGAACAAAACCGAAGTATCTGGCTATGGCTGTGATGGCGGCTGCAGTGACAGCCTGTAGTAGTGCGCCGACTACGGTGTCGAATCAAGGTGTAGATATGGAATACAAAAACAAAGCACAAGCTATGTTGAGTCAACTTAGCCTTGAAGAAAAAATTAATATTCTGTCCGGTCCAGGAATGGATCTGAAAAACTATCAGGGGATAGATGCTACTAACCTTGATGCAGAGAAAGACGTGCTTGGTGTTGCAGGTTATATCAATGGTGTTAAGAACGATTCGTTAGATATTCCTGCAGCTAAGCTTGCAGATGGACCCGCGGGATTAAGGATTCAGCCTAAACGTGAAGGTGATGATAAAACTTATTACGCCACTGCATGGCCAATTGGTTCACTACTGGCATCAAGTTGGGATACAGATTTAGTTGAGCAAGTTGGTGCAGCAGAAGGTAATGAAGTGAAAGAATACGGGGTGGATTTTCTGTTAGCTCCGGGCATGAACATTCAACGTAACCCATTGCTTGGACGTAACTTTGAATACTATTCTGAAGACCCGCTATTATCCGGCAAAATTTCAGCGGCGATGGTATCAGGTATTCAATCTAATGATGTTGGTGCAACAATTAAACATTTTGTTGCCAATAACGCTGAAACAAATCGCTTCTTCAACAATACCGTGGCTGACCCAAGAACACTGCGCGAAATTTATCTTCGAGGGTTCCAAATTGCGGTTGAGGAAGCTCAACCCTGGGCCATTATGAGTTCATATAATCTCGTCAATGGCACTTATGTCAACCAACGCAGAGATGCAATGACAGATATTCTGCGTGGTGAGTGGCAGTTTAATGGATTAGCTATGTCAGACTGGTTTGCCGGAAACGTGTTTGGTCTGCAGAGTGATTTCAGAGGAAAGATTGAAAGAGACCCTGAGTCCGCGGCGAAACAGATAGCAGCAGGCAATGATTTGATTGAACCCGGCGGTGTTAAAGGCGATTTGGCGGCTTCATATGCAGCAGGAAATCTTACCGAGGAACAGATTGATGCTAGCGTGGTTGCTATTCTTACCCAAATGCAGAAAACCCCTTCTTATCAGAATTATCAATACAGCAATTCGCCGGATTTAAGCGCGCATGCACTACTAGCAAGACAAGCAGCCGCCGAGGGGATGGTGCTGTTGAAGAATGATGACGCAGCGTTGCCGTTAAAACCAAAGGCGAAAGTGGCGACGTTTGGGACCACTCAAATAAATACACTGAAAGGTGGTACAGGAAGTGGTGATGTTAACTCAGCTTACATCAGCCAAATTGCCGATGCGTTTAGAGATAAGTTTGAGCTTAATGAGGCGTTAACCCAGTATTATCAAGATTACTTTGACAGTAATAAGCAACAGACTAAGGCTTTAATCGGTGGCTATGATTTTTCTGGTGAGCCACTGGTTGCGGATAACAAGGCGCTGCAACAATTAATTTCTCAGTCTGCATTGAATGAGGATGCTGCGATCATCACTATTGGTCGTCAGGCGGGTGAAGGCGGTGACCGTACGCCAAGTCAAGGTGACTATTTATTGACCGAGTCTGAATTGCAAACTATTGACGCGGTATCCGCTGCGTTCCATGCACAGAATAAACCGGTGACTGTCGTTCTGAATGTGAATGGGTTAGTTGATACAACATTATGGAGTAATAAAGTCGATTCGATTGTGTTGGCTTATATGGGCGGTCAGGAAACAGGTAATGCAATCGCAGATATTCTGGTGGGCGATGTTAACCCGAGTGGTAAACTGGCTCAAACCATTCCAGTTCAGTACTCTGACGTACCATCCGCGAGTACTTTTCCAGGGAAAGATCTGGATGGTGATGGTTTAGTTGATGTGTCTTACTATAACGAAGGCATCTACGTTGGCTATCGCTATTACTCAACCTTCGACAAAGCACCAGCGTATCCGTTTGGTTATGGCTTGTCTTACACCAATTTTGATTATCGTGATGTGGAAATTAGCGACAATACGTTAAATTCAGAAGGGGCAACCGGTGAAGTCAGTTTTTCGGTGACGATTACGAATACGGGCGACCGTGCAGGTAAAGAAGTAGCGCAGGTTTATATTAGTGCACCAGAAGTGAAGTTGGAAAAACCCACGATAGAACTGAAAGCGTTTGATAAAACTCAGTTATTACCGGCGAACCAAAGTGAGACACTTACATTGACGGTGAGTGCGAAGGATCTGGCAAGCTTTAACCCTGAGAGTGATCAATGGATTATCGAACCGGGTCAATATAAAGTTTACATTGCATCGTCTTCAGATGTTAAAGGTACTTCGTTCGGTCCGGAAGTGACGCCAGTGAGTTTTACTGTAGACAAAGAAATTGTGGTTGCTAATACGGTTCCGGGGAGCTTGGCTCTGGAAAATGGAGTAAGCTCTGAGGCCATTATTACTGTCAAAAAGTAGTAGGTATTAGTACTCGATGAATATAACAGCGTTCCATATTTGGCACGCTGTTATTGTTTATATATCACTACTCATAATTCGTAAGTCCCTTCAATAGCATAAATAAGGTCGAACATAGCGTGTTGCATATCTTTAACCCATAAGAGCTCAGAGACAGGACTTCCGTTGTGCTTTGTGGTACTTGTTCTTCGGATATTAAGTCATGCGCGTTTGCATGTTTGTTTACTCTGACTCAGTCAACAGTATTCTGATGAGTTGAAAGAGGAGTTACGATTAACGCGAAAATAACTAAAAAGAATCTAAAAATCAATATGTTGGTGGTTGATATGGGAAAGCCGTAGATTCTACGGCCATGCGCGTTTTTTTGCGCCTCCATTAGCTTTGATGAGTTCCATTGTTTTTTTTGACTTATCTTCAATGGCGTTAAGTGACTTCATTACGCTTGTTTGGAACTGTTTGTTTTGCGCCAACTGTTCATAATCGGTCTGTGGAGCAGAAGGCTTTTGCACCTTGTTGAGCATCTGCGCCAACTGCTTGTTTTGGCTTTCAAGTGTTTTAACTTTTAATTGAAGTTCTCTTAATGTGCTGTTTTGCTCGTCAATCTTGGACTCAATACTATTAAATGCTTTAAGGATTTGCCCAATATTATTATCTGTCATTAAGTACTCCGTCATAAACAGCTTCATTACACTCGTTGCTGTTTAAGTCATTGTTGTGCTAAAAATGTAAAGTCGGTAATTCTATACGGAGCTCAATAGCATTATCTATGTATTGGCTATAATCCAATTACCAAAAGCGCCATTGTACACGATAAATGTGAACGCCGTTCCATAAATTATACAGATCTTCATCCACGCCTTAAGTAGGAATTGGCCGAATTTTGTTCAGATAAGTCGACCATATAGTTTTTTAAAGGAAAGAACATTTTGTGTCGTTAACAACGATCGGTGTTAACCCAAGTAAGTCTAGGGAATTGGAGAGCCAGGCAGGATATTAGCATTATCATCGTATCCTCTTTATTTGGGTGTTGGTAGACAGAGTTTGTATATATGCTCTAAGCGTTCACTAAACTTAGATTAATATATAGCGTGAACTATCGGTAATTCACGACCTTATTAAGCACATAATATTTCCCTATCAAGTTTGTTCATTAAAGAAATTTACTTTCGAGGCTTAGCGATGGGAAATAACGTAAATGTATGGTCGGAAAATGTGTCTTTGCCGACTTACCCTACTGGCCCTGTTGATACTAATCCACTGTTTTTGGAAAAGCGTGTCTATCAAGGTTCTTCTGGTGCAGTTTACCCTTACGGAGTTATTGATTCGATTCAGGATGAATTGGTGGAGCAGGACTATACCGCAGTTTACCTTGAAAATGACTACATTAAAGTTATGTTGCTTCCGCAACTTGGTGGTCGCATCCACAAAGCATATGACAAGATCAATCAGCGTGATTTTGTCTATTGTAATGATGTCATTAAGCCTGCACTTGTTGGCTTAATTGGTCCTTGGATATCAGGTGGCATAGAGTTTAACTGGCCTCAACATCATCGTCCGACGACGTATATGCCTGTTGATGTGAAAATTCGTAGCAACGATGATGGAAGTGCAGAAGTTTGGCTTGGTGAAGTTGAACATATGTACGGTTTACAAATTAGCGCGGGATTTAAACTTTACCCTCATAAAGCGTTAATTGAGATAACAGGTAAGGTTTATAATGGTAATGCGACCCCAAGCCAGTTTTTGTGGTGGGCCAATCCAGCCGTAAAAGGGGGGGATGATCATCAGAGTATCTTTCCACCAGATGTATCCGCAGTTTATGACCATGGTAAGCGAGATGTCAGTGAGTTCCCAATTGCAAAAGGGACTTACTATAAAGTGGATTATTCACCGGGTACGGACATTTCTCGATATAGGAATCTGCCTGTTCCTACCTCATATATGGCAGCGTCTTCTGACTATAACTTTGTTGGTGCATATAGCCATGACGAACAGGGTGGCTTACTTCATGTCGCTAATCATCATATATCTCCTGGCAAAAAACAGTGGACATGGGGCAACTGTGATTTTGGTTTAGCTTGGGACAAGAACCTAACTGATTCTTGTGGACCTTATATTGAGTTGATGACTGGCGTATTTACTGATAACCAGCCTGATTTCACGTGGATAGATTCGAACGAAGAGAAAAGCTTTGTACAAAACTTTCTGCCTTATAGTCAGTTAGGTGAGATTCATCAGGCAAATACAGATGTGGCGATTAAGTTAAAAAGAACGGGAGATTCCGTTGAGTGGGGTATCTATGCTATCTCAATAATTGAAGGTTGTAGTGTCACGATTCGAACGGATTCTGAAGTTCTGTTGAGCCGGAATATTAAACTGGTCCCATGTCAGGTCGAACAAGATACGTTGCAATATTCGGGGTATGAGAAATTAACAATTGTCGTTACTTCTCAACATGGACAGCAAACACTGAGTTATACAGAGTTGGAGCAAGCCGAAGTTGCGAAACCTGACCCTGCAGATGAACCACTTGCACCTCAGCTCGTATCATCAGTCGATGAGTTATTTTTAATTGGTCAACATTTAGAGCAATACCACCATGCTAGTGGTAAGCCGGAAGACTACTATCAGGAAGCGCTGCTTAGAGACCCGTTAGATTATCGTTGTAATCTTGCTATGGCGACTCGCGAGTTTCAGCGTTGCGATTTTGACAAAGCACTGTCGCTTCTGAATCGTTCTATTGAACGAGCACACCGATACAACAAAAACCCTGCTTGTGGAAAGGCGAGTTACTTACGTGGTTGCGTTTATGAAAAGCTGGGAGAATGGGATTCTGCCTACGCAGATTTCTATAAGTCGACCTGGAGTGGAAATTGTCGGGATGTCGGGCTGTTAGGGGCAAGCCGAATATCGTTTATTCAACAACGTTACCTAGAAGCGCTGGAAGAAGTTGAAAAGGTGATTGAGTTAAATGGAACCAGCTATCAGGCTTATTTCATTAAAGCGGCGACACTCGAGAAGTTAGGTAGAAAAGATGATGCCCTTAATCATATATCGAAGGCTATAGATAAGTTTCCACTTGCATACGGCTTATATGCAGAAAAGGCACGCATCGATGGTACAGGAGAGTCTAAGAAAGATTTTACTGAACTCTGTCAGGGGCGTTTGGCCAATGCCATTCATATTTCAGGCTTATATCAATCTATTGGCCTTAATGAGTTTGCTGTTGAAACTATCGACTGGATCCAAGCGCGTGGTGCAAATGCTTTGCTTATCAAAGCGGCTTTCACAGAGACGGACAAAGATCGATTAGTAGCGAAAGCTGAAGATGAGTTCTCAGCAAATGTTTTGTTCCCAAATACATACATAGAATGGCTAGCACTAACACAGCTTTCTGGATATCCATTTGCTGATTATCTTCTGGGTTGCTTTTACTACTCTAAAAAATCATACGCGAAAGCGGTAGAGTTATGGCAAAGCGCTTTGATTAAAAGGCCTGAATTTAAAGAGTGCCATAGGAATTTATCTGTCTACTTCGCGAATAAAAAGCAGGATTTCGAAACCTCAACGCATCATATGAATGAAGCGTGGAAATTGAATACCAGAGATCCTCGAGTACTATTCGAACTTGATCACCTGAACAAGCTTGTTGGTAAATCCGTTGAGGAACGCTTGGCACTATTAAATAACCATCAGGATGTCGTGTTACGCAGGGATGATTTAAGTTCAGAGTGGATAGCACTACTTAATATTGCTGGTGAATCGAGTAAGGCGTTAAACCTCCTTCAAACTAAAAAATTCCATCCTTGGGAGGGGGGCGAAGGAAAAGTAACTGGTCAGTATCGTAATTCACTTATACGCGAGGCTGCGCAGTATGTCGTTGATAACAAATTTGAACAGTCCAAAGAGTGTTTACTTCAAGCGTTGACCTATCCGGACAATTTGAGTGAAGGTCGTTTAGTCGGGCAAACAGACAACGACTTGTACTTCTTGCTCGGGTGTATTGCTCAATCACAGAATGATAGTGACAGTGCAGCAATGTACTGGTCTAAATCAATCAGTGGCTGCAGTGAGCTGACTGAAAGTCGTTATTACAATGATCAGCCTGCTGATTACCTGTTATTCCAAGCTCTCGGGCTGGCTAAGTTGGGTGATTCTGATGCGGCTCTGCAAAGATTAGATATTATGGTCCAGTGGGCGGAAGAACATCTTGGCCAACACGTAAAAGAGGATTTCTTTGCGGTTTCTTTACCGGAGCTGATTGTTTTCGATCGTAACATTGTTCGTAACCATAAGTTACATTGTCGATACGTTCAGTATTTAGCTCGAGTAGGACAATGTGTGTTAACTGATGAAGGACACGCGACGGTAAACAGTGCCCGACAGGCAGTTCTTGAGCTGGACCCAAGTAACGATAAAGTGGCACTGATAGATACACTTTATCCAATTCTTACCCAATTTATTTGATTTCAAAATTAGAGGCACTATTGAGCATAGTGCCTCCCTTGGTAGCAGGCCTAAGGTATGAGGTTTGTTCACAGAAATATTGAATGGAGGTGTTTACTTAACAAAGATTACTAAATAGCGTGACAGATCATCCGAACCGAAAAACAACACTATTTTAAACTTTTTTAAACAATAACAGTGATACACAAATATCCCGTTTCAGGTGAGCAACTTAGGTCAACAGTCCCTAATTATAAGAAGCTGTATGCATCGCCGATATGGTCTACATGGATAGGATAAATTATGAAAAAACTCTACAAGAACTTAGGCAAAGTAATATTAGTGACCTCCATCTGTTCTGTTTCATTGAACGCTGCTGCTGAAGCGAAGAAGAAGATAGGTTTTATTGTTAAACAACCTGAAGCTGGTTGGTTTCAGGACGAATGGAAATTTGCTGAAATTGCAGCAAAAGAAAAAGGTTTTGAGCTAATTAAAATAGGTGCACAAGATGGTCAAAAGCTGATGTCAGCTCTGGACAACTTAGGGACCCAGCAAGCTGATGGTGTTATTGTGTGTGTTCCAAACGTGAAATTAGGTTCTGCGGTAGTCGCTTCAGCAAAACGTAATGGATTAAAGCTGATGTCGGTTGATGACCGATTAGTCGATGGGAAAGGTAATCCTATTGAAGACGTTGTTCATATGGGGATCTCTGCTTATAACATCGGGCGTGAAGTGGGGGCTGCATTGCTTGGCGAAATTAAGGCCAGAGGTTGGGATCCTAAAGATGTCGGCGTAATGGCGCTAACGTATAAACAACTTCCAACCGCTTTTGAAAGAACAAAAGGAGCGACAGACGTTCTCAACGAATCCAATTATCCTTCTGAAAATATCTTTGAAACACCACACAGACTTGATAATACCGAGCAGGCGTTTAATGCTGCAAACAGCCTAATTACACAGAAAGGTCAATACAAAAAATGGATTGTTTATGGGATGAACGATCAGGTGGTTATCGGTGGTGTACGTGCGTTAGAAGGTAACGGTATTAAGTCAGGAAACATCATCGGTTTGGGTATTAATGGTACGGAAGAAGCGATTAATGAGTTTCGTAAACCTGTAGAAACAGGATTTTATGGCACGATCATTCTCAGTGCGAAGGCTCACGGCTACCAAACATCAATCAATATGTATAACTGGGTAGCGAACGGTGTCCAGCCAGAGAAGCTTGTTTATACATCAGGTTATCTAGCGACACGTGATAACTATGAAGCGGTACGCAAAGATCTAGGCTTGTAAATAAGAGTTATCGGGGCAGTTATTGCCCCGATTTCACGGAGGAATAAACGCATGAAAAACACACTTGAGTTTCGTGATGTATCAAAAAGTTTTCCCGGCGTACAGGCTCTTGATTCCATCAATTTTTCAATTGGTCATGGCGAAGTTCATGGGTTGATAGGCGCTAACGGCGCAGGTAAAAGTACTTTGATGAAAGTACTAGGCGGTATTTATCCGGCAAGCTCTGGCGAGGTAGTTGTGAATGGGCAGGCGGTGAACTTTCGTTCACCGAGAGAAGCGATACAAAATGGCATTGCTATCATTCACCAGGAACTCCAACTCGTACCTGAACAGACAGTGGCTGAAAACATATTTCTAGGGCGTTTACCTTCTAAAAATGGAAAAATTGACTGGAAAAAAATGAATCAGTTGGCTGCTAAACAGCTAAAAGAGTTAGGACTCACATTTGCTCCTACAGACAAGGTTATGCGCTTATCTATGGGGCAGCAGCAGATGGTTGAGATTGCGAAAGCACTGATTCTTGATGCGAACATTATTGCCTTAGATGAACCTACCAGTAGCCTCTCAGCAGCAGAAACGCAAGTTTTGTTCAGAGTGATAAAACAGTTGCAGTCCCAAGGAAAAATTCTGATTTATATCTCTCATAGAATGGCTGAAATCTTCGAAATTTGCACATCATGTACGGTTATGAAAGACGGTAAACACGTTATTTCGTATGACGATTTAAATAACATTGATCGTCAAACCATCATAGAGAAGATGATTGGACGTAATATCGGTGACATGTACGACTACTCTCCAAGAGAGTTAGGTGACACCAATTTTTCTCTAAATCATATCGTCAGTAACAAATTTGCTGAAAGCGTCGAGTTTGATGTGAAAAAAGGTGAGATTTTAGGTTTTTTTGGTCTGGTTGGCTCTGGCCGAACCGAACTGATGAAATCAATTATTGGTGCTATGCCTTGTAAAGAAATTGACGCTACTTTGGGCGACAAATTATTGCCGAACCTAACACCTAAGAAAGCGATTAAGAATGGGATACTTTATTGTTCTGAAGATAGGAAAAAAGAGGGCAATATTACCTTTCGTTCTGTCTGGGAAAATATATCTATCAGTAGTCGTCGTAATTTCTGGAAGTTAGGGGGCATTCTCAATTTGTCTAAAGAGATGGAAATTGCTGAACATTTCGTCAGCATCTTAGATATAAAAACCCCCTCTCTTCAGAAGGAAATCCAGTTTCTGTCTGGTGGTAACCAGCAAAAAGTGATTTTAGCCAGATGGTTAGCTGAATCCAGAATCAATGTCTTGATCGTTGATGAGCCGACTAGAGGCATCGACGTTTCGGCAAAAAACCAGATATATAACGTGTTATACGATCTCGCGAATCAGGGCATCTCTATCATAGTTATTTCAAGTGAGTTACCTGAAATTATGGGAATCACCGATCGCTTGTATGTGATGCGAGAGAATCAAATATCGGCCCAATTTAATCGTGAAGAATATGAAGAGGAAAGCATCCTTTCTAAAGCCTTTCCTGAACAGGAGATGACTGTATGACAGCACTAAATAAAACAGCTGAAGTTATGGTTTCAGACAAAAAAAACAGTACGACATGGACAGCGATTCGTAACAGTGAAAACTTCAATATTATTGTTGTCTACATTGTACTCTTTATTGCACTTTCACTATTCGTGCCTTACTTCTTTTCATTAAGAAATATGGTTGGCCTTGGCTTGTCGATATCTCAAATAGGTATGGTCGCGTGTACGATGATGTTCTGTCTTGCTTCCAAGGACTTTGACCTATCGGTAGGCTCGCAGGTTGCATTTTACGGTGTTTTAGCCGCTTTGATTGTCAATGCAACCGATAGTTTCTTCCTTGGGGTTATTGGCGCATTAGTTGCGGGTGTGTTTATTGGACTAATGAACGGTATTTTCGTGACCAAAGTTCGTGTTAACGCGCTCATTGCAACTCTTGCTATGATGGAGATTGTTCGTGGTGGCGCATACATCATTTCTGGTGGGAATGCTGTAGGTGTGGTCAATATGAATTTCTTCATGCTTGGCCAATCAACGATTTTGGGCGTTCCGACACCAATTGTCATTACGATTTTGTCTTTCGCTTTGTTTGGGTTTTTACTGAAAAATACCAGCTATGGTCGAAATGCGCTGGCGGTTGGTGGTAATAGTGACGCAGCAAAACTGGCAGGTGTTGATGTCGATAATGTTCGAATCGCTAACTTTGCTATTCAAGGCATTATTTGTGCTATTGCTGGTGTCATTCTGGCATCTCGCATAACAAGTGGTCAGCCAAACGCTTCATTAGGTTTTGAACTCAGTGTTATCTCTGCATGTGTATTAGGTGGTGTATCACTAAATGGTGGTAAAGCGAGCGTCATCGGTGTTGCGGTTGGTGTTCTTATCATGGGCACGGTTGAGAATGCACTTAACCTATTGAATGTGGATTCTTTCTATCAATATTTAGTGAGAGGTGGCATTCTTTTACTTGCGGTTGGTGCTGACCAATATCGCCAGAGACTCGCTGAAAAAGGTTAATTCCATCAATAATATAAGGAGCCTCCTATGCTGAAAGGCATGAATAATCAGTCAGTAAGAAAGTTTAATGCGAAGCTGACGGTTAGGCTCCTTTATCAATATCATCAACTATCCAAATCTCACTTATCCCGTCATCTGGATTTAAGTATTCCCGCCATTAGTAAGATCTTAACTTTTCTAGAAGATAAAGGTTGGGTGGAACATGTTGATACTGATCATAAAGGTAGAGGGAACTCCAGCGGTGGGTATCAAATATCACCGAATTTAACCCCCATCATTTGCTTACATGTAACACCAAGTCAAATTTCAGCGCTGGTGGTAAACGGTAAAATGGAGGTTCTTCTTGAGCGTAAAACCTGGGAGATATCTCCAACACTACCAGAACACCTAGTTAAAGATGTTCTCGGCGTGTATCGGGAGTGCATTAAAAGTCTAGGTATCGGGAAGTTTAACATTGCTTTAGCATTACATGGGCAGGTAGATATCCACTCTGGAACGTCAATGTTTATGCCTCAGGTTGATTGGGACACGCCTATTGATTTTAAATACATACTGGAAGAAGAATTAGACACCGAAGTTCTGGTTGATAACGACTGTGTGATGCTCGCTCTAGCGGAAAAATGGTTAACCCCAGCTCACACGAGAGATTTTTGTGTCATTAATATCGACTATGGGATTGGTTCTTCGTTCTTAATTGACGATCAGGTGTTCCGCGGGCCCTTGTACGGTAGTGGTCAGATAGGGCATTCAATTATTGATCAGGATGGACGCAAGTGTTCTTGTGGTCGCTACGGTTGCCTTGAAACGATTTCGTCCACCAAAGCGATGCTTACGGATATTCGCAAACTGTCTAAAAACAGATTATCCAGAGGTGCAATACATCTGGAGCACCTCAACTTTGAGCAATGTGCTGAACTTTACCACTATAACGACCCGTTAGTAACAGGAGTGTGTAATAAGGCTGCGAGCACTTTAGGAATCAGCATTTACAACTTTCTTGTCACTATGAATGTGAACGATATTGTTGTTTATGGACAGGCTACGCAGCTCGGTAATGACTGGCTGGAAGTGATTAAAGAGCAAGCGCTATACAATCCTTTTGAAGGCAATGTGGTAAAAGTTAAAGAGCAAAAAGCCAGTATTCGATTTGGTGATTTATCCGATTCGGATTTGCTGAAAGGCATTGGTTATTTGTTTATTGAACAAGGGTTAGAAAATCTCTAAATATCTTTTACCTGAATCGTCATTGTAATTTGTTGTTCGTCTTCAGGGGCAATTGTTGGAACCTCCATAAAGTTGTGAGCATTAATCGGAAAACATTGAGGCTCAATACAAACATACGAAGCGGCACACTCTGGCTGATATATGGTTAGATAATCGCTGTTGTACTCTATTTCCACCTTATAGCCCATGTCATGATTGATTAATTCTGCAACAGGAGAACTGACCTTGTAGCAGTGATTAATCCACCCTTGAGTAAGCGTTTTTATGGTTTGGAAATTATACTGTTTAGGAACTTGAACCTGATAGGGCTTAGGTAAGTGTTTTTCTGTCTCAGGCCAGTAGCCTTGATGTGAGAAGCTTAAATAAGACTTTTCATTAGAGCAAAAGAATGGATGGAGTCCGATATTGAAAGGAAATGGATGTGAAGATAAATTCTTCGCCTTCAATGTAACGATTAATTGTGATTTTGCTAATTTAAAGCTAAGTGTTGCCAGATAATGAATGTCTTCATTGATATGCGATTCTAAAATGAGTGCTATCTCATCCTGTTTTTCGTAATAAATCTGCCACTCTTTTTTCCATCCATCTCCATGTAGGAAAAACTCTTTATCCCAATCAACATTGGGTAGTTCGATGAGCCGCCCTTCATTTATAAACCTATTTCCTTCTACTCGGTTTGCGATCGGAACCATAGGAAACAAACCGCCAATCGAGGCGTCTACTAGATGCGATTTTAAAGGATAGAATATGGACTTGTTATCAACTTCAAAAACACACGCTTGCCCACCCAACGTGTTGATTTCAAGATGCACATTGCTGAAGTGAAGTTGTTTAAGCATGTCTGTAAACCATAAAGTGACGAGCAAATTCAGTTTAACTAACATCTAGTGACTGTAATTTGTTTGAGCTCTCGTTTAATAGTTAACTGTGTTAAATATGATTTTCAGAAAAGATGAGAGCCAGAAAGGCTGACTCTCATTGAGAATTAGTTACTCATGGGAAGTTACTAATGTTGTATTGGCTGGTTTCTCTGGTTTATTTTTTACGGGATAAAGCACTACTGTGATCCCTATTAAAAATAACGTGCACGAAATCCACTGAACGGTGGAGAGCGTTTCACCAAAGAACAAATATCCGCTCAACAAGGCAAACACACTAGTTAACAGGGTTAACGGTGCAAGCTTCGACATTGGATAGCTGAGTACCATTTTGTTCCAAACCCAGTAACCGAATAGGGTCGTCGGGTAGGCTTGAAACAGTACCGAGAACCATGCGCTGCCATTCCACTGCTCGTAAGTGGTGAGAAGGCCTTCCACTCCATTAATAGCAATGCTCAGCAGAACAAGCGGAACGGGTGCAAACAACATTCCCCAGATGTTAAAGGCGAATGGCGCTTTGGTACCTGAATTGCGGATAATCACTCCCATCATAGGCCAGCAAATGGCTGCAATAAGAATGAAGACAAAACCCAGTAAGGTGATATTGCCATTGGTATAGACAATCGACAGGGTTAAGCCAATCAGTGCTGCGATAATCCCAAACCACATTTGTTTGGTGATCACTTCTTTATAAAGCAAAGCGCCTACCGCGATACTGGTTAACACGTCCAGTTGCAGCAAAACCGAGGCCATTCCCGATGAAAGACCAAAAGCAATGGAGCAATACGCCATACCCCAAATGCCTGTGCCGAAGACTAAACCGTAAGCCATTAAGTATTTGATTGGGACGTTTGGCTTTTTCACAAAAAAGATGATGGGAAAAGTCGCCAGAATGAATCGAGCAGCCGCAATCAAAAAAGGATCGAGTTGGTTTACACCGAGTTTTATAGCGGAAAAATTCACGCCCCAAATGACCATAACCCCAATAACGAGTAATAAATGTTTTCCCTGCACAATAAACTCCTAGTGTTCACAATATGATCAGAGTATTACTTGAGTTACTAAATCAGTACAGATACAATTTTTGAAAATTTAATCAGTACAATTTATCGCTATGCAGAAATACAAACAGTTAGCAGAGAAGATCATTGAAGATATTCAGTCCACCAAACTTAAGTATGGTGACCGTATGCTTTCACTACGTTTGTTTGCCAAACAGCATGGTGTGAGTGTTTCTACAGCGGTAAGTTGCTATCAAGACTTAGAACAAAGAGGCTGGCTGGAAGCTCGTCCTCAGTCGGGCTTTTTTATCTGTACACAAACGCCGGTTGTGTCGACTCCGTCTTGGCAACGCTTTGCTACTCAGCTTGCGACAAATGTTAGGCCACGCATAAAACCTCAAGTGAAATCGGGGCCACTAGGCATCGCTTGTATTGAGTTGGATGTCACAGCGCAACGCGCCTTGGATAAGAGTTTTCGCCGCGTCATGACGCAATCGCCTTCCAGATTGACACAGTATCCAAATAAACAGGGTGAACCTGTTCTGCGGGAAGCTTTGTGCTCTCACTTCAGCCAATTGGGATTTGCATTGCGCCCGGATGAACTGGTGATTACTCATGGATGTATGGATGCAGTAAAAACAGCATTGCAGATCTGTGTTAAGGCTGGAGATACGGTTGCAGTCAGCTCTCCGTGCTTTAACGGGTTGTTGGAATTACTTGCTAACTTGGGTTTAAAAATCATTGAGATTCCATCTGTAGAAGATGGCATCGATCTCGATGCTCTGGAGCGACTGTTTCAAAACAAGCAAGCGCAAGCGGGGCTATTTTGCACCACGCACATGAATCCGCAAGGCATTACCATGTCGGCTAAACAGAAAAAGCGCTTAAGTCTGCTCGCAAGCCAGTATCAAATTCCTGTGATTGAAGATGACGTGTATTTCGAACTGAATCATTCGGATAAATTGCATTTGCCGACGGCTTATTACGATGAAAGTGGCTATGTGATTTGGTGTGGCTCTTTCTCTAAGACTCTTTCACCAAGTTACCGTTTGGGTTGGTGCCGACCAGGTAAGTTCGTTGCAAAATATACTCAGCAGTACGAAGGCGTACCAACACTTATTCAAACTGCGATAGCCGATTTCATTCAAACGGGCGCTTACAGCCGACATCTCAAGCGCACCAGACAGCAATTGGCGATCAACAAGCAAGATTACACCCGCTTCTTAGCTCAGCATTTGCCGCAAAACAGCCGCATTACTCAGCCTGATGGTGGCCTGGTACTTTGGCTTCAGGTCGCGGGTTTAAGTTCAGATAAACTCAATGCCGAGGCGATTAAATCAAATATGGACATACGGGTTGGCAGTGTATTTACCGAATCGCAACGCTACGATGATTGTGTCCGAATTAATATTGGGTTTGCTCTGAACAACGAAATTGAGCGCTTACTGAGTAAGCTTATTGAGCTGATTAATAGCTGTCTGCCACAGGATTCTTGCCAAGTCTCGATGCTGGAAACGGAACAACTTGCAGCAACAAGCAAACAACAATAAACGCTAAGCCGTACCAGCCAATAAGAGTGAATCTTTCACCGACTAAACTGACGGCAAACAAAGTGGCAACAGCAGGTTCTAGCAGAGTGATCAATGTAGCTGTGCTGGCTTCCAATTGTTTTAGTGCATGGCCAAACAGCAGATAGCCTAAAAACATAGGTATGGTTGCCATATAGATCACCACAGCCGTGTGTGTTGCATCGGCAAAAAGGTTGTCACCAGTCACCCACAACGATGGCAGTAATAGTGTGGCAGCCAAACCAAACATACTCGCCATCGCTGACTGAGAACTCACTCCTCGTTCAATCATTCCGCGAGCCGCCCATGAATACGTAGCGTAAGTTAACGCGGCGATAAGTCCCAGCCCTATACCGATTAAGTGCAGCAGAGAGGCTTCGGCAGAGTATGAGCTGTCTTGTTTACCCAGCGTGAGTAACACGATTCCTATTGCTCCCAAAATGAAAGAAATCACCCAGTGTAGCGATATAGCTTTTTTGCTGATCAGACGCTCAAGAAGAACAGTAAAGAAAGGGGCGCTGGCAATAGAGATTAATGTCCCAATCGCCACGCCTGAAAAACGCATAGAGGAATAAAAGGCAAGAGGGTAGATAGCCACAGCTGCGCCGCCACATAACAGAAGCTTGTAGTTTCTTACCAGTGTGGCGATATCTTTGGTCAGCTTTTTTCGGGCATTAATCAGCAGCAATAAGCCACCGCCACCCATGGCTGATGCGCCGATGGCAAGAGGGCTAATATCTGGCGCGAAACTGGCGGCGGTTCCGGTTGTTCCCCAGAACACACTCGCTAATACAACGGCGAATATTCCGCTGATATTGGTATTACTCTTCAATATAGCCACTCCATTAACTTATCTAATATGAATGAAATGGTATGCGTATTTTCTTAGTTTGTTTGTGCAGATTGGACGCTTGTGTTGGCAGTGAAGACGGAGTTAACGGGTTAGCTTTGAGGGAGGAAGACCAAAATGTTGCGAAAAACGGCGGCTAAAAGCACTGTGGTCGGCATAGCCCACAGATTCCGCGACGATTTGAATAGGGTAGTCAGTATGAATAAGCAACGCTTGTGCTTTTTCCATTCGCTTGTGAGTAATGTATTGGGTCACCGTTAAAGCCGTTTGCTCTTTGAACAGCTTTTTTAACTGGGTTGGACTTAAAAAAGCAATCGCTGCCAGTTGAGTAATAGAAAGCGGCTGGGCAAGATGGGCTTCGATATATTCTTGAACTTTCCTGATCCTATGGTCGAACTGCTTAAGTATTTGTTGTTCACTAAGCAGAAGCGAGAAAGTGGTTAACATCAGATGTTCAATTTCTGTATTCACTTGATACTTGAGTTGCTCTTCTATGAAGCTCAAGTAGTGCATTAAAGGTGGGCTGATTGAAAAGACGATAGTGTCAGAATCTAAAATGTGTGGTGGCAGGTGTTCGAGATCGGCCACCACAAAACGCGCTTCTGTTTCTGCTGCGAAATAATGTATTTCGTTTGCACGAACAACAACGCACTCTCCGGGCCTTACTGCCCCCTTAAATGCTTCAACTTCAATGTTAATGACACCACGAACAGGCAAAACCAACTGATGAAAATCGTGGCTATGCCCGTTCTTTTGACGGCTGTATGAGCGAATTGAAAGAGAGTTGGAATTAAGCATTCATCAATTTTCGATATTAACGATCATCTGACCCTAGCAAAAACGTGAAGACACTATATCCCTAAAGCTGCCCCTGAAACAATGAAGAATGCGACACATACAACGATGGGTAACTTAAGCTGCTTAAGCAGATAGAAGCCAACCAATACTAAGGCAATGTCGGTTGCATTAAACACCGCGCTGGTAAATACCGGTTGGTATAATGCTGCGGCCAGTAGACCAACGACGGAAGCATTCACGCCGTTCAGTGCACCTGAAATGGTGGGGTTATCTGCCAGTGCATGCCAGTTCTTCAACACCGCTAACAGCAGTAAGAAACCGGGTAGGAATACTGCTATAGTCGCTAACAATGCACCTAAAACTGGAGAGTTTGGCATCAAAGCGTAACCTAAATACGTCGCGAAAGTGAACATCGGCCCCGGTATTGCCTGAGCTGCCGCGTAACCCGTTAGAAACGTATCTTGACTAAGCTGATCGCCTACAAGGTTTTGCAGCAAAGGCAGAACGACATGTCCGCCACCAAACACTAAGCTACCCGCTTGGAAGAAATCGCCGAACAACTGAACGCTTGGATGACTTGACAGCACCGAAGTGCCAATCAAAATGGCAACAAACAGCAGTAACGGCACATAGCTAGGTTTAAATGAACTTTGCGCTTTGACTGTGTCACCTTTGATATAGATTGCGCCGATAACAGCCGCCAAAATTAATACCAATAGCTGCGTGGTAATACTTGGAACAACCAGCAGCATGCTTGCTGTGAAAAGGGCTAAACCTGCCGAGAGTTTGGTTGAGCAGAAGTTCTTGTACATTCCCCAAGTTGCATCGGCAACCACAACCACAGCAAGCAGTTTAAGCCCGTGTACGATGTTGTTGAACAGAGCAGTATCGGTGATCTGACTGCTCACTAAAGCAAGAATCAGCATCAGAATGATTGAAGGGGCAGTGAAGCCGATGAATGCTGCAGTGGCTCCGAGTAAACCACCGTGTTTATAACCAATCGAAAAGCCGACCTGACTGGAGCCTGGCCCAGGTAAGAATTGGCTGAGTGCCACTATCTGAGCATATTCGTTGTCGTCTAACCATTTGAGTTTTTCAACGAAGGTTTGGCGAAAATATCCGATATGAGCGGCTGGGCCGCCAAAACTGATCCAACCAAGCCAGAAGAAGGTCTTAAAAATTGTAAGCATGCAGAATGAATTTCCCCTGAAATTTAACGTCACAATTATCTCATGTCAGGGCTATTATCAATGCAGTTATTGGTTGCTTAACAATAATTTAATGTAAAAAGCCATTACAGACTGTATCTATGATTGTCGATATTCTGGCTGTAATGGCTTAACCACTCTCAGTGTTCTGAATTACTTTAGTTTGAAGTAGCCAACGAGCTTATCAAGGTCGGTTGATAGTTTTTGTAAGCTGTTGCTCGACTCATTGAGCTGTTGGGCGATGTCGGCAGTTTCTGTGGTTAACTGGTTTATCGATTCTAGATTTCCATTAATTTCCACAACAACGCTCGATTGCTCTTCTGTCGCTGTCGCGACTTGAATATTTTGAGTGCTAATATGAGAAACATGGCTGCTGATTTGTTCCAGTGACTCGGTCGCTTTGTTGGCGTAATCTATCACATGGTTGCTCTGCAAACGTCCTTTTTCCATCGCAGTTACTGCTCGTTTAGATTCCGTTTGCAGCTTGTCGATAATTTGTTGAATCTCCTCTGTTGAATGAGCCGAACGACTTGCTAACGTTCGTACTTCGTCGGCAACGACGGCAAAACCTCGGCCTTGTTCGCCAGCTCTGGCAGCCTCAATTGCAGCGTTAAGAGCTAACAGGTTAGTTTGATCAGAGATGTTGCGAATAGTATCTAGTGTCATACTGATGTCATCGACTTGCTTTGCCAGTGATTCAATAATGTCTGTAGCTTGCTCTAGCTCTGTTGACAACTCCCCAATTTGTTCTGTTGCTTGAATGACAACGTTACTACCGTCCTTAGATTGGTGAGTCGCACTGTTTGCAGCTTCAGCGGCTTGAGAGGCGTTGTTTGCGATTTCATTCACCGTCTCTCCAAGCTGATGCATTGCGGTAGCGACTTGCACCGTTCGGTCACGTTGAGAGGTACAATTGCTCAGCGTTAAATCCGCTCTATGAGATACATCGTGTGCCATTGACGATAGCTCGCGTGAGTTGTCCGCTACTTGGTTGATTGAAGTATGAATTTTCTCAATAAACTGATTAAAACTACGAGCGATGCTTGTAAGTTCATCTTGGCCTGATACATCAACACGTGTGCTTAAATTTAAACTTTTTGATGCTGAGGAAATCGTTTCACGAAGGTTAGTGACACGTCTTCTTAAGTTGAAAATAATCAGTGACGAAACAACAAATGAGAATAGTAACCCTAAGCTCATGATCGTGATTTGGATTTTGCGGCTTGTGAAGTAGTCTTCACGGCTTAACTGGTTTTGTTGTTCTGCTTGGTTTAGTAATGTATCTAAAATGGCGTTAGCTTCTTTTCTCATTACGCCATAACTTTTGGCATATTTTTCTTTGTAGATCGTTTGGGCTACAGGCATATTGTTGTCCGCTAGAGCTTCCAGCATAGGAGTAAGTTCATTTTTAACCACCCGTTCAAAAGTATCGGAAAGTTTCTGTACTCGATCTTTAAGCTCAGGGTTTGATTGCGCTTCTATAGCGGCTTTAAGTGCTTGTTGCATTTCTGGTATATCTTCGGTCCGAGCCTCTTCGACTCGTGTTTTAATTCCTTTTTTATCTTTAAGGGCGGTTTCCTGTAATAACATCATATCTATACCTACTCTCATCCTCGGTATTCTAGATGCTGTCTCTGCAATAGCACGCATTGGAGCTGCAGTATTTTGGTACATGTGTTCGGTTTTCATCCCTATAGAGCGCAATGCACTCAAGCCATGCGCCTCAACCAAAATTAGGGCTAAACAGGGAATAGCAACGGTGATAAGCAACTGAGCTCTTAGTGTGAGTTTGTTGATGAGCATATTGTTATATCCTTACCTGATATCTATAAGATGTTGTAATAATTAACTAAATGGCGATATTCAAGTAGGATGTTATCAATTTGCTTAAGAACAAAATGGTTGTTGTGACGGCATTGCGATTGACAACGCAGTTCAACTGGTTACATATGGAAAATTAAGATCAAAGGCATGGTTTTAGTGAAATATTATGCTTATTTCTGAACAAAGATCGGGTTATTGGAAAGGATGGTTAGCTTATGTGTTTGATTAAGTTTTCTATTTTCATCGGCCTACCAAGGTAATATCCCTGAGCTTGTTGGCAGCCCATTTGTTGCAGTATTTTAAGTTGTTGCTCTGTTTCAATGCCTTCGGCAACCAGGTTGATGCCAAAGCTGTCACTCATTGCGATAATAGCGCTAACGATGGTCTTAGAACGGCTATCTGTCTCAACTTCAGAGATGTAACTACGGTCGATTTTTATTTCATCAATCGTCAACTCTTTCAGCATGGTTAATGAAGTGTAACCTGTTCCGAAATCATCAATAGAGATAGAGATACCATTACTTTGTAAGGAGGAAATGATTTCAACACTCTTGGCCATGTTATCAAGCGTCGCGGTTTCCGTAATTTCTATGTTCATGTACGGCGAAATACTTCCGAAGCTTTTAATGTAATCAACAAGCTTGTACATCTCTTTTTCAGAGTTAAACTCTGTGGCTGAAACGTTCATCGCCACATTTTTTATCTTGCTTCCTAGTAGGTCAGTTTTTCCAAGTTCTTCAGCAATTTTCCTTACGACTAACATTGAAATTGACCCTGTTAACTCATGGTTTTCTGCTAGAGGAATAAAAATATCAGGTGGAATAAATCCTTTCTTTGGATGTTCCCAACGCACCAATACTTCTACACCAGTCGCTTCCATGGTCTTAAGATTGTATTTAGGCTGGTAAACAATGGATAAATCTTCGTTCTCGATTGCTTTACGAAGATCCATCGTTAATTGACGTCGTTGTAGTGCTTTTTCAGTCAGTGCCTTGTCGTGATACTGAATGGCGTTTTTCTTTTCTTTCGCAATACTTAATGCCTCGGTTGCCGAGACCATCAACTCTTTGGCTGAACTGCCATCTTGTGGATAGATAGCCACACTGATACAGCAAGTCGAATCGATACCATAAGACCTGGATAACTTGCTATACAGGCGTTGGATATCCTGCATATGCTCATCCATATCGTATTCATCTGTGATTCTGACGAAGCTAGCAAATTGATCTGCGTGTAACCTTGAGGCAAATGAGCCGGGAAGTAAAGTTTCACTGAGTTGTTGCGCGAGCTCTTTTAGGAAGTTGTCGGCTTTCTCATAACCCAATGATTCATTAATTCTACGAAAGTCATCAATATCTAGGTAGCCGAGGATGAGTTGTTCATCTGGCCGAAGCTGCTTAATTGTTTGGTTTAACGTACGTACGAATAGGGTTAAGCTGTGCAAGCCTGTCAGGCTGTCCATGTCGTTAGCTTTCTCCAAAGCACTATTACTTTTTACCACTAAGCCAAGCAGGAGTAATGCTGTAATTACGACAAACGCAAGGCCTTTATATGTTTGAGCGACAGCTTGCATTTTTGGAGAATCGATAAGTGTTTCGACCGCGAGATCTGAAAACAAAATCCAAAGCGTGGCAAAGACTGCGTAAGTTAACGCAACTTTAAAGGCTGAAGTAACGGCTCTTTCCATCTGCCAACGACTCCCAAACAACTTAACAAAAGACTGAAAATACAGTTATTAAACTTATTATTTACAACTAATATACTAATCAAACAGTTCTATTACTAGCTTATGATCTTTAATAACTAAATTCGGCTCTGCTGATTTAATCAGAGCTTCTTTAACTTTATTACTATCGAGTTTGTAAACCGGATATTGAGAAAGGGCCGTACCAATCATAGAAACAGCAGGTTTAAGCAGTTTTTTGACTTCAGGAGTGAGTAGTTGGCTTTCTTCTTCAAAGCGCTCTAAACGCAGCGACTTAAGGAAAATTTCGCCACTTTGTTTGTCATAATACGGAACTGCACTAAATTCCAGATCAAGCTCTAGTTTCTTCTCAGGTTGGTTCCACACTTGTACTTTAGCATTCGTATTTGCAAGTATTGAAACTCTATCGACATCTGCTCGGCCTATATTAACTTCCATATTGTGTATTGAAACAAATGCATGCATGACGTTTTCAATACCTACAGATTGTTCAAAGCTTACATGTTTGTGAAGGTAATCCGTCATGTCTCTTTCAGTGACCGTGTAACTTGCACACCCAGAGAAGAGTAGTATTAAAGGGAACAATAGTGCTTTGATTAAATGATTATTCATTTTGGCCAACTCAGTGTATCTGATGGTTATTAGTTCGTATGTATTAGTAATCATGACCATAATTAGAGCAATTTGCTAGATGAATCAAGAGGCAAATGGGTTCTTTTTAACAACTGTATATCGTCATGGGAACTTGCGCTCCATTAGTTAGCACTGAGCTGAGCTATATCAAAGGTTTTGTGATCAATATCGCTATACTTCGTCGCTTAACTTTGAGTAAAAGAGTAGTGCGGTTTGCGTTATACAAAAGATCACTTTGAATTACTTGCACCCGGTGGAGATTTAGATTCAATTAAGGCCGCCATTGTTGCAGGTGCAGATGCCGTTTATTGTGGACTCGATCGTTTTAATGCTCGTAACCGCGCAACCAATATTACTTTGGATGTACTGGAAGGTGTCATTGCTCTGGCTCATCGGTATCGCTGTAAAGTATTTCTCACACTTAATATCGTGGTGCTGGAAAGTGAACTTCCTTCAGTTATACGTTTGATTAAGCAGTTATCAGCAACGGATATTGATGGTGTTATCTTACAGGACCTTGGTTTAGCCTACGTTATTAAGCATTATTTCCCAGATTTAGATATGCATGCCTCCACCCAAATGAACACCCATAATGAAGGTCAGGTAAGTCTGCTTGGTAAACTGGGTGCGAGTCGGGTGAATCTGTCTCGTGAACTCAATATCGATGAAATTACCCATTTGGCTCAGTTCGGGCATAGGCACAATGTCTTGATGGAAGTGTTTGTTCACGGATCATACTGTATTGGTTTTTCAGGTTTGTGCTATTTTAGCGCAGAACTGAATGGCACATCAGGGAACCGAGGCCGCTGTAGCCAGCCTTGCCGAGACCAGTACAAAACAACTAATGCTAGTAATAATTATCCGTTGAACCTCAAAGACAACTCTGCCTTTGAAGATATTCAAGCGTTAGCGGATTCAGGCGTTTATTCGCTTAAAGTGGAAGGGCGGATTAAGAAATCGCATTACGTTTATACTGTGGTGGATAACTGGCGTAAGCAAATTGACCATTTTTGCCAGACCGGTGACATACTTAGAGATAGCGAAGAGTTGTATACCGTATTCAATCGTGATTTCACCAATGGATACCTGAAAGGGAATATCCACCGTGACATGTATATTGATAATCCGAGAAACTTTGCTGCTACACACTTTGCCAACAAAGTTTCGGATGACATTGAACGCGAAACTGCGCTGATACATGCGAAACAGTTTGTCTATGATCGTAATACTGATTTGATCAATAAGGTTAATATGATCACTCAGTCGATGAAGGTAAGTGTAAATACCAATCGTAGTTTAAAAGGTAATGGTGAAGTGATAGATATTCCGTTACCCAAATCGACGGATAACGGCAATTTAAAAGCTGCTCCTCGGCTGTCAGTACTGGTCTCTGAGAAAAACGATATTGAATTGATAGAGAAGGTAGGAGAGGTTGACTGTTTCTACCAGATCCCTGATGCATTAGCATTTCAATTTGATGAGGTATTGGATGTACTTCTTCGTTATCCTCAAGTGATTCCTTATTTTCCGGCGGTGCTGATTGGTGAGCATTATCAGGCGGTATGCCAATTACTTGAACAGCTAAACCCTCGATATCTTGTAACGAACAACCTTGGTGTTGCTGAAGTTGCACAGCAACTGGGGCTGAAATGGATCGCTGGACCTCAGCTGAATGTCACTAACTCGCTGGCATTACAGTGTGTGTATCAGGAACTTAATGGGGTTGGTGCGTTTGTTTCCAACGAACTTAACTCAAAGCAAATGAAACGCTTGGTGAGACCCAAAGGATTTAAGTTGTTTTACAGTATCTATCATCCGATCCACCTGATGACCAGTCGTCAGTGTCTCATTGCACAAAGTGTTGGCTGTAAAAAGCAGAGAATCAATAAAGGGTGTATGAAGCGCTGTGAAAAAACAGCATCAATTATTAGCTTAAAGGATCAGTCCCATGTCATTCATAAAGCACGGGGCAATTACAATTGTTTATATGCGAACAAAAATTTCTTAAATTTGGATGTTTTGGACGATGTACCAAATTTGTTTACCGATGTGATGATTGATTTGAGAAACATTCCGACTCAACCCCGTATTTCAGCAACTAAGTTAGAGTTGGTTGACGCGTTTAAACAGAGCTTGATAGGAGATCGAGGGGATAATTTATCATCGTTGATAGCAGGTACGAGCAATAAGCAGTATGTAAAAGGGTTGAACTAACCCAACTGAATTGAATAGAGAAAGGCACGGTGCGTAGTGCAATGTGCCTGACAAACCTACTTTTCCAATACTCGTATAGACATACTGACAGCTGAAGTCCGATTATCCACCTCAAGCTTTTTGTATATTTGTTCCAAATGTTTGTTAACTGTACGTGGGCTCATATCCAATATCTGCGCGATTTCCCAGTTAGTTTTGCCAAACGAGAGCCAGTACAGTACCTGAGATTCGCGTCTGGTAATATTAAACACTGTCCTCAAATCTTCTTCGGTTCCCGCTTGTTTGGGGACATTCACCCGGATTAATACATGAGTATTACTGTCGTTGCCGGCAAAAGTGGCTTCGACTGGAGAGTTGAACTGAGTGAGAGTCAGTGGCGAAGATGTATCGTTGCTATTTAGCCATTGGGCAATATCTGTTTGGATTTTCGCCCAAGTGTGGTTGATGTCCGTTGCTTGTTCAGAACCAGAGCTGATATCACTCAGTAATTCCTGAGCGTGGGGAGTCGCCCATTCTAAATCGCCGTTTTTAGATACACAGAATATAAACTGACCAGCATAATCGAGCGCTGCCTGAGCGGATTTTGCCATTCTGGCGTTATGGCTGTGAACGCGAATACGTGCCAGGACTTCAGCCGGAACGACTGGCTTAGTAATGTAGTCTACCCCACCAGCCTCAAAGCCTTTAATTACATGTTTGGAATCGTTGAGGCCAGTCATGAAAATGATTGGAATCGCGGGTAGGCGCTCTTTTAATTTTAAACAGGTGTCGAAACCGTCCAGCACTGGCATAACCGCATCGAGCAGTATGACATCGGGCTGAATTTTCTCGACAATCGCTAAAGCCTGATTACCATCAAGGGCAACTAAAACGGTGAGCCCTGCTTCATTAAGAGTGGCATTGAGCATCCCTAAAGATTCAGGGGAATCATCGACAACTAAGACAATGATATTTTTCGCTGAAAAATCGTTCATGAATCTATTAATCCATTAATATGTTCGACGATGTTGGCAAAGCGACAGTGATGTGCCTCTTCCCGCATTGTATTGATAAAACGCGTGCCCTGATGACCGTTGTTCTCTAAATGGTCGAGCAGGTCGCTAAAGGCAGACATAAATCCAATTTCTGCATAGCTTTTAAGTTTAGTGAGTTCCTGATGATTCGGGTAACTATCATTGATATGTTTATCACTGACTTGCTCCTCTTTGTCATAGACCCAGCGGATATTCAGCAGGTGACTTAATTTAGCCAGTAGCTGTGGCAGAGAAACGGGTTTAGTGAGATAACCATTATGGTAACTGTAGAGCTGATCATTGGTCTCAAGCTCCTGAATGTTCGCCGATAACATCAAGATTGGTTGATAATAATTACTGTGTCTAAGTTTTATGGCCAGTTGCCAGCCATTAACCTGAGGCATGAAGATATCCAGCATGAACAGATCGATAGCTTCGCTCCCAGCAAATTCGAGGGCTGCTTGTGCTGAGTTGGCCTGAAGGACATTGAAGCCAAGAGGAGAAAGAATATTACTGATTAGCTCACGTTGATCTTCAATATCATCTACCACTAGTATTGTTTTGGTCGAACCTGCATAGCCGGTCACATTGGTGTTAGTGAGTTCCGGTTCGCTCTGATAGTCATTCACTTCAGATATCATCATCTTCAATGTGAAAGTACTGCCTTTTCCTTTCTCACTGGAACATTCAATCTCTCCCCCCATTAAATCGGCTAAAGCATTAGAAATAGTTAGACCAAGCCCAGTACCGTTCACATGTTTGGTTAGACTGGTCTGAATTCGTTCGAACGGGCGGAAAATCAGCAACTGTTCATCTGGTGAAATACCGATTCCTGTATCTACAACACTAAAACGTGCGACCTGATTTCGGTAAGTAACGGAAAAACGGATATGACCCGCTTCCGTATATTTCACTGCATTGTTGAGCATGTTAATGAGAATCTGTCTGAGACGCTGTTTATCTGCGGTAATAAAAATGGGTAAATGACTGGCGGCTTCATAATGAAAAGTAAGCTTTTTCTGTTCTGCTTGCATGCGGAACATTTCTACTAGTTGATGAAGCAGAGTGTGAAGATTAAAAGCATCGCGATGAAGTTCTAATCGACCAGCTTCAATTTTTGATATTTCCAGTAAGCTTTCTAATAAATCTCCTAGGTGTTTGCCGTTTCGCTCAAGCGTTTCCGCATATTCTCGCTTTTTGGGGCTTAATTCTTTGTCGTTACTCAGCAACTGAGCGTAGCCCAATAATACATTCAACGGTGTTCTCAACTCGTGGCTAAGTCCAGCTAAGTAACGGCTTTTGGCATCATTGGCATTTTCTGCTTTCTTCCTCGCTTTCTCTAACTCTAGTGAAGTCTTTTCGTGCGCGGTAATTTCTTTCGACAGCAAATTGGTATGGGCCTGAAGTTCTTTCATAGCGAGGCTACTACTGTTTCGAGCGAGGACAAATAGCCAGCTAATGATACCGATAGGAATTAAAAGCAATGCAAAGGCTTTGAATAAACTCATAGACAAAGCGTTCATTTTCATTGGGTCTAGGCTCGGCACCTGACTGTAAGCCAGAGCCAGAATAGCGCCGATAGAGAGACTCATTAATCCCATGACCATGACAAATTGACTTATCGAGGAGGAGAGTTTGTTTATCCATGCGAGAGGAAAATACGGTTTAAGTGCACTTTTTACTTGTGCATGAAACGTTGCCTGTGGTCGACATTGGTCATGGCAGCGAACATCCAGAGAACAGCACAAAGAGCAAATGTGCCCCTGATAAGCCGGGCACATTGCCATGTCTTCTTCTTCGAAAGTATGTTCACACACGACACATTGATGTTCTTCATGGCCCTGTTGAATGATGATGTCATCATTTACCAAGTAATAGCGACTGCGAGTGGCAAGCGCAATCAATGGGACGGTGATAAATGGCAACATAAATGAAATGTAAGAGGCAAAGGCCTTAATGATATCGTCGAACATGCCGAAATGGGCTGCGAAGCCAAACAGAGAAGCTATGATCATTGACCCCAAACCAACAGGATTGATGTCGTAAAGTTTTGACCGCTTGAATTCAATGTGCTTTGGGCTGAGACCTAACGGCTTGTTGATCGCTAAATCGGCCACAAGGCTGCCTATCCATGAGAGAACGAGAACCGAATAGATTTGTAAAGTTTGTTCAATTAACTGATAAACCCCTAACTCCATGAGAAGTAGGGCGATCAGTACATTAAATATCATCCAGACCACGCGCCCCGGATGGTGGTGGGTTAATCGAGAGAAAAAATTCGACCAAGCCAGTGAGCCAGCATAAGCGTTGGCAACATTGATTTTCAACTGAGAGATAATCACGAACAAACCTGCGCAGATTAGAGCAAGTTTGGTGTTGTCCGTCATATAGCCGAATACATTTACATACATGTGTGCCGGGTCGCCGGCGAGATCCGGTGCAATTCCGTGGCTGATAGCGAGCCAGGCTAAAAAGCTGCCTAACGCTATTTTGAGGGCGCCAAACACCATCCAGCCAGGACCTCCAATCAGCATTGCTGCCCACCAACGCAATTTTGTTGATGGGGTTTGAGCTGGCAGGAAACGGAGGAAATCGACCTGCTCGCCAATCTGGGCAACGACAGAAAGTAACACAGCAGAGGCTGCACCAAATAACATCCAATCGAATTCCGGGCTGTGTCCCACTAAGCCGCCATAAGAGAGCCATTGATCAATTTGGCTGTCAGGATGATTAAAAACAAAGAATAGTGGAATCAGCTGCATTGCCAGCCATAATGGTTGTGACCACATTTGGAACCGTCCAATATTGGATATGCCCAAAGCAACCAGTGGGATAACAATGACGGCGCTGATAATGTAGCCCCAAAACAGCGGAATGCCGAACAACAGTTCGAGTGCCATAGACATAATGGCTGCTTCTAAGGCGAAAAAGATAAATGTAAATGAGGCATAAATAAGTGACACTATGGTTGAACCGATATAACCAAAACCGGCTCCCCGACTAAGTAGATCAGCATCAACGCCATATTTTGCGGCGTAATAGCAAATAGGAATTCCACTTAAAATCACTACCAGCGAAACACCCACAATCGCCCAAAGTGAATTGATCACGCCATAGTTAAGTGTGATGGTTCCGCCAATCGCTTCTAATACCAAAAACGAAACGATGCCCAACGCGGTATTTGCTATCCAACTGGCAGACCATTTCCTGGCCCGCTTTGCGGTAAAGCGCAGTGCAAAATCTTCGAGTAATTCGTTGCCGACCAATTTGTTGTAACGCCTGCGCGTTACTGGGACTTTCTGCATGCCTGTCTCATAATCCTTTAAGTTCCCACCTGCATTCCTTGCAAGTATTAAAAGTACGCTTTTTTAATCATGCGTGTTTATTAAGCGTACTATCGCGCGAGTATAGCGTGAAATTAAAAAAACAAATATGCGTAGTTTGACGTAGTTAAAGTGCGCAATATGCGCATACCGCTAAATGGTTATCTCACCGATACTTTTCTGGAGCTTACTTTAACCTTCGTAAGTTTGGACCATTTACTAATCAAAGGAAGATGAAGAATGAAACGGAAATTCCTCTCTACAGCGGTATTAGCAGCGTCTTTGCTCAGTGCACATGCAATGGCAGAAGATACGATCAAAGTTGGTGTTTTACACTCGTTGTCAGGCACGATGGCAATCAGTGAAACCACTCTGAAAGACACCATGTTGATGCTGATTGACGAGCAAAACAAGAAGGGCGGTTTGCTGGGTAAAAAGCTTGAGCCGGTGGTGGTTGATCCTGCATCTAACTGGCCGCTGTTTGCCGAAAAAGCACGTGAACTGATTTCAAAGGATAAAGTATCAGCCGTGTTTGGCTGTTGGACATCAGTATCTCGTAAATCAGTACTGCCAGTATTTGAAGAGCTGGACAGCATTCTGTTTTACCCAGTTCAGTATGAAGGTGAAGAATCTTCGAAAAATGTTTTTTATACCGGTGCAGCGCCAAACCAACAGGCGATTCCAGCGGTGGATTACTTAATGGATCAAGGTGTGAAACGTTGGGTACTGGCGGGTACAGACTATGTTTACCCTCGTACGACTAACAAAATACTTGAAGCTTATTTGAAAGACAAAGGTGTTGCGGAAGCCGACATCATGATCAACTACACGCCTTTCGGTCATTCTGATTGGCAGTCAATCGTTTCTGATATCAAGAAGTTCGGTACTTCGGGTAAGAAAACTGCCGTGGTATCGACTGTTAACGGTGATGCAAACGTGCCTTTCTACAAAGAACTGGGCAACCAGGGGGTAACCGCTGATGAGATTCCAGTAGTGGCTTTCTCAGTTGGTGAAGAAGAATTGTCTGGTATGGATACTTCTCCACTGGTTGGTCATCTTGCTGCCTGGAACTACTTTGAAAGTGTCGATTCAGTAGAGAACGATGAGTTCATCGAAGCTTGGCATAAGTTCACCAAAGATGATTCTCGTGTCACGAATGACCCAATGGAAGCAACCTATATTGGTTTTAATATGTGGGTGAAAGCGGTAGAAGCGGCAGGTACAACGGATCCTGCGGTGGTTCAAAACGCATTGATCGGTACTTCAGTTGCTAACTTAACCGGTGGCTACTCAACCATGATGCCAAATCACCACATTACTAAACCCGTGCTGATTGGTGAAATTCAGGATGATGGTCAGTTCCAAACGGTTTGGGAAACGTCAGGTTTAGTGGCTGGTGATGCTTGGTCTGATTTTCTACCGGGTTCTAAAGACCTGATCTCTGACTGGCGTGCACCATTAAGCTGCGGTAATTACAACGTCAAAACAGGTAAGTGTTCTGGTCAGAACTACTAATCCTGCATGATCATATTTGATTTTATGTTGTGTGAATAACTGGGTGTGGGTTTGTGAGCCCCGCTCAGTTCCCCCTCCTTAATTGGAAATGGATTTTGATTATTTACTCGAGCTTTTGCTGAGTAAAGAAGGGTTACCCATGGTCTTTTTTAAGTGTTTTGGTTTTCCGACTAATTACCTAAAGCGGTTTGCTTTAGTGTGGTTGTTTGGATTGGCTGCCTTATGTGTGACTTCTTTGGCGCAAGCCGAAACGGCTGCTTCATTTGATGAAGGGCTAACAGCCTTATCTACACTCAAATTCAATCAGATTGAATCTGGTGTTGATAGTATTTCACAAAGTGGTGATGAAAGAGCTGTTGAAGTATTAAATCTACTTTTGAACGGTGATTTGTATGTTGAAAAAGCAACGTCATCACTGGTTATTATTGTTAATAAAGATGGCCGAGACTACGTCATTGCACCACTGTTTTCGACCGATGGCAGTGAGCACAAATCCGTTAAATCGAGAGCGGTGAAGAAAGTCGGTATCAATAATCGTCTACGTGGTCAGTTAAAGTCAGCCATTGCTGCACTCAGTATTTCCCATCCCAACCCAAATAAACGTACCGATGCAATAAATCAGCTCATGGGTTCAATGGATGAAGCAAGTTATGCTCTGCTTAAATCTCACCTTGAGACAGAAAGCGATGACAATGTAAAAGATCTGGGGACGACGGCTTTAGCCATTTATGATCTTTCAAACAAAACAGACGAAATTGTGCTTAAAGCAGCCATTGATACGCTAAAACCAAGTTATCAACCTACCGCTCGCAATGCTCTGACTCAGTTTCTAAACGACCATCCGGACAGCGATTTACAAAGCGCAGCGCGCGCAGCATTAACCAGTATTGAACAGCGGGAAAAAGTGGCTGATATGACCCAAACGCTATTCTTTGGTTTAAGTTTGGGTTCCGTTTTAGTGTTAGCAGCCATCGGTCTGGCGATCACTTTTGGTGTTATGGGCGTAATTAATATGGCACATGGTGAGCTCATCATGTTAGGTGCCTATACCACTTATGTGGTTCAAACTCTAATGCCAGACCATATCGGATTGTCGGTATTTGTCTCTATTCCTTTGGCATTTCTGGTAGCGGCCGCTGCTGGTGTTCTGATTGAACGCTGCGTCATTCGTTTCCTATACGGTCGACCGCTGGAAACACTACTGGCGACGTTTGGTATTAGCTTAGTGCTGCAACAAGCGGTTCGAACTATTTTCTCTCCTTTAAACCGCTCTGTTTCTACACCAGAGTTTATGCAAGGCGTGATTGAAGTTAACCCACTGCTTAGTCTTACGTTAAATCGTCTGTATATCATTGTTTTCTGTTTGATTGTGTTTGCAGTTTTGTACTTAACGTTGAATTACACACGATTAGGTATTGAGGTTCGTGCGGTTTCTCAGAACCGCAGTATGGCGCGTGCCATGGGTGTCCGCTCTGAATGGGTAGATGCGATGACCTTCGGCTTAGGATCTGGCATTGCGGGTATTGCGGGTGTCGCGCTAAGCCAATTAACCAACGTAGGCCCAAACCTTGGTCAGGCTTACATTATCGACTCTTTTATGGTGGTGGTGTTCGGTGGTGTGGGTAACTTGTGGGGCACGCTGGTGGCAGGAATGTCTCTGGGTGTCGCTAACAAGATTATGGAACCTTGGGCTGGCGCAGTTCTGGCGAAAATCTTAGTGCTTGTGTTCATCATTCTATTTATTCAGAAAAAGCCCCGAGGGTTGTTCCCTCAGAAAGGGCGTTCTGCGGAGGGATAATCATGGTGTATCAACCGAAGTTATTTGATCGCTCTACCATGACATTTCTATTGGTTTTAGCAGCGGCGTTGTGTGTGATACCAGCATTGAATATGTTGGTAGGAGAAGGAAGCTCACTTCATATTTCAACTTACACTGTTACTTTGATGGGTAAATACTTAACTTACGCCTTACTCGCAGTAGCGGTGGATCTTGTGTGGGGATACTTGGGTATATTGAGCCTTGGCCACGCCGCATTTTTTGCCTTGGGTGGCTATGCGATGGGGATGTATCTGATGCGTCAGATCGGTGACCGTGGCATTTACGGCAACCCTGAACTGCCAGACTTTATGGTGTTTCTCAACTGGAAAGAGCTACCTTGGTTTTGGCACGGATTCGACCAGTTCTGGTTTGCAGCTTTAATGATCGTTCTCGCACCTGGTGTACTTGCGTTTGTCTTTGGTTGGTTGGCGTTTCGCTCTCGCGTAACCGGTGTGTATCTATCGATCATCACTCAGGCATTAACGTACGCATTAATGCTGGCATTCTTCCGCAATGAAATGGGCTTTGGTGGCAATAATGGCTTAACCGATTTTAAAGATCTTTTGGGCTTTGATTTGCAGGCGAATTCAACCCGTATCACTTTGTTCATACTGTCTGGTGTAGCACTCGGACTTGGTTATCTGGCTTGTCGCTTTATTGTCGTTAGCCGTTTAGGGCGAGTCGCTATGGCTGTGCGCGATGCGGAATCTCGCACTCGCTTTACTGGCTATAAAGTGGAATACATTAAGCTCTCGATATTCTGTTTCTCAGCGGTATTAGCAGGCATTGCAGGCGCTTTGTATGTTCCTCAAGTCGGCATCATTAACCCTTCAGAATTCTCACCGTTGAACTCAATTGAGCTGGTGGTATGGGTCGCACTCGGTGGACGTGCCACGCTTTATGGCGCAGTGGTTGGTGCGCTGGCGGTGAACTACGCCAAAACATATCTTACTGCGGCTTTGCCGGAAGTGTGGTTGTTCAGTCTCGGCGCAATGTTCGTATTAGTGACGTTGTTCTTGCCAAAAGGTGTGGTTGGACTGATTAAAACTAAGGAGGCAAACGCATGAGTTTAAGAGATTTTGCTCGCTCAATGACAGACAGAGAGCATGTGTATGACTTCCTGATTCCTAAGGTTAATCCAATGCTGACGGTCGGCCATGGTTGTCTGCTTTATCTGGAAGATTTAACGGTCAGCTTTGACGGATTTAAAGCGATTAACAATCTGAATATGTACATCAATGAGGGCGAGTTACGTTGCATTATCGGTCCAAATGGTGCAGGCAAAACCACCATGATGGACATTATTACAGGTAAAACTCGCCCAGACAGTGGCAGTGCTTGGTTTGGGCAGAACATTGATCTGCTTGAACTAAGTGAACCGGAAATCGCCCAAGCGGGAATCGGTCGCAAATTCCAAAAACCGACGGTATTTGAAAACCAAACCGTGTTTAACAACCTTGAATTGGCGATGGCGGGAGCGAAAACCGTTCGTTCAACATTGTTCGCTAAATTGTCTTCTTCAGATATTGATTATATCGACTATGTGCTTAAGCAAATTGGTCTGGAACCTCAACGTTTCCTATTGGCTGGCGCGTTGTCTCACGGTCAAAAGCAGTGGTTAGAAATCGGAATGCTGCTGATGCAAAACCCGAAACTGTTGCTGGTAGATGAGCCGGTAGCAGGCATGACCCATCAGGAGATGGACAGAACGGGGGAACTGTTAACCAGTCTTGCAGGAGAACGCACCATTGTTCTGGTTGAACATGATATGGACTTTGTCCGTTCAATTGCTAAAAACGTGACAGTGTTACACCAAGGCTCAGTACTGGCTGAAGGCACCATGGATCAGGTGCAAAGCAACCCCAAAGTGGTTGAAGTCTATTTGGGAGAAGAAGCATGTTAACGGTGAAAGGATTAAACCAGTTTTACGGACAAAGCCATACCCTGTGGGACTTAGACCTTAATGTTGAAGAGGGTAAATGCACCTGCCTGATGGGACGCAACGGTGTGGGCAAAACCACGTTATTGCAATGTGTGATGGGGTTGCTCGCGACACAAAGTGGTCAAATTGAATATCTGGGGCAGGATATAGCAGGTTTAGCGGCTGAAAAACGGGCGCCTTTGGGTATTGGTTACGTTCCGCAGGGGCGCCAAATATTCCCTTTGCTTACGGTGGAGGAAAACCTGCGCATTGGCTTGCCTATTCGTGAGGATAAAAGCAAAAACGTACCAGACTTTATCTATGAGTTATTCCCGGTTCTGAAAGAGATGCTACATCGCCGGGGTGGAGACCTTTCTGGTGGGCAACAGCAACAACTTGCGATTGGTCGCGCACTTGTTATTAATCCTAAGTTACTGATTCTTGATGAACCGACTGAAGGGATCCAACCCAATGTCGTGGCTGAAATCGGAGACATCATTCGCCGTTTAAATCAGGAGATTGGCTTAACGGTACTTTTGGTTGAACAGAAGCTACCGTTTGCCAGAAAAGTGGCTGACAGATTCTGCATTCTTGATCGAGGACGCCAAGTGGCGGCTGGTGAGATGACAGAACTCAATGATGCACTGGTCAAAGAATATCTAACGGTGTAGCGCTATGAATCTTATGTCTAAGTTCGATCTCATCAGTCAAACCGAGCGCCATTGGCCAGCGTTTCTCTCGCTAGGTTTTGATTTTGATGGCGAGAAGACTCGAATGCACCAAATGGCGTTTCAAGGCCCATTGCGTGTACAGCGTCCATTCTACCCAGAGCAGGAGGTTTGCCATGTTTATTTGCTGCATCCCCCAGGTGGGTTGGTCTCTGGCGATGACTTAAGCATTCAGGTGGAATGTGCACAAGACAGCCACGCGCTGATCACCACACCTTCTGCGGGCAAAATTTATCGAGCAGACAGCCAAGGCGGCGCACAGCGTCAGCAGGTTCATATTGATGTGCACAGTGCCCGTTGTGAATGGATGCCGATGGAAACCATCGTGTTTGACGGTGCGCACGGCAAACTTTCTACACGAGTGAACTTGTATGGCGAGGCGAAATTCGTCGGCATTGACGTGTTCTGTTTAGGTCGGCCGAAAAGTCATCTGCCATTTGTTAGCGGCAGCGTTGAACAGCGTTTGGCGGTCTATTTGGAAGATAAGCCTATTCTGCTTGAGCGCCAGTTTCTGTCTGCGGACGATCCGCTTCTCACCGCCATGAGTGGTTTCAACCATCATCTGGTTTCTGGAACTTTGGTGGTGTTTGGCATCGAGGATGCAGATTCTGCGGTTACTGCATTAAGACATTCCCTAGATTCAAAGCAAACGACACTGAGCATCACTCATCGCTTAGGGGTAATTGTGGTTCGCTATTTGGGCGATTGCAGCGAACAGGCACAACAACAATTACGTGGATGTTGGCAACTTCTGCGACCGATATTGATGGGCATCGAGCCATGTCCACCAAGGATTTGGAACACCTGATTTAAACCATTTTTCAGAGGGACGATATGGAATTATCACCAAGAGACAAGGATAAACTGCTGCTGTTTGCTGCGGCGTTATTGGCTGAGCGCCGATTGGCTAAAGGTATCAAGCTCAACTATCCAGAAGCCAGCGCCTATATCTCCGCAGCCATTATGGAAGGCGCGCGAGAAGGTAAAACTGTGGCTCAGTTAATGAGTGAAGGACGCACTTTATTAAGCAAAAGCGAGGTTATGGACGGCATTGCAGAGCTTCTAGAAGAAGTGCAGGTTGAAGCCACCTTTCCTGACGGGACTAAACTGGTCACCGTTCATAGCCCGATTCAGTAGGAGGCGTTATGAAGCCTGGAGAATACCAACTGCAATCTGCACCCATTGAACTCAACGCGGGGCGTAAAACCCTGAGTATTTCAGTGGTCAATCACGGTGACCGACCTGTGCAAGTGGGCAGCCATTATCATTTTTTTGAAACCAACCCTGCACTCGACTTTGAGCGTGAGAAAACCAAAGGAATGCGTTTGAACATTGCTGCGGGAACGGCTGTTCGTTTCGAACCGGGACAAACTCGAAACGTAGAACTGGTTGAGTTAGATGGCGCGAGAGAAGTGTACGGCTTCCGCGCAGAAGTGATGGGTAAGGTCTGATTTCAAGGAATAGGAAATAAAAATGGCAGAGATATCTAGGGCTGCGTATGCCGATATGTACGGGCCGACAACCGGCGACAAAGTTCGTTTAGCGGACACTGAGTTGTGGATTCAGGTTGAAAAAGATTTTACGACTTATGGCGACGAAGTGAAATTCGGTGGCGGTAAGGTGATTCGCGATGGTATGGGACAAGGTCAGAAATGCCGCGACGAAGTGGTGGACTGCGTGATCACTAATGCTCTGATCCTTGATCACTGGGGCATTGTTAAAGCCGATATCGGGATTAAAGATGGCAAGATCCACGCTATCGGCAAAGCGGGTAACTCAGATATTCAGCCGAACGTGACGATTCATATTGGTGCCAGCACAGAAGTGATTGCTGGCGAAGGTCATATTGTGACGGCAGGCGCGATTGACGCTCACATTCACTTTATCTGTCCGCAGCAAATCGAAGAAGCGCTGATGTCAGGCACAACAACCATGTTGGGCGGCGGCACTGGCCCAGCAACGGGGACTAACGCCACTACTTGTACGCCGGGGGCATGGAACCTCGCTCAGATGCTGCGTAGCACAGACTTAATGCCGATGAATTTTGGTTTCCTTGGTAAAGGTAACGCCAGTTTGCCGCAAGCGCTAGAAGAACAGTTAGAAGCGGGCGCTTGCGGCCTGAAATTACACGAAGACTGGGGAACGACCCCGGCTTCGATTGATAACTGCTTGGCAGTGGCTGAAAAGTACGATGTTCAGGTCGCAATCCACACCGATACGTTAAATGAATCGGGCTTTGTGGAAGATACCCTTGCGGCATTCAAAGGTCGTACGATTCACACTTACCATACGGAAGGCGCAGGTGGTGGTCATGCTCCGGATATTATCGTCGCTTGTGGTCAGCCGAATGTGCTTCCTTCTTCGACCAACCCGACTCGTCCTTACACGGTAAACACAGTGGATGAACACCTCGATATGTTGATGGTGTGTCACCACCTCGATCCCAATATTCCTGAAGATGTGGCGTTTGCTGATTCTCGTATCCGTAAAGAGACCATTGCGGCAGAAGATATTCTGCATGATTTAGGGGCGTTTTCGATGATTGCTTCTGATTCACAGGCAATGGGGCGAGTGGGCGAAGTGATTTGCCGTACTTGGCAAACCGCGCACAAGATGAAAGTGCAACGTGGATTGTTGCCTGAAGATGAAGAGATTCAGGCGGATAACTTCCGCGCCAAGCGTTACATCGCTAAATACACCATTAACCCCGCTATCGCGCATGGCATCTCTCATGTTGTGGGTTCATTAGAAGTGGGTAAGTTGGCGGATATCGTACTTTGGAAACCGGCGTTTTTCGGCGTTAAACCGGCGTTGATCATCAAGGGTGGGTTTATTGCGGCTGCGCCTATGGGCGATGCCAATGCTTCCATTCCAACCCCACAACCTGTGCATTATCGCTATATGTTTGGTGGTTTTGGCAGTGCGGGGGCGGCTACGTCAGTTACTTTCACCAGCAAAGCTGCAATGGAAAATGGACTGCAGCAGAGTCTTGGACTTAAGCGCGATTTAGCTCCTTGTATTAACAGTCGTAACGTCACCAAGAACGACATGATTCATAACGATTATATGCCAGTGATCAGCGTGGATCCGCAAACCTATGAAGTCAAAGCGGATGGTCAGCTACTGACCTGTGACCCAGCGACAGAATTACCACTGGCACAACGTTATTCGTTGTTCTGAGAAATTGAACGAAGGAGAGTTGTATGTTGAAAGTTGTAGGACGTTCTGACCATTTCCATGGGGCAGTGTTAGACAGCGTGGTATTGCCTTATGCGTTGCGTCAGAAAGGTCGATTCAGAGCCGCCAGTCAGTCAGGGTTGGATGTGGGTGTGTTTTTACCCCGTGGTGATGTGCTCAAACATGGTGACTACCTGCATACCGAGTGTGGACAGGTTTTGGTTGTCGTTGCAGAGAAAGAATCGGTCATTACCGCGAAAAGTGACGATTGGGAAACCTTCGCTAAGGCGTGTTACCACATGGGTAACCGCCATGTTCCTATGGCAATTGGTCAATGCTGGTTGCGTTTCCAACCTGATCATGTGCTGCAAGAAATGGTTGAAATGATGGGGCTTAAATGTGAAGCGCAAATGGCGGAGTTTACCCCTGAAAACGGTGCTTATCACGGCAGTGGCAAGGGACATCACCATGGTCACTCCCACGATCACAGTCATTCACATGACCATTCCCATTCTCACAGCCATGGGGAGCATCATCACTAATGCAGATTTCAGCACTGTTATCTCTGCTGCATTTAAGCAGCCCAAGTTTACCCATCGGTGCTTTTGCGTATAGCCAGGGGCTGGAAGGCGCTGTGGAACTAGAGTGGGTGAGTGATGAAGAGAGCTTAAAGGAATGGATTGTGCCATTACTGAAAAGTGGGCAGGCAAATCTGGAATTACCTTTGTTGAAACGCTTTTATCTGGCTTGGCAAAGCAATGATGTAAACCAAATCGCTTGCTGGCAAAGCGTATTACTGGCTAACCGTGAAACCGCAGAACTGGTCATGGAAGAGCAGAAACTTGGTCAAACACTTCATCGATTATTAGTGAGTTTGAACGTGGAGCTTGATAGTGATTCCCGAGGGCTAACTTATTTGCCTTTATACGCTAAAGCGTGCGTGCATTTTAATGTCCCTTTGGATGTAGCAGCCACGGGGTGGTTGTGGTCGTGGTTAGAAAATCAGGTCACGGTGGCGTGCAAAACCGTGCCGCTGGGACAGACCTCCGCACAGAAAGTTCTGATTGAACTGATGCCTGTGATTGAACAAGCGATTGAAACAGGATTATCCGTCAGTGATGAGAATATCGGGCTGACATTACCCAATTTCGCCATGGTCAGTGCATGGCATGAGACTCAATATTCAAGATTATTTAGGAGTTAAATATGAGCACACAATGTTTACGAGTAGGCGTCGGTGGTCCGGTAGGCTCCGGCAAAACCGCATTGCTGCGTCAGTTATGTTCAGCGATGCGAGAACACTACAATCTTGCGGTGGTGACTAATGATATTTACACCAAAGAAGATGCTGAGTTTCTAATGCGTCACGAAGCGCTGGATCAAGACAGAATCATGGGTGTTGAAACTGGTGGCTGTCCGCACACTGCCATTCGTGAAGACGCATCAATGAACCTGGCAGCGATTGATGAACTGCAACATCGCCATCCGGGCTTGGAACTGGTCTTAGTGGAAAGTGGTGGTGACAACCTTAGTGCGACGTTTAGCCCGGAACTTTCTGATCTCACTTTGTATGTGATTGACGTCTGCGCGGGGGACAAAATTCCGCGCAAGGGTGGGCCGGGTATTACTAAGTCTGATCTACTCATCATCAACAAAACTGATCTGGCTCCAATGGTGAATGCATCACTGGAGGTGATGGACAGAGATGCGAAAAAGATGCGAGGTGAAAAGCCGTTTGTGTTTACCAATTTAATACGCGGTGATGGTTTAAAAACCGTCATCGATTTTATCGTGCGACAGGGAATGTTGACTGAACGTGACGTCAATGTGGTTGTAACAGAACAATAAATAATAAAGGACTATTGAAATGAATTTATCACTTAGACAGCTTTTATCGGGCACAGCTTTTTTATTGGTAAGCTCGCCAAGTTTTGCACACACAGGTCATGCTATGCATGCCAGTTTTGCAGAAGGCTTTGTGCACCCATTAACGGGTTTGGATCACTTAGCGGCTTTAGTGCTTATTAGTTTCTTCGCTGCGGGGTACAGCTATAAAAAATCGGCACAAATCATAGCGTGCTTTGCGGCCGCTTTGATGGCTGGCTTTTTCGTGGGTGTGGAGTGGACGAATGCTTCACAGGTTGAATCTTTAGTCGTTGGCTCTTTAATCGCACTGCCTGTTGCTGTGTATGCCTATCGTAAAACAGGAGCGATTAAATGGCTTTCCATGATTAGTATCGCAGCCTTTAGCGCTTGTCATGGGCTGGTTCAGGGAGCGGAAGCGATCGGTGCAGTCAGTGAGTTTGGTTTAGGTTCGCTAGTTGCAAGTGTCGTGGTAATGGTTGGCGTAACCGCAATAGTTAAGTTTGTCCGGAGCAGTGTAGTAGCAACGTCTTTGGCAAAATAATAACGACAGTTGGTTTTGTGAATAGAGGGAGCTTTGTGCTCCCTTTATTCATTTTTGGACTTTCTGAAAGTAGGATGTAGCACGTAAATTGTGATGTTTGCTGCATTCTTCTCTTTATTCTACGAACCGGTTTATCAAATCTTCTCCTAATAATTCCCACCATTTAAATAAAAACGAAAAATGTGACCCTTCACTGTGTGGGTATAACGAATCAGACGGTCAAAATTTAAAGGTGGCGAAATTTCAAAGGTGGCACTTTTCTGAAAACGACATGATAGACCCAGTAAATAGAAACGCTGTTTCAAGCAGTGGTACTCAACACTCAATAACAAGCATAACAATCAATTTGGAGGATATTATGTCCCGACTCTACAACCCGATAACCAAAGCAATTCTTGCTTCTGCATTGCTACTACCATTTGGCGCAAACGCTGCAACCGTTCTTAAAATGGCATACGCAGATAACAGCCAACCTGTTAAAGATGCGCTTCAGTACATTGGCGATGCGGTGGCTAAAAAAACCAATGGTGAAGTAACAATTCAGTACTTTCCAGATAGCCAGTTAGGTGGTGAACGCGAGTTAGTTGAAATGACTCAGGTCGGCGCTATCGATATGACCAAAGTTTCATCTGGTCTGCTAGAGAGCTTCTCTCCACTATACGGCGTGTTCTCTTTACCTTACCTTTTTGAAAACCAAGAGAGTTTTTACCGTGTTATGGATAACAAAGAGATCATGAGTACGGTTTATAAATCAACGGAAGCTCAAGGTTTTTCTGGTGTGGGTTGGTATGACTCTGGTGCACGTAGCTTCTACATGAGCAAAGGTCCAGTGAAAACTCTGGATGATCTAAAAGGTAAAAAAATTCGTGTAATGCAGAGTGAAACGTCGATTGAAACCATGAAACTTCTTGGCGCATCACCAATCGCGATGAGCCAGGCGGAAGTTTATACATCACTTCAACAAGGTATTCTTGATGGTGCGGAAAACAACGAATTCGCAATTACTATTGCTCGTCACGGTGAAGTAGCGAAGTTCTACAGCTATGACATGCATACTCGTATCCCAGATGTTGTGATTATGAGTAACGTTACTAAGAGCAAGCTTACACCTGAACAATTGACGGCATTACAAGAAGCAATTGATGAGTCAATCGAACTTGAGAAAAGCCTTTGGAAAGAAGAGATGGCGAAAACACGTAAACTGGCTCAAACCGAGTTTGGTGTTGAGTTCTTTGAAATAGACCAGGCACCGTTCAAAGCAGCTGTTCAACCCATTTATGAAAAGCTGAAAAGTAAGCCTCAGGTTTATGCTCTATATGAAAAAATCGCTGAAGTAGAGCAAGCGAAATAGTAGTAATAAAGGATAGGGGCCTTCGGGCTTCTATCCTAACTGAATCGTGAGGTTCCGATGAAAATTATAAGAAAATGGCTTGATAAAACCATTGAATTTTTTGCCTGTATCGTGATGACCATGATGGTATTGGTGGCTTGTTGGCAGGTAATTAGTCGTTACGTTTTTAATGACCCGAGTACCTTCTCTGAAGAACTCCTTCGTTTTTCCCTCGTTTGGCTATCAACGATAGGCTTAGCTTATGTTGCTGGTAAAACTGAGCATATCAGCCTGACTCTGTTCTTAGATAAATTTCCAAGAAATTTAGTGAAATACTGGAACATGTTAATTCAGGTCGTATTTATCCTTTTTGCTATTTATATCATGATCATTGGTGGTTGGAAGGTTTCAAGCAACGCCATGATGCAGGTTTCTCCTGTACTGCAACTCTCAATGGGCAAAGTGTATTACGCACTGCCACTGTCGGGTGTTCTGATTATCGTTTACAGCGTGATGAACATTATCGACCTTTTCAATCCTCAGCGTATCGACTTAATCGACGGCGATAAAGCTGAACGAGTAGGAGATAAACAGTATGACTGATCCAATTACTGCTGCCAGTATTATGATCGGGGTGTTCGTACTTTTACTGGTGTTAGGTACCCCAATTGGTTTGTGTATTGTTATCGCATCTGGTGCGACAGTGATGTTGGTACTGCCATTTGATATCGCAATGTTCACTACCGCTCAGAAAATGTTCTCAAGTTTAGACAGTTTTGCACTGCTCGCCGTACCGTTCTTTGTTCTTTCCGGGGTAATAATGAACAATGGTGGTATAGCGACGAGGCTGGTTAACTTTGCCAAGTTGTTTACTGGCCGTATCCCAGGTTCTCTGTCTTACACCAATATCGCAGGTAACATGATGTTTGGCGCGGTGTCGGGCTCTGCAATTGCGGCATCGACATCTATCGGTGGTGTTATGATTCCGATGAGTGCGAAAGAAGGTTACAACCGAAATTTTGCATCTGCGGTAAACATTGCTTCAGCGCCAACTGGGATGTTGATCCCACCAACCACGGCATTCATCCTGTATGCGTTAGCCAGTGGTGGTACTTCAATCGCAGCTCTATTTGCTGGTGGTTTGGTTGCTGGTAGTTTGTGGGGTATTGGCTGTATGGCAATTACCTACGTTGTTGCCAAACGTAATAACTACACTAACTTTTTTACGCTGCAAAAGGGTATGGCGTGGAAAGTGACTCGCGAGGCTCTGCCAAGCCTATTGCTCGTCGTCATCATTGTTGGTGGTATCGTAAAAGGTATCTTTACTGCGATTGAAGCTTCAGCGATTGCCGTGGTGTATACCGCATTTCTAACTCTAGGACTGTACAAGACGTTATCAGTTAAAGACATGCCAAAAATCATCATTCAAACATTTGTGATGACAGGCGTGATTATGTTCCTGCTTGCTACGTCTTCAGCTATGTCATTTGCAATGTCGATGACAGGTATTCCTGGCGCATTAAGTAAGATGATTCTTGGTATCTCGGATAACCCAGCAATTATCATGCTTGTTATCACACTGTTTATTTTGATTGTCGGTGCCTTCATGGATATCGGTCCTGCAATCCTGATTTTTACTCCGATCCTGTTACCTATCGTGCAGAAGATTGGTGTAGACCCTGTGCATTTCGGCATCTTAATCGTGTTTAACCTAGCGATTGGTACGATTACACCACCGGTGGGTAGTGGTTTATATGTCGGCGCGAGTGTCGGACAGGTGAAAGTGGAAGATGTGATTAAACCGCTGATTCCTTTCTATATCGCTATCATTTTTGTATTGATGTTAATTACTTACATCCCAGAACTTACTTTATTTTTACCAAGACTACTTGGTGTTATGTAATACAAACGCTTCCGTTATCAATTAATTGCGTAGGTATAATCGAATTTAAGGACTCTTAGTATTATGAAAATCTTTCCTGTAAAACATAGCGCTTTGCTTCGTCGCGTAGAACGCACTCATCCACGCAGCGTTGTGGTCGATAAAATTGAAAGCCTAATTAATAACTTAATCAACATTCACGATGAAACGGGTGAATTCCTGCTTCACCTTGACGATGGTCGTACCATCGATACTAAAGGTTGGGCAGGCTGGGAATGGACTCACGGCATTGGTTTGTACGGCATGTACAAGTACTACCAACAAACCAATGACCAAAGTGTTGTAAACATCATTGATGAGTGGTTTGAGGACCGTTTCTCTGAAGAGCAGGCAACCAAGAACGTAAACACAGTCTGTCCGTTTTTAACGCTAGCTTACCGTTACGAAGAGACTAAAGATCAATCTCTCGTACCGTACCTAGAAACTTGGGCTGAGTATGTGATGTACCACATGCCTAAGACTAAGAGTGGTGGTATTCAACACATTGTTTATAACAGCGAAAACCATGAGCAAATGTGGGATGACACACTAATGATGAGTGTGATGCCTCTGACTAAGATTGGTTTGCTACTAAACCGTCCAGAGTACATTGAAGAAGCAAAATACCAGTTCCTGACTCACATTCAATACCTAACCGATCGTGAAACAGGTGCATGGTTCCACGGTTGGACATTCGATGGCAACCATAACTTCGCTAACGCTCGTTGGGCGCGCGGTAATAGCTGGGTGACGATTGTAATCCCAGACTTCCTTGAGCTTTTAGATCTGCCAGAGCATGATGCATTCCGTCGTCACCTGATTCATATCTTTGAGCGTCAGATTGAAGTTCTAGAGAAATATCAGCAAGAAAATGGTCTGTGGTGCACCATTTTGGATGATGAATCTTCATACGTTGAAGCGTCAGCGACGGCTGGTTTTGCTTACGGTATTTTGAAAGCAGTACGTAAGCGTTATATCGATCCAAAATACGCGGATATGGCACACAAAGCGGTAGATGCATTGATTGCAGATTACATTAATGAACAAGGTGAACTAATTAACGTATCGTTTGGTACGGCAATGGGTGAAGACCTGGATTATTATCGTAATATTCCATTGACATCAATGCCTTATGGTCAGTCTATGGCAATATTACTTCTATCTGAATATCTTCGTACCTATTTGTAATATAAGTATTTTTTCAATAAAACTTCCCTCTCGTTTTAAGTTTGTAGTCAACTTTGCCCCATCGTTCTGATGGGGCTCTTTTACTGTGTGATTTACCCCACACATTTTGTAAGAATCAATGCACCAAAATCACACAATGCTAGTTGATTTGTTGCACCGTATTAGCTCAATAATTAATATGAACTAGGTGTTCAGTGGAGATAGAACAATGTTTCAACTTAGCGGAGAAGAATTTTTCAAGCATACAGATTCTGCGGTTTGCACAGAAACTCGCGCTCCACAGCCCGATTACCCAGAACACTCTCACGATTTTCACGAGCTAATCATTGTCACTAAAGGTGCTGGTCAGCACATTTTGAATGATACTCCGACGAACTTAGCGCAGAACTATATTTGTTATATTACGCCAAGTGATCGCCACTTGTATGAGCAGGTAGAAAACCTACACCTGACCAATATTCTGTTTAAGAAAAACCGCCTCTCTTACAGCCCGATATTGAAGAATTTTTTACCCAACGATGATAACGACTCGAAGAGTTGGTTTATTACCAATCAAACCATGTCTAAAGTTGAGCAAATATTGCAGCAGCTTGATAATGAATCACGTTCGAATACCGTAGAGTCACGTTTGATGATGGAAGTGTTGTTCCAGCACTTAGTGGTTGAAATTTCCCGTGGCCGTTTGACGTCGCAATCTAATGATGTCAACGACAACATCATCTTAAAGGTGATTGACTGGCTGCAGAGTAACTACAGTGAAGATGTCTGTATTAATGAAATTTCCGACAAGTTTAAAATCTCTTCGCGTTCATTAAGCCGAAAGATCAAGCAAGTCACCAACTTGTCGTTCAATAACTATGTCCACCGTGTGCGCATCAACAACGCGATGGACTTGCTACAAAGTACCGATAAATCAGTGACCGATATTGCGTTTGAAGTCGGTTACAAAGACAGTAACTATTTTAGTACCAAATTCAAACGATTTACGAAAAAGACGCCGTCTCAATATCGTTAAAATGATAGGCCGAAGCTCAGTTATTTCGAATTACATATAAAATATCTTATTTAAATATAAATTAAGCAGTTGTGGCTATTGTAATCAGTGATGTAAGCTGAGATAAATAAACCGTTCTGTGTATTGTATCTAAGGCCCGTTCTGTGAACCCATTCGTATTTACTTTCAGTATCATCGCTGCTGGTTTTGTTTCCGGTTTGTTGTTGCAGCGCTATTTAAGACATAGTGCTTCATCCGTCAGTGTTGCTGTAACGCGAATGTCGCTGATGGTCCTGATCCCATTTAGTGTATTCGTTTCGCTGTGGCAACTTGACAATATTAGTTCTGAACTGCTGCTATTACCTGTTGTTGGCGCTTGCGTCATTGTTGCAGGAACGGGAGTAGGCGTTGCTATTGCCAAAAAATTTGCTTTAACGCCTGAGCAAACGGGGGCACTAGTTCCTATCTCTGGGTTATACAACATCGGCGCTTTAGGTAATCTGGTGCTATTTATTTCATACGGTGAAAATGGTGTTGCTATGATGGCGTTGTTTAAACTGTGTGAAGAACTGCTCTATTTCACCTTGGTGTTCCCATACGCCAAATCTATGTCTCAAGATCCTTCATTAAAAGAAACGCAAAACAAACAGGTATGGAAGGACCCAATCTTTATTATTGCTCTGTCTGCTGTGAGCTGTGGTTTATTGTTAAATTTAACCGGTTTTGAACGACCTGAGTTCTTGTATTCGGTCAGCAAGTGGACGATTCCGGTTGGTACGTTTTTACTCATTTTATCGGTAGGGTTAACCTTCAATCTAAAAGGTGGCAAAAAGTGGCAGAAACTTTCAATTACAACAGCCGTGGTTCGGTCTGTCGTTGCTGTTATCGTAGTTTCTGCGCTACTAACTTTGTTTAATTTGTGGCATATCGAAGGGCAGTTAGTTGCGAAGGTTTGTCTGGTTCTTGCGGTCATGCCTACGGCATTTATGGGGACTTTACCCGCGGTACTTTATGGTTTAGATAAAGAGGTCGCCAATACCGGTTGGATTACCAGTTACATTGTATCGATGATATTGACACCTTTAATGCTGTTGTCACTGACTTTGCTGTAACGATGTTGAACCTCAGCTCAACTGAGGTTCAGGTATCACTCCGCATAACTTCGGGTTGATATCGTTAAGAATCAATAACACGCAAGTTACCACGATAGCTGCTAGTAGCGTTGCGCTGACCAGACCAAATGCGATACTTGCGATTAACGGTATCAGGAACTGAGCTTGTGTACTGGTTTCCGTTAACAGAGGGAGTAAGCCTGCGAAGGTCGTCAGTGAGGTAATCACAATGGCTCTGAAACGGTCATGCACTGCCCATTTACAGGCTTCACGGAGTTCTTGTCCTTCCGCGACTTTGTCTTTGATAAAAGTAACCAGCAGAATATTGTCGTTAACCACAATGCCCGCTAGAGTGGCAAAGCCAACCAGACTCGGAATCGTCAGATCGATACCCAACCCTAAGTGTCCCCAAATCACACCTATCCATGCCATCGGAATAGCAAGCAGTACGGCTATTGGCTGAACAAAGCTCTTGAACAAAAATGTCAGTATCAAATAAACCCCAATAATACCCAAAGCAAAGTAGCTCAAAAGTGATGACCCCGTATCGGCACTCTCTTTATCCTGACCTTGCGAAGAGAAATGAACATCAGGGTATTTTTGAGCCATTTTAGGTACAAACTCGTCATAGAACTGAAGCATAATTTCACGGGCATTAGCGACCTGAGTATTGATGTTACCCTGTACTGTTGCAGTAGGAATACCATTGACTAAGTTAAGTCTTGAGAAGGCTTTACTCTCTCTTAAATGGGCTATCGCTCGTAATGGAATAAGCTTGCCGTTGTTTGCGGTAATTAACAGGTCTTTAAGATCTTCTGTTGTTGCTTTACTGGTAAAGTTGCTCTGGCGAACCCGAATATCAACAATTTCACCATTCTGAAATACGGTAAGATCGTTATTCCCTCTCACCGCGTTTCTTAGGGTTTGAGCAACCTGAGCACCGGTGACGCCCAATACACCAGCCTCATCTTTAAGTGTGACTTCGATGTCGTCTCGGCCATAGCGTAAATCTGACGACAGATTGAATACACCATCAAACTGTTTAAGCCACTTGATTAGCGCCATGCTTACACTGTTGAGTTCTTGCGGGTTATTCCCCTGAACACGAATATCAATACCGATACCCGCCACACCACGTTCTTTATCCGTAAACTTCAACGAAATCACATCCGCAGTCGGGCCCACTTTCGTTTTCCATTTCTGGATTAAAGATTTGATGCTTTCCTGACGGAATTGCGCAGGCAGTAGATCTGCACTGACGGTCGCCATGTGTGGCCCAGAATCAAATGCATCTACGTTTGAGTTGTACATAACGCTAATGCTGTTCACTAAGACCTGACCGAATTTATCCTGATACTCCTTATCGATCTCTTTCAGTGCGGCTTCGACTTTGTTGGCAACCGTCTCGGTTTGAGAAAGCAGGCTACCCTGATTGAGTAAAATTCTGGCTTGAAGCGTGTCACTTTCTAGCGTTGGCATTGCTTTGAATTTCAAAATACCAGCAGGGAAGGTGGCGCTTGAAATCGCAACGATAAATATCAGTATGCCAATACTCAAATATGGCGAACGCATGGCGACTGAAGTCACAGGAACAAACACCTTGTCACGCACAGCTTCAAAAGCAGAAGTGATACGTTTACGTATTGCATTGTCACGCGATACGTCGGGGTTGTGCGCGAGGTGTGAGGGCAGAATGAACATCGCTTCAATCAAGCTCACGACCAGTGTCATCATTAATATGCTCGGAATGTAGCGCAGTATGTCGCCTAACTTACCGGTTAAGAACATTAAAGGACCCACAACCATAATGGTGGTAGCAAATGAGGCGATGACTCCGGGGAGTACTTGTTTGGCACCTTCGATAGCGGCTGTGACAGGTGGTAATCCCGCTTCTCGTTTGGCTGCGATATTTTCGGCAATGATCAAAGAGTCATCCATCAAAATACCAATTGCGACGATCAGTCCAACCATCGTCATCATATTGATGGTGTAACCTAACAGCTGCATGATGAACAATGAACCAAGGAAGGAGACGGGAATCCCAATTGTCACCCAGAAGCTGAAGCGAATATTGAAGAATGCCCATAACGCTAGGAAAGCGAGAGCTAAGCCTTGAACCCCATTGCTACCTAAGATACGCAAGCGTTCGCTGATGTTAACACTGACATCTTGGGTTAGCGTTAACTCTACGCCTTGAGGCGCTGAAGCTCGTTCTTTTTCGATAATACGACTGACGACATCCCTGACTTTCAGTGTGTCCTGATTTTGGTTTTTTGAAACTTGTAGCAAGGCAGCTCTCTGACCATTGAATAAGGTTTTGTCTTCGTCCAGCGCAAACTTTTGTTTAATGCTTGCTATATCAGCCAAACGAAGCTGGCTGCTACTGTTAATGATGAGCTGGCCAAGCTCATTGGCTTGATTCGCTGTTTGAGCAAAACGAACACTGGACTCGGACAGATCATTCTTCATTGTCCCGGCCGGTATGGTTACGTTTTCTTGCTGAATACGAGTCGCTAAGTCAGAAATACTCAACCCATATTGCTTGAGAGTTTCAGTGGGAATGGAAACCTCAATCTCCTGGGCGGGAAAGCCACTTAACGTTACCTGCGCAATATCAGGGTGAGATTTTAGGCTCTGTTTTACTTTATTGGCATAAAGATACAGGTCCTGATCGGACATTGGGCCAGTGATTGCGACACTAACCACTGACGCCACTCTGTCCATTTTAGTCACAGTAGGGCGTTCAACACGATCAGGAAAATCACTGATGGTGTTAACCTGTTGTTGAACTTCACTGGTTAGAATATCGATGTTTTCATTGCGGTCGATTTCGACATTACCAATCGCCACGTTTTCGCGAGCGTCACAGGTAAACTCGTTGATGCCGTTGAGTTTATCAATCGCATCTTGTAGTGGTACACACACTTCATCGGCTACTTCCTGTGGTGAAGCTCCCGGATAACTGGCTTTCACTTCGATGTTAGTGGTTGGCGTTAATGGGAAGGTGTCTTTTTGCATTTTAGGCAGTGCGTATATCCCCAATAGCAAAATCGCGATCATCAACACATTGGCAGCCGTTTTATGTTGGGCGAAGTAGGCGATCATGATTCATCTCCCTTCGCTTGTTGGCTCAGCCATTCCATCATACTTTTGTCTGGCTGGGGTTTCAGTTTCATCCCTTCGACGGCAGGCTGAAGTTGACTAACGACCACCATATCGTCTTTGTTTAACCCAGATTTAATTACGGCGATCTGGTTTTGAGTAAAGTCTACTTCGACAGGTTGAATAACTAACTGGCTATTTTTTACAAGATAAACGTTGCCATTGTGGAGGGCGTTAATTGGAACAATGATTTGATTTTTAAGCTCTGTTGACTTAAGTGTCACTTTTACGAAAGTATCACGAATGAGCGGTGGCTTTTGGCCTGGTTGAGCTTGTTGATAAGGATCGGGTACACGCACAATGATCGTTTGGCTTTGTGTCTGCGCATCTATAGCACCGCCTGTACGATCTACGAATCCTTGCCATTGAACAAGTTTGTTGCCGATATTCAAGGTCACTGTGGCTTCTAAATCATTGTGTAGTGAATTATCAAAACTTTGAGCCTGAGAGTTACGTCTTAGTGGTCTCATTTTACCAATAGAGAACTGAGCTAAAACTTCAACAGAGCCCATACCGTCAGATTGGAGCAGGGTTTGGCCTTTGTTAACATACTCTTCTACATCGATGTCGGTTGCGGTAATTCGAATATCGTAAGGCGCGCGAATTTCTGTATGGCTAAGATCTCGCTTAGCGATCTCCAGTTCGGCATTTAACACTCGTTGCTCTGCGACGTTGATCGCCTGTTCGTTTTTCAGGTTTTGCAGGCCTTGTTGTTTGCTTAATAAATCCCGTTTGGCTTTGTCTTTTTCCGTTTGAGATAAGTGGCCGGTTTTCGCTAATCGCTCGGTTCGCGCGTATTCTTCTTTTTGCAGTTTGTAATCCTGCTCGGCAATAGAGTAACTTACGCCAATGGTTTCATCTTTTAGCTTAGCGACATCCAGTTCCGCATTGAGTTTGGTTATCGCGAGTAGGTAGGCTGAATCATCAAGTCTGACTAAAGGCTCATCTTTGGTAACGAAAGCGCCGTTTTTAAAGTTCTCGGATACCCAAGTGACACGACCTTCGACTTCCGCTTGTGCTTTCCATTCCTGTGTTGGTTGCGTATATCCATAACCAACCGCGGTAGGTTGAAGTGATGTCGGTTCGACTTTCATCACCCGTACGACTTTAGATCCACCAGACTGTTCAACTTTAGGCGGCTTAGCTTTCATGCTAGGAGCAACGATAAGTACAGCGACTCCCAGAATGATGGGAGGAGCGATTAGAAATCGTTGTAACCAACGGTATTTAGCCATAATACTCTGTCCCTGAATTTGTTATATAAGAATGATCTAATATATTTTATTCACTAGGTTGGATATTGATCTCAATCTATGGCTTTTATTTTAGCAATGCCTAAAATAAAAAATCCGGCCTAATAGCCGGATTTTGGGTAAATTTTGGTAAAGCTATGTCAGTTTTTGTTTTTACGATTCTTTATCTTTAGTTAGAGATAAAATGCCAATCGACACCGCAGCAACTCCAACAAAGCCACCAAGTATAATCACTGGCATGGCACCGTAACCAAGAATATGCCAAATCACTGACTCAAGTGTACTCATTTCAGTTCTCCTTATTGCCAGCCTTCAACGCCGTGCATGTCTGGTAGGTTGTGTGCGATACCTTTATGACAATCAACACAGGTTTTTTCTCCAGAGGCTAATGCCGTCGAGTGTTGCTGAACACTGCGCTGGCTCTGCTCTGAAAAGTCCATGAACTCGAATTCATGACAGTTTCGACATTCAAGTGAATCATTTTTCTTCATTCTAGCCCATTCTCGTTCAGCTAGATGGGCTCTACGCTCTTTGAATTTTTCTGGAGTATCGATAGTTTTCGTTACGAAATGTGCAAACAGTTCTTTCGACGCCTGCACTTTACGTACAATTTTATCTGTCCATTCGTGAGGAACGTGACAATCAGAACAAATAGCACGAACACCGGAACGGTTTGAGTAGTGTATTGTTTCCTGTATTTCTGCCACGATAGGTGCGTGACAGCCAGAACAAAACTCTTCGGTATTGGTCATTTCCATACCAGTGTTGAACGCGCCCCAAAACAGCAAGCCGCCGGCAAACCCAAGGAATAAAACCACGCCTGCCGCTGCTTTACTTGGCCGGGTTAATTTACTCCAAAACGCTTTAAGTAGTTTCATAAATCGCCTCTTATTTAGTAGTTTGCTTAGCGAAGTGATTCAACACGCTTAAAGTCATTTTCAACCAAAGGTTGAGCGTCTGCTTGAGGAACATGACATTGCAAACAGAAATAACGACGAGGAGAAACATCCGCAAGAACCGCATCTTCCCGGTTTACAAAGTGTGTAACGCTGATTTTAGGTGCACCCATATCTTTGGCATTTTTCCAGTTGTGACAGGCTAAACATCGGTTTGCGTCTTTAGTCACTTCGTAGTTACGAATTGAGTGCGGAATCAAGGGTGGCTGATAAACATAGTCTGATTCTAAAGACTGTTCACGAGGTATTTTTTTCATTTCATCAGCGTTTCGTGTATCTTCCAGCTGACTCGCACCTCGTAGTGATTCTAAGCCACCTGTACCGCCTGGATTATCCAGTTCAGGTTGGGCGATAGCGACTCCCGATAAAATAGCACCAATAGATAACAGTGCAACCAGTAATTTTTTCATATTACATTCTCCGCCTAATGGCTAAATTCTTTAATGTGGCTGCCCGAAGCTCTCTATTAAGGGCAGCCTTTATACGCTTGCTTTACTTAAGCCACTTTTGTGATTTTAACCGGACATTTTTTGAAGTCGGTTTGTTTTGAAAGTGGGTCGGTAGCATCTAGGATCAACTTGTTGATCAGAATACGAGCATCAAAGAATGGTACGAATACCAAGCCTTTTGGCGGCTTGTTACGACCACGAGTTTCTACACGCGCTCTAACTTCACCGCGTTTGTTAGCAATGACCACTTCATCACCACGGCGTAGACCTCGTGCTACAGCATCTTCGTGATGCATGAAACACACCGCATCAGGGAAGGCTTTGTAAAGTTCTGGTACACGTCGAGTCATAGTACCCGTATGCCAGTGCTCAAGAACACGTCCGGTACATAACCATAAGTCATACTCAGCATCCGGTGATTCTGGTGGTGCTTCGTATGGCGCTGAAATGATTAGCGCTTTACCATCTGGTTTACCATAGAAATCCCAACCTGAACCTTCTTTGGCGTATGGATCTGAGCCTTCTTTATAGCGCCACTGTGTCTCTTTACCATCAACGACCGGCCAGCGCAGACCGCGCGTCTGGTGGTACATTTCGTAAGGTGCTAAGTCATGGCCGTGGCCGCGACCGAAAGAAGCATATTCTTCAAACAGGCCTTTTTGTACGTAGAATCCAAAGTGATGTGCATCGTCGTTTAGATCACGAGCTTCAGATATTGGGAATTTATCCACCTGACCATTTTTAAACAGCACGTCAAACATGGTTTTGCCACGGTATTCCGGCATTTTAGCCAGTAGTTCTTCTGGCCACACTTCTTCCATCTTAAAGCGTTTGGAGAATTCCATTACCTGCCATAGGTCTGATTTAGATTCGCCCGTTGTACCAACTTGTTGGTACCATGATTGGGTGCGACGTTCTGCATTACCATATGCTCCTTCTTTTTCAACCCACATTGCGGTTGGGAGGATAAGGTCTGCAGCTTGTGCTGTTACAGTTGGGTACGGATCAGACACAATAATGAAGTTTTCTGGGTTACGATAACCCGGTAGACGTTCTGTATTGATGTTTGGTCCCGCTTGCATGTTGTTGTTACATTGCACCCAGTAGCAGTTTAATACACCGTCGTTCAGCATTCGGTCTTGTAATACCGCGTGGAAGCCAGGTTTTGGTGGAATCGTACCTTCTGGCAGTTTCCAGGTCTTTTCTGCGATCGCACGGTGTTTAGGGTTTGCTACAACCATATCTGCGGGTAGGCGGTGAGCAAATGTTCCTACTTCACGTGCAGTACCACATGCTGATGGCTGACCTGTTAGTGAGAATGGACTGTTACCCGGAGTCGCGATTTTACCGGTTAATAGGTGTAGGTTGTACACTAAGCTTTGCATCCACACGCCACGAGTATGTTGGTTCATACCCATTGTCCATAGCGACATCACTTTAGTATTTGGATCCGCATACTGTTTCGCTAGTGTAATCAGCTTATCTACACTCACACCTGATAGTTCAGAAGCTTTTTCTGCAGTGTATGGTGCAACCGAAGCTTTGTACTGTTCGAAGTTGATGTCCGTCATCTTGCCAGAGTTAGCGTGTTTCGCTTTCTGTTGCAGTGGGTGCTCGTCACGCAGACCATAACCGATATCAGTTTCCGCTTGTTTGAAATTAGTGTGCTTGTTGACGAAGTCCCAATTCACCGCATCGTTCTGAATAATATAGTTGGCGATGAAGTTTGCGATCGCGAGGTCAGACTGCGGATGGAAAATGTAACCGTGATCAGCAAGTTCAAATGAACGATGGTAATACGTCGACAGTACGTTTACTTTTACGTGTTGTTGACTTAAACGGCGGTCTGTTAAACGGCTCCAAAGAATAGGGTGCATTTCTGCCATATTTGAACCCCAAAGTACGAATGAATCCGCAGCTTCGAGATCATCATAACAGCCCATAGGTTCGTCGATACCGAAAGTACGCATAAAGCCTACAACAGCAGATGCCATACAGTGACGTGCATTAGGGTCGATGTTATTGGAGCGGAAACCCGCTTTCATCATTTTTGCTGCTGCGTAACCTTCCATGACCGTCCATTGACCAGAACCGAACATACCGACACTGGTTGGGCCTTTTTTCGCTAATGAGGCTTTCCATTTCTCCGCCATGATATCAAAGGCTTGATCCCAGGAAATAGGCGTGAAGTCACCATCTTTAGCGTATTCACCATTGCGCATACGAAGTAGGGGTTGAGTAAGGCGGTCTTTACCGTACATGATTTTAGAAAGGAAATATCCTTTGATACAGTTTAGGCCTTTGTTTACCGGTGCTTCAGGATCACCCTGAGTTGCCACAATACGTCCGTTTTGAGTACCAACTAATACAGAGCAACCTGTACCACAGAAACGACAAGGCGCTTTGTCCCAGGTAATTTTAGTTTGGTCAGTGCTCGCAATCAGGTTTGCAGCAGAAGCTGGCAGCGTAACGCCAGCGATTGCTGCTGCTGATGCAGCTGCGTTTGCTTTTACAAACGCGCGTCTTGTCATTTTCATACTTCATCCTCTGTTTGGGACTGTTGAATTCCAGTGTCTTCGTCTAACTGCTCTAAATCTGTTTCGATTTGGTGATAAATCAAAACAGTGCTTAGCACGTTAGGTAAATTGTTGATGGCATCAATTGTGTCGGTAATAAAACCTTGATTCTCGGTCTCGAGAACCACCACAATTTTGCCTTCAGGGCTGTCACCGTAGACTTCTGCATTCTCGAACTCTTCGATTTGAGCCTTTATTGATTCAAGATGCTGTGGAAGCACGTGAACCACCAAACTTGAAATGTGCACTTCATTCAGTGACATACATTACTCTCATTTTTATATTGTGTTGCTTACATGGATAGCTGCTGTTGGGCATACAGAAACACATGCTCCGCAACCACTGCAGTCATCAACATTGATAACTGGTTGTGCAACTTTGTTGAGTTGCAACGTAAACTGAATCGCCATGGTGTCACATGTTTCACCACAGCTACGACATTCAACATTCTGATACGCCAAACAATTCTGTTTGATGTCCGCTTTAATCTGCCAAGGTGAATTGGACTGTGGAAGGAAAATAGGCTCTGGGCAAACCTCGGCACATTGATAACAAAATGTACATTCTCCTCGGCTGAAATCTACGATTGGAAAACCACCGTCACCATTAATGATGACCTTAGTTTCACAAGCAGAAACGCATTTGCCGCAACGTGTACAATCGTCGGTAAAAGAAGCCGCTGATTTAACCCAAGGCATTATTATTGCTGAGTCTTCAACTGTTTTACGCGAGAACAATCGACGCCTTGCTATATCAACCAATTAATTCACCTTAATATTTGCAAGCGATTAATAAATTGTAGTTCAGCTTTCGCGAGCCACAACTCTTTGCTTATCCTTATGAAAATTGTAGTTTTAGCCCTATATTGTTAAATACCCACAAGGAGGTAATTAGTGGTAGATGTTGTTTTAGATCAATAATTTCTGACGAGAGTGATCACATATTGTTTATTTAAATCCTAGCCTGAATCCTAAACACCATGAAAGTGGACTGATTTATGCGTGGTAAAACGAGATGAGCCTCGTTAATCTAAGCAAACTGGTCCTAAATTAAGAGTTACAACGAGAAGCAGAACTGTGGGTCTGTTAGACAAGGTGGGATATTCGTTTGGTAGAAAAAGTTGAGAAGTCACTGATTGGCACCATTGCAAAAGCGATGTTGTTGATATTGATGTTATCTTTCATTACAACTGGTTTTGCGATTGTCACTTTAGCCTCTTCACTCAATGACGCTGAAGCTGTTAACGTTTCAGGCTCGATGCGGATGCAAAGTTATCGCTTGGCTCATGATATACACAGCACATCTTCAGATTTTCATGCGCACATAGCAACATTTGAGAAATCATTACATTCACCATCGATGAAAGCGCTGCAGCATTGGACTGTCCCCGCCGATATCCAGCAGGACTACAACGACATTATTTTGCGATGGAAGCAACTCAAAATGTTGCTTGATAGCGACCGTCGAGACGAATATCTCAACCTCGTGTCTGGGTTTGTGGGGCAAATCGATATATTTGTCTATAAATTACAGCAGTTCTCAGAGAGTAAGCTGATAAAACTAGCCTGGGTCGGAGGTGTTGGCCTAAGTGGGATCTTATTAGCGTCATTGTTCGTTATTGGCTATACGCGTAGAGAAGTCGTAGGTCCATTGCGAAATCTAGTTGTTGCTAGTGAACAAATTCAAAATCGTTCTTTTGATATTGGACTAAATGTCAGTGGTCGTACTGAAATGGCTATATTAACCCGTACATTTAACGATATGGCCAGTGAACTTGGTAAGCTTTACCGTGGATTAGAAAATGCGGTTAATGAGAAAACACACAAATTGCAGCATGCTAATCAATCGTTAGAAGTATTGTATGAATCTTCCCAGCAATTGACCGCTTCCCGAATCAGTCAGGAAAATTTTCAGGCTCTGTTAAAGAGTATCGTTAGTATTGAAGGTATAGAAGGCGCACGGCTGGAAATAGATGAAGAAGCGGGTAAAGGTATCGTGTTGTCTGAAGGTTATTGCGAAGGTGATTGCAACAACAACTGCCATGAACAATTACTGATGTTGGATAATCAGCAGTTAGGTCGGCTATATTGGCGCGCCGGTTTACCTTGCCCCGATCAAGCTTTGATTGACAGCTTTGTGCAAATGTTGGCTCGAGCTGTGTTCTTTAACCGCTCACAAACTCAAGCAGAGCAGTTACTGCTGATGGAAGAGCGTGCGACGATTGCGCGAGAATTGCATGATTCATTAGCTCAATCACTCTCTTACTTAAAAATTCAAGTTTCATTGCTTAAGAGAGTCATGGCTAAGCTAGAGCAAAATCCACATAGTGATAAGACATCGGAAATTATTCAGGACATCGACAGCGGCTTGTCAGGGGCTTATACACAGTTGAGAGAGTTGTTGACGACATTTCGTTTAACAATAAAAGAAGGCAACTTCGGACGGGCGCTGGTGGAAATGATCAAACAACTAAGAGAGCATACCAGTGCAGAAATTGAGTTGAACAACAATTTATCATCGTTAGATTTAGATTCACACCAACAGGTTCATTTGATGCAGTTAATCAGAGAAGCAACAATTAACGCGATTAAACACGCCAGTGCGACTAATATTGTTATAAGCTGTGAAGAAAATAACGGTAAAGTTCAAGTTGTTGTCGAAGATAACGGTGTAGGATTTAAAGAGCATAATGCAGCGTTCAACCATTATGGTATGAGTATCATGCAAGAGCGAGCTGCACGCTTGAATGGAGAGTTGACCATCCAGTCTTCGCCGAATACTGGGTGCAAAGTAGTTTTAAAATGTGAGCGTTCTAAGGACATCAATGTTAAGCAAAATTAGAGTGATGCTGGTGGATGACCACCCTTTAATGCGTAGAGGAATCAACCAGTTACTGAGTCTTGAAGAAGAATTCGAGGTCATCGCTGAGGCAAGCAACGGAACCGAAGCTGTGGCTTTAGCACATGAAGATGAGCCGGACTTAATTCTATTGGATTTAAATATGAAGGGAATGTCTGGGCTTGATACATTGCAAGCACTGCGCACGGATGGTTGCAGTTCTACTATCGTGATTTTAACGGTGTCAGACAGTGCCGCAGATATAGAAGCTTTGGTAAAAGCAGGTGCTGATGGCTACCTACTTAAAGATACCGAACCGGATGAACTGATAGAGTTGTTGAAACAGGCCTCTAGTGGAGAAAAAGCGTACAGTGATGTGGTGGCGACTTACCTTAGAGATAACGAAGGGCGCACTGATGTGTTTGATTTACTGACAGACAGAGAGTCACAAATACTGAGTCAGGTAGCAAAGGGCTATCGAAACAAACAAATTGCTAACCATCTGTTTATCTCAGAGGCGACGGTAAAAGTTCATATGAAGAGTCTTCTTAAGAAGCTTTGTGTTCCCTCTCGAACGGCCGCGACGGTGTTGTATCTCGAGCGTTACGGAGAAATAAAGTAGTAACATTAAGCGAGATTGAAGAAGAGGCGAGTGAGCCTCTTTTTCATTTATTGAACTTGGCAGTGAAATCAAGACAGAGCCTCAATTATTTGGGGTAGCAGACGATGTTTTGAAATATGGTCGTATCGGATAGCCCATGATAACCGTGGATTTGATCAGCCATAAAACGAGCGGTTTCGCCTTGTTTGATACTGTGCCATTGCCCTTCATAAAATAGATTCAATTCACCACTTAGCACATACACATGTTCTATCACACCGACATCGTGAGGCTCTGACATTTGCTGATGCTTGTCAGACAAAGTTATTTCAAACATCTCAAACCCAGCATCTGCTTTGTAAGGGAATAGGGTACTCACTTTCATTTTTGGATCTTCGGGGAAGGTTAGTTCACTGGTTCGAAGTTGTGGTTCATCAGCAAAAAAAGTAGAAAATGAGGTTTCTAGGCCGCTGGCGATTTTCCATAAGGTAGAGATCGTCGGGTTAGATTCTTCCCGTTCTATTTGCCCCAGCATAGCTTTAGATACGCCAGTAATCTTGGCCGTTGCATCTAAACTAAGCCCTTTTTCTTTTCTCTGAGCTTTGAGATGGCGAGCAATTTGAGATTTAAAAATAGTGTGATTCATTATTTGATCTCTTCTTGTGCGTTATAGCGTACAGTGCTAGTCTGATATTTGTACGTTATAACGCACATTAAAAAACAATGCTAGAAAGTAGGGAAGAGGATGCAAAGGGGATTGCTTAATTTAAGCCACCTATCGGCAGGTTTTACCGCCGTATTAGTGGGCTACACCAGCTCAGTGGTGATCATCATGCAGGCTGCGACTGCAGCTGGCGCAACGTCATCACAAATCGAGAGTTGGTTGCTGGCGTTAGGTGTGGTGATGGGAGTGACATCAATATTGTTTTCTTGGCATTACAAGAAACCAGTACTTACCGCATGGTCAACGCCAGGTGCCGCAATGTTGGTTGGCATTGTTGGCGATTATCCGATGCCGGTGATTATTGGCGCTTTCATTTTTTCCGGAATACTGATCGCCTTAACCGGTTTAATCTCTCCTCTGAGTCGAGCAATGGAGAGAATTCCTACTTCGCTAGGCACTGCGATGTTGGGTGCCATACTGTTACCATTTTGTATTAAAGCCTTCAGTCCGGTCGTCGATAGCCCAATGATTTTCTTCAGTATGTTTGCGGTTTTCCTTATTGGTAAGCAATGGTTTCCACGCTATGCAATGGCGCTATTACTGGTAGTTGGAATTTTATGTGCGGTATTCGCAGGGGCATTTGCTGAGGCGAACATTCAAATTGCGTTTGCTCAACCTGAGTGGGTAACACCAAATTTTGATTTGGTTGGTATGGTTAATTTAAGTATTCCTCTATATGTCATCACTATGCTTTCGCAAAACCTACCGGGCATTGCGATGATTAAAAGCCATAACTATCAGCTACCGGTAAAGCCAGTATTGGTTGGTAGTGGTATCGCCAATGTGGTTGTTGCCCCATTCGGCGGTTTTAGTGTCAACTTAGCGGCCATTTCTGCTGCTATCTGTATGGGTAAAGAAGTCGATGAAGATCCCGGACAACGCTACAAAGCGACGATCTGGGCGGGATTTTTTTACTTAGTGGCTGGTGTTTGGGCTACAACCGTCGTGGCACTATTTTTAGCACTACCGAGTGAAGTCACTCAGATTCTTGCCGGATTAGCGTTACTTGGAACTTTACTGATGTGCCTGCAAACCGCATTTAGTGATGGAGAAACACGTGAAGCAGCATTGTTTACTTTTTTAATTACTCTGTCCGGTGTTTCATTGCTGGGTGTCAGTTCAATGTTGTGGGGATTGTTGGTCGGATTGGTGTTTAGTCGAATACAAAAACGCTGAACCGTTGTTTGATAAACGAATTATAGAGCTGTACTTTGTGTACAGCTCTTGATCGGAGTTACGCCATAAACTGGCCGCCATTGATGTTGATGATTTGGCCAGTTATGTATCCAGACATTGCATGAGATGAGAGGTAACCAAATGTTGGCGCCATTTCGTCAGCGGTGCCTAAACGTCCCATAGGGATCCCTTGGCTAATTCGCGCTTTTGCCGCTTCATCTTTATCTGCATGGAATGCGGTATCAACTGTACCGGGGGCAACGACGTTGAAGCGGATATTATCTTTAGCGTAAGTTTTAGCCCAAGAGCGGTTGATGCTATGTAGCCAACCTTTTGAAGCCGCATACAAAGAAGCACCAGGGCCACCGCCTGAGTATGCCGCAATTGAACCAACGTTAATCACAGACGCTGACCAGTCATGTTGCTGAGCCGACTTTTTCAAATAAGGTAGGCATAAGCGAACCATGGTTTGTGCTGAACGCATATTTAGGTAGGCCACATCATCAAAAAACTCTTCATCAATTTCATCGGTGTTTTTACGACCCACCAAGCCGCCCACATTGTTAATCAATACATCGATACCGCCATTTTGAGCGACGAACTGATTGACGAACTGCTCACAGGCGTCATCGTTAGCAAAATCCACTTGATGGAAGCTTGCACTTCCGCCCAATGCTTTAATCTGCTGGATGGTTGAATCAATATCATCGTGTTGACGATACGAGGTAAGTGTAACGTGCGCGCCTGCTTTCGCGAGATAATTGGCTGTAGCAAGACCGATACCACCGGTTGAACCTGTAATGATGACATTTTTATTCTGTAGGTCGTTAATCATGAGGTTTTCCTTTAAAACAATAGGGCAATAAAAATCGATCATCTCATTTTTGAAATTGTGTTTCAAATATAGTTGTAAATAGTGCGTAAAAGGGAAGGGTAAAGATCTGGCTGTAAAATTATGTGTGTGGGTGGTTCCAGACGAACGGTAAATCCACTCGCGATGCACAATTTTTTCCTATGCTTTAATTGTCTTTAATGAAGCTTAATAGGTAGACAAAATGAACAGACATATCGTGACATTAATAGCACTTTCTGTCGCACTGCCTTTGAACTCAATGGCGATGGAAGAAGAAACAAATACGGCTAAATTTATGCCACCGACGTTTGCTGATGTTGATGCTGACAATAGTGGAGGCATTAGTTTGAGTGAGCTAGATGCCTACCGTGCCACCATGCAACAGCAAATGGGGAATGAAGATGGTAAGCAAATGAATCGGAGGGATTCAGTCAGTGCTTTCGCCTCCTTTGATAAAGATAAAAATGGTGTAATTACCCAGGAGGAGTTTATGGCACACGCGAGGTACTCCAACCCAGGAAACGGGACAGGACAACTTAAAATGAACAAGAGTACCAATAAAATGAACAACACCAACAAGCAAATGAACCAGACCAAAGGGAGTGGTAATGGCAATGGGCAAGGTGGTGGCAAATCGAATAGTAAAGGGAACTCAAAGTGATCGGGTGAGTTAAAAGTAAGAATTGGCTTAAAAGCGCGAAACTATTCGATATTAACGCATTGATTCTATGAATATTGGTTAGGTTTAATACTATAATTGTGCAACAAATCACATTCACTTACCCATAGAGAGTAGATATGGTTATCGCGCTTAAGCCCAATAAGATACTGATCTTTTTTTTAACGGTTATTGGCTTATTATTATTGGCGAACTTAGCCGGGATATTCGCTAAGTTTTACTTGGACTTTCCTCACATTAAGAGTTTTATTCGTCTTGTTGATTTCGACACAGAGATGAATGTACCTACGCTGTATTCCTCTTTCGCCATGTTCATAGCGAGTGCGTTGTTAGCTTTAGTCGGTTTTGTTCACCGAACGCGCAAAGAGCCATCATTTGCTTGGTTTGGTTTGTCATTCATCTTCGTTTTTCTCTCGGTTGATGAATCGTCTGAGTTCCATGAAATGCTGGTTGGCCCTGTACGTGAATCGTTGGATACCTCAGGTGTGTTCTATTTCGCGTGGGTCATTCCTTACGGCATCTTAGCTATTGTGCTGGGGCTGGCTTATTTAAAGTTTTTGATTAATTTACCAAGAAATATTTTGGGATTGTTTGTGTTATCCGGGGTGGTGTTTCTTTCAGGGGCTTTAGGCCTAGAGCTTGTAGGTGGCGTTATCGCGCAGAATTTAGGCACCAATTCGATGATTTATGCTTTTAGCTATACGTTTGAAGAACTACTAGAAATGATTGGTATTGCATTATTAATTTATACCACTACACGTTATATAGAGCAGGTTTTACCTAACCTTCAAATTTGTTTTGGCGAACCACAGAATTAATGCTCCTGTTGAAGCCTCAGCACGCTTGTAGTTGAGGTTTTTTACTGTAGATAGTCCTCAACAAAGAATATATTCCCTCCTTTAAAATCATTTAGCCATTCCTGTTTTTATTATGATTAAAATCATAAGGTTAAGTTTTTACTATTAACGGTGTAATCGTATTGTTTATTAATATATACGATTACGATTTGTTAATTTTTGTGACGAACCTGTGAAAAAAAACGACTTTCGGGTTGATTGTTAACCATATTCTATGCAAGACTGAAATCGATTTCACTTTGGGTGAAATCGATTTCAGTCTAGTTTATTAAAGAGTGCGTGGCAGTGGGTTAAAAACGCATCCTTTATCGCATTAGGGAAGATGAATATGAAGATCAAAAAATTTACGGGCTCCGTAACTTTACTCGCAACACTCCTTGCATCTCAATTGAGTTACGCTAAAACAGAAATAGTTTTTTCGCACTATCTACCAAAAGATTATGTAGCGAAGATGGTATCAGAGTTTGAGAAACAGAACCCTGATATTGATATTAACGCTATGAGCTGTGGCTTTAGAGATTGTCACGACAAATTGACAACCGCACTGGCTGTTGGTGAAGGTGCTCCTGATGTAGTATCAATCAGTACGATTAAATTGGGGTCATTTGTCAATGCTGGAGGTTTAACCGATTTATCCAGCGCTCCATACAGTATTGCAGATACGGGATGGGCTTTTGACCAATCGATGTTGACGTTGTCGGAAGACAAGCAAGGTAATATTTATGGGGTGCCTTTTGATACTGGTCCAGTAGTCATGGTGTATCGCAAAGACTTAGTTGATTCAGTCGGTGCAGATATCGAGGATGTCACTAAGAGTTGGGATGCATTTATTGCTTTTGCTGAGCAAATCAAACAGAAGAATGGTGCTTATGTATTACCTGCCGCAACAAGTTTGATTAACCCATTAGTGATGGGGACAAACAGTCAGCCTGGTCAACCTGTTTATTTGAAAGATGGTGAACCAAACTTAGCCTCTGATGAAATTAAAGGTCTGGTTAAACTTGTGAAAGAGCTTTATGACAAGGAATTAGTCGCAGCTCTGGACGGTTCGTCAAATGACCAGAAATTTATCAAGCTGTTCCGGGAAGGTAAGTTATTTGCGGATGTTGATGGACCATGGATTGAAGGTCGCATTCTACAGGAGTATGACCCTGAAGGGGCTAAATCTGGATTATGGCGCGTGTCGGGTATTCCAAACAACACCAACGTAAATGCGGGTGGTACCGTATTTGCGATGCCTAAACAGAGTCAACATAAACCAGAAGCCTGGAAGTTTATTCAATTCTTGATGCAACAAGATAATGTTTTGGATATTGCAAAAATTGCAGGTACGCTTCCTGCTCGCATGGAAGTTTATTCCGATAAGTTTTTCGACCAGCCTAGCGAAATACTTGGTGGCCAGCACTCAATGAAATATTACACGGAAATCGTGAAAAACATTAAGCCATATTCTGCATCTCCAGTGGATAACATCGCAAACAGTATTTTGAATGACGCAATTAAGAAAATCGTCGCACAAGATGCTGATGTCGATGCAACTTTAGAGGCAGCAAACCAACTACTAAAACGTAGAATGCGTACGCTATAAAAAGATGCTCAGGTGGTATTTCCTACTGCCTGAGTGTTTACTTCCAATAGCTAGAAACGTACAAAATCTAACAGTTTGGATAAATTATGAAGTTATTTAAAGGGATGTTACACGACCATAGGGTAGCTTATATATTGCTGCTCCCTTTTTTAATTCTGTACTTAACGTTTAACGTATTTCCCGTTATTTTCTCAGCCTTTCTATCGTTCCATTCTTGGAATCCGATTAAAGGTTTGTCGTCAATGAAATTTATTGGCTGGGAAAATTACTATTACGCAGTTACCGATAATATTTTTTGGTTGTCATTATGGAATACCATTAAAATTTCATTTATTTCGGGGATTTGTCAGCATGTATTAGCAATCTCTCTCGCGTATTTTCTGTTGAAAGTGATTACCAAAGGTTCGGAGTTTTTTAAAGCCGCGATATTCTTGCCCTATATAACATCAAGCGTAGCGGTAAGCTTAGTGGTGTTTAACGTGTTTTCTCCTTTTGGAGCCATAAACGCTGGCTTTTACTCGTTAGGACAGGCACTGCATCTCGACCAATTTCTGGCGACATTACCGATAGATTTTTTTGATGCCGAATGGATTCGTCTAACCATTGCCAATCAGGTGACTTGGAAGTTCACAGGGATCAATACCGTGATATATATGACAGGGATGGCATCTGTTTCGAAAGAACTCTATGAAGCTATCGATTTAGATGGTGCCAATAAATGGCAGAAGTTTAAGTTTATAACTGCTCCATTGCTTGTCCCTTATATTTTCTTTGCAACTTTGATGACTCTTATTGGCAATATGCAGCTATTCGAAGAGCCGATGATGTTGACACATGGTAACGGTGGTGTTGCGAATTCAGGAATGACCGTTTCTTTATATTTATACAAAATGGGTTGGGACTGGAGCGATATGGGAACAGCTTCTGCAATTGCATGGATTCTGTTTTTAATTATATCTGCATTTAGTGCTTTATTCTTTTTATTGTTTGGTAAGAAAGGTATTAAGCGAGGTCTCGAGTAATGAAAACTATACATAATTCATTTTCACCAGACCATGCAGAGAGTATTGGTTTAAATAAACGGAAACCTGATGCCGCCAAAATATTGATCTATATATTTGTCTCTGTTTTAGCGTTTATATCTATTTTTCCGTTTTTTTGGTCCGCATTGTTGTCGACACAAGACAGCGCATCAATTATGGGTATGTCACTAAGCTTTGGCGATCAGTTTATGAATAACTATCGTGAGTTAGCTAAAGAGGTACCTTTTAATCAAGCAATGTGGAACACGTTAGTTGTTACTGTGTTATCTACAGTGAACTCGGTATTGGTCTCGGCCGCCGCAGGTTATGCGTTTGCTATCTATGAGTTCAAAGGCAAGAACTTAATTTTTTCGACTTTGATGTTGACGCTAATGGTTCCGGCCGTCGTTAATTTGGTACCTTACTTTCTGATCATTAAGGAACTCGGGCTAATCAACACCTTAGCAGCCATTTGGTTACCAGCTGGCGTAAATATTTTTGGTGTATTTCTGGTTCGTCAGTTTGTAGCGTCAACGATGCCGAAAGAAATTTTCGACAGTGCTCGTGTCGATGGCCTTAACGAGCTACAGATCTTCTTCCGTATAGGTTTACCAATGATGCGAGCCCCTTTAATGACCGTCGCCATAATGGTTATTGTAGCTGCGTGGAACAACTTTATGTTACCACTTATTGCTTTGCAGACGCCGGATAAACAGATCATCACACTGGTTTTACGTTCTCTAAACGGAGCAACGTCTACACCTTGGAATTTGGTTATGACAGGTAGCTTCTTGGCTATGCTACCTCTGCTAATCATATTTGTTCTTTTCTCTAAAAAAATGATGGAAAGCCTGACTGAAGGGGCTGTAAAGGGATAAAAAATGACAGATTTAATTTACACATCGAATAGCTTTGACAGTCAGGAAGTACGACAAGTTCGAATTGAATTTGGTACTCAATCTACATTAGATGAAAACCGTGATATTGCAGGTATCAACGTTAGATATCAAAAGAAAGAGTACACGGTCGATGACATGCAGGACATCGGCTTTGAAGTGGCGCGTAATTTTCCATTTTCTAAGATTACCTTTTCATTAGGTGATGAATTGTTGACTGCCAATGCGGTTGAAGTATGGGTGAAGTGGCTGAGTTTTGGCTTGTCGCTGGCTGGCTATAGCTACAAACACGGCCCATCTTATGTATTGCAGCCTGCTGTAAATGTCATCGAGCTGGTTGATCAGAACGCTGAACTTCAAAATGCTTGTAAAAGTGGCTGTACGCTTGCTACTGCTCAAACCCATTCACGAGAGTTGATGAACAAACCAAGTAATCAGTTATATCCCGAGACTTTTGTTAAAGCGGTTGAACAGCTTCAACTACCCAACGTTGCAATTAGTGCTATTGGTGGAGAGCAGCTTACGGCTATGGGATTTGGTGGAATGATGGGCGTTGCGAAAGGCAGCGAGCATGACGGTCAATTACTGACTCTGGATTACAACCCTGAAGACGCAATCTCTACCATTGTTTTGATCGGTAAAGGGGTTACTTTTGATTCTGGTGGTATCAGCATCAAGGGCGCTAAATTTATGAGCACTATGAAATTTGATATGGGTGGTGCTGCTTCAGTTGTCGGTGCTCTGTATGCCATCAGCCAGGCAAAACTGCCTATTCGGGTTATTGGATTGTGCGGTCTGGTAGAAAACATGCCTTCAGGGAAAGCGTTAAAACCCGGTGATGTCGTCACTATGTTATCTGGAAAAAATGTGGAAATTATTTCGACTGACGCAGAAGGAAGAATGGTGTTAGCGGATGTTTTACATTATGCCCAACAAACCTATAAACCAGATTACTTGCTTGATATCGCAACGCTGACTGGTGGCGCTGGTGTCGCTTTAGGTAAGGGCTATTCGGCGTTAATGAGCAACAACGATGATTTCACCGAAGTGGTTAAAAATGCGGGTTTGTCTTGTGCTGAGCGAGTTTGGCCAATGCCGATTGGCGGATGGTTTAATTCACCTTTACAAAGTGACTATGCTGATCTGCAACACGGTAGCGAAGACCCTCATGGTAGCCCTTGTGTAGCCGCGACTTTCTTGAGCCATTTTGTTCAAGATGATCAAGCTTGGGTTCACATTGATTCAGCGGCTATGTCTCACAGTATGCCTCACAGAAAAATCTATGACAAAGCAGCAACTGGTTATGGTGCGTTGTTACTCAGTGAAATTTGCCACTCTCTAGCTGTGAAAGGGAAGATGTAATGAGCTACGTTCAACTAAAAAATATTCGTAAGAAATACCCAAACGGATACGAAGCGATTAAAAACGCAACGGTAGACATAGAGCAAGGTGAGTTTGTTATTTTGCTTGGTCCATCTGGTTGTGGGAAGTCTACATTATTGAGAATGGTTGCAGGCTTAGAAGATATCTCTGGTGGTGAGTTAATCATTGATAAAAAGAAGATGAATGATGAGCTTCCTAAAGACCGAGATATCGCGATGGTGTTCCAAAGCTATGCACTTTACCCACATATGACAGTGTATGAAAACATGGCATTGGCTTTGCGAATCAGAAAGATAGAGAAGCAAAAAATCGATACCATGGTACGAAATATCGCTGACATGCTAAATCTCACCTCTTTCTTAGACAGCAAGCCTGGTCAGCTTTCGGGTGGGCAACGACAACGTGTTGCTTTGGGGCGCGCTATAGTACGTCGACCAAAGGTTTTCTTGTTTGATGAACCGCTATCTAACCTGGATGCGAAACTTCGCAGTAAAATGCGCCAAGAAATTTCAGCGCTGCACAAAGAAATTAACGCAACCATTCTGTACGTTACGCACGATCAGGTTGAAGCGATGACAATGGGTGACAAGGTGGTTGTATTCAATCAGGGGGTCATTCAGCAGATTGGATCACCCAAAGCCTTGTATGAAACACCGACCAACAAGTTTGTTGCTGGGTTTATTGGTTCTCCAGTAATCAATTTTATCGATGTTACGGTTGCTTTAGAAAACGATAACGTGGTTTTAAGTATTGGTGAGTCGCATCAGTTTTCATTCCCGTTATCTCTATATCCGAATTTAAGTAGTTATGATGGTCGCCAAGTTTGTCTGGGCATTCGTCCTGAAGATCTGCAAATGGTCGATTTTAATTCTAAACAAGGATTCGTTGGTGATACCAGCTATGTGGAGTACTTAGGTGCGGAGTGCAATATCGCTATTACGCTGGCTGAAGGTCAATCTTTGATGCTTCGTACCCACAACAGTCAAGAGCCGTGTGGGGCTATTCGTGTGATTCCAAGTATTGAGCGACTTCACTTTTTTGATATGGATACAGAGCAGCGTATCTAACGCGTATTTCAATGACACCTTGATGGTGTTTCTAGGACAAATGGATAATATAAAATGATTGTTCTTTCTAACTCAGAAGCTTGGCCGGGCATTCAAGATACGGCCGATATGTTGGATTCTGGTCAAAATGGCTTGGATGCCATTATTTGTGGTATCGAGAAAGTAGAAGCTGAACCGAAGGTGAGAAGTGTTGGTTTTGGCGGGTGGCCAAATCTGTTAGGTGATATGGAGTTTGATGGCGCAGTAATGGATGGTGATGACCTGCGCACAGGTGCTGTCGGTGCGGTTAAAGATCACTTTCACGTCACTCGTATTGCTCGTAAGGTCATGGAAGAACTCAATCATGAAATCGTCGTCGGAGAAGGGGCAACGAGGTTTGCTTATGAGATGGGTTTTAACTGTGGAAACCCGTTAATGGAAGAGTCAAAGGAAGTTTGGTTTAGAAAGCTTCAAGAAATTACTAGTGAAGAAAACCCAGATATGTCGAGTCGTCCTTTGGCTAAATTGAACACTATGATTACTGATCCAGAAAAGGTAAGAGATACAACGGTTTTTCTTACCAAGGATATTCATAACAGTATCTATTCTGCCACGAGCACTTCTGGGTGGGCATGGAAGTATCCGGGTCGATTGGGTGATTCGCCAATTGTTGGTGCTGGTTTTTATGCTGATAGCCGCTATGGTGCTGCCGCTTGTACACACACCGGAGAAATGACGATTCGAGCTAATACGTCATACTCAATAGTTATGGCTATGCGTTTGGGCTACTCATTGCATGAGGCTGTCGATATGGCCGTTGAAGAGTTAAAGTCATTGAGAGGTGGATTTTTAGCGGGTGTCGTCATACATGCCATTGATAAAGATGACAATTACCGCGTTGTTAACGTAGGCTGTGAAGAAGAGATAAAATACTGGGTTTATAAAACAGGCATGAAATCTCCACAACATCTTATCGCAGAAAGAGTGTAACGGGCTTGATGGGTAAGAGAATGAACAGAGTTTTGGTTGAAGTTTGTGTTGATAGTATAGAATCTTTACACAATGCAATTATTGGCGGAGCAGACCGGATTGAACTGTGCAGCTCACTTCCTCTTGGAGGGATTACCCCGACGTTTGGACTTACTCAATACGCGGTTAAGCATTGTAAAGTGCCGGTATACGCGATGGTGCGTCCAAGAAGTGGTGACTTTCTGTTTACTTCTGATGAAGTTGCGATGATGTGTGACGAAATCCAGTTTTTCCGCGAGTGTGGCGTCGATGGTATCGTCGTTGGTGCTTTGGCTGAAGACGCTAGCATAGATGTCACAGCAATGAGCAGATGGATTGACAGTGCTAAAGGATTAGGTGTCACTTTTCACCGAGCATTCGATTTGGTGAATTGCCATTGCTCTGCGCTAGAGACATTAATTGACTTAGGATGTGAAAGAGTACTTAGCTCTGGTGGGTGTTCAACGGCATTTGACGGCATCAATAACTTACAGTCCTTGGTAGAACAAGCTCATGGTCGAATATCGGTAATGCCTGGATGCGGTGTAAATCAACAAAATGCAAAAGGTATTGTTGAAGCGACTGGTGCTAGTGAAATTCACTTATCTGCTAAGGTTGCTCATGCAAGTAAAATGCTAACACCGGACAACAAGGTTGCGATGGGGATAAATGCGTTGAATGATAGTTATAGAGATATCACCGATGTTCAGACAATTCAGAATATAGTGGCAAAACTTAATGAAAAGTAATCTTTCAGTCCCTACTTTGGATGATGTAGCTAAGTTAGCTGGCGTTTCAAAATCGGTCGCATCCCGAGCTTTATCGGGAAAAAACAGACCGATAGCCGCGGATAAAAAGGCTCGTGTGATAGAAGCTGCGGCTCAATTGGGATACGTGGCTAATCCGTTCGCGCAGAGCTTAATTAACCAATCTACCGGTATGATAGCGGTTGTGGTCAATCATATATCAGATATCAGTGATTTAGCATTATTTGACCTTCTGATTCAATCAATACAAAGCATGGGCAAACAAACGTTATTTGTCCGCTTGCGGTCAGAAAAGGATATCGCTGATATTAAGAAAAGCCCGTTTGTCCATCGAGTCGATGCAGCGCTTATTTTTTCAGATCTTATCGAGCCCGAAGAAGCACCAAACCTTTTTTATACTGACAAAGTGATTATGCTCAATGGGAAAAAAGCGGATGCTGGACTTTCGGTAACGATTAATGAAGCTCTCGGAATTGAGCAAGCGATATTAAACGCGCATGAGAGAAGCATTAAAAGAGCGGTATTATTGTGTGGTCGAAAAACATCATTAACTGAAAAACGACGGGTAATGAGCTATCAACAGTCGATGGCAAAGTTCGGGATAGATATCGAACTTTTGGCATATTGTGACTACTCATATGAGTCAGCGTTAGCATATTTGTCGCGTCATACTCTGGATATTAAAAATTTGGGGATATTTTGTACATCAGATGCAATGGCAATGGCAGCTGTCGATTATTGTAAGGAACAATATAGAGATGTGGTTGAAAGGCACGCGATATATGGATTTGATAATACCCTTTTTTCACAGATAAGAAGTTATCATTTTTCGACTATCGGCTATTCAAAACAAGAATTTATCGACTTAATCATCCAACTATTGAAAGCTGAGAACTTTAAACACCAAGAGGCAAGGCATTTGTCTGTTGATTCACAGTTCTACGTTCGCTAACCCAAATGCCCCTTTAAACGGGGCATATTGGTTTTGGTCAAGAAGTTTAAGCTAGCGCATCTCTGATTGCTTTAGCTAAGATTTCATCTTCGGGCGTCATATCTGGCGCAAAGTGACCAATTACTTTACCTTCTTTATTGACTAAGAATTTTTCGAAATTCCACAGAACATTACCTTCTTTTACTTCAAAACCATAGCCTTTAAGTTTTTCTATAAAGTCACTGTCTGGAGCTGTTGTTCGTTCTGGCAGAGCTGCGAATAAATGTTGGTATAGTGGGTGACGTCCTTCACCATTAACTTCCACTTTGCTGAACAGTGGAAAGGTTACACCATAACGCATAGTACAGAATGACTGAATGTCCGCTTCTTGTCCGGGCTCTTGAGCGCCGAATTGATTGCATGGGAAACCAAGAATTTCCAGTCCATTAGCTTTTTCCGCTTGGTAAAGTGCTTCTAATGCTTCATATTGCGGGGTGAGACCACATTCAGAAGCTGTATTGACGATTAATAGGGTTTTTCCTTTGTAAGCCGCGAGTGTTTGCTGTTTGCCTTCGATTGTTTCTAACTCAATATCGTAAATAGAGCTCATCTTAATATCCTTATGTACTAGTATTGGGTGCTATGGCGTAATTCGATAGCCAGCGCCTGTTTTTATCAGTCGATATCTTCTTTTATTTCAATGTTACTTTCGCCTTGCTTCGCTATTTTTCTGTCTAGAGGGTGATAGCGTTTTACGATCCTCTCATAGGGCCAGAAATAGTGACCGACTCTGATCACGATAGTGGCGATTGCAAGAATCAGTGCTGCCAGTGATAGCCAAACAACGAATACACCATCGAGTTCTTTCATACCCAACGTGATGTAACGGGCAATAGCCATAATAGCAATGTAAATAGGGTACCTAACGGGGATTTTTCCGTTGGTGACGAATTGTTGCACCATAGAAAGCACTTCCAGATAAATGAACATGAGTAATATATCTGTAAGTAGTACCGTTTGTTCGGTGAAAACGTGGATAAATTCGTTCCCGATGGCAAACAAAGTAGCCAGTGTTATTGCAACCAGCAATACTGCTTCAATGAGATGATAAACTTTTAAAAAAACGCGTGTAAAACTCGGAGGTAGGTTTGATCCCATAGTCATGTTCCTAGTGTAAGCGTCTGATTAGGATAGTTGTATTGATCAAATCAGGTCAACAAGTTTAACTTTTTGTTTGTTAGCATTATTTATTCACCAAGTGAGTATTAGGTTATTAAATGGGTCGGTGGTATAAATTTTAGGTAAAGATTTTGTTATGTGATGTAGGGTCGGATTTACGTTTGTAACCCGACTACAATTGGCAATGTACCTGAGAAAATCAAATAAAATGGATACTGTATGAAAACGATTATTTATGAGGCTCTTGTTAGTCTTGCAAATCAAGCCCCCGAGAACCACGCTAAAATTCGACAAAGTCTGTATGAACAGTTGGATTTACCTTTTGATAAACAGCTAGACTTGTACTCACACGCGCTTGGCCCTGCAAGCTCAGGGATGCTTGATAGTGTACAAGCAATGAATAATGCTGCCGATAGTGTGGTGAAGCTGTTCGAGATGCCTGAACACTAAGTTTGATATCACCTATTCACGGCTCGCATCCCCCGCGAGCCGTTTTTGTTACTTCTTATTCATCATTTTTGCTAAATCAGCAAAGGGATTATATGTTGCCCCTTGATGTTCGTCTTCGCCGGGTTTAACTTCACTACCGTACCGTTCGTGCTCTAAGTACTTACTGTGCTCGTTATCATGACAATAGAGACAAAGCAGTTCCCAGTTGCTGCCATCAAGTGGGTTATTGGTGTGGTCATGGTCTTTATGATGGACCGTCAATTCTCGTAGGTTTGAATAAACAAACTCACGAGCACACCTTCCGCATACCCAAGGATAAAGTTTGAGTGCTCTCTCCCTATAATCCGCTTCTTTGCGTGCATAACTGGCACTGGTTCCGTAATAATCTGATGACATGCATAAGTTCCTAACGGTTATCTGAGCCTAGATGCTAGCATGAACAGTCGGACGAAAAAATGACCAAAGTTAAGCGATTTTAAGCTTCAAGTGATTTATTCTGATACGTGTCTCTTCGTTTAAAATAGAGGTTTGTAGCTACTTCTTCATAGATCTACGTGTTGCTAGTCCAAGAACAAACAGTGCCAAGCCAAACAAACCTAACGTTGTTGGCTCAGGTATAGGGACGTTTGTTGTATCCACTGGTATCAGAGGGTCTTCGTATCCAACGCCCAATAATTTAGAAGAACCACCTAAAAACAGATCTGAATTTTCGATGCTTTGAACTCTCATCGCTATTTGTTGATTACTAAAATAGCCTTCATTAAGCCCTTCAAGTGAGAAATCAAAACTTAGGCTTTGAATAAAATCGTATTTAGAACCGTTTTGGCCAGTTTCTACGAGCAGGTCCCAATCATTTGTACCTGCACCATTCATGTTTGAGTTTGATCTATTGCGCTTACTCGTTGCTGCAGATTCTTGTCCAAGTAGTAGCGATGCGCCAGAAAAAAATTCGTTGTTATTTATATAATTACCATTAACAACAATGTTGCTTAAGCTGGGCGTATTTCCTAAACCAGATAAGTCAGACAAGTTAAACCAAAGTGAAAGAATGTCACCATTAGTTAACCCTAAGTTTATAGGATCGGAAATATCAGCACTAATATTTACGGTATTTGTTGCAACGTCTTGAACGGTTACTTGCGCAAAAAAATTACCGCCATTAGTGGCATCTTCTAAGATGGAGATAACGGTAGCTTGAGTGCTCAAGCTAAATAGCACTAGGGTGCAAGAAAGTAATAACTTTTTCATTCGTTGTTCTCTAGTTACATTATTGTTCCTAAATTAAACCAAAGACTAACTCAGCAAGATTAAAGCCAACTTTATAAATTACTTTAATATCAATAAGTTGTTTTTACAGGTTTTACCAAGTGTAAAGCTTCCTGACACGTTTATGTTGATAAATGGGCTAGGTTGTCTATTTTGATGCTTAATTTGAATTAATCGCATTGTTGAAAAATAATTTTTCGTGCTTAACAAAGCGTTGGTTATACAATTTTGTATTAGTAAGTTGTGCGAGTGATTATTATAACTAGCTGTTTTATTTATATTTTTAGAAAGATACGTTAGAGGAGGCAATGGCTGCATTTTATGATACCGAAAATCAAGTTATGGAAGTGGGTGTCCGGGTCGTCCCTAACTTAAGGGGATCTAATGTCGTAAAAAAAGCTGACATGTGTATTGTGTCCTTAAGGCAATAACATGGCCAACTTAAATATGAGTATATTTATCAAAGGCTTGCCAGTTGATTTACTAGAACCGTTTAATTTTTCACATCAAATAATAATGCCTTACTCCAGTCACAGTTTATTGAACAATAACCCTATATAGTAACTTACATATAATAAATACATTGCTCCGATATATCTTGTTTAAGTACGCGTTATAACAACAAGTATATATGAAATCCCCCTCATGGAGGTCTCTATGTCCCAGAATTATGATAGACATATCAGTAACTTGACCAAAGATACTTACGCTTTGATATTGGCAGGTGGCCGTGGGAGTCGTTTATTTGAACTCACCGATTTTCGCGCAAAACCTGCTGTGTATTTTGGTGGTAAGTTTCGTATTATCGATTTTCCACTATCAAATTGTTTCAATTCAGGTATTCACCGCGTAGGTATCGCGACACAATACAAGTCGCACTCGTTGATCCGTCATATTAGCCGCGGTTGGGGAAGTTTTAGGGCTCAACAATTTGTTGAGATTTTACCCGCTTCACAACGAACAGGCGATGACTGGTATGCAGGTACAGCGGATGCGGTATATCAGAATATTGATATAATTCGTTCACATAGACCCAAGTACATTCTAATTCTGTCTGGTGATCATGTATATCGTATGGACTACGGCACTCTGCTAGCGGAGCATGTGGCAAATAACGCTGATATGACCGTCTGTTGTCTAGAAGTTGATACTGAAGAAGCAGCAGGTAACTTTGGTGTTCTGACCGTAGATTCCAAAAATAAAATAGTTGCTTTTGATGAGAAACCAGAACAACCCAATGAAATCCCGAATAAACCGAATAAGTGTTTGGCTTCAATGGGCAATTATTTATTCAATGTTGATTTTCTTTTTAACCAGTTATTAAAAGATGTGGATACCCAAGGATCCACTCACGATTTTGGCCACGATATCATTCCTTCAATCATTAATGAGAGTAATGTTTTTGCCTACTCTTTCAAAGATCCAGACAGTGAAAATCAGCCCTACTGGCGTGACGTGGGTACATTAGACTCATTTTGGGAAGCCAATATGGAACTTGTTACACCTAAACCACAACTTGACCTTTATGATAAAGATTGGCCAATCTGGACATATCAAGAACAACTTCCACCCGCTAAATTCATTTTTGATAACGATGAACGCCGCGGTATGGCCGTAGATTCAACGGTTTCTGGAGGGTGCGTTGTTTCAGGTTCTACTATTAGAAAGTCATTGTTGTATTCAAATGTCCATGCTCACTCATACAGTCTTATTGAAGAATCAGTATTGTTGCCTGGCAGTCACGTTGGTGAACACGCTAAACTGAAGCGAGTTATCCTTGATAGTTACTGTTGTGTTCCGGCCGGTTTGATCATTGGCTATGATAAGCAACAGGATGAAGCCAATGGTTTTCGTGTTACTGAGAAAGGAATTACCTTAGTAACGAAAACTATGCTGGAAAACCTTGCTAAATAAACGTACTGAATAGCTTTTTTCGAAATGCGAGTCAAAGGCATCGCAATGGCGGGGAATAATGCTAATGAAAACACTCGCGAATGAAGCCATTGAAAAAGGGTGTGGACGCTTTGAGTTGGAATCAATCGGCTATAGATTTCTACCATCACATTGGAGCGAAGGAGCAATCTGCGTGGCGAATCTATCGCTTAACCGGAGAAGCTCTACATAACTTTGCTCTCCAGTTGCGAACCTATCTTGGGTGAACAAAATTAATAAAAGCTTTGTTACGTGAAAATGCCCCAACATTCATTTAATTAATGTTGGGGCGACGGTAAAAAATTAGTATTTCCAGAACGCTTTATTCGTTTCCTTCTTTGCAAGCTGCTTATCTATTCCTATGTCATCTAAAAGATAATCGGGTAAATCTTCTAGGTGTCTTCTTGTTACTAAATTTCGGTGCCAGCGTTTAACGATGAGTAAGATATTCTTACCTATAGAATGCGGTGGTTGATCTTGAACACCAATGCAGTATTCGCTATGTTTTGTTAAGTTATCCATCCTATTACCTATAACTGTGTCATTTGTTATGCTAGATATTCGTGCAGTAACAGATGGTTTACAAACGATAGAAATTGCAGTTCAGATAAGGAAATCTTAAGTGAAAGAGAAATTGCCACCATTGCGTTGGTTATACTATTTTTATGTGGCAGCCGAGAATGGGAGCTTTAAGGTTGCATCGGAGCAGTTATTTGTTACTGCGGCGGCGATAAGTCAACAAATCCGGCTGCTTGAAGAGTGGCTAGAATGTGAACTTTTTGTTCGTCAGCACCGTAATGTGGAGTTGACTTCCGAAGGGAGAATTTTGTTTGATTCCGTCAAACAAGGTTTTTCTCATTTGTACGATGGCATCCGAAAAATTAATCAGGACCCTAACCCAAATCAGCTGTCAATTTCGGTTCAGCCTACCTTTGCTCAGTATTGGTTAATCCCCAAAATCAATCAGTTCCGTACGCAATATCCTCAATTATCTTTAGTGATTGACCCAACTAATAGGTTAGTGAATTTTCAGGATGATCGAGTGGATATTAGTATTCGCCATGGAACTGGAAACTATGCAGATTGTGAGTCGGTTTGGCTTATGGATGAGGTCATTTATCCGGTCTGCCATAAAAACTATCAGAAAGAAAAGCAGCTCTTTGACCTCAGTGATCTTACAAATGCAGATTTAATTGAGGAGATTTCGCCAGATAAGGATTGGCCTAGCTGGTTAGAAACGATGAACTTACCCGTTGTGAATGCTTCCCTTCAATATGAAGGCTCACAATTCGTTATGGACGCAGCTTTAGCTGCTCAGGGAGTTGCGTTAGTCAAACATAGCTTTGCTCAACGATACATTCAGGATGGACAACTGGTTAGAATTGGTAATAAAGCCGTTAAATCGAGGTATAGCTACTATCTGTGCTCACTCCGTAATCATGCGAATCGTGAGAAAAATAAGATATTTATGCAATGGATTAAGTCTGAGGTAGAGGCTGTACAGAAAAACGATCAAACTGGGATAAATTTACGCGAGTTAAGACCGGATGCGAATGATGTGATTGAGTTCTAAACCGCGGAAGTAATACTGGGCTCCAAACAAAATGAGTTAAAACAACGGTATCATAAGCCTTATCTTGCCCAATCACTTTGACGGTTTGGAGAGTTTACTTGAAAACTCTACAGAGTATTAACGCCAAGATGGTGAGTCGTTTTTTCGAAATTGACAACAAGGCCCGACCCTAAATAACACGTATTTGCCCCAAAACGATTTTGAGGCATAGTTATAGATGGCTGGAATTTGGATAGGCTTTATTATCATTTCTTATGAATTGCTACGCTTGTTTTGTTGAAAGCTCCGCTGTCAATTATGGTAGCTTTTCTTCTTCTCTTAATGTGAGAACCTCATATCCTGTACTAGTGACAAGTACTGTATGTTCAGATTGAGCTGAGAGTTTTTTGTCTCTAGTGACCACCGTCCAACCATCTTTTTTGGTTTTTATCTTAGCAGTACCCTGGTTCACCATTGGTTCGATAGTAAAAGTCATGCCTTCTTTTAATGTGAGTCCACTATTTGGCTGACCGTAATGAAGTACCTGTGGTTCTTCATGCATCTCACGACCTATTCCATGTCCACAATATTCCCTTACTATACTGTATCCATGGAGTTCTGCATGTCGCTGTATCGCATGACCAATGTCACCAAGCTTTATCCCAGGTTTTACTTGCTTAATACCTTCCCACATAGCGTTATAGGTTGTTTTTACCAGTTGAATGGCAAGCGGTGATGCTGAAGGCATTACATACATTTTACTTGAATCGGCAATAAATCCATTTTTTTCTAGAGTAATGTCTAGGTTGATAATATCGCCACTTTTTAAAATTTCAGTCTCTTTAGGAACTCCGTGGCATACAACTTCATTAATCGATGAATTTAGTACATATTGATAATCGTATTGTCCTTTACTTGCAGGTCGAGCATTCAGTTCATTAATAATATACTGTTCAACTTTATTATTAATATCCATCGTAGAGATGCCAGGTTGGACGTATTCGTCAAGCATCTTAAAAACCTTTGCAAGTAGCTTGCCGGATTCTCGCATTAACGAAATATCTTCTTCAGACTTAATCATTACTTGACTATGCATCGCAATGTTCTTCAGTTGTTGAGATGTTTGTAGCGGAAACATTCGCGGATTGCATCAGATTCGCCATGATTTGATTAAATGAAAGTTGAGGATGTAACTCAGCCAACATGCCCATTTTGATCCAAAACTCTGCTTGTGAGTTGATTGAACGTGACATGACCGAACTTGCTTTACGAAGTTCTTCATGCAGTTCTTCTGAAATTTTAACAATACCCATAGATATACGTATAATATATAAAACATATACGCATTGTATTTTTTAGGGGCTGTAGTGTCAAATCTGCTGGAGATTATAGGATCTAATGATGAAGTTGATATGTATCTATTGACTAGCTTTTGCCCCAAACCTTGTTTCAGGTGATTAGTCATTACTATAGGGGCAGTTGAACTTTGCTTTACTTTTTTTCATCTGAAGAGAGGCTCGGTTCAAAAGGCAAACATCTAATCAATCGTTTGGTTAGGCAACTAACTTCACAATCACACAATTACTCCAATCATCGTTTCCAAGGCTACTTGACAGTGGTACATAGAGTAAGAATTATTGAAGTATGCCTTTGTGCCTAATGGCTTATCTTTAACATGACCATCCTTATAAATGGCTAATCCACAATTTGTCTAGTTCGCACCAACCAAAACCATTCACTTGCGCCCCGTGTATTTTTTCAGAAACTTTCAAATTGAATCCTTCTTGCTTGAGCTCAACCACTATTCCAGAGTCATTCAACCAATGTCGAAGCGCCAATAATTCATTCATCGCTAGCTCAGAGTTCGGCTCATGTCGAATTGAAGCCAAGCCTTGTTCGATTGTCTCCAACATCTCAACAGGTAGCGTCAATGCCTCAAACGGGAAGCGATGGAAAAAGCTTAACCACGAGGCAAAGGCGTTATTCTCATCAATAATGCTGCAAAACGCGGCGTCTTTGGTGGTTAGGTAGTGTCCATATTTCACATTAACGTAGCTCTCGCCAGGAGCCGATAATTGCTTGAATAGGGTTTGGCATTCAGAGGTATCTTCAACAGTAAATTCGCGAAGTGCGTTAGATAAGGCTGGGTTTTGAACTTTGAGAAACGTTGCACCAAAATTCCGTTGAGAAGATTGGTCATCTCCACTCACGGTGATCGTCTTTTCGGGCAGTTTCACGCATATATGATTTTGAGCGCAAGCTTTGTTCTGCGCCCATTCAGGATAGACCCACAGTTCGGCTCGATTGAGAATGGGGGTGCTGTGTGAATAAGCGCTATTGCGACTCAACCTCAGCATCTTGCACGAGAAAATGTCTACTGAGAAAGCACCAGAACCAATCAGTCGTTCGGTTGATGAATGTTCAAAAATGGAAGCTTCAGCTCTGGCAAGTGAGCGTGGTAAATGCCAATCAGGCTGATTCAATTTCACGACGATTACATTGCCTGCCGAGACAGAGACCTCATCAATGTGCTGATAACAGCTGCGCCATGTTTTGCTTTGTGAAAGAGAATTGAGGCAGTGTGCTATGTCTTGAGGTTCAAGCGTCCGACCACTATGGAATTGCACACCATTACGAATTTGAAATTGCCATAGCGTAGCGTCTTGATTAGGTTGCCAATGATAAGCCAAGTCACCACAGATTTTACCGCTTTGAACTGAAGTGAGACGTTGACAAATCTGCATCACCAAGAAACGTTCAGTGCGTCTAAGGACACGTTGAGGATGAAGCTCCTCTATCTCCCGATGAAAGGGAATATACACGGTATTCTGCGCCGATTGATTTGCCCTGCTGAGAAAGGCTTGCAGTTCAGATCCAACATTTCGGTTATTGAAGCTTAAAGTGCTAAACACTTGTTCTATGTCACCTGCGTCGGCTTGGATCTGAGCGTATCGGTAACATGCTTCAATTGGTTCAACTAGACATGTCAGTTGCGCTTTCTTGCTGCGCCCTGAACTGGCTTGCCATTCAATCCAGCCTTGCGCTCTCATCGCCTTGAGTAAGGTTTGAACATGGCGCTCACTAACGTGCAACAATGTGGCCAGTTGGTTGACCTGACAGTGTGATACTCCAGGCCCAAAAGCCTGAAATATCTTTTCATACTGTTCAAGCTTGCGCTTAAAATTACTCAATTTGTTTTTCCTAACGACGAGGTTGAGTTAAATGTTGATAGCCAAAGTCAGTGAGTGCTTTTTCCATCGTTTCGAGAACTTGATGGGTTGTCTCTGAGCTTAGGATACTCGATTCAGTTTTACCTTGAAGAACTAGATCTGAAAAATGGTCGATTTCAAACTCGAACCCATTCCCCGTGATCGGGTAGTAGATCGTTGACTTCTTGCCGCGATGTTCAATCTCAATAAAGTCCGGATTCCACCATTTTTCTTTAATGGTGATGTTTATATCAGGCCCAGTCAAACGTGCGGAGCGAGGAAGATCTTGAACAATTGATGCCGATATCACGCCGTTTATATCCCCTGAGAATTTAAAGCAGGCATCGGTATCGACATTCGAGCCTTCATAAACACACGACATCTCGACTTGAGGCTTTGATGGGTTCACTCTTAGAGTGCGGCACAAATCGTAGAAGAACCAAAGCCCGTAGACTCCAACATCGAGCGTTACACCGCCTGATAAATCAGGATTGAAGATAAACAATTCAGGGTCATAGTCATGCTGGTTACCAAAGCTGGCTTCTATTGAGTCGATTTGAATGTCGTTGTCGATCAAGAATGATTTGAGCTCGTGATACGCGGGAAACACCACTGTTTTCATCGCCTCCAGTAACATCACGCCATTTTTCTTCGCGAGGGCTTTCATCTCAAGCCAGTCAGTAAGGTTAGTAAAAGCAGGCTTCTCGACCAATACGTTCTTATTGTTTTTTAGAAACAGTTCGGTCAATGGTTGGTGGTATGGGTGAACCGTTGCGATGTAAACAGCTTCAATTTCTGGATCGTTAGCCATCTTTTCATAAGAACCATAAGCCTTTTCACATCCAAATTTGTTGGCGAATGTGGTTGCGCGTGATTGGTCTCTTGCTGAAACCGCATAAAGTTCACCATGCAGGCAGTGTTCTGTTAATGCTGTTGCGAATCTATTGGCGATATTGCCTAGGCCTGCAATGCCCCATTTAATTTTGCGTAGCGTGTCGCTCATCTGTTACTCCAACTCGTGTTTTGTATGAGTGTACTTAGAGGTGCTACATATAAATAGAGAACAGATTTCTCAACCTGTTCTCTATTTGTCTTATTCTAGTTGAAGCTCTGGCCAAGCTCTATCTGCACGAACAGAATCAAATATTCAGTGAACGGTTTTTCCCAAAACCGCTCAACACGTAGCAAATCGGCGGTGGTTTTTTTTGCATGAATATGCTGGCCACTTACTATTTAATCGGTAGATAAATCTCGGTTAACAACTCACATTCATTTACTTCATGAATAAAATTTAAGTAACGGAAGAAACAAGGGTAGTCTCTTAATTCTTCGCCACTATCTGGCAGCCATTTTTGATACAAGTGATACACGCTGTCACCAGTGCTGTCATGGCTTCCTTTATGGATAGCCATAGCGCACCTGCCACTTGGTATTGTTCCAGATTTGATTCCATAGGCGTTTGCTGGAACCTCTCCTCCGTGCGAGCCACAGATTTCAAATTGAAACTCATCATCTGGCGTATCATTTGGATCGGAATGAGGAATGCCAAATGTTTCGCTAGTTTTTATTGGAGACAAACCTGTTGATTTTCTCCAATTTATGAACTTGGTTGCTGTCTCAAATACCAATTGTGGACTACCTTTATGTTCAATTAATGCAACTTCTCTTTTTTCGAAATCTACGACTTGAACATCCATTATACTTTCTCCTGTAATCGGTGGATGATATTCATATTTTGAGTGCCAAGAACGCCACTCAGGCTGATGTCTAAATTGGGAAGGTGATTGTCCAAATATCCTAGAAAAAGCACGCGTAAAGGCTTCTAGGCTTTCGAAGTGGGCTTCAAAAGCGATATCAGTAACACTGTACTCTGACTCGAACGCTAGCCTAAAGGAAGCGCGTTTCATTCGTGCCAGCAACACATATTGCATAGCACTGATCCCCATAAACGACTTAAAGATACGGTGAAAGTGGTACTTTGAACTGGCTGCTACAGTACTTAGCTGCTCAAGTGAGAACTCGCCATCTAGATTACAATCAATAAAGTCGCATACTTTCTTAATCTGTCGTTCACGACGTTTCATCACAATCATTATCTTTGATACTCCAACTTAGAAATCGTAGAAATGATACCCACGAGGATTTAATTATGCCTGATTGAAATTGCTGGATGACGGGTAATATAGTTTATGGATTACGAATAGGTATCTTAGTGACCATATCAACAAGCAATAATGTCATATTAACTGCGCGTTACTCAGGGTTAACTTCTGCCCCAAAACGTCCACAGACGTTATATCTAAATGAGGTGCCGCACGTCATTTTGAAATACTAGAAGTTATCGTAAGTGTAGAAATCAGCCCGTTACCGTAACTCAGAAATGTCCAAAGTCGTTTTACAGTATAATGAAAAGGCGAACCACTCGGTTCGCCTTTACTATTGATAGCTCAGTTAGCCACAAACTTTATTAATGGTCATCAACAGATAACTTAATTACTCGTAGCTTTCGATGCTAGGGCATGAGCAGATTAAGTTACGGTCACCGTATACGTTGTCCACACGGTTTACTGTTGGCCAGTACTTCGCGTCTTTCGCTTGGGCACTTGGGAAACAAGCGATTTCACGAGAGTATGGGTGTGCCCATTCATCGCTTGTTAGATCCACTTGAGTATGCGGTGCATTCACTAGTGGGTTGTTTTCTAGTGGCCAAACACCTGCATGAACCTTGTTGATTTCTTCTCGGATAGCAATCATTGCATCACAGAAGCGATCAAGCTCTGCCAAGTCTTCAGATTCAGTCGGCTCAACCATTAACGTACCCGCAACTGGGAAAGACATGGTTGGTGCGTGGAAACCGTAGTCCATTAAGCGTTTTGCAATATCTTCTTCACTGATACCCGTCTCTTCTTTTAGTGGTCGAATATCGATAATACATTCGTGTGCGACGCGGCCATTGGTACCACGGTAAAGAACAGGGTAGTGAGAGCGTAGGCGTTCCATCACGTAGTTGGCGTTAAGAATGGCTACTTTAGTCGCTTCGGTTAAACCTTCAGTACCCATCATGGCAATGTAAGCCCACGAAATTGGTAGAATTGAAGCACTACCGATATCTGCTGCAGATACTGCGTAATCTGAACCATCGACACCGTCTTCGATGTGGCCAGGAAGGAAAGGCGCTAGGTGTGATTTAACACCAATAGGACCCATACCCGGACCGCCACCACCGTGTGGGATACAGAACGTTTTGTGTAGGTTTAAGTGAGAAACGTCAGAACCAATGAAGCCTGGAGAAGTTAAACCTACCTGAGCATTCATGTTTGCGCCATCTAGGTAAACTTGACCGCCAGCCGCGTGAACCATATCGCATACTTCACGTACTTGCTCTTCGTATACACCGTGTGTAGAAGGGTAAGTGATCATGATGCTTGATAGGTTTTCCTGATGTTTCTCAATCTTAGCGGCTAGGTCAGTAAGGTCGATATTACCGTTTTCGTCACATTTTACCACAACCACTTTCATTGAAACCATGGATGCTGTTGCCGGGTTAGTGCCGTGCGCAGAACTTGGAATCAAACACACGTTACGGTGACCTTCGCCACGGCTTTGATGATAACGTTGAATCGCTAACAGACCGGCATATTCACCTGATGCACCAGAGTTTGGTTGTAGAGAGAATGCGTCGTAGCCTGTGATTTCACACAGTTTTTCTTTTAAGTCATTCGCTAGTGCTGTGTAACCTGCCGCTTGCTCTTTAGGTGCGAACGGGTGCAGTGCGCCAAATTCAGGCCAGGTGACTGGGATCATTTCAGCGGCTGCGTTTAACTTCATGGTACAGCTGCCTAAAGGGATCATACCGTGTGTGAGTGAGAAGTCTTTGTTTTCAAGTTTCTTCAGATAACGCATCATTTGCGTTTCACTGCGGTGCGTGTTGAAGACCGGGTGAGTGAGGTATTTAGAAGTACGGCGACAGTTCTCAGGGATTGCAGCGAACTCATTCAAAGCGATGTCTGTAGAAAGCGCATTGATCTTTTCTTTTACATCAAATATTGCAAATAGCGCTTCGACGTCAGCAATGGTTGTTGTTTCATCTAGGCTGATGCCTAATTGCTCAGGAAGTTTACGCAGGTTAATATCTGCTTGTTGTGCTTTCTGGTACAGGGCGTCTGTGTTGCTACCCGTATTGATAGTGATAGTGTCAAAGAAGCTATTGTGCGCCAGCTCGTAGCCTGATTTAGTTAGGCCAGCAGCAAGAATTGCAGTTAGGTGATGCGTGCGACGAGCGATGGTTAGCAAGCCTTCAGCGCCGTGGTACACAGCGTAGAAAGAGGCCATATTTGCAAGCAGTGCCTGAGCAGTACAGATGTTCGATGTCGCTTTTTCACGACGGATGTGCTGTTCGCGAGTTTGCATCGCCATACGCAGTGCTTGATTGCCTTTGCTATCGATAGACACACCGATAACACGACCTGGCATTGTGCGCTTGTATGCGTCGCGAGTTGCCATAAATGCTGCGTGTGGACCACCATAACCCATAGGAACACCAAAGCGTTGCGCAGAGCCGATGACAACGTCTGCACCCATTTCACCAGCAGGTTTCAATAGTGTGCTTGCCATTAGGTCAGTAGCAACAGTTACGACTGTTTTGTTTGCATGCGCTTTTTCGATGATATCGGTTAAGTCACGGACTTCGCCTGTTGTACTTGGGTACTGGAGTAGGGCACCAAAGACGTCTTGCTCAGCAAGGCAATCGATTGCGCCAACTTGAATTTCAAATCCGATAAACTCCGCACGAGTCTTCACCACTTCAATGGTTTGTGGGTGAACGTCGTCAGCAACAAAGAACACATTGCTCTTACTCTTACCTGCGCGTTTACACAAAGCCATTGCTTCTGCCGCTGCTGTGGCTTCATCAAGAAGAGACGCGTTGGCAATGTCCATACCAGTAAGGTCCATAACCATTTGCTGGTAGTTCAGTAGCGCTTCCAAACGACCTTGAGAAATCTCTGGTTGATAAGGTGTATAAGCTGTATACCAACCTGGGTTTTCTAACACGTTACGAAGGATTACGTTTGGCGTGAAAGTGTTGTAGTAGCCTTGACCGATGAAAGTGCGTTTAACTTGGTTCTGGTCAGCAAATACGCGCATAGCAGCAAGCATGTCTGCTTCACTTTTCGCGGGCGCTAGGTTCATTGGTGACTCAAGGCGAATGTTTGCAGGCACTGTGTCTGCAATCAGGTCGTTCAAGCTTTCAGATTTGATAAGACCAAGCATTTTCGCTTGTTCTTTAAGGTTCGGACCGTTGTGTCGAGCAACGAATTCATTTTGTGTGCTTAGGCTGTGAAGTAATTCTGTCATTTTCCTTTACCTTCTAAAACCACGGTACAACAGGGTTCCGTAGTTTTGAAAAAAGCCGCCCCAAATGGACAGCTTTTTCTGTTTTATTAATTAGTCTTCTTCGATTGAGCTTAGATAATCTTCAGCGTCTTTTAGATCGTCTAATTCTGATGGTTCAGACATTTTCACTTTAACAATCCAGCCACCTTCATATGGTTCTTCATTGATCAGCTCAGGGCTATCACTCAGCTCTTCATTAACTTCGATCACTACGCCTGTAACAGGAGCGTAAATGTCAGATGCTGCTTTTACAGATTCTACAAGTGAAAAACTGTCGCCTGCATCAATTTCAGCGTCTACTTCTGGTAGCTCAACGAATACTACGTCACCCAGCATTTCCTGAGCATGCTCAGAAATACCGATAGTAACCGTGCCATCACCGTTATCACGAACCCATTCATGGCTTTCTGCAAACTTCAGTGTATTGTCCATTGCTAATTCTCCAAAACGTATCTAAATTGCGCTCTATCAACTATCCCCGACTGAATAGAATCAAGAAATGATTAATTGGTTCATCGTGTAAAGCGAAATACTTTTCAACGATGAATTTAAATTCTTCACTGTAACCTTCAGCTTTCACAGAGTAGTACAAGATTAAACTACCAGAAGTAATCTTAGGCATATCCGCATTAAATGTGACAATTTGTCGACGGAGAATGCAATAACCACTCTGCGATTTAGGTTACATACAAAACAATAAATTTTAATGTTAGAAAATGTTTGTTAATTAAGCTCAAATAGAGAGATTATTTTTATGAATTTTTCTGCTCACTTACCTAAGCTAAGATTCGCTTTCCTAACAAGGACGTAACATACTCTTTGGTGTGGCAACAATCAATCAAAAATTTCCTATTGGAAACAGATGTACTGGTTTTGCTATCTGGAACACGCTTTATTTTGAAAGGTGCCTTTAACCATCGAACATCTTTGTGCCACAATGAGTTGAAATGCAGGAAAGCAATAATTAGAGGGAAAGCATGTCTGAAGACATCTACGATGAGTACCCATCAATGACACTTGCGAAAGAAGCAGGTGAACAAAATATCGAACCTTTGAAACTTGGAGCCCGAATAAAAGATATTCGCGCAAAACTTGGTATCACTTTAGAAGAAGCCAGTAATCGTACCGGATTGGCGCGTTCTACACTAAGTAAAATAGAGAATGAACAGATCTCACCTACGTTTCAGGCGATGCAAAAGTTAGCCTATGGTTTACAGATCGACATGCCACAACTGTTTGAACCACCAAAGAAAATCTTAGCAACGGGGCGAAGAGATATCACTCGGAAGGCATCAGGTAAACCGCATCCAACCCAGACCTATGAACATGAACTGCTGGCCACTCAGCTTTCTAACAAGAAAATGATGCCCTTTAAAAGTCGAGTCAGAGCTCGTGCTTTTGAAGAGTATAGTGATTGGGTGCGTCACGATGGAGAAGAGTTTCTGCTGATTCTTGAAGGCGAAGTCATGTTTTATACGGAGTTCTACGAACCCGTTCGATTAGAAGCCGGTGATAGCGTTTACTATGACGCAAATATGGGACATATGCTGACTTCTTTGAGTGAAGATGATGCGCATATTCTCTGGGTCACTGCAAAGTAATCCAAAACCGCAAGTTTCCTATAGTGAAAGCAAACGTTTGCTTTTTGTTGTTTTTTGAAGAAAAATACGCCGTGTTGAAGTTTTTTAACTCGATGCGGCGTTTTTATTGAGGCCTAGAAATGTGACTGAGTTGTTAATTGTGACCTGTCTCAGACGTTTTAACCTTGTTAAATAATAAAAACGAGCGCATCCTTGTTCACTATTGGAAACTACATCTCTGTAGTGGAACGACGACAAATAAAATTGACCTAATACCTTAACGGATTCGGTTTAGCTGGAGATTGAAATGACTCAGGAAAGTACTTCACAAGAACTTTTGGTGACGCCTTTACACGACATGCATATTAAAGCTGGTGCTAAGATGGTGCCATTTGCTGGTTATGATATGCCAGTGCAATATGCGCTTGGTGTGAAGAAAGAACATTTACATACTCGTGATGCTGCTGGGTTATTTGACGTATCACATATGGGTCAGCTTCGCTTGCATGGAGCTGGTGCGGCACAAGCATTAGAAGCTTTAGTCCCTGTCGATATTATTGATTTACCTGCTGGTAAGCAACGCTATGCTTTCTTTACCAACGATGAAGGCGGGATCTTAGATGATTTAATGGTGGCAAACCTAGGTGATCATCTGTTTGTGGTTGTTAACGCCGCTTGTAAAGATCAGGACATCGCTCATTTAGAAGCGCATTTACCATCGAGTGTTGAATTGGAAATTATCAACGACCGCGCGTTGTTGGCACTGCAAGGCCCTAAAGCGGCAGAAGTTCTTTCTCGACTGCAACCGGCTGTCGCTAATATGGTGTTTATGGACATTCAACAAGTCTCTATCGATGGCATCGACTGTATTGTTAGTCGCAGCGGCTACACTGGTGAAGATGGCTATGAAATCTCGGTACCTGCAGAGCAAGCTCAATCATTAGCGAGTAAGCTAACTGAATTTGATGAAGTAGAATGGATTGGGTTAGGAGCTCGAGATTCTCTTCGTCTAGAGTGTGGTTTGTGTCTATATGGACATGACTTGGACACGACTACCACTCCAGTAGAAGCGAGCCTTTTGTGGGGGATTCAGCCCGTTCGTCGCATCGGTGGTGCTCGTGAGGGTGGTTTCCCCGGTGCTGATATCATTCTAAAACAGATTCAAACCAAGGGTGTCGTTCGAAAGCGTGTGGGATTAGTTGGTCAAACGAAAGCACCAGTTCGTGAAGGGACTGAATTGTTTGACGGTAACGGTGTTAGCATCGGCATTGTGACTAGTGGAACGGCTGGCCCTACCGCTGGTAAGCCAGTATCAATGGCGTACGTGCAAACAGACTTTTCTGCAATTGGTACTGAAGTGTTTGCAGAAGTGCGCGGGAAAATGTTGGCAATGACAGTGGAAAAAATGCCTTTCGTTCCGCAGCGTTACTATCGTGGTTAACCTTTATTTATTCGAAGTATCACTCATAAAAGAGTCGCTGGTATAGCGGCTCTTTTTAAATTACATTACTACACTAAAATAATGAACTGTGTGGTAACGGATTAATACAATGAAAGTTTACTTATTTCTGCTTTCAGCTATTGCTAGCTTTAGTTTAAAAGTTTATGCCAGTGAAGATTATCAGGCGTATATCGTAAATGGATCCGATGCTAGCGTTACAACTTTTCCGTCTTATGCCGCACTTTATGTTGATTTGATTGACTATAATAATACTTACTATCAGGGGAGCTATTGTGGCTCTACCATGTTAGATGAGACACATATTCTTACTGCAGCGCATTGTGTGTACAGCACAGATCATGACAACCACTTATATTCGTTGTTTACAGTCGTTGTTCCACATCCCCAATATGAGAGTTACTTTCCATATAATGTCACTGAAAAGCGTCGAGTATCAAAGATCTATTATCCCAGTGGCTATGACCACAATACGTTAAATAATGACATCGCTATCCTTGAACTGGAATCTTCTCTTACAACGGTTGGCTCTAGTGATTTTGCGGTAAGGCCTTCAGTAGCGACAGGCATCGATACAAACTACCGTAATAGCAGCTCGACATTTTATGCTGTTGGGCATGGTAATACGGGTAAAGATGTCGATACAAAAGATTACTTACAGCAAGCATCGTTATCCTATGTGGAAAATAGTGCTTGTGAGTATAACAATATAACGGATACCAAATTATGTATGAGCGGTGCTGTTAGCTCTGATAATGGGTTGGAAACCAGTACCTGTCAGGGTGATTCCGGTGGCCCTTTGTATTGGTACAATAGCTCTGAATATGTTCAAGTAGGTTTAACCAGCTACGGACCAGCCACATTTTGTGGTGATGCGAGTTACAGTGCTACCTCTGTTTTTACCGAAATTTATGATTACCGGATATGGATTGACAGTGTATTAGCGGGTAGCGAGACTCCAAAGTTCGTTGCAACCGAAGCTAAGAGACAAACTTATCTCACTTCGATGAGTACCCAGCCAGCAAGTTCAAGTTCCGATGATTCTGGTGGTTCTTTAAACGTCTTTGTCGTGTTTGCTTTGGCTTGTTTAGGTTTTATCCGTTCTAGATTTAGTCGCTAGATTGTGACTAATGCTAAAGGTTTAATTCCTTTATTGAGATATACATCAATAGTTTATTAGTTTCCCCTTGTTTACATTGATTTAACATATATAATCATCATTAACGTCAGTTGAATAGAATGTTGTAATTAATTGATATTAATAGGTTTTTTTGAAAGGTCGAAAGCGGTTTCTGGGGCTTTTGTACTTGCAGGTGGCTTTGTTAGGACTACATCAAGGAGCAACGATCCAAAGCCTTTGATAACAACTATTACACCACTCAAAACAGTGATGCGATTTAAGAAGAGTTTTGAGGTTTAATGGCAGTCAATGAGTACTGGTGGTTTGAGCGGGATATCTTTAGTAATTAAGGTGTATTGACTCGCACTGGCTACCGACAACGGTTTTGAAAACCAGTAACCTTGAAAATAGGATGCGCCCATATCTTTGAATTTTTGGAACATGATTTGATCTTCAATACCTTCAAATACAATTGACACTCCCTTAGAACTGCATAATTTCGTAATAAACTGGAGGTACTGTTCGTAGGCTTTATCTTCCATCGATTTAGTAGTCATTAGCTTGTCTATTTTTATCTGGTTTAGCGGAAGTCCCAGGAAACTGTGGATAGAACTAAACCCAGAACCAAAATCATCTAAAGATAGAGAGAAGCCCATACTGCTGAGTTTATATATTTGGTTGAGAGCATTTTTATTGCCATCCAGCATCACAGTTTCTGTGAGCTCAAGTACAATAGATTGAGTTTCCACTCCAGCATTAACGGCAAGCATATGTAAGTTTGAAGGGAAGTTTGTATCGAGCAACTGAAGAACCGATACGTTGACATTGACTCGGATATTTGAATCATTGACTTGATTGTAATGACAAATAAAAGCACACGCTTTTTCAAAAACCAAATATCCTAGGTCGTTGATTAACCCTTTTTTCTCGGCAATTGGGATAAACTCATCTGGATAGATCTCACCAAATTCTGTCGACCGCCAGCGAACGAGTGCTTCAAAACTGGCAACTTTACCATTAGACGCATTAATAATCGGTTGAAATTTCACGCTCAATGAACGTGTGTGGATGGCCTCTTTTAGGCCTCTTTCAATAAAAAAGAATCTGTCAACGTTACGCTGGGTTCTACCAGTATAAACTTCAATGCGAGAGCGATTATTTTCACCAGCAAACTGGCAGGTCCGTGAAGCAATTTCGATCGATTGCAGCGGTGTTATTTCATCATTAAGTAATGGATAAACACCAATACTGATTTTATCGCCATATAACTTTCCATATTTGAGCGTAGAATCAGCATACTGCTTCAATATGTTTTTACACATGGTTTGCAGTTCACTGGTGATGTAATCACCATAAAGTAGAACAGCAAAGTCATCCGAGCGAACTCGATAATGCTGGGAGTCTGTTCCAGGCAAAACCTGTAGGGCAGTGGTTAAATGCTCAACTACTTGTTGAAGAATGTCTATACCATACTGGTTAATATAGGATTTTATGTCATCTATCTGTATGTATAGAAGGGTGGCGTTAACGTGTTTTTGCTGTTGGAGTTCTTCTAAGTCATGAACTAACTTCGCGCGGTTAGATAATCCCGTCGCGTTATCAAAAAAAGCGGCCTGGTGTAGATAGGACTCCATCAGCTTTTGTTCTGATATGTCGCGATGGCAACCGACCATGAATGATTGCCCTAATACTGTTTTAGTGACGGCTACACCTTCTACCCAGATGTATTGTCCATTGGTTTTGCGAAGTCGATATTGTGTGCGAACTTTTCCTTTGGTTCGTCTGTGGTCGTTGATTCGACTTTGGAGTAGGGGAACATCAAGTGGGTGAACGATATTTAACCAATCTTCTAATTGGGTTGTTTTCTGAGTGAAACCAAACTGTTGATAAAATTCGGGGTTATAAAAAGTCATTATTCCTTGTTCATTCATGTGAAAAACGCCGTGGTTGAGCACGTCGAATATATGAACTAAACGATGTAAATAGGTGTCATCAAACTCATTCTGTATTACTGACAACTTATCTATAATTAACGACATAACCGTACGATGGTTCCAAAACTAATGTAACAACAATACTGCCTTACACTGGTGAAATAAACACTTTAAGTGATGAAAGCGTAATTTCTTATTCAGAATGTTGATATGAATCATATAAGAACTTACTTTTAACATTCTTTTATTACAGTAAGTTACATAAGGCAAGGTAAATTAATACGTGCTACAAAAAAATTTAAACTTTCCCAATGCGTAAAGGAGCGGCAAAGTCGGCCACTCCTGTGTCAAATGTCGGAAAATTAACGTTCCCAATATGCTTCTTCTAAACTGTCTTCTCGCTCTGGTAGTGCTCGAGATAAGCGAGGGGAATGCTGAGTTAATACTTCATAACTTACACGGTTCGCGTACTTACAAACTTGAGATAGCGAAGAGTAGGTTAAGTAGGGTTGATCGTGTTTTATTGAGTTCGGGACATTCTGTTGGTGAAATGAGTTTGCCGCCATATCGTGTAAAAGCGCCGATAAAGCCCCGTCACCAGCACCATTAGTGTTTTTTATTTCCAGTGGACCGCCTAAATATGGCCCAATGTGTGAATAAACTTTGATAGGTTTTTTGCAATCTTGGCGACGCATAGCTCGGCTGAATTCATATTGATTGAATTCCGGGATGTTGCCAGGTAGCAGCGGTAGTTCGGTCTCTCGTTTACCTGAATTATCAGTATATCCAGCCATGTATAGCCCTACAGGACCTGCCGTGCATAAAATTAAATCAACCCATTGTAGAGCTTTATCTGCTGCTAACAGAGGGTCTTTTTCACCGGTTAGTGCTTCGCCTTCTTCTTCATTCATTGCTACGACAGTCACATACTCAGATAGAAAGTGTTGCCACCACGCTTCATTGCCTTCGATAACGTATTTAGTGCCGAGTGTTAGTACTACTGGTACATTGTTTGATTTCGCTAATTCAATTGCGCGCTGAACGGCTTGCGGCATTGGGTCTTCAGGTTTTCCGCGCATTAAATAAGACGAAACGACTAACGCAGAAGCTTTTTTGAAAATGTCCTCTGGGATGCTATCAGGTCGTAGCTTGTTCATGTGACCTTCGTTGATAGCAAAAGTGCGTTCACCATCTTCAGTGATCAAGGTGTAACAACGACCAATTGGACCATCAACCGTCTGTAGGTGATTTAAATTCATTCTTGATGAAGTGCGACACAAATAGCGGTAGGCAAATGAACCCACTTCGATATTTTTTGACATCACTCCGAGTAGCACTGACTTACTGTCTGCTAACACAGAATAATTATGTAGTGTATTGCCGATGGTGTCACCAGGGTGTTGGTGGGTGATGAGGCCCTTATCTACCAACTCTTGATATAAAGCATCCGCTTTAGTTTCTTCAAGTACTAACGAATGACCTTTGCTTAAGTCGTATTTGTCAAGGAAGTCAGTATCAACACGCGCTTCTATATCTACAATTGTCTGCCCGACGCCGATTACGGTTGGTCGCTTCAACTTAGGGGTTTGTTTAATTTGATTGACTAAAGGGTCGCGAGCATGGGTGGGGAAGTAGTGTTTAGATTTACGCTGTCCTGGAAACTTCATCTTGTTCATCGGTATGAAAGAAAATTTCGTGGATAATATCACAAATATTTCACTGTTCTTTCATTTTATTGCATTAAAAAGCAGCCTGTTTGAGGCTGCTCGTGTTATTGATAAAGGAGATTACGCTATTGCGTCGATTCTGGTGTTTTCGGGAACACATTGTAGGCATCTGTTCCCCATAAAGGCACGGTAGATAGGCTGTGTTTAAAACTGCCTTCGGTTTCCTTTGTTGTGTATGATAAATAGAGTAACGTTTGATTCTCAGGGTCGAAAATACGTCTGACTTTCATTGTCTTAAAGAAAATACTTTTTGATTGTTTAAAAACCACTTCACCAGATTTACTTTTATCTATTTTGGCAATCATTTCAGAGGTGATGTCACCCGTTTGACGGCAAGATATTGAGCTATCGCTTGGATCAGATAGGCTAAGATTTGCTTCCACTGAGGCAATATGGCATGTGACACCTGTGACAATTTCGTCTTTCAACGAAGAAACTTTTATATCTTTTAAAGTGAAGACACCGAGGCTAACGTCGCCGACTTCGTTGTCAGAACATCCAACCAATGTGGTTAAAAGGGCAAGAGCCAATAGTCGTTTTTTCATTATTCGGTTCCAATTAGGAAAAATATACATCGTTAAATATCATACAATTCGGATTAAAACACAGGATTCGTTCAGATTTCATCAGGAAGTTTAGTAAAATCATTATTATGAGATGAGATATCTACACTTGTAGTCTCGTGTATAGCTAAGTATCCTTGCCGAGTTAACATTTAATCCAAGCTATCTAGCAATTCCAGTGATAATTCAAGCTCCGCATTTCTGGTATTGGTATTCATATGAACTTCCACAGCAGAGTAATTCATGACTGATTCTATACCGCATGTTGTCACCGTTAAAAATCAATGGCTATTTGATCAAGTCGAAGTTGAGTTTCCAACACCGGAGAGCTTGCGAGGACGCTCGGTATACAAAAAGCTTTGTGCGAACACTAAGGTAACGACGTTTGTTCCGTCTGAATATGGCGAGACTTTTAATTTGGATGACATCTTCCAAGTGGACTTTCATCGGTTAACAATTATGTTCTCAATCTTGCAAGCTTTGCGTGGACAAACTGAACAAGAGCAAAATGATCTTGTTGAATTCTTTACTCAAATTATCTTTTCAGAACCTTGCTCACTTTATGTTGCTTTTTACCAAGCAGAACCTGTTGCGGCGGCGATAGTGACAGAAATTGAAGGTCAGTTGCTTGTTTCAGACATTGTGATTAAATCTGCTGAAATATGCCCTTCAAAAGAACACTTTGCGGCGTCTATTGTTAACAAGTGGAGTAATAGTCGCTCATTTGAAGGTGATATTTATTTTGAGCAATAACCCCTGTGTTTCACATTGGTGAGTTAGCTAAAAGTCCATTTCTTTTCGTTTGATCTCTAATCTTAGTAGTACATTTACGCGTCATAGAATAGGCTGATCATGTCAGAATTTTCCTTATTGTTAAAAAAAGTGATGACGATACAAGTTATGAATATTGCCGAATAACGTCATTTCAATTTGTTAAGTGAATCATTTTTCCGTTTCTCATAGCGTTTAAACTGCTGATAAAGGAGAACGTATTATGGTTGGCAAAAAGAAAAGCTGCGTGATATTTGACTGCGAAGGCACGTTGGTAGACAGCGAACGGTTGTGCTGTGAGGCGCTGGTTCAGGTATTTGATGAAATTGGAGCCGAGCTTGATGTTTCAGATGTGATTGAAAACTTCGAAGGCGGCAAAGTAGCGGATATTCTTAACTCGACATTACAGTTAGCCGGTATTAGTGCAGATGTTGATCTTCTTGAGCATCGGTATCGTGAAGTGCTAGAACCTTTGTTTGATAATCTTCAACCAATGAAAGGCGCTATTGATCTTATTGATTGGTTGAGAGAAACGGATACTGAGTTCTGTGTTACGTCCAATGCTTCCAAAGAACGGATTGAAGCCGTGTTAAGTTCTGCTGGCCTACTGCGTTATTTCAACGGTAGAGTGTATTCCGCTTTTGAAGCAAACAGCTGGAAGCCTGAGCCGGACCTTATCCTTTACTGCGCGATGAATATGGGCTTCAAGTTAGAGGAGTGTGTATATGTCGATGATACCTCACAAGGCATCCAAGCAGGGCTAAATGCAGGAGTAACGACTTTCCAGATTACTCCCTTAGCCTGGAAGCATAGGGTATCCCACCCAGACGTTACCGTACTGGATGATTTAAAACAGCTGACGCTCTATCTCAATTGAGAGTATTCACAAGCACTAATGCACAGTACTTTGAGCTAGATGGATATAGCGTCCAAATTTAAGCTTTGGTGGTGAGATTTGGGCGTGAACCTTACTCAACTGGTTGGTGGTAAAACCACATTGTCCACAGATAAATGTTTGCTCATTATCTGAAATAAAAAATTCATCACATTGACATAAAGGGCAGCACTTAATCATTTTTTCAGCACATTCTCTGTTTTTCATAGTAATTTTTATTGTTGTTTGTTTTGCATACAGGATATACGGAATGTTGGTTGGTGACGGTTAAATTTCTTTGATAATTATTTAATTTGAGAGTCAATTCATAAATCTATAATTTATCTTTATTGACATCATTATCCAGATAAAGTTTTTGATAAATAGGGAACTCACAATGGAATATGAGTATTGCGTTGTTCTAACAACAACCGATAGCCAAAGCGTCAAACGGAAGTTAATTGATGAGATTCTGTCTCGAAAACTGGCTGCTTGTGTGCAAACATGCCCTATAGAAAGTCACTACGTTTGGCAAGATCGTGTTTGTCACGATGAAGAGATATTGATCAGCATTAAAACGCTGACAAAGCACTATTCACAGTTACTGGAACTGATTGAGACACATCATAATTATGATGTGCCTCAGATAATACAACTGCCTATTATTGATGGTTTTGCTCCGTACTTATCATGGATAAAAAATACCACTAATATTTAAATCGATTCGGGTTCATCACCATCTGAATTTTCATTATTGTTAATACTGTAACGGCACCTAAGGTGTCGCAAAGCATATCTTTTTGCGCATCCCAGATATCACCTTGTGAGCCAAGAAACGCGATACCTTCGTCACCGCCAGCCAATTCGGCATACCACCATTCAATGATCTCATATCCGGCGGCTAAGCTCATGATGGAAAAGAGAGCAAAAGTTTTAGCTAACCATGGTTTGGCCAAATGACTGCGAATCACTAATTCAGCTATCGCGTATGCATAAAATCCGATAGAAAAATGGGCGACTCGATCATAGTTGTTCCGCTCCGACCCAATCAAGTTGTTAAACCAGTCAAACGGAACTTCTGCGAAAGTATATTTTGAACCAATGGTATGCATCACAATCCACACAAATAGCAGCAAGTAAGCTGTTTTACTTAACGGAGATTTAAAAGAAATCCACCACACCAAACCTAAAAATAAAATCACTGGAATGATTTCTGCTATCCACACCGCTCTGGAGACTGGCGAAATTGCCGCGAATACAAATATTGCTATATAACCAATAGTTAAGTTTGTCAGAGTCTTAGGTACTTTCATTCCGATGAATTCCTACAGTTACAATTTAGCGTCATGTTGTCATAATTTTGTACAGCGTTCAATTGTGGTGGCTGAGTTCAAACTTATTAAAGCCCTTTAATGGTAAGTTTGAATACGGGTCAAAGCCCTGATTTTTTCATCATAATCTTTCTCGACAAAATCATAGTATTAGATTTGAATAAAGAGAGGGAAGATAAAGAGATACAATATGACGGATGCACAGCAACTGACCGCAAACACACAGCACTATGTCGAAAATCCATTACTGTGGCCGATTTTGGAAGTCTTGAAGCGTCAGCCTTCTGGATGGAAAGTCCATACTTTGGCAGCCCATTTAAGTGAATTAGAACTAATGCCCATATTAGATGAGTTACCAGAAAAAGATCTTTTTAAACGTAACTTTCTTATTATGAATGCGCTCTATCAATTACAAGAAACGCTCTATCCTAAGCAATGGCTGCAAGTACAAGCGATGGATATCGTACTCATGCCCATGTTTCGTACGGCTTCGCATACGATCGATGTTGAAGACCCGCTTCGTGAGTATTATTGCCATTGGAAGCACTATGAAGCGAGTGAGGGAGAAGTTAAACGATTACTCAATGAGTTTTGGAGGCGTTACAGAAAGTTTGTGGGTGGAAACGTTAGCGATAAAGATCTAAATCGAAGTCAGGCATTGAAACTGTTTGAGCTACAACCCGATGCTTCCTACTTTGAAATTAGAAAAACGTGGCGTAAGTTAGCGCTTCGTTGGCATCCTGATAGGGACAATGGTGATGCTGAACGTTTTCGTATTTTGTGTGAAGCCTGGAACGTGTTGCGTCAGGAAGTTTAACGCTCTGGGCATTCGTTTGAATGATAAAACAGCGCAATATTAGCGCTGTTTTTTGTCGGTATGCTTATTTGCCGTTGCTAAACTTTGCCTTACGCATACGGTTTAGTGCGGCCATCGTATCCAGTATACGGGGTTTTGCTAAGTCCCCGTTGTTTGGCATAACACTGTGCCAGTCTTCATTTAACATTGAAGCAAAATCATCAGCGGGGTTATTCGACCACCCGGATTTTTGAGCGATTTGGAACCATAACCAACCAATAGCGTTGACTTCAGATGGCGATTCAATCTGCTCAAGGGCAGTAAGATCTGTAAACTCTTTTCCGAAGCGCAAAGACTCCGTACCTTTGGCGGACACGCGGAATTTACCTTCAGCAAGCAATGTTTGCAGAGCAGCACAGTTAAGTGAACGAGGCTCGTGCTTGATCAAAGGTGATTCACATTCGTTTTTGCGCTCTGTAGGATGCAGTGCAATCACTTTTTGAGCTTTGTCTGTTACATCAATAGCTTGAAAATCATGCATTTGAATTACGGTGTCAGCCACATCTAGGTAGTCACCCGATCCGCCCATAACGATAAGGCTTGATATTGCCATTTCATCGCGTAGCTGACCGATTCTATCTACAAGTGGCGTGATTGGCTCATCCCCTTTGGTTACCAATGCTTGCATACGTTCATCACGAATCATAAAGTTAGTTGCTGAGGTATCTTCATCAATGAGTAATGCTGTCGCACCAGATTCAATAGATTCTTGGAGCCAAGCCGCTTGAGAGGTTGAACCAGACGCATCTTGCGTGGTGAAATCTTTAGTGTCTTTACCCAGTGGCAGGTGATTGATGTAGTTAGATAAGTTTAAGCTGTGAACGCATCGTCCATCTTCTGCACGAATCTTCATCGCGTTCATATCAGTAACGATTCCTTCTCGCCCATCGCCAGGAATGTGGTTGTAGATCGATCGTTCAACGGCAGTTAGCAGTGTTGATTTACCGTGGAATCCGCCACCGACTATTAAGGTAATACCTTTACGGATACCCAAACCGCGCACTTCACCTTTATTTGGGGTGTGTAATACGGTTTCTAATTCATTCGGTGCTTGAAATGGCACGGCATCTTTCATCGGAAGGTCACAGTTACCTGCGATACGCGGAAGAATACTTCCGTTGGCGATGAAAGCGACTAAGTTGTTTTCTGTAAGTTGTTCTCTTAACGCTTCTTGATCTTCAATAGTTTCGCAGTGAAGTTTCAATGCCTCGAGATTGAGTTCACGCTCAAGAGTCGCTTTGCGAATCATTTTCGGAAGGTGGAAGGTAAGGATGTTCAGCGCTTTTTTAGCCAAGATATCTCGGCCTTCTGCTGGCAGAGACATACGGAAGCGCAGCTCTATTCCATCTTCGCTAAACAGTACTGAAGTACTGTCTAGTACAGTTTGTCCCGTTAGCTGAATTGTTATGGCGTTTTCTTGCTTGGCAAACTCAGCAAACGAGCGAGCAATAAAATCACGAGCTGCAATTTGATACGCTGGTGACTTGTCTTTCAGCCACGATAGCCCGGTTAAAGACCACGCTCTTGTTGCTCTCAAACGTGACGCTGAAGCAAAGGGGTCAGATTGAACATGATCGATAAATAAGGTGTAGTCCCCGAAGTCATACTGACCCTTAATTTGCTGATAAGCACGATAGTTTTGCTTTTCAAGTTTTTTCAGTTTTGCGGTTAATACATCCATCACGTCTGCTCTTGGAGTTTAGAAAGAATTAAAAGGGGGCGATTATAGGAAGCCCAACTATGTGAGTAAAGCTGTTATAAATAAAAACTGTACTCTATGTAGGAGTACAGTTTTGGTAGGTAGGCGTGATTTGTCAATCTGGATAAAGATTGGCGGATTTATTCTGGTTTAAAAGGTTCAAGATCGACCTGTTTAGAATAGTCAATACTATCGAACCCGAAGCCATTTAAATGTAAAAATTCCTTCTTAAATCCTTGATAATCGCCAATTTGAGCAAAGTTGCTGGCATTCATTTCGCCAAGTAATTCCGCTACTCTTTGTTGCGTATCAGCATCCAGCTCCAGATCATCCATACGGATTAAACGTTCGTTATCAACTGGAATTGTTTGCTCGTCATTAAGGTATAATTTTTCACTAAACAAACGCTGCATCTGTTCAATACACCCTTCGTGAGTTCCTTTCTCTTTCATCACTTTGTAAAGTGCAAGTATGTAAGGGCTCAATCCAGGGATGAAAACACTGGCTTTGGTGACTAACGCTTTACATACAGAGGCATACGCGCCACCGTCGTAGTTAGCTAGCTTCAGATTTAATGAGTGACTTGTTTGGTGTAAATCGACTTTTGCATAACCGAGTGTACCATCGAGATAAATGGGATGTGTGACTTCAGGTCCAATGTAAGAAAATGCTACAGTTTTACAGCCTTCCGCAATCGAGTCAGCGTTGATAAGAGTATCGATCCAGCTTTCCCAGTCTTCACCGCCCATCACCTTAACGGTGCTTTCGATCTCTTGTTCAGAGGCGGGCTCAAGAGTTGAGTCGATCCATTCATCGTTTTCTAAAACAATCGTTGAACCTGATACAGCATTCCCGATAGGTTTTATTGCCGAGCGCCAAAATTCTTCGCTATCGCCTTTACGGCGCATGCCGCTGGCAATGCTGTAGATCACCAGATCGACTTCACCTTCAAAATAGGTTTCTATCGCTTCGACAACTTGCTCTCGAATTTCTTGTGAGAACACATCACCGTTGATATTAACAGCAGTATTCCCATGTTGTTCTGCATACTGTTTAAAGAAGTGGTTATTGTAATAACCAGCACTACCGACGCCTTTATCAGAAGGTCCACGTTCCATTGACACTCCAATTGTGTCAGCGTTAGCGCCACCAAACGTCAATGCGATACGTGCTGCAAGACCGAATCCAGAAGAAGCACCAAGAATTAAAACACGTTTAGGGCCATTTTTAATTGGGGTAGCTGATTTAACATATTGTATTTGTTTTAGAATAGCTTGTTCGCAACCAAAAGGGTGTGCAGTACGAGACACTACACCCTGAATTTCGGGGGTTATGAGCATTGTTGTTACCTTCTCGTCTACGGAAGTGTTCACAATACCGTAAACTGCTCACTTTTTTATTGAGCTGGGGCATCAAAAGTTGAGTTTTATATAATAATTTGAATTATTGTATATTTTTTTGCATTTGCGGTGAGGCCATTAGCCTTCGCCATATTAAACTCACTAAAGCAGAGGGGCCAATTGGTCCGCCATAAAGTTAGCAATCCAAGGTTGAGCTTCAGCGGTAGGATGTAATCCGTCTGCAAGCATCCATTCTGGTTTTATAATGACCTGCTCCAAGAAAAAAGGCACAAGTGGGATCGATTTATCTTCAGCGATCGTTGGGTACAACATAGAAACGGCATCGCTATAGCGTTTTCCGTAATTGGGTGGGATTCGAATTTGCATCAAGATGACTTGGCCATTATTCGCTTCTACTTGGTCAATCATGGTGCGTAAATTGTTGCCGATAACGTTAGGTGGAAAACCTCTTAAACCATCATTCGCACCGAGTTCGATTAGTACCGTATCAGGTTGATGTTCGTTGAGAAGGGATGGTAAGCGCGAAAGCCCATTCCCTGTTGTATCTCCGGAAATACTCCCGTTAATTACTGTTACAGATTTCCCTTTGTCTTTTAGTGCATCGCCAAGCAAATTAGGCCAAGCTTGTTCAATAGACATGTTATAGCCAGCACTTAAACTATCACCTAGTACTAACAATGTGTTACTACTAACATTGGTAGAAAAGAATAAAACAAGAATCAAGGAAAGTAGTCTCGTCATGCAAACATCCGTTATCTCAGCACAGTCTTTATCTAAAGTAGTCTCTACTAATCAAGAGCAATTAACAATCTTAAAAGATGTGAATCTCGATATTCGTCAGGGGGAAAGTGTCGCGATTGTGGGGACTTCTGGAGCAGGAAAATCAACGTTAATGACTTTACTGGCGGGGTTAGATACGCCAACAAATGGCGAAGTACATCTGCTCGGTAAGGCTTTATCTGAGTTAGATGATGAGGCTAGAGCGGCGATTCGTAGTCAGTCGGTAGGGTTTGTATTTCAAAGTTTTCTCTTAATACCAAGTTTATCAGCGCTAGAAAATGTCACTTTGCCTTGTTTGCTGAAAGGTGAGCAAGAGAATGAGCACAGAGCCAAAGAACTATTAAAATCCGTAGGCTTGGAACATCGTGTTCATCATTCTCCTTCACAGCTATCCGGAGGAGAACAACAGCGAGTAGCACTAGCCAGAGCGTTTATGATTAGCCCGCAAGTTTTATTTGCTGATGAGCCCACAGGTAATTTAGATCAAGAGACAGCAGCAAAAGTCATTGATCTGTTATTCGACCTTAACCAGCAACATGGAACAACTCTGGTTTTGGTCACTCACGATCCAGCGTTAGCGGCAAGGTGCGAGCGTCGGTTCCACATGAATGCGGGTCTATTGGAGGAGAAGGTATGAGTCAATCTCCGGCGTTGAATAAACGACTATTTCGTTGGAGCTTTAGTGAGATTCGCCACGGACAGTTGTGGCCAATCTCCATTGCACTAACGTTGATCATTGCTTGTGTTTTTGCACTGACAGCTCTTGCAGACCGCATGGAGCAGGTGATTGTTAAGCAAGGTAAAGATGCATTGACTGCCGATAGTGTTTTTGTCTCTGCAAACCCTATCCCCAAAATGCTAACTGACATTACCCAGAGCGACAATATTCCAACTTCAGAAATGACACGTTTTCGCACGATGGCGTTTAGCGAAAATGGAATGAAGTTAGTCACGGTTAAAGCCATTGATGACCAGTATCCGTTGCGTGGCTCGATGCGTTTATCAAATGGTCAAATTAGCAAGAGTCGTATTTCTGCAAACGAATTGTGGTTGGATGAACGATTGTTTAGTCAACTGGACGTGAAAGTCGGTGACGGTGTAACAATTGGCGATGCGGATTTTGTCATTAGTGGTCGAATCATTGAAGAACCAGGATTAAGTTTTAACCCTTTCCAACAAATGCCTTCGGTATTTATACACCAATCGGATGTAGCACGAACCGGAGCCATTCAACCTGGGAGCCGAGTACAGTATCGCTTGTTTATTAATGGCGATAACGGAGTGATCGACAAATTGAAGCAATCGGTCGAACTGACACCGAGTGACCGTTGGCGGGATCAAGACAGTGCCAGCAGAACCAACGAGGTATTTGAACGCACGCAACAATATCTTTCTCTCACGGTAGCTATCGTGATTATCATGGCTGCAACAACATTGGTGCTAACTTGCCAACATTATGTATCAACCCGTCAACGAACGATTGCAATGTTGAAAAGTTTAGGTGCGAGTAAATCGTGGATATCCCGTTGGCTTTCAACTCAAGTTTCGTTGCTGCTAGCGTTCGCATCGGTAGCTGGTATTGTCATTGGAATAGGGCTTGAGTATTTACTTAGAGTCCCCTTGGTTGATTTACTGCCGACACCATTGCCAAGTTATGGGTTAAAACCTGCAGTTGTCGCGTTGGTTTCAAGCGTATTGATTGCGGTACCAGCTTTAGGCATACCACTAGGACATCTATTGAATGTTAATGCGGCCAGTGTGATGCAGCAAACTGAGAAACAAAATCGCACTCGCTGGAACATCGCTCTGATTCTCGTTCCGGTTATTCCAACATTATTTGTTTATTGGCAAAACCAGTTGGTTTGGATAGTTCTAGCGGGTATTACTGTTCTATTTTTGGTTTTAGCGTTAATTAGTGTCGCTGTAACGCGAACGCTGGCTAGATTGCCTCTTAGAACCTCAATGAAATTAGCATTGAGCCGAATCAATCGTTCGTCGATGTCAACGGGAATTCAGTTCGGCGCATTATCCCTATCGTTAATGTTACTTGCAGTTATGTGGTTAGTGAGAACGGATTTGTTATCTGATTGGCAACGAACACTACCAGCGAATGCAGCAAATGCGTTTGCATTTAATATCGCAGATTATGAAAAAAGTGCTTATTTAACAACTCTGGATGAAGCGAAAATCGAACGTTCACAGGCGTTTCCAATCATTCGCGGTCGACTTTCGAAAATCAATGGTTCAGACGCTAAAGATTACGTGCAAGGTGGCGAAAGCCGTAGCGACGCGTTACGAAGGGAGCTCAATTTTACCTGGGGTGATGCATTACCAACCTATAACGATGTTGTCGAAGGTGAATGGACTCAATCTCAAGGCGTGTCTGTTGAGCAAGATGTTGCCAATGAGCTGGGGTTAAAAATTGGTGATTCATTGACATTTGTTATCAACAGTCAATCAATAACCGCAACGGTCAATACGATACGTCATGTTGAGTGGCGCGATATGAAGCCGAATTTTTACTTTATTTTCACTAACGATTTGATGAACAACATGCCTGCATCTTGGTTGGTCAGTTTCAGAGTAGAAGAACGACATAATGATTTATTGACCCAATTATCGCGTAACCATCCAACAGTGAGTCTCATGGATATCCGCGTAATGGGCGAAAAAATACAAACGTTACTTACTCAAATTGTGTGGTCGATTACAGTACTTGCTCTAATGGGGGTTGTTGCTGGTATACTCTTGATTTTTACACTGTTGCGCTTAAGTTTGAGCCAAAGACAACAGGAAATTCGGCTATATCGAACACTTGGAGCAAGTCGTAAGCGTGTTACCAGTACCATATGGTCAGAATATGGCCTAATGGCATTAGTCGCAGGCCTTGTCGCGAGTTTTAGTGCAGATTTAGTGGTAGCGAGTGTAATGAAATTTGGATTTGAGCTTTCACCTACCGCTCATTATGCAATGTGGTTAGTGTTACCTGTTTTAACGTTTTGCACATTAGCAGCAGTAGTTAACAGCTTAATCAAGCGTTTGTTAGTGCCTATAAATAAAGCATTTAATTAGCATTCCCTTGAGTAATTATACAAGTTATCCACAAAAACGGTGGATAAGCTTTGGGATAACTTAAAAGGTTTGGAACGGGTACTTCGTTGTTAGCCCCGTGGCGTCTTCGACACAAGAGAATTCGTTATTCACAAGGTTAAAAAAACAGCGATCACGGTCAACTGAGTCAAGCTTTTTATTTCTTTTTTTTGTATTGAAACTTTGTTGAACTCAATCTATTTCCATGTGAAAAATGTGATTTTATTAACGTTTTTTTCGCTTTAGAATAGGTTGAGTTTAAATGACTATTGGTAGCGGAATGTCACAAGATACGTCAACGAAACAGTCCCCACGAGTTGCTATTATCGGTGGAGGTGTTGCAGGTGCTACTGCTGCTGTTCATTTAGGTGAACAGGGAGTAAACGTATTATTGCTAGAGAAAGGACCGAGCTTAGTTAATGGTCCACCCATTTGCCATTTACATGCTGGTGGTAACTTATATCGAGAAATTTCTGAACAACAGTGCACAGAGTTATTACGTCAGTCGATAGAAACCATTCGATTATATCCACATACATTGAATAAGCGACCGACCGTTATTGCTGTTCCTAATACGGACTCTGGTTCACCTCAAGATATCGTTCCTCGATTAAATAAAATTCAAATGTGCTATCAACAGTTAGTTGATAGTGATCCTAGAAATCAAATTTTAGGTGAACCAAGTCAATACTTTTCCCTGTATCAAAGGGAAGAACTTGAACTATTGGCGCTTAAACCACAGCCTAAACAGCCAATATCAAACGAAGACTGGATGATTCCTTTCGCCAAGTATACCGATCTAGATGCGATTCAGTATCCAGTCGTGATGGTGCAAGAATATGGCTGGAGTGTGTTTCGTCTCGCAGCTAGTGCGCAATTAGCGTTAAGCGCAATGGACAATTGCCGGACATTAACTCACACAACGTTAATCAATGCAGAGTATGAAAATCAGCAATGGCAACTGACCTATGTCGATCTTTATGGTACTCAGCACTTTGAAAGCGCAGATTATCTGATTAACGCTTGTGGCTACGAGACGGGTAAAGTTGACGATATGGCGAATTTTCACCGTAAAAGATTGGTTGAGTTTAAAGCCGCTTACGTGACTCACTGGGCTGACTGCAAACACGAATGGCCGGAAGTGATTTTTCACGGTCAACGTGGTACACCAAGGGGAATGGCACAATTAACACCATATGCTGACGGTGTATTTCAATTACATGGTATGACAGAGGACATTACTTTGTTTAGGGATGGTTTGGTAAATTCTGAACGAAACTCTTCACAACCAATGTTACCAGAGTATTTGCAAAACAAGATCCATCATGGTTGGCAGTCTGACGCTTTAAACGAAAGAACGACTCGCGCTATTAATCATGTGGCTCAATATATGCCGGAGTTTAAAGGTGCCTGCGTTGGCGGAAAACCTTTGTATGGTGCGCAGCAAATCCCTGGGGATGATGCAACCTTACGTGCCGCAGATGTGACGTTTGAAAACAATCATTACGCTAGGATGGAAGTGGTTAAAGCTTCATCGGCTTTGGAAGCTATTAGGAAAATTGCCTCCGCTTGGCAACTGGTTGACATCGATGAACAACAATCTATAGAAGATTGTCATCCTGTCAGTATGCGATTAACCGCTGATGGCGTCGAGTTGAAAGCCAAACAACTGGCTGACGAGCGAGGCTATCCTCAAGCGTTAGCAAAATTTGTTGGTATGAAATAATTAGGAACGATGGCCCTAATTAACTTCGTGAGATGTTCTATTCAAAAGCTCTCTTATTCCGTTTCTAATTGAGCTCGGATTTTGGCGATAAGTTTGATCGCTTCTTCGTTGTCGCCGTGGACGCAGAGCGTATCGGCTTCTATGGCGACAACCACACCATCCGAGCTAGTGACTTTTCCATACTGAGCAATTTGCTTGACTTGGCTTAAAATCGATTCCTCGCTTCTCAATACTGCGTTTGGTCTGTCACGAGGAGTGAGTTTTCCATTCGCAAGGTAAGTTCGATCAGCAAAAGCTTCAAAAAGTAGCGGCACATCGTAACGGTCGGCCATATCTAAGTAGTTTTGATTATTTCCGGACGCTAAAATCATCAAAGGGACATTGAAGCAAGAAACGGCATCGACGATGGCACGGAAAGCATCCGGATTGTTCATCATGTCATGATACAAAGCCCCATGTGGTTTTACATAACTGATTTCCGTGTTCTTACTTTCGCACAATGCTTTTAAAGCACCCACTTGATAGATGATCAGCTCACATATTTCCTCTTCGGAGAATGACATCGATCGACGACCAAACCCTTGAAGATCCGGATATCCAGGATGCGCACCAATCTGTACGTCATGCTGAATGGCGTAATCAATGGTTCGACTCATTACATGTGGGTCTGAAGCATGAAAACCGCAAGCAATGTTTGCCATGTCGATCCAGGGCATAACTATTTCGTCATTACCCATCTGCCAACTTCCAAAACTTTCGCCCATGTCGCAGTTCAATGTGATTGTGCGTTTTTTCACGTGAATCGGTAGTCCTTTGTATTTAAGCTCTTATAAAAATACAGGTTTATTTTAAATAAAACAGCGATAAAGCTCATTTTTCATCGTCTGCAGCACAGGAATTTTAGGTTGTATCTTTGTTGTAGCTCTTAACCTCTTTTTATTAAAGCTTACACAAATGGAAGATAATTGTAGATGCGCAAAATAACGTGTTTATATACGTTAGTTTTTATTTCAGCAATGGGAAAGGCTGACGATCAGGTTCTGGAACACTTAATGAGCCTTTCATTAGAAGAGTTATCAATGCTTAATGTTGAGATGGAAACAGCAACCAAATCCACTCAGCGTCTGGCTGATATTCCTTCCTCAGTCTATGTTCTAAGTAATGAACGAATTGTTCGTAGTGGTGCGCGTTCTATTCCTGATGCGTTGTCATTGATTCCGGGTTTACATGTGTCAAAGTTTAGTGATGCAGAGTGGATTGTTTCGGCACGTGGCTTTCATGATGGTTTATTTAATAAGCTATTAGTGTTACTTGATGGTCGAACACTATTCAACCCGCTATACGGTGGTGTCTATTGGGCAGACATTGATTATGTGTTGGAAGATATCGAACGTATTGAGGTGTTACGAGGTCCTGGTGCTGCACTTTGGGGCGGCAACGCAGTGAATGGTGTTATCAATATTATTACCAAATCAGCCAAAGATACCAAGGGGACTTATGTCGCAGGGACATTAGCTCAGGGCGGCGACTACGATGTGAGTATTCGTCATGGTATGGAACTTAATGATACCGTCGATACCAGAGCATTTTATAAACGTCGTCAGCTTCGGTTTGATCGTCATAAAGCCTACCCAGATTGGACATTACAGACGGCAGGTATTGTTACCGAATCAAACGATGAGCAAGACAAATGGTCGTTAAGGTTAGGAGGAGAGCAGCTCAACTATACCCAAGATTGGTGGCAACTGCATTTTAAAGACGGGTATCTGGATACCGTTGATGAAGTAACGCAAAGCGTCGGTAGTTACTCATTTTATACTCAGATCAATTATGAAACCCAGCTTAGTGAAGCGCATACGGGCAGTTATCAGATGTGGTTAGAGCGCAGCTCAAATCGTATGTCTGATGACGATGGAATGACCAATACGCTGGATTTGGATATTACTCAAAACTATCAGCTCACAAAAGATCATTTGATTACCTATGGTGGAGGTTATCGATTAATTGAGGCGAAATTTTATTATTCGATAGAGGATCTGAATTTCAATGATATTCCTTATTATCAACGTTATGCTCAAGACCAAAGAGATGTAGATAGTTCTATTAACCTGTACGTTCAGTCAGATAAGAACTGGCAAAATGGGTTTAAGTCTGTCTTTGGTTTGAAAGGTGAGTACTTTGAACACACCAATGAGTCAAAGTTATCACCTCAAGTTAGAGGTTTGTATACCATAGACAATGAACAAACCGTTTGGTTGGGTTACGGTGAAGCCTCTGTCGCTCCATCTTATGCTAATACCAACACCTACCTAGCAGTGAACATCTATTATCCAAAATTTGATACCGTATTAACTGAGCTTCATTTACCGGATCAAGGTATGCGGCCAGAGAGTGTTGCAACCTATGAGGCGGGATACCGTTACAGCGGTTCAAATGGGTTTGAGTTTGACTCAACATTTTTCTTCAGTAATCACCAATATGTTCGTGGGAAAGATACGGTCTATCTTTTAGACGTGCCTGAACACGTTTATGGGGTATCGCTAACGGATGATTATGAGTTGAACACTCGTGGTGTTGAGTTAAGTGTCGGATATTCAGTGAGCTGTGATTTACGTTTTTATGCCAGCTATAGCTATTTACATGCTGAAGGAAAATGGACTGGTGGAACTGAATCGACAGGCGATTTTCAGAAGTGGTACGCCATTGATGGTCAACATACTGCGAGTATTCAAAGCCTTTGGAATATTACACCTCAATGGCAACTAGACTTCGTGGCGCGCGCTCACCAAAACAAGTACGGTGACGAATACCCTCAAGTTCCTGGATATCTGGCGTTAGATGCTCGTCTAGCATGGCAAGCACATTCAAATGGACCAAAGCTTGAGTTTATTTTGCACAATCTCGGTGAAAAACAAGGCTACAGAACAGACTGGATCAGTGAAATGAATGAGCAGAGTGGGGTTGTAAGAGCATCCTATGAGTTCTAGGTTTTACTGTGCGTTAATATTAATATTCTGGTTTATGACAAATGTGGTTCATGCGGCCTACAGCCCATCAGATGTAAAGGCGGTCTACTTATTTAGGATTATCAATTTTATCCACTGGGATAATGAAAATGAGATGTCTGATATTCAGTTCTGTGTACTGGGGAACCCAGAAATCACCGCCACCTTAACCAAAATATCTCACAATAAAACGGTACGACAACTGCACGTCGTCGTCACTTCGTCATTAAGACCGGAGTGTAACATTTTATACGTTGATTCCAGTGAATCCGCTGAACTGACACCACTGTCGCCTCAAACGCTGATCATTGGTGATGGAAAAGGCATTGGTGAACAAGGTGGTGCTATAGAGTTAGCCAATATTAAAGGTAAGGTTAAACCGATAATATACCTGCGTAATGTAGGTAACTATTCAATATCGGCGAGTTTATTACGTATAGCGATAGTAAAGAAGGGGGGTAGTGAATGAACTCACTTTCTTTACGTATCAAATTGATTTTACCTATATTTTTTCTAATGGCCGTCATTTTCTTTATCGCGCACTGGTTTAGCTATCATAAAGATGTCAGTCAAAACGAAAAAAGACTGGTGGAGCGAGTTCAGGTTTTGTCAAAAGGGGTATCGTATAACTTACATGCCGCTATTTTGTTTGATGACCCAATTACCGCACAAGAAATCTTGTCTGCTTTTGAGGCGGACGAGGACGTTGTAAGGGTAAAACTGTATGACAAACACGCTAAGTTATTTGCATTTTATAGTAAGCAAGGTTTCGATGTCGCCGTACCCAATGAGTTGAGCGTCAGTAGGCTTGTCGACAATGGATATACCATGACAGAACACTACATGTATATGCATGTTCCAATTGAGCTTGAAGGTGATCAAATTGCATCGCTTCGCGTTACTATTTCTACCCGTTCATTTGAAAAAATATATAAAGCGGCATTGAAAAATTCGGCTTACTTTATAACGATACTTTCTTTGTGTGGCTTTGTTTTATATTTTCTTGTTCAGCAATTGATAGTTAACCCTGTTTATTTACTCAATGATGCAATGAAGTATTTCATTGAAAATCGCCAGCGTAAACCGGAGCTATTACATAAATCTCAGGACGAAATTGGCCAATTGGTGATGGCTTTTAACACTATGCTTGAGCAAATCGAAAGTCATGAATCACATTTGGGTTTAACATTAGATAGGCTCGAATCTGAAAAGGCGTTTGCGAATGAAGTTTTGGATACCGTTCAACATGCTTTATTAGTCGTTGATCAACAGGGAACCGTCATTTTATCTAATCATGCCGCGAGTCGAGTTTTTAATCGTAATCTAGATGAACTTTACGGAGCAAAGATACAACATATTCTGGATACTGTTGGCACGTCATTAATTGTTCAAGCCTTAAGTATGGAACTGGAACTGGATGATGAACTTTTTGTTGTTAAAGGATCGGACAAATATGTTCCCGAGCAGTTATTAAAAATCAGCACAAGACCATTATCTCGACCTGATCAAATACTTTTTGCTGTTGAAGATGTAACGGAAGTCGAAATGGCATTGAGCCGTCAACGTCTAGCGGCTGGCGTGTTTGAGAATAGTAAAGACGGTTTGGTACTGCTTAACAACCATGGCACGATCACCATGACTAACCCTGCGGTAACACAGTTGTTAGGTTATACCTGTGACAGTTTGCTTGACAAGCAAATCGATGAAGTTCCATTTTGGCCTCAATTCACGTCTTTGCTGCCTGCTATCAAGCAATCGTTATATGAGTTTGGTCAGTGGCAAGGTGAAATTTGGGAGCAGCATAAAGAGGGACAATTAGTGCCATTATTTGCTAGAGTGAATACTGTTCCAATCCCTGACTTTCCAACTCAGTACGATATGGTTGTCATGTTTTCAGATCTCTCTGATGTCAAAGAGATGGAAAAGCTTGAATACATGGCTCATCATGATGCGCTAACGGGGCTCGCTAATCGTTCTAAGTTTTATCGTGTGCTTAAGGAAGTCATCGTGGAAAATCGTAAAAACGGTAGTCCATTTTCTTTGTTGTACTTGGATTTAGATGGATTTAAAAGTGTCAATGACACCTACGGTCACGATGCGGGTGACGAAGTTTTAAAACAGGTATCTCAACGTTTATTAGCACAAGTGAGAAACCAAGATTTAGTGGCTCGTTTATCGGGCGATGAATTTGTCGTAGTCGTCGCGCCTAGCGAACATTCAAGTGTAAGGATTCTGTCAGAAAGGTTAATTAAGTTAATTGAGCAGGATATTATATATAAAGAATTTCGATTAAAGGTTGGTGTCAGTATTGGGGTTTATTTCGTTGAGTACTGTCGAGAAGATATAGATAGTATGATGAAAGCCGCTGATAGTGCTATGTATAAAGCTAAAAGTTTGGGCAAAGGTCAATTTGTTATTATTGACAGTAATGCCGAAGGGAATGATTAATTGGTGTATTAGTCTTTAAATTTTGTGGTTTTGGAGAAAGCAATGAAAGTATTAGTCACTGGTGGTATGGGTTATATCGGCAGTCATACATGTATTCAAATGATTCAGGCTGGCATGACGCCAGTTATATTGGACAACTTATATAATAGTAAGGCTTCAGTGTTAGAACGTGTAGAACAAGTTTGCGGCGTTCAACCTGTTTTCGTTCAAGGCGATATTCGCGACAAGGCTCTTATGGTTGAGTTACTGGCTAAACATGATATCGAGTCTGTTATCCACTTTGCGGGTTTGAAAGCAGTGGGTGAATCTGTACAGAAACCACTGGAATATTACGATAACAATGTTAATGGTACTTTGGTACTTGTTGATGCAATGCGCGAAGCTGGGGTTAAATCAATGGTATTTAGTTCTTCAGCAACAGTTTACGGTGATCCTGCATCCGTGCCAATTACAGAAGATTTTCCTACCAGCGCGACGAATCCTTACGGTCGTAGCAAATTGATGGTGGAAGAGTGCTTAACAGATTTTCAAAAGGCAAACCCTGATTGGAGTATTACTCTGTTACGCTACTTTAACCCTGTGGGCTCACATCCGTCAGGTTCTTTGGGTGAAGACCCTCAAGGTATCCCAAACAACTTGATGCCATTCGTTTCTCAAGTTGCCGTCGGAAGACGTGAGTTTCTATCTGTGTTTGGTGGGGACTATCCAACCAAAGACGGTACAGGCGTCCGCGATTACATTCATGTGATGGATCTAGCTGACGGGCACGTTGCCGCTCTACAAAAAGTAGGTCATCAATCAGGACTTCATATTTATAATTTAGGTACTGGTGTTGGTTACAGCGTACTAGAAATGGTGAAAGCCTTTGAACTAGCCTCTGATAAGCCGGTGCCATATAAAATCGTTGATCGCCGTCCTGGTGATATCGCTGAGTGTTGGGCAGATCCGGCTAAAGCGGCAAAAGAGCTCGGTTGGAAAGCTACGCGTACTCTTGAAGAGATGACTCAGGACACTTGGCGTTGGCAGTCGAATAACCCTCAAGGTTATCCAGAGTAAGTTTATTTGTATATTAGCGGCCAATTGGCCGCTTTATTAGATCATGATTGTTGGCAATAAGAACTATTGTGTACGGTATCGGCTCAGTGTTTCTACCAGATTTCGAGTCGCTTTAACGATATTGTTAACACCTAGCGATGATTGCTCTGCGACGCTGCGAATTTCATTTGACTGATTACGAATATCACTGAGTTCTGAAGCAATATTGTTAGCAACGCTGCTTTGTTCTTCGGCAGAAGTGGATATTTGAATGCTCATATCATTGATCAACTGAGCGGACTCCGCAATTTGGTTAACATCGTGACCAATTTCTGACACTAAGCGACTGCTTGTTTGTGCTTGACTGACTGTTTGATCTGTAATTTCAGCGATGCTTTGTGTTTCACTTTGCAACTGACCAATCATTGATTGTATCTCGACAGTCGCAGCTTGAGTGCGGCTTGCCAACGTTCTTACTTCATCTGCGACGACTGCAAATCCACGGCCTTGTTCGCCTGCACGCGCAGCTTCAATAGCGGCGTTTAAAGCAAGTAAATTCGTTTGCTCAGAGATTGCGTTAATCGTTGTGATGACATCATTAATTTTAATAACATTGTCATTAAGAGTGGTCACTGAACTGGATGTTTGAGAAATAAAGCCCGCTAGCTGTTCAATCTCTTCGATAGTTTGTTTTACGCGAAGGTGACTCGTGCTGACTTGTTGGGCATCGTTCTCTGTTTGCTGTGTTGCTTGTAGGGCAATTTGAGACACCTCTTGTGCCGATGCTGTCATTTCTTCCATTGCTGTAGCAACAGAATCAAGAGAAGAGTATTGTTTATGGATTTGCTCTTCGCTCACTTTCATCTCTTCTGCAAACGAATCTGAAGTTTCACTCAATGTTGTTGAATTGTCTTTTACTGCTACAACTAAATCTGTCAATGTATCCATCGCATCGTCTAACGCGCAACCGATACTTCCAAACTCGTCTCGGCCAGCATGAAAGCCTAAACGTGATGTGAGATCGCCCTTGGCGATTTTAAGCGTCGTAGTGTAGAGCACCCAAAGAGCTCCCCCAATAAAGGTTGTAACCCAGTAAATGAAAATAGCGAAGGGGACGATCCACAAAAATGAAAGCAAAAATGTTTTGAGTGCGTCGTCACGTGCGCTTGTTTCTTGTTGGGATAGATCAGCCGTTAATGAGTAGATTTTTCCATCAGCCGCTTTTGCTGTTGCGGTGACTGTACCTTGGTTATAGCGGGTATCAGCTAATGAAGAACGAGTCTCAAGACCAGAAACTAAGGAAATGTGTTGTTGTGAGACAATACCGTGAAGTCTATTTTCTACCGTAATTCGCGACATTGTTTCGATATTACTCAAACTATCTAAGTAACGTGCTGTAGAAACACTAACCAGTGCGCCCAAAAATAACGCAAATATCACCCACATTTTGTCATTAATCGACATTTTGATAAATAAACGGTCTATTGTTCGAAACTGAACTTCTTTCATCTCTGCTCCAACCTGAAAGTAGTAACCTAAAAAGTAAGCAATATCCTACAATTTATGTGCTTTATGTAGAATTTATTTTTGCAAACTGTGAAATGTATATTTCAAATATGAGCGGTTGATCTGAATTTAGGATGGAGATAGAAAAGGCAGATATATCAATATCTGCCTTTGGAATGTTGATTGGATGTTGATTGGATGTTGAATATTATCCCAGAGCGGGGAGTATCCCAACGGTGATCATCAGCTGAGATCCGACAATTAGAATACCTACAGCACCTGTAACAACTAACGCTATGTTACCACCGGCTACTTGGTAGTGGCCCTCTGTCGCCTGTTGACGAACGCGCACAACCATAACTAATGGAAGGAAGATTGCAAGCACAGCCAGTGCAATTGCGGCGTAGCCTAACGCCATGATGAAACCTTGCGGGTAATAAAGTGCGAAGATCAATGGTGGAGTAAACGTAATGACAGAGGCTGCGATTCTGTTCATGCCACCATTCTTTTTGCGGATAGAGTCACCCATAAATTCAAATAGACCTAAACTCACACCTAAAAATGAAGTGAGCAAAGCGAGATCAGCAAAAATACCAATAGTGTTGCCCAAATTTGATTCATGCACGGTTTGAGACAACGTAGCAATAAGGGCATTTAACCCGGCATTCTCGATAAGCTCTGACTGACTGACCACACCTAGCGTGACAAGTTGCCAGAAAATGTAAATAACCAGCGGGATTGCAGAACCAATGACAATCGCTTTACGTAACGAAGGAGTATGCCCATCTAAATAGTTTACGATTGCAGGAATGCTGCCATGAAAGCCAAACGAGGTGAAAATAACAGGAATAGAAGCAACAATGAGTCCTTGACCAACGGGCATGCTAAGTAGGTAAGATTGAGTCACTTTGGGTGCTAAGAAAGTCAGTACCAAAACCATCGCAATAATTTTGCCTGCAAATAGTAGCCGATTGACTTTATCAACTGTACCTGTACCGATTGTGACAATCGTCGCGACAATAATCGTAAAGATTAGCGTCCCTAATTGGCCATTGATTTCTGCACCAGTGAAGTGAGCAATACGGTGGGTAAACTGAGCACCACCACCAGCAATGTATGCTGCACATAACGCGTAGAATAGAAATAGCATTGAGAATGTTGCTACCCATTTCCCTTTTTCTCCGAGAATTTGCTTAGCTAATGTATGTAACGTGGCATCTTTGTCGGCATATTGGTGGATTTCTACCATCAATAGCGCGGTAAAGGACATAAGAAGCCACAGACCTAGCATGATAGCGAGTGAAGTTGAAAAACCAATTCCTGCGGATGCGAGTGGCAGAGCAAGCATTCCTGCACCTATGGTGGTGCCCGCAATAATCAAAGTACTGCCTAAAAGCTTTGATTTCATCATAGTGTAAACTTATTTTTACTGTGTTGTCGTGTTTGGTGAGTTTTATGTTCGATATTTAACCGTTATTTATGGTTTTATTATCTGTATGGGCGTTATTTTGTAGAAGTATGAAGTAAAGATCAACTGATTTGTAAAATAAATGCACCATTAGTGTAAGTTTTAGTTTACACTTTTCTGGTCGTGATTTGGCTCGTATTTAAACAAGCTTGGTATCGTGAGTTCCATTACACTATAACAAGCCTATAAGAAGTCTTTGGAGTTTAAACAGTTAGCCATGAATTATCTTGCTCATCTGCATATTGCTGAACAATCTGACAGCAATTTACTTGGGAATCTGTTGGGTGATTTCGTTAAAGGGGATCCGAGTAATCAGTATAGGGCAGATGTCGTGCGGGGGATTCGTTTACATCGTTGGATCGACGCTTATACTGATAGTCATTATTTGATGTCTGAATCTAAGGCAAAGTTTACATCTCAAACTCGCCGTTTTTCACCGATCGCTCTTGATATGCTTTGGGATCATTTTTTGGCTAATCATTGGCATCATTTTCACGACTTAGCTTTAGCGGAATTTAGTACTTTCGCAGAGACTCAAGTAAAAAACGACTATGAGTCGGAAGCCCAATTACCTGAGCGGTTTTTAATCGTCACGGAGAGGATGTGGCGAGGAAGGTGGCTTGAATCGTATTGTGAGTTAGACAACATCCACTTCGCGTTACAACGAATGTCTTTACGTAGTACAAAAATGAAACCACTGGCAGAGTGTTACCAGAGTTTCGTTAAACATTACTCTTTTTTTGAAAGCATTTTCTTTGAACTCTATCCAGATGTTTTAGGGAAAGCCAAAAGTATTGTAATTTGATAGACTTCAAAGCCATTTGATGAGGTCCTATTGATGGACGGCATTAACCACATTTATTTATCTTTTAAGTTTAATGATTTCCCATGTCAGAACATTCACTATCTTTTTTGCAGTTGGGTATTGAGCCTAATTTAGTTTTAACCTTAAACGAGTTAGGGATTGATACTCCTACAGCTATCCAAGAAAAAGCGATTCCCGAAGTCATAGAAGGAAGAGATGTTCTCGCTGGGGCTCAAACTGGTACAGGTAAAACTGCAGCGTTTGGTTTGCCTTTGATTCAGCGTTTTATTCAAAATCCAACATTGGCGGACAGAATCAGCAAAGATATTCGTGCGTTGATTCTGGTTCCCACACGCGAGTTGGCTCAACAAGTATTTGATAATCTAACCGCTTATGCGGGAAGTCATCGGGTGAAAATTGTTACCGCTTACGGTGGAACCAGTATGAAGGTTCAAACCCAAAATTTGAAAGGTGGGGCGGATATCCTTATTGCGACACCTGGGCGCCTTTTAGACCACGCTCATGTGAAAACACTTTATTTAGGCAATACCGAAGTGTTGGTTTTGGATGAAGCAGACCGAATGCTAGATATGGGCTTTATGCCTGATATTCAAAGAGTACTCCGTAAACTTAACCGCGCTCGTCAGACCTTGTTTTTCTCTGCAACTTTTGACCAAAAAATTAAAGCCGTGGCGTATCGGATGATGCTTGATCCTATAGAGATACAAGTATCACCAAGTAACTCAACGGCTGATACGGTAGAGCAAATGGTCTATCCTGTGAATAAAAGTCGTAAGCGTGAGTTACTGGCATACTTAATTGGTTCACGCAATTGGCAACAAGTTTTAGTGTTTACTAAAACTAAACAGGGCAGCGATGCATTAGCTAAAGAACTTAAACTGGATGGTATCAAAGCCGCTTCTATCAATGGAGATAAGAGTCAAGGAGCGAGACAAAAGGCATTGGATGACTTTAAGTCAGGTAAAATACGCGCGTTGATCGCGACAGATGTTGCAGCTCGAGGATTAGATATTGAAGAGCTAGAGCAAGTTGTCAACTTTGACATGCCTTTTAAAGCCGAGGATTACGTGCATCGGATTGGGCGCACAGGCAGAGCGGGTAAAAACGGTTTTGCCGTTTCTTTGATGAGCCAAGATGAAGAGCCTTTACTGCATGCGGTGGAGAGGTTACTCGATCAACGTCTACCACAAGAGTGGCTGCAGGGGTTTGAACCAACAGTGGAACCCGTGGCTGATGAACGTAAACCCGCTAGGCGAAATAGTCGCTCATCAGAAAAGCGTAAAATGAAAGCAAAATTGAAAATACATGCAGGACGCGGAAAGAAAAAATAATAGTCTCCATTCCGTTTATATAAGTTCATTGAAAACAAAAGGGCTGATTGTCGTATCATCAGCCCTTTTATTACATTGATTTTGCCGCTTTTTTAGCGCATTCATCTTCCCAGTCATAATCAAATTGATACACCAATTCCTTTACACTGTTAGGACGAATGATGTCTTTATCATTGATATGAAACTTATGGGCCATGATTTCATTGAACAGTGACCAGTGACGTAACAGGCAATCATCGAAGTTATCAAGTTCGTCGGCCCAGGTTTCTTGTAAAAATGGGGCAAGGCTTGCAGCACTATGTGTGTACATGATCATTTGCCATTTAATTTCCCACACTTTTATTTGGTCGTCGGGATATTCGCGATTGTAGTGCTCTGCCAAACCTTCGATGATATTTTCAATTTCACCAGCAGTGTCGATGAAATAATCGAACATCTCACCTTCCTGACGAACGGTGTCTGCAAGGAACTGTATGGGCTGCTGAACAATTAAACCGTGTGCGGCAAGGCGCATGGTAAATTGGTAAAGTTTGATGTTAACAGGAGTATCTTCTGGAATATTGTCCAAGACTATGCGCAAGTAAACTTCCATGTAGTGATGGATACCATCGCTGATATAACGCCAAATCTTTTCTTTACTACCAAAGTGATGGCGGATCAGACTATGAGAGATTCCGGCTTTGTCGCTAATATTACGCAGAGATACGCGGTCATAGCCCAGTTGGCAAAACAAGTTTGTGGCTTCTTTTAGAATATGAAGTTTTGTTTTGTAGGCGTCATTAGCGCTGCGTCGCCCTTGCTTCTTGTCAGTCATATCAGTTTTATCATTTTGGTTTATGGGCGATGTTTTACCAGAATTTGCTAATATTTTCACGTAAAAAAGAAGGGGATATCCGCGTTCAAGGCGACGACACTCTGACTAGACGTTTGCTAAGCGTAAAGTTAACTTTGATAGCAGGACATAAATGTCATTTCTAGAAATGTCTTTGTGAGTGACAAATCGAACTGGGTTGCTGGGTGAAATCACTATGCCTTCTTCTTTTAAAGATAATGCTAGTTGGTGTATGTCGATAGACGAGTCGACTTTTGCGAACACGATGTTGGTTTGAACCCATTCTGGATTGAGTGAAAAGCCAGGTATCTTAGAGAGGCCCAAAGCTAAATGTTTTGCGTTGTCATGGTCTTGTTTTAGTTGACCAACTTGTTCCGTTAATGCAATTTTACCCGCAGCAGCAAGAACTCCAGCTTGTCGCATACCGCCGCCCAGCATTTTACGAATTCGTCTTGCTTTCGTTATGTACTCTTTATTTCCAAGCAGCAATGAACCCACAGGCGCGGCCAAACCTTTTGATAGACAGATGGTCATTGAATCGAAATATTGAGCGATGTTCGCAACATCCGTATCGAGCGCTACTGCTGCGTTATAAACGCGAGCTCCATCCAAGTGCAGCTTTAAACTATGTAGATCACCAAATTCACGCGCTTGTTTTAGATACTCCATAGGAAGTACTTTACCGTTAATGGTGTTTTCCAAACTAAGTAAACGAGTTTGAGCAAAGTGAAAGTCATCGGGTTTAATTGCAGCTTTAAGTTTGCTGAAATCCAAAGTGCCATCAGGATTATTTTCAATGGGTTGAGGCTGGATTGATCCCAGTACAGCAGCGCCGCCAGCTTCAAACATATAGTTATGGGCTTGTTGGCCACATAAATACTCATCGCCACGCTCACAGTGGCTCATTAGTGCCAATAGGTTTGCTTGTGTGCCAGATGTGGTAAAAAGTGCCGCTTCAAAACCGTGCCTTTGCGCCGCCCAGCTTTCTAGATCATTGACGGTAGGGTCGTCACCATAAACGTCATCACCAACTGGCGCATTGGCCATAGCTTCACGCATAGCCTGTGTTGGTATAGTTACGGTATCAGAGCGAAAGTCCATAGTTAATCCTTATAAGTAACCACATAATTTTGCTTTATATAAACATGCAATCGTTTTTGAATCTGTGATATCACCATCTTTAATTTTTTGCTCAATCTCTTCGACCGACAGTTCAAGCACTTCGATTACCTCGTCGTCATCGCAATCTAGCCGCGCTGTTTTTTTTAGATTCGTAGCAACAAATAGGTGCTGAATTTCGTCACAAAAACCGGCCAATGGCGTAAACAGTCCCAATGGAGTTAAATTTGTAGAGCTGTATCCGGTTTCTTCTTCAAGCTCACGGCGAGCACAATTTAATGGCATTTCACCTGATTCAATTGTGCCTGCTGGTAACTCTAGTAACCACTTTTTTAACGAAGGTCTGAATTGATTAACTAAAACAATAGTGTCGTCTGTTGTGATTGGTAGAATAACAGCGGCTCCTGGGTGAGCAATTGTAGTGTGGGTTATCGATTTGCCTGTCGGAAGTGAGATCTCTTCTTCAATTAAAGAAATGCTTTTCCATGAATGTATCGTTTTGCTCATGCAACTTATCGTGTAGGTGAATTAAAGCCAGTTAGGCAATGGAGAACTGCGTTACCTTAGCGTATTTGTTTATATGCACTCAATGACATTCTTTGTATTTGGTATATTTTTTTTATGAATAACTGAGCGCTTAGTCATAAAACTGCAAACTATGGTTACATCATGTTTCAGTATAAGTTCGTTTGATATAACGTCTTGCGCAATTTTAAATTGCTGTATTAACAAACTGATAACAAGTGTGTAAACTTTTTTGTAAGAAAAAGTTTTAGCCCGCTTAGGAGAGCAATAATGACTCAACTTTCCCATGTTTCTCATGGACAAAAGGCGTTGCTATCTGAACGTATTAACAAACTCTCTCAAGCATTGTCAGATGGTGTTTATGAACGTGAAAGTACGATTAAACTTTGCTTACTTGCGGCATTGGCCGGAGAAAGTGTTTTCTTACTTGGTCCTCCAGGTATTGCTAAAAGCTTAATTGCCAAACGTTTAATTCAAGCGTTTGATAATAGTAGTTATTTTGAATATTTAATGACTCGTTTCTCAACACCTGAAGAAGTGTTTGGCCCATTGAGTATTCAAGAATTAAAAGACAATGGGCGATATGTTCGATTAACGGAAGGTTATTTACCGACCGCGCAAGTGGTGTTTCTTGATGAAATCTGGAAAGCGGGTCCAGCAATATTGAATACACTGCTTACCGTTGTGAATGAAAAAACCTTTAAAAATGGTAGTGATATAGAACACGTCCCAATGCGTCTTTTAATATCCGCCTCCAATGAGCTCCCTGATGAAGATAGTGGTTTAGAGGCACTTTATGACCGAATGTTGGTGCGAGTGTTTGTGAATCGCATTCAAAACAAACAAAACTTTAAATCGATGTTGACAGTAGGGACGCCACAAGAAGCTCAGATTCCTGATGGGTTGGCGATTACCGACCTTGAATATCACTCTTGGCAAAAGCAACTCGATAGTTTGACGCTCAACGATGAAGTGTTTGAAAAACTGTTCCAACTTAAGCAAATGATCGAATCTGCGACTGAAAAAGGACCGTTGTCTAATTCGGAAATGTACGTTTCTGATCGTCGATGGAAAAAATCGGTCAAGCTGTTAAAAGCCAGTGCTTTTTTTAATGGCCGCGATTCTGTCAATCCTCTAGATATTCTGTTACTCCAGGACTGTCTGTGGAACAGTCCCGAGTCGAGAGAAGTTGTTCATGATGTGGTTAAAGAGTTTGCGTTGAAATACGCGTTTGACCAGATGGAAGTTGAGCAACAAATGGATCTTTGTCGTGAGGAAATTTCTTCAGTGCAGGAAGAAATCGAATCAGAATTTGGCATGATGTTGTCTTTGGAAACTGCGAGTGGATTAATTAAGAAAAAGCAAGTTAACCAATACGACATTAAAGGTGCGAAATCTTATCAAGTAGGCAGTGCTACAGGCCTTAATAAGCTTGTACTTCTGCAAAGTAACATGTCGGTGTCAGAATCTGAAAAAGGCGACTCTCGATGGGTTTACATCGCACATACGGATTTGGAGCGAGTGATCAAAGATGGGGAGGGCGAAGTCTATGGCTATGTCAATCAGAATGCTAACTTGTGCCGATTAAAGTTTGATGTCGATGCAGCAAACAATCTGGTGATTAAAGATATCGCGAATCGCTCCGTTATGGTCGCATTGGTGACGAATGAAGGCTTGAATGAGAGCTTGTATCAAGACTGGTTAACCAAAACGGAACAGTCTCTCGCTCAACTTAAACAGGCGGAACATCATTTGCGTCAAGTTCGTTCTAATTTCCATGGGGCGTTACCTCATAACTTTATTGATCCGCAGATCCCGACCGCTATGGAATCGACGTTACACAGTTTGCAACAGCAACTGGATGCAACGTCTGAGCAGTGCAACAGAAGCGCACAACGTATCCGTAACCTCAATCAGTTCTTTGAGTAAGGGTTCGTTATGTTAGGGGCAGATGGTTTCGAGCTTGTACTATTGATTGCTGATAGTGGTGTAATAGAAACCGCGACTAATGATTTACTTGCGCGTTCACAATTGATGCTTACCCGAGAAAGTAAAGGGGTACGATCGTCAGTGAAAAATCACCTAGCAAAATGGCGTGGTTCAGTCAAAAAACGTATGACAAAGGTTTGCGAAACCGAACGTTTCCGTACGGAGCTGGCACTTTATCAAGAAGTCATTCATTGGGATGAAAACACCTTTTTTGATCAAATAGATAGTGTGGTCAATAAATTAGAGTGGCATTCAGCGTTTTACACTCAGGCACGTCGTTTGATTGAAGATAACAAAAGCGTCAACAACCCTATGTTTCCTCATTTCTTCTGTGATCAGTGGTATAAAGCACTAAGTGTGTCGATTAGACAGGCGCAAGTTAATGAGTTGGAAAACAGTAAAGAGAAGGTATTAGAAGAGTTGTATCAGCGTATGGAAACCATGCGTAATATGGACAACATTACTGAATCTGGCGATGAAAACAGTGTCGGACGTTTGTGGGATATGGCGGCTGCTAAGCTAAGCCGCAATGACTTAACGGTCATGAAACGTCATGCAGAATTCTTAAAGAAACATCAAACTTTACAAGATATTGCTGAAAAACTGGGACGGATGGCCAGCGAAGTTGACGACCCTGCGCTGAATCGTACCCCAAATGAAGAGTTACAGATGGTAGAAGAAAAGTCCGATGAAGCGACCGATGATATTGTTGGCATTCACGAAAGTGACGATCTTAATAAAATGCTACCTAATGAAACGCTCTTCTTAGCCTATCCTGAGCTTGAAGTGGTTTTTTATAAACACCTTATCGATAAACGATTGATGAACTATAAAGTCCAGGGTAAGTCCAGAACCCTGCGTAAAGTGAAAGCACATAAGCCGGAAAATAGTAAAGCAGATATTGAAAAAGGACCGTTTATTGTTTGTGTCGATGCATCAGGGTCTATGAACGGGTTCCCTGAACAGTGTGCTAAGGCAATGGCTTATGCGCTTATGCAGATAGCATTAGCCGATGATCGCGATTGCTACGTGATGCTGTTCTCAACTGAACACATTACTTATGAATTAACTAAGCAAGATGGATTACGTGAAGTCAGTGACTTTTTGAGCTATTCATTTCACGGGGGAACGGACTTAGCACCAGTTCTGAAACAGTCGGTAGAGATGATGTCTGAAGGTAAATATAAGAATGCTGATCTAGTGGTTATTTCAGATTTTATCGCACCAAAGCAAGATGAGGTTATGCTGAATCAAGTGGAATCTCTTAAGCGTAAAAAAAACCGTTTTCATGCGATAAGTTTGTCACGTTATGGGAACCCACAGTTGATGAGCATGTTTGATCACTGTTGGCATTACCATCCTAACATCATCGGACGTTTAGCTAAGAAATGGTGATATTGATATGAAAAAAAGCCCTGATGTTAAAACATCAGGGCTTTCAATTAATACTAAAAATAGTTTACTTTTTAGAAACCCAAGCAGTACGGTCGATATCTAAATCAGGGAATTCGTCTGGATTAAACTCTGGGTGCTCTGCACCTTCAGCCAACTTCTGACGGTAATCTTTCAATAACCGAATCGCTGTTGGGAACAACATGATTAGTGCTAACAAGTTGACGATGGCAAGGATTCCCATCATCGGATCTGAGAAGAAGAATACTGATGTTGCTGCTGGTGCGACTGCACCAATAAATACCATCGCGATAACGGCTACGCGTAGAATGTGCACAGACAGCTTGCTCTTAGACATAAACGTCAATGCGTTTTCACCAAGATAGTAGTTGTAAATCACTGAGCTGAAAGAGAACAGTAGGATAGCAAACGTCAAGTAATACTGAGTCCATGAACCTAGATGTGAAACTAACGATTGTTGAGTCAATACGACGCCATCAATGCCTTGAGCCCCAGGTACATAAACGTCTCCTAATAGGATGACGAATGCAGTGCAGCTACATACGATGATGGTATCAATGAACACTGATAGTGATTGAGTAATACCTTGGCTGATAGGGTGACTAACATCTGCTGTCGCAGCGACGTTTGGTGCTGAACCTAAACCTGCTTCGTTTGAGAATAAACCACGACGAAGACCTTGCGCTAGTGCTGCACCCATACCACCACTTACTGCTTCTTCAATACCAAAGGCATTTTTAACGATAGTTGCGATAACGGTCGGAATCTCAGTAATGTTCATTACAATGATTAGCAGCGCGATACCAACATAGGCTAGAGCCATAACAGGAACAATTACGTCTGCAGCTTTAGCAATACGGTTTATACCACCATAGATGATGAAACCTACCACAACAGCTAAGAATACACCGGTGTAAATGCGGTCAATTCCCAAGCTGTCTGCAGCAGCTCCAGCAACAGTATTACCCTGGAAAGCATTAAAACCAATAGCAAAAGAGGCAATCAAACAGATAGCGTATAGGTATGCTAACCAACGGTAATCTTCACCTAAACCATGAATGATAGTGCGTGCTGCGCCACCGCGAAATCCTTCGCCTTCTCTTCTTTTGAACAATTGAGCAAGGGAACATTCAACCAAGCTTGTTGCCATACCAACAAGAGCAATCGTCCACATCCAGAATACGGCTCCGGGTCCACCTAATGTGATTGCAACAGCAACACCCGCAATATTACCGCCACCGACACGGCCACCAATAGAAAGTAATAGTGCTTCACGGCCAGAAATGGCTTTCTTATCTGCCGTTTGGTTTTTAGTTAATAAAACGCGGAACATGCGTTTGAAGAAACGGAACTGAACAAAGTCAGTAACAATAGTGAAAAAGAGACCAAAGATGACGAGAAAAGGAACAAGCGCCCATCCCCAAGTCAGATCCCCAATTATCCCAAAAAATGATTCTAATAGTTCCATCAGAACTCCCTGATATATTATGTTGTGTCCAAACAATTAGTGCATATTTTGTACTAACAACACTGTAAATAAGCGGACGATTGTACATAAAAATGATTGTTTTTCAATTTTTGTTCGAGTTTTGCGATTTGGGTCGTTGAAAAAAATTGAGGTGTATTACCGATGAGATAGATGTGGAGAGGCTAATTTGTAATAACGGTTGATGAAGCGGGGCCCTATTCGATCAACCGTTATTTCAACTCGTTGGAACTACAATAATTCAGATAATAATTGATAAGAATGTAATTTGGCATCGTGCTCAAAAATCATGGAATTAATCATAATTTCATCAGCTTGAGTTCGACTTACTAGGTCTACGAGTCTCTTTTTGATAGTCTCGGGACTGCCATGAATGGACTCCCTAAGCTGGGTTTGAATATGTTGCTTTTCGTGTGCTAGCCAAAGAGGCTCCATACTCTTCACCGGAGGAGCTAACTTAGTGCGACCGCCGCGTATCATTGATAGAAATTTTTGTTTTTCTGTGGTTCCGAGAAACTGAGCTTGTTCGTCTGATTCGGCTGCAACAATGTTGACACCGATCATCACATACGGTTTGTCCAGTTGTTCCGAAGGTCTAAAATTATCTCGATATATTTGCAATGCTCTTTGCATGGCATCTGGGGCGAAGTGGGCTGCAAAAGCAAAAGGTAGCCCCTTTATCGCAGCTAGCCTTGCACTATATGTACTAGAACCTAACAACCAAACAGGGACCTTCGAGTTGTTACCCGGAAATGCTTTTACTGGCTGGTGATCGGATATTGGCCCCATAAAGAACTGGAGTTCTTCTAGAAGTTCATCAAAATCAGGGTCCATTCTTTCTGGTTCGCGTCTTAGAGCATGCATTGTCGCGTGATCCGTTCCGGGGGCGCGACCCAAACCTAAATCTACTCTATTTGGATATAGAGCCTCTAGTGTCCCAAACTGCTCCGCGATAATTAATGGAGCATGATTGGGTAGCATGATGCCACCTGAGCCTAGACGAATAGTTTGCGTGTTGGCACCAATATGACTGAGTAAAACAGAAGTCGCGGCACTGGCAATATCTGGCATGTTGTGATGTTCCGCCATCCAAAAACGCGTGTAACCCCATTTTTCAGCATGTTGAGCAAGGGATACAGAATGACGAAATGTGGTGTTGAAATCGTTGCCTTCTGAGACGGGTGCTAAATCAAGAATCGAGAGCTTTGGAAAATTCATAACGGACGTAATCAATGAATGGTTTATTCACTATGCCTTGAATTGCAGTGAATAAAAACCCTCGAGTCTTTGCGGAAAACGAAACCCACCATGTTAGTTGTTTTTGACACGAGCATTATCAGAATTAAAGAGCGTTTATGGTGGTTTGTTGTTCGGGTTGGGTGACTTATATACTGTAATGACGGTTTATCCACCATTTGATTGATTAATATAGATTTTATAGTTGACCAGATAAATGAATCAGTTAAAGTATGTCTCGTTCGCAGGGCAGAGCCTTGTGAAAGATGGTGTCACCATCGCAGTATGCGTTGCCCTGGTGGTGAAATTGGTAGACACAAGGGATTTAAAATCCCTCGACTTTCGAGTCGTGCCGGTTCAAGTCCGGCCCGGGGCACCATATACAAAATGCGACACTAGCTCAGTTGGTAGAGCGCAACCTTGCCAAGGTTGAGGTCACGAGTTCGAACCTCGTGTGTCGCTCCAAAAGGCGCGTTGGCAGAGTGGCTATGCAGCGGATTGCAAATCCGTGGACCTCGGTTCGACTCCGGGACGCGCCTCCATTTCTCTTTTCTTTGAATCTCCTATTCCAACCATTTTCATCAATGTCTCAGCTTAAGGCTGTATGTTTTATTAATTAAATCATACGTAAGTTAAACTGATAAGGCAGAGTAGAAGCCAGCCTGGCCTATTGATGGTTTGTAGATGCTCATTTCTTTTTGGACTTATTATCAGCCTTGTTTCTCCGAAACTTGTTTTATTCGTATTGTGTTTGAAATGACCACTTAATGCTGTTAACGACTAGCAATGCATGTGGATTGTGGTTGAGTGTGGTAAGGTAACATTTCATTGTCGACTGGCCATCAATAGCGATCTGGCTGCTCAATTAATGAATGGTCCAAATCGGAAAAGCTGAAGGCAAATATGGAAAAAATCGCAATTCTTGTTGATGTACAGAACGTTTATTATACCTGTAAGGAACGATATCAACTTAATTTTAACTACAATGCTTTTTGGCAAAAAGTAACTGATGGTCGTTCGGTTGTTAAAGCGAATGCATACGCTATTGCGAGCAAAGATACAGGTCAGCGTCAGTTTCACCATATCCTACGCGGAATTGGTTTCGAAGTAGTATTAAAGCCTTATATACAACGTCGAGACGGAAGTGCGAAAGGGGATTGGGATGTAGGTATTGCACTTGATGCCATAGAGCTTGCTGAACAAGCTGATGTAATTGTATTGGTTTCTGGTGATGGTGATTTTGACCTGCTTGCTAAAAGAATTCAGCATCGTTTCAACAAGCAGGTGGAAGTGTATGGGGTTCCGGGTTTAACCGCTAACAGTTTGGTCGAAGCCGCGGATAAATACATTCCTATCGATGAAGGATTATTACTCTGGTAATTGAGTCGTCGCTTCAGGCTGAGTGCTTTGTGCTTCTTCAGCTTCGACTTTGGCTCGCTCCGCTTTAGAAACATAGCGAGGCTTGTTGCTCTTATGCAATTTTGAGTTTTGCTTCTTAAGCTTCTTTTTTAGAATTTGATTGATTTTCTTCTTGCGGTTCATAGTGGATATCTACTGGAAAACGTTAGGGCTGCGAGCTTAATGGTTTTGTATCATAAGCTCAATAGGGAAGAATTAAAGAGATGACATTGTGAAAAACAAAAGTAGTATTTTAACAGGCTCTCTATTAACAGAATTTAGAACGGTTTCATTGATGATTGGACTCTACTGTAAGCGTCATCATGGCACTGATACTGATCTATGCAGTGAATGTTATTCGTTACGTGAATATGCCGAAACTCGCCTTGACAGATGCCCTTATGGACAAAATAAACCGACTTGCAACAAGTGTCCTATTCACTGTTATAAGCCAGAGCCAAAGCAAACTATGAAAGCGGTTATGCGCTATTCGGGACCGCGCATGTTACTTCCACATCCCATTTTGGCTATTCGTCATCTATTACATGAACAAAAAGCGGTTCCTAAAAGTATAGAAAAAAACGCTTCAAACCGTCACAAACGGCTCAAAGCGTCAAAATAAGTGTTATTCCCCAGCAACAAGCTGCTGTTTAGTTCTGATACTGGCTAGTAGCATGTACAAGCAAGTTGCTAATTGAATCACAAATAGGTAACCAAGAACCCCTTGGCCTAATTCAATAAAATAGTCAGCTAGAATTGGGCCGATGACAGAACCTACACTGTAGCTAAACAACATCACTTGTGTTGCAGATACAATGTATTGCTCACTGAGCTTGTCGCATCCCAGGTTAATCGCGATAGGGTAAATCGCGAATGTTGCCATACCAAGTAGAAATAAGCTGATAGCTAGAATATTTGTGCTTGCATCTAGTAACGGTAGTATCACCGCTGCGGAACCAATTAGGCAGAAAAAAGCCATTAACAGTGTTCTACCAAGAAATTTCGATAGCCAAGGAACGGTTGGTTGAACAAACATCCCCCCCAGAATTACTAGGGCAAGTAAGCTTCCCATTTCGGAAGTGTCTAAACCTCGGTTATTTAATTCTACAGGCATCAAACCGTAAATTGCACCGAGCGTAAGACCAGAGACCAAGCATCCCATCAGAGCGGCTTGGTTAAGCTTAACAATCTGACGTAAAGAAAGAGCAATAGATTGTTCTACCGTCGGTTGTTGCGTTTTACCAAACAACAATACTACCGATGCTAAAATTAATATCACAGAGATGGATGCAAATGGTAGAAAACCACTGATACCAACATAAGTTATCCCCAATTGTCCTACGGCAGAGCCACCATACAGAGCGGCCATGTAAATTCCTAGTCGTTTCGCTCGGCTTGATGGATCTCCGTGCAGCAACCAAGATTCAACCACAACAAATATACCCGCTACGGCGATACCTGCAATAAAACGTGATACCAGCCAGACGACTGAAGTTGGCATTAATGGCAGTGCTAGAATTGAAATCAACAATACGGTTAAAAAGGTGATAAATGCGTTACGGTGACCAGCACGATTTACCACGGGGTCAACGAACATGGCACCAAGCAACAACCCGACATAAAAAACACTTGCTAACCAACTGGCAAGATTACTGTCGATATCATAAAAAGGCAGCATGAGCGGAACTAAACTCATTAAATAGCCTGACGCAATAGCATAAAATGTCAAAGCAATCACAGGCACAGTGATGCGCTGTGCGGGAGCAGTTTCCAGCAGGTTTTCCAACGACGTCGCCTCAAAATAGAAGAAAATAGGAGAATTTTTCGGCGAATATGAGACTTGAGAACTAAAAGGTAAAACGAAAAATTGTGATCTTCACGATTAAATTTATTTATCGTGCAAAAGGTGGGTGAAAAACTAAGTTAAGTTGGCATAGATTGCTCCAAAATGCCAACTTAATTGTATTTTAGATGGGCTGTTATTTTTCCAGTGCTTGGTTAAGCCACTGGTCGAATTGAGATTTTGGTAGCGCGCCATTAATTACGTCAACACGTTGACCGCTTTTGAATACCATTACGGTCGGAATGCTTCTTATCTGAAACTTGGCGGCCAAGTTTTGTTGACTCTCTGTGTCGACTTTAACGAACCTGATGCTTCCTTTGCGCTCGCTTGCTATATCTGAAAATACAGGGGCAAAACCAACACATGGGTTACACCATGGAGCCCAAAAGTCGACCACGACAGGTTGGCTACTGTTTAAAATTGATTCAAAGTTTGCTTCAGTGCCCTCAACTGGAACTCCATCAAGAAGTGGTTGTTGGCATTTACCGCAGTTGGGGCTTTCGGTAACACGTTCCACTGGTACTCGGTTTAGGCCTTGACAGAATGGGCAGCGAGTGTTGAAGGTTGACATAGGCTTCCTCTCATTTTTGATTGTATTTTTTGTTGTACTTAACTCTACAGTGTAAATAAGCGTATAATCCACTATCCGCTGTTAGGATATACTCAAGTAACTTCAAGATGCTTGTTCAGCGAATAAGACTCGCCCTTCGGGAGTTCATCAGTGAGCCCATTTCTGCGCTCAATAACGTTGAAAGAGGATGCCACTTCTAGCGTTATTAAGCTAGACCGGAACTTATTGATGAAGCTTAGAATCCTGTATCTTGAGTTCACTTATATATCTTGGGGCAACGAAATATAAAACAATAGATAACGACTATAAATCCGGAACAACAATGACCAAATTTTTTGCTGAAATTACTGGTTGGGGAAAGTGCCTGCCTCCAGCTACGCTGTCTAACGAAGACTTAAGTACCTTCTTGGAAACAAATGATGAGTGGATCCGAACTCGAACTGGTATCGAGAATCGCCGCATTAGCCATGTAAACACGTCTGATTTGGCAACCGTTGCCGCTAAACATGCGCTTGCTTGTGCTGGGCTAGAAGCAAGTGATATCGACCTGATTATCGTAGCAACATGCTCACCTGATACGCTGATTCCAAATATCGCGTCTAAAGTTCAACAGAACATTGGTAACAAAGGAGCGGCGGCATTTGATATGAACGCGGCATGTACGGGCTTTTTATACAGCTTAGAAACTGCGACACGTATGATCCAAGCGGGTAGCTATAAACATGCATTAATCATTGGTGCTGAGCGTTTGTCTTTCTATCTAGATTGGACAAAACGTGATACAGCTGTACTGTTTGGCGATGGTGCGGGTGCAGCTGTGCTTTCTCGCACTGAAAAAGTGTTAGGGTTACAACAAGCGCAAATCGGTTGTGACGCTGAAGGCCGTGATATTTTGGCCGTGCCAGAGTTTGGTACCGCAATGGATCGTTTTGCGGCAGATAATGGCTACTGGGATTTCAATTTTATTGGTAAAGATATCTTTAAACGAGCGGTCCGGGGTATGGGGGCAGCTTCGCAACAAGTGCTTGCCAACAGTGGATTAACTAATTCAGATATCGATGTAGTGATACCGCACCAAGCAAATATCCGTATCATTCAGACACTTTGTGATGTTTCTGGTATTAGTCAGGATAAAGCTTTCATTAATATTCAACATTATGGAAATACTTCAGCAGCAACTGTGCCAATTGCGCTTTGCGAAGCGTTGGAACAGCGAAAAATCAAGCCGAATGACAACATACTTGTAGCGGCGTTCGGTGCGGGCTTAACGTGGGGAGCTGGCCATATTAAGTGGGGCGAGCGAGTCACTCCTTTAACGACTTCTGAAGCGGCATTAGTGGATTCGGAAAAAACGGCACTTGAATTACTACAAGTTGCGATAGAACATTGTAAAAGCCGTATCGAATAACGTCTGTACTTATTAGAAATATCAACGTTACGGATGTTGTTTGATGCTTTAGTAAAAACGCCCAGATTGATTTTTGTGGGCGTTTTTAGTGTCTATCGTATGCGATACGCCAAGGATGCGGTTGTCTATTAAATTTCTGTTTTCCCCATTGGTTTTTATCACTGTTTTTTGTAACTGTTACCTTCATCTCAACTCTATACATTCATTCTTCGTCACTATATGTCAATGTGTTCTATTGTTATCAATGAACATTTTAAAGAAACTCACTGTATGTATTGCAGTTTTTAAGAGTAATCTTCAACATTGATCTGTACAGAGTACTTATCTTTACTTTGTTTTTGCAATTCACGGACAATTTGACTGATAAAATGATCAATAAGAATTTTAGATTTTGTGACGTTGAAAATATAGGAAAAAACCTACACAAAAAGGCGTAGAATAATTAATACCAACAATAGATAATCATTTCAGTGTGATAGGTCGGCGAGTATTCGTCAAAACTATATTGAGTTTAATTATTTAACAAGTGTAATTTTTATTCGTTTATTTATTCGTTTGTCGAAGTTTTCTGTGACAGTTTATTTACTTCTCAAAGAAAAATATCAAAAGATTATTAATAGAATTTTGCGTCGTTTTATCACACATATCCTAAGCTTACATATAACTCATGATTCATATGTATGTTCTATTGATGTAGAATCCGTGTCACAAGTTGGAAAGTTAAGGCGAGTGTAGAATGGCAGCAAGTAAAGTCCTTAAAATCGCAGACGATGGTTATGCGACGGCACTAAAAATTGTCGATTTTTTGGTTATTAATTTAACCATGTCTGCACTAGTGAAATTGCTAGGTGAACACGAAACTGCAATCGATATTACGGCTGCTTTTATCTTCTCAACGATATTTTTATTAGTAGGTGAATATTGTCATTTATATTCGTATCGAACAATACGTAGGGTTCGTTCATCAATCAAACGTATTTGTTTAACACTTCTGATTGCTAGCCTCGTCATGAAAGTTGTCCGATTAGCTTTTCACAATGTTGATGGCGTTGAGATCAGTCATTTAACGCCAAGTGTATTTAATACCTGGTACTTGCTACTTTTTATGGTATTGCTTGTTATTCATTTAACTCCATTGTTAGTGGTAAGAGCGTATCGTCGAGTCAATAATATTAAAAAACGTATCGCAATCATCGGTATGACTAAAGGCGGATTAGCGGCAGAGCGTTCCTTGCTAAAAGAATACAACTCAAAAAGCATCGAATTGAAATATTATGATGACCGTGGTGAGAATAGATTTGGTTACCTTACACGCACTCCTTATGCGGGGAAGGTGGACGTTCTATTGGAGTTGGCTCGTAAGGGAGAAGTGGACGAAGTTTACGTCGCGCTACCTATGGTGGCTAAAGACAGAATACGTCAGTATCTAGAGCAGTTATCTGACAGCACCGTTGATACTTTTTTAGTCCCTGATCTCTATACTTACAATCTCAGTGTATCTAGCATTAAGTCTGTAGATGGCGTACAGATGTTTAGTGTGTTTGGCTCTCCATTTGATGGTGTAGGAGCGGTAATAAAGCGTCTTGAAGACATCATCATTGGTTCAATGATTACTTTGATGATTTCTCCGATTCTTATTGCTGTAGCCATTGGCGTGAAAATGAGCTCACCAGGCCCTGTACTGTTTAAGCAGGATCGTTATGGATTGGGTGGTAAGAAGATCAAGGTGTGGAAGTTCCGCTCAATGAAGGTGATGGAAAATAGTGACGTTGTCACTCAGGCGACCAAGAACGATCCACGAGTCACGAAGTTTGGTGCCTTTATCCGTCGTACTTCATTGGATGAGTTACCTCAATTTATTAATGTATTAACTGGGCAGATGTCGATTGTTGGTCCAAGACCTCACGCTGTCGCGCACAATGAGCAATATAGAAAAATTGTCGATAACTATATGATTCGTCATAAAATTAAGCCTGGAATTACCGGTTGGGCCCAAATTAATGGCTACCGTGGTGAAACAGAAACCGTCGACAAAATGGAAAAGCGCATTCAATACGACATTCAATACTTACATGACTGGACGTTGTGGCTCGACTTGAAAATTATTTTCTTGACCGTTTTTAAAGGTTTTGTGAGTGAAACAGCATACTAGAGCTATTGGTTATTGGCTTTTGTTGGTTGCTCCGTTGGCTTATGCGGATTTAACGCCAAAATCGCATATTGGTCTTGCAGGCATTGATTTTCAGAGTAGGGTCGGAGCCTCTTACGGTTCCGACGACAATGTGACCCATCAGGTTGATAGTAACAATGCGATTGAAGCGAATTACTGGACAGTCTCTCCTGAAGTAAAAGCAATGGGTGAGCGAGGTGAAGATCAGTATCTTTTTCTTTATCAAGGTGATTACAATCGTTATGAAGATTCTTCGCCAGATGATTCTGACCAGCATTTTATGATGTTCGACGGCAGTTGGCGATATGGACTGAGACACGGACTGAAATGGAATGTTCAGCAAAGTTACGGTGAAGAAGGGCGGGGACTTGGACTAACTGAAGGATTTGACCAAAGTCAGATCAATCAATACGGTTTTGAGCAAGATGGCGCTCAGTTTTCGCAGTTCAATACCAGCTTACGATACAGTTATGGGGCCCCGAAAGGTCGTGGTAAGTTGGATGTGATGTTGCAAACTAAAACATTCGACTATGAAGATACCGATCAAATTCGAGCTGCGAATAACGATTTTTATCAGTATGTGGTTGAACAGCAATGGCAGGAAACGACCGGACTTATAGAGCTGTTTGATCAGTATAGTGATGATAGTCGTTTCCGATATAGCTTTATTACTAATCGTCGCCGTTATGAAGCTAATATGCGTAAAAATAGTGACGAGTATTACTTAATGTTTGGCGTGAAAAGTGTACGTAGTGGTAAAACAACCATCGAAGCTGATATCGCCGCTTTATACAAAACCTTTCCTGAAAATGATGGGTCAGAGAGTTTTTTGGGTGCTAATTGGGATGCTTCTATTGAATGGAAACCGCTTAAGCATTCAATTTGGACATTGCATTCAGCGCAGAGAGTGAAAGATCCAAGGCAAGAAGGTGGCTATATTCTTGATGGTATTTATGGAGTGTCATGGAAACATCATTGGTGGGTAGATCGATTAACGACGACACTAAGCTATGAATATGAGACGGAAGATTATCGTATGGAAGATAACAACCGTTTTGACAAAACTAAGACAGCGAAATTTGCTTTTGGGTATGATTTTAGGCCTTCGATTCGTTTTGAACTTAATTATCAATGGCAAGAGTTCAAGTCGAATGAAGAGACCGATATTTTAAACATTGGTGAGTTTGACCAATATTCTATTGTTAGACGATTGGGTTACCAGCAATCGATGATTGAGTTTCAGCTAAAGGTACAGATATAGATGCGAGTATGGCTTGTATTGTTATTCACAGTATTTCTATCAATGTCAGCCATGGCAGAGATTGAGCAGGGTGAACCGGATAGTGTGGCTTCGTCTGTCGAAGCTGAGCAACATAAACAGAATGAAGAAGCGTTAGACGATTACTTGTTGGGAACTGGGGACCGAATAGACATTATTGTTTATGGCGAACCTGATATGTCAATGAAGTTTAAAGTAAGTAAATCTGGTGTTGTTAACTTTCCTTATATTGGAGAAGTCGCAATTACAGGTCGTACTATCAGCGCTATTGAACAAGAGATTGAAGATCGGTTGAGGGGGAATTACCTAATTAACCCAATGGTGACTATTAATATGGAATCGTTTCGTCTGTTTTATGTCTCTGGTGAGGTTACTTCACCTAATGGATATGAGTACCACCCTGCGTTAACGGTTGAACAGGCCATCGCAATAGCGGGTGGCTTTACTGATCGTGCAGACCGTGACGATATAAATATTCGTCAAAGTGGGTCAAATGAACTCATTGAAGATGTTGAGCTCACTCATCCTGTACAGCCAGGCGATACCGTAATCATTGAACAGAGTTTTTTCTAATATGGCATTAGGTATGGTTGAAAATGGCCAAAAGGTTGAAAGCACGATTGAATTCTTGCCGTTTATTAAAGCGTTAAAGAAACATTGGTGGAAAATATTATTATTTACGGTTGTGGCGACAGGCGCTTGTTATCCACTCGTTTCACGCATGTCTGCACATTATGTTTCTACCGCAACAGTATTAATAAAAGCTCAAGAAGATAATGCGACACCTCTAGAGAAAGTCGATGGATATGACTCTACACGGGCACCTTACTACTTAACTCAATTTAACTTAATGCAATCAAGAGTTGTTTTAGAGAAAGCGATTTTGGATCTTAAGTTACATGAAGATCCACACTACAACGGTCAAGTCGAAATGACGGACTCCATTAAAGAGCTGCCCTCATCCGAACCTCAACGTATCGCTGCCGCGCTTAAAACACTAAAGAAACATTTATCGTTTACTGAAGTCCGATTAACTCAGTTGGTTCATATTTCGTACGAGTCAGAAGATTCTGAAGAAGCGGCGCGAATTGCTGATGGTGTTGCTCAAGCTTTTATAGATTATACCATCGACAAAAAAGTCGAGAAGGTTAAAGCTGCGCAGCAGTGGAACCAACAACAGATGGAGGAGTTAAAAAATCAGGTAACAGCGAAGAAAAAGGAGATGGAAGCATTCCTTAATCAAGCAGGCTTGATTACCTATCGTGGTATCGATGGCTTTGAAACACAACAGATGAGTATAGCTTCAGAGCGCCTTGCTAACGCAACTGAGCGAAGAATGCTGGCGCAATCACAATACGAATTAGTGGTTCGCAATCTTGACGCACCTTTAGAAGATGTTGCCTCTATTCCCGCTATTTCTAGTCATCCACAACTTCAAGATTTGCGTATCGCAATGATTCAAGCTAAGCGATTGTTGTTCGAACTGCAAAATCGTTATGGGCCAAGACACAACAAAATACTAGAAGCAAAAGCTCAAATTGATGCAATTCAAGCTCAATCTCGTCAATTACTTGAAGAATTAAAAATAGGTTTGTACAAAGAGTATCAAACTCAACTAACTAAAGAGAATCGATACAAAGCGTTACTACAGAATCAAAAAAACGATTTTAAATCGATGGTCGCCAAACGCGACAAGTATGAGTCGATGAAAACCGATCTTGATAAAACGGAAGAGTTATACAAAGAGCTGTTTGAGCGTAGTAAAGAGCAAAACTTAACATTAACTTATCGAGAACCCGATGCAGTGCTTTATGACCCTGCTTCTGTTGCTAAACGACCGCAAAAACCGAATAAGCCATTATTACTGATTATGGTATGTATTCTGTCGTTCTGCCTATCGACATTGTATGTCATTGTTCGTACTGCTATGGACCGAAAAATATATAGCCTTGATCAGGTGCCGAAAAAATTGGGATTAACGCCGTTAGCCGATTTACCTGAACTGGCAAAACGTGGAGCGTATTCTCGAACTGAACTTTGTCGATTAGTTCGAGCGAATAAGTATGCATTTGAAACATTCCATGGGATTAAAACGACAGTTGAACTAATGGCACCAAGCACACGCTCACTTGGCGTGGTGGCTTCTAGTGAAAAAGAGGGAGCTTCATTGATAGCACAGTTGGTTGCTGAAAGTTTAAGTCTCAATCATAAAACGTTGTTAATAGATTTGGATTATCGTAGCAAAGATTCACTGTCGACTATCGCCGTTGATGATAACAGAGTTGAAGAACCATTCGGCGTTGCTCAATGGGATAATAATAATGGTGATACGCTTATCGTTCGGTTAGGTGACCACTGTGATTTCTTACCCCGTGGTCAGTTAGAACAGTCTCCACTGGTATTTTTCTCGAGTGATGCCTTCTCGCAAATGGTGTCTGAGCTCAAAGAGCGTTACGCTCGTGTAGTGGTCAATTTACCATGTTTAAGTGATAACAAAGATGCCCAGTTAATCGCACAAGTCGTTGACGGTGTCATTATTGTAGTGCAGGCAGAGAACCGTGCTTCAAATGAGGTACGTAAAGACATAAGTAAACTTTCTCATCCTCAAATTACAACGATCGGGGCAGTATTAAACCGCGTAAAAGATGAGAACCTTCAAAGCGAAGAAAGTAAGCAGTTTATCTTTCAAGGTGAATTTTCAGTACTGTTAACTGAGGGGTGACCGGTATGGGGTTGCTCAAAAGCATATCAACCATAGCTAGTTCATCGATACTCACTCAAATCATCGGTGCGTCTTCGATATGGTTTGTATCCAATAGGTATGGCATGGATGAAGTCGGTATCTATGCCATGGTCTATAGTATTGTGCTGATTGGTGCACAGGTCTGTACTTTTGCTTCTCAGCTTCTAATTCCCAAACAACACGATGAGCACCTAGTGCAGAATATTGTTTTCTGTATTTTGCAATCATTGATTATCGCTTTGCCGTTCACTGGTGTTGTGGTTTGGTTGTTCGATAAACCGTTTGTTTTGTATTACTTGTTGACGCTGGCTCATGGCTGGATTCTGATTTCAGAAAACTTGTTGCTGCGTGATGAGAAAATGAAATTACTGGCCTTTCAGCGTCTAACCGCGTCATCAATTATGTTAGCGTGTGTGTTATTAACACCTACTGCAGAACTCTTGTACTGGAGTTGGGCAAGTGCGCTAATCGCAATCGTTCTATGTTGGTTGAGCTACTCGTTTCCATTTCGGCATATGGAGTGGAAACATTGGTCTGTGAAATCTAATGTCGTTTTTTTTAAACGCAATAGGCAGCACATTTTCAATATTGGCAGTGCTGAAGTGTTAGCGATGGCGAACAGTAATTTACCGACCGTATTAATTAATTTTTGGTTTTCGTCAGTGACGGCGGGCTATTTTGCGATTGTGAGTCGTTTTTGTTTGTCTCCGGTAGTGATTGTCGGGAACGCTGTTCGAAACTCGATTTTTTCTAAGTGGTCGCTAGATTTTCGTCATCAACGTTTTAATTTTGCTGAGTTTGTTAAAGTCAGAAAACTGCTGTTCGTTTTAGGGTTAGTTGCTACCGCTGGCGTATTTATCTTCTATCCTCTGGTGATGGAGTTTGCCAGTAGCAGAAACTGGGTGAGTCATGAGTGGGTAGAATCTATTCCAACATCTCGTTATATGTTGCCGTACTTGTTCCCGGCTTTAGCAATTTGCCCTTTGACAGTCATCGAACTGGTGTTTGGTTCGCCAAAGTATTTTCTTCGTATCCAAATTGAACAGCTCGCCGTTGTGGTAGCAGCGTTTGTCATACTGCCTTACTTCTATTCTGACTACGCTTATTCTGTTATGGCCTATGCTGTGCTTTCAGCGGTGCGCTATGGGTTCATTTATTTGAGGGTGAATCAACGAGCACGCTCCATGCGTAATGGTATGGAGGTCAAGTGACTTTAAGTTTAAACAGTGGGTTTTATTTACAAGTAGTAACCTTAACAACCTTAGTCTTTTGCGGCGTTGTTCAGTACTTTACGGGAATAGGATCCGTACTTTGGTTACCATTTTTAATGACGTGTTTAATGGTTTTGCTGTTATTGATGCAAACTCGCTACAGCGACTTTTATCTCGATAGTCAAGAGCGAGTGCTTCTGTTGTTGTTTGTTTGTTTTATCGCAATTGCTTTGGTATCAACCGTGTTACAGAGCGGGATAAAAGTCGCGATTGTTGGTATGAAAAACGAGATGGCCATATCGCTGATCATGTTTTGCCTGTTGCTGGGCTTTTGTCGTGAGTCACAGATATATCGCATAACCAGGGCGTTGTACTGGGTGTTTTATATTCAGTTTCCTGTGGTTTTATATCAAGTACTGGTGGTTGTGCCAAAACGAGTAGCTTTTCGTGGCGAATATGAAAAATGGGATGCCGTCGTCGGTACGTTTGGTGGTGACCCAATGAAAGGCGGAAACACCGCAGCTATGGGGTTGTTTTGTTTATTAATCATGCTTCTTAAACTTTCGGAATATAAGCATGGTCTTGCGAGTAAAATGAACACCGGCATACATATCATTGCCGCATTTTCGTTGTGTATTTTGGGTGAAGTGAAATTTGTGATTTTGCTTTCTCCTTTTTTATTGGCGTTTGTATGGTTCTCACCAAGCTATTTAGCGGGGATGAAGCGATTAGATTTAAAAACCGCTGTAATGATTGTTGGCGGTCTGTTTGGATTGATTTCAATTGCTATTATGTTGTTAGCCGCATCGTATTCGTCTGCGTTTGCTGGAAGCTCAGATAAAGGTGCATTTCAAATTTTTATTGACTCTCTTTCTTATGTTTTCGACCCTAACTACATTATGGAAACAGGTGAACTCGGCAGGATGACAACGCTTTTCTTCTGGGGAGAACAGAGTGATCTGTATGGTTTACCAAGCCAGCTATTCGGCTATGGGCTTAACGCAACTAACCGGGGGAGTACTGTTGCTCCTGGTTTTTTAAACATTATTTTCAACGCTTTTTTGGATTCGACTTCTCTCAGCATGTTGCTTTGGGAAACCGGATTAATTGGGACTTTGCTGTATTTCGCTGTGGTAGGGTATGCCTTACGTATCGCCATGCCAAAACCAAGAATTCCTAGAGAGAAGATTGCTGTAGAAGATGTGCGGCTACTTTCATTTCAACCGGCGTTTATTGCATTCGGTTTCGCGGGTTTGTTGAGTACGCCTTATAGTCAGACGTTAATGATCGTACCTATGCTTCAGTTTTTATTCTATTTTTCGATAGGTGCAGCATTAGTGATTCGGAAGTCAGTATTAATTACCAGTGGGCCTTCCTATGGGTGAACAAATCAAAATCAGTGTCATTATCAAGACATACAATGAGCAGGCGGGTATAGCCAAAACCATCACGAGTATTCGTGAAAACATGGTTCATTATCCGCATGAAATTATCGTCGCGGATAGTCTGTCGGCAGACGATACTCAAGCTATTGCTCTGGCTAATGGCGCAAAAGTGGTGTCGTTGCAAAACGGTGATGAGCGATGTTGTGGAGTGGGTCACCAACTCGGTTACCTCTATGCTCAAGGGGAGTTTCTGCTTTTAATGGATGGCGACATGGAGCTCGCTTCAGGTTTCATCGAACAAGGTATTCACTTTCTTGAATCACATCAAGAATATGCCGGAGTTGCAGGAATGGTCGAAATGGATGACGCATCCAGTTACGAATTTAAATCTCGGAAGCAACGTTTACATAAGATTTATCCTGTGGGTGATACAGGACATCTCGGTGGTGGTGGTTTATATCGTAAGTCAGCGATAGAAAAGATTGGATACCTAACGAATCGTAATTTACATGCCTATGAAGAAGCAGAGTTAGGTATGCGATTGAAACATGCTGGTTATAAGCTACATCGTTTAGCGGTTCCGTATTTTTTTCATACCTCTTACGATATGTCTTCAATTGAGTTGATGAAATATCGTTGGCGTAGTGGTTATTTGTTTGCATCTGGCGAGTTACTGAAGAGTGCTTGGGGCAAGCCACACTTTAAAGATGCCCTTCATGTTGTAAAAAATGAAGCAATATTCACCTTATACCTGTTCGCACTGGCGCTTTCGGTTCTATCATTTAACGTGCAACTAATTACATTGATGATATTGCCTTTACTTGGGTTCTTTACATTGAAAGCGGTTAAGAATAAGTCGTTGCGAGACGCCATACAGAGTGTTGTCAACTTGAGCGTGTTCTCTGCCGGACTGGTTAGAGGCCTTATCGGAAGCCGTTTGAAAGATCCTAATGTCGCACCTGAAAATCGAATGATTGTCGGAGATGAGCAATGAAAATTTTGTTGGTAAATAAATTTTTCTTTATGAAAGGAGGGGCCGAAACCGTTTTTTTTCAAGAAAGAGAAATGCTAAAGCATTCTGGTGCGCAAATCATTGATTTTTCCATGCGACATGAAAAAAACATCGCGTCCCAATACAGTGATTTCTTTGTTTCGAATGTTGATTATCATGATGGTAAGCAGAGTCTCTTTAGTCGCCTAACTACCGCTGTTAACTTTATTCATAACAGTGAAGCGTGTGAAAAACTTAAGGCGCTAATAAGCAAAGAGAAGCCAGAAATTGTTCATTTTCATAATATTTATCATCAGCTGACACCTTCGATTATTAAAGTGGCTAAGGCTATGGGGTGCAAAACAGTTCTTACTGCTCATGATACGAAAATTGCGTGCCCAAGCTATACCATGTACCGAGATGGGCATACTTGTGAAGCGTGTTTACAAGGATCTGTTTGGAACGCTTTTAAGTATCGCTGTCAGGGTGGGTCACTGTTTAAGAGCGCTTTGTTGTCTTTGGAGGCAAGTTATCAAGCACTGGCAAAAAATTATCAAGCAGTAGATGTTATCGTTTCACCTAGTCAGTTTCTTGCCAATATTATTCGCCAAAAACTGCCTCATAGTCGGATTGACGTTATTGTGAATGGCATTGATGAACATGTCGATCGAGAAGGTGTTGAAGATGGCCGCTACTTTCTTTATCTAGGGCGACTCAGTGTAGAAAAGGGGGTTGCCACTCTGACCAACGCTTATCAGGCGTCGAACCAAGAATTGCCGCTAAAAATTGTTGGGGATGGGCCTTTATATCAAGAATTGGTAGCAAAATACGACAATATAGAGTTTCTAGGTTTCCAAAGCGGTGAGGCGCTTCATACGTTAATCAAGCGGTGTAGCGCAGTCATCGTTCCTTCTGAATGTTATGAAAACTGCTCAATGTCTGTCATCGAAGCTATGGCGTATGGTAAGCCGATTATCGGCGCCGATATTGGTGGTATACCAGAACAAATTCGAGAAGGCATTGAAGGCCGATTATTTGAATCGGGCAACCCGACTTCACTTGCTGCGGTGATGGATAGTTTTGCCAAAGACCCGATGGTTTCACAACAATTGGGTATTCATGCGCGTCAGCGCTTAGAAAACAAATACTCGTTGGCTAGGCATGAAAATGCTTTGATGGCCCTATACCAAGAATTATTAAGTGAGAAAGCATAATGACAATGAAAATTACGGTATTAGGTACGCGAGGTATTCCTGATGTACTGGGCGGTGTAGAAACCCATTGCCAGCACCTTTACCCTGAAATCGTTAAGCAATCTGGGGCTAAAGTTTGTGTCATTGCTCGTTCACCTTATGTTGATTATAAGCATTCAACCTATAATGGAGTGAGCACTCGAGCGGTATGGGCACCACAAAAGAAATCATTAGAAGCGATTATTCACTCGACGCTCGCTGTTTTTTCAACTTTAACCGATGGTTCTGATGTTGTTCATGTCCATGCCATTGGTCCGGGGTTGGTGGTGCCTTTATTACGTCTACTTGGCAAGAAAGTCGTATTTACTCATCATGGTCCTGATTATGATCGTCAGAAATGGGGAGGTTTTGCTAGGACAATTCTTAAATTGGGTGAAAGATTTTCTGCAAAGTGGGCCAACGAGGTGATTGTGATTTCGGATGTGATCAATAATATCCTCAAAGATAAGTACCAGCGATTTGATGCCAATTTAATTTACAATGGGGTTTTGCCGCAAGAGCCATTACCAAGTGATGTTGTTTCGAACATTCTCGCCAAGCACGAGTTAGAGTTGAAAGGTTATATTGTTGCGGTTGGACGTTTTGTGGAAGAAAAAGGCTTCCATGATTTGATAGATGCTTATGCCGCATCTGGATTGGTACAGCCACTCGTGTTGGTTGGTGATACCGACCATGAAACACTTTACAGTTCAGAGTTAAAAGCGAAAGCACGTAACACTCCGGGTGTGAAGATGACTGGATTCGTCAAAGGAGATGAGCTCAAAGCATTGTTTTCTCAGGCAAGGCTTTTCGTTATGCCTTCATATCATGAAGGTTTACCGATCGCCTTACTAGAGGCGATGTCTTATGCATTACCAGCGTTGGTAAGTGATATCCCCGCAAACGTAGAGGTCGGTCTAAATGAGAAAAGTTATTTTCCGGTCGGAAATGTCGATGCTTTAGCCGATAAACTCACTCATCTACCTCCAGCCGATGCGGTGGATTATGCAGAATATCTGGAGAAATACGATTGGCAAAAAATAGCGGGTCAAACCATCGAAGTTTATAAAAAACTAGCGGTGTATCGAAAATAGTAGGAAAACACTCCGTGTCTTCAAACAATAAATCAGATAGGGTCATCAACCATTTTTATCAGGCACTAGACGAAGATATTGCAAGTAGTTTAAGTGACGAACAAAAGCGTGGAATAGAAGCCGCAGTAAAGTCGATGGGTTTAGGTGCGCGCCACTCAATTGATATACGTGAAACTTTCCCGTGGTTCGGCAAACATTTTTATTTCGTGTTGTTATTCGGAAGGGATATGCGTCGAAGCGTTCGTGAGCACTCCACGTTGGGGAACGTTATTGCTACATGCATGATATTGATGGGTGTGGTCTCTGTCTGTCTGCTTGCTTTGTTGGCTCTCTATTTGATTAAGTCAGCATTAGGAATTGATATTTTTAAAGGATTTTCCCTAGGAATTTGGGATTGGTTTAAAGGACTATTTATGTAAGTGATAATACCCAGAGGTTTATATGAGAATGCAGCCTGTTAAAGCGGTTGTATTGGCAATGATGATGACATTGCCTTTAAGTTCGGTTTACGCTAAAAAGCCAGAGAACAATCCATCAAACAACAAGAATGATCAAACGTCTGAAACCGATACTGAAACCAGTACAGACAATACAAATACAGACAGTGAACTGGTTGATTTAAACAACCAGACTTACATCACGCTTCATCCTTCTTCGTTATCAGGGCCCGTGATTAACCCGGGGATGGGCGTTGAAACTTTCCATGACAATTGGGGATCAACTCTAACCAATGATGAATATCCGGATGCAGGTGTTGATTACTACCGTTTGTATTGGAGCGAAATTGAGCCTGAAGAAGGTAAGTTTGCATTTGATGTTATCGACAAGTTGTTGATTGAGAATCGCCACGAAACTCCCCCCAAAATGGTCGCCCTTCGTTTTATGACCGCAGATGAGCCAGAAAGTGGTAGTAAGATACCGCAATGGCTTATAGATAAAGGCATTAGTGGCTATTGGACACAAGATCATACCACTTTTATTCCAAACCTAGATGACAGTTTGTATCTTTACTACGCAGAAAAAATGTTAAATGCATTTGGTAAACGTTACGACGGAAATTCTAATCTAAGCCATATTGATATAGGCATGGTTGGTTCGTGGGGGGAATGGCATAACAGTAATTTTTCTGATTTAGAGCCATTGCATGAAAAGTACACCGAGGAAGAGTTAAATCGTTGGGTAGACTTACATTTCGCCGCTTTCCCTAAAACGCCAAAGGTCATGTTGATCGGTGGGGGTGATAGTCTTGCTTATGCAACTCAAAAGGGTGCGGGTTGGCGTGCAGACTGTTGGGGAGATTGGCATCATTTCTCCGAATCATGGAGCCATATGCGTGATGATTACCCATATCGTATTGAACAAGCTAAGCTTGACGACCCAGATTTTGAAACCAGTTGGCAAAGAGGACCGATAAGCTTAGAAACTTGCGGCACTATGGAAACTTGGAAGGATACTCAAGCTTATACCTATGAAGAGGTGAAACAAAGCCTTGATTGGGCAATTGGTCATCATGCATCAACGTTGAACTTAAAGTCTAAGCCTATTCCTGAAGAGTATCGTCCATTGCTTAATGAGGCGTTAACTAAAATTGGTTATCGATTGCGTTTAGATACATTGAATCACCAAATCGAACTGAATGCGGGTGGAGTATTGAATGTAAATGCGTTGTTCGTTAACGAGGGGGTCGCGCCTCCTTATCAACATCGTTATTTAGCATATCGACTTGTCAACGAATATGGCGAAACTGCTTTTGTGGGTAGCTCCCATTATGACGTAAGAACGTGGTTACCGGGAAAGCATGAAACTCACAGTAGCTTGACGTTGCCAAAGGATATCGCTAGAGGGCACTACTATTTGGAGTTGGCACTAGTGGATAACCATGGTGATGCAAGATTGAATTTTGCCAACCTCGGTAAGCAGGAATCTGGCTGGTATCGTTTTTCTGACTTAACCATTATGTAATAGAGAAATACTGTGAAGCTGATGAGTAGGTATCTCGGTATAAGATACTCATTCATCTAAACAAAATTGTTTCAACTATTGTAAAAAGAGAGCCCTAGCAATGTGCTAAGGCTCTCTTTTGTTGGTATTACGCGAACGTAATGCTTATGCGATGTTTTGAACCGTTTGATCTTGTGTTGCTTTCTTTTCTTGGTACATTTTTACTAAGAAGTAAACGTTAACAACAGCGATAAACGAGTTAGTTGCTACCACTGGTAAAGCGTCGATCATCAGACCGTAAGCTGAAAACAGTGTACAACCGATAAAGTTCAGAACACGAAGCTTCACGATGTCTTTCATAGTTAACGAGATAGCTACCATGATAGATGCAGCGTAACCCATAATTTCAATTGTTTGCATATCCATAACTTGACCCTCTTTATTTAGCCGGACGTGGTATTGCCGGTACCAATCTTCTCGTCGTGAGATAAATGAGGGAGCTCCATGCCTCGAATGGTCTAAGTTTTTTAATTGGCGCTAATATACCAAGATAAAAAGTGTGATGAAAGCCTCAATAATAAGGAAATAGAAGGTTAGCGATTACGCAAACGTTTAACGAAAAATTTCATGGCAGAAATAGTAAAGCTTGGGCGGGAAGTCCATAGGATGTACAGTCACAGGTTGGCTCTGAGAATGTCTATATCGTTGTTCGTTGAACGCAAACGCAATATCAATAGGGAAGTGAAATATGTTATTTCAGAACAAATACCGATAATAAATTGAGAAACGTGCAGGATAGCAGAGTGATAATGGCTTTATATGCAATTTGATGAATCATGGTGAAGAGTACATAGAGCCCATGACTCTATGTACTTGGGCTATCTATTTATAGAATGCTTCAACTTCGCCTTTGAGCGTGATCAGCATTGGATTGCCCCAGCGGTCTTTTGCTTTTGGTGACGGTATTTTTACCCAACCTTCGCTAATGCAGTACTCTTCGACATCAGTACGCTCTTTACCGTTAAGACGAATGCCAATATGGTGTTCGAAACACTCAGCAACGAAGTGAGGGCTACGTGAATTACCAGATAGGTGATCGGGTAGTGCAGGCTTTGAGTTGTTTTCGCTCATTGTTTGTGACCTGAAATAGATAAATGTACCGCATTCTAAACTAATGCTTTATGGTGACTCAACTATTGAAAGCAATAAATCACTGATAAAGTTTATTTGGCTATATTCAACATAAATTTATCCTCAAATCAATTGAACTTTGATGAATAAATTTCAATTGAATCATCTTTTAGTAAGGCCCGTATGGCGTTTTCCGATAAAGGTTCATAGAAATAGTAACCCTGAAAATACTGACAACCTTGACTCAATAAAAACTCTAATTGATCTTTTGTTTCAACGCCTTCTGCAATAGTTGTGAGCTCCAGGTTTTTTGCGAGGCTAATGATAGTAGAGCAGATCTTTCCATCTTCTTGCACGTTATGACAATCATCAACGAAAGATTTATCGATTTTTAAAATATTAATTGGTAGTCGTTTAAGGTAGTTTAATGAGGAATAACCTGTCCCAAAATCATCAATCGAAATTGATATTCCTAGGTCATGCAACTGAGACATCACTTCAATACAACGATTAATATCTGACACCAGAACACCTTCTGTGATTTCTATTTCGAGCCATTGACCACTAACTCCAGAATGTTCAAGCTGAGCCCTTAAATAAGGTACAAATTCATCTGATAATAGATGTTTTCCAGAGATGTTAATCGACACGGTCGTCATCGGTATTCTATTGGTGTGAAGGTGACTCAAAAACTTGAGTGCAAGCTGAATTACACGATTTCCTAAAGCGTTAATTAGATTAGACTCTTCAGCGATCTTAATGAAAACATCAGGTTGAATACTACCGTCTTTGACGTGATTCCATCGGCTTAGTGCTTCTACTCCGATGATTTGTCCGCTACTGGTTACTTTGGGTTGAAACACGAGATAGAAGCGTTCGTTATTGATATCTTCTCGTAAATCTTGTTCATAGCGAAAATCTTGGTGGGCGCGAGTCGCCATTTGGTCGACAAAGAACTGATAGTTGTCACGACCTAACAATTTTGCCTGATACATAGCAATATCTGCTTGCTGTATCAGTTTATCAGCGTCGATTTCACAATTATTAGTCATACTTATTCCAATGCTGGTAGGAATGTTGAGTAACTGTTTGTCAATTTCTATCGGTTGACGCATGACTTCGAGAATTTCTTTCGCTTTGTGTTCTGCAACCATTTGACTCAGTTCACCTCGTAATAGAATGATGAACTCGTCGCCCCCCCAACGAGTAATAACATCTGTTTCGCGAGTAACGCTGGTTAATCGTTGAGCGACTTCGCATAGAAGTTCATCGCCAGCCTTATGGCCCATCGTGTCATTGATACGTTTGAATTTGTCGAGGTCGAGAAAGAAGACTAATATTTTGTCATCAGCATTATTTAGTGAACTGAGGTAGCGGCTTAATCGCTCGACAAGATAAGTACGATTATACAAACCAGTAAGAGGGTCACTATATGTGAGTTGTTTTAGTTTCGCCTCTAGCTTGCGCTGGCGGGTAACATCCCTAATGTTGAGAACGTACTCTCCTTTGGTATGGGCTCTCTGCTTTGAGTAAGTGATCGAGATTTCAGCAGGAAATTCGTGTCCACTTTTGCGCTGTAACTTAAGATTATTTCGACGATTTAGTAGCAAGCCTTCCGGCAGCATAAACCCGTGTTCTAAGCTATCAGAAAACCTTGGTTGAGAATTTGAAGGAACAAAGATACTAACAAAGCTATTTCCTTTTGCTCGAGATGCTGGAATATCAAAGGTGCGTTCGGCGGAGGAGTTAAACTCTAGTATGTTGCCTTGATAGTCTAGGGTAACGATACTATCCATCGATGAATCCAGAATGGCACTTTTTCGCGATTCACTGGATTGGAAGTTATCGATAGCTTCATCTCGTGCTGAGATTTCAGTTTGAACGCGTTTAATGACTTTGTTGTACTGTGAGGCGACCATACCCACTTCGGTAAAAGCGTGTTCGGGAACCGGTGTAGAAAAATCGCCTTGATCTTGTTGATGCTTCATCGAAGTGAGAAGATCCAACAACTCAGTGGCGGCGTGATGTTCAGAGACATTCATTCCTTGTTGTTCATCGTTTTCGGATACGCGGAGAGGGTTGAAGTGATTGATCGCCTTTGCGGCAACGTAGCCGATGACCAAACACCAAGCGCTGATGGAAACAATGCCAATGAGTTGAATTCTGATCTGTTCAAAGCGAGACAGCCCAGTATTAAGAATCTCTAGGTCTCCGACTAAACCGACGGCTAGAACTCCCCAAGCGCCAGTAAAGAGGTGGGCAGGTACAACACCTAATGCATCATCAATTCTTAGGGAAACAATCCACCGTTCTCCCCAATACACAATTGCTCCAGAAACAACGCCAATCATCATTGCTGCGGGTGTTCCTACCGCATGACAACCAGCAGTTATACCAACTAAACCGCCTATGATTCCATTAAGGATAAGAGAAACATCAAAATGGCGATGATGATAATAAGAGAAAGCTGAAGCGGAAAAACCACCCCAAGCTGCTGCAATACAGGTATTAAGAAGTACCATTGGTACTTGAGCATTGAATATTAATGTACTGCCACCGTTAAAGCCAAACCAACCAAACCAGAGCAATAGAGTCCCTAAGGCAGATAAAGGCAAATTGCTCCCTTGTGGAAGTGTCACATCTTTATCAAAACGACCAATCCGTGGACCAATAAGCATAATAACCACAAGAGATAGCAACCCACCCACGCCATGGACGACCATTGAGCCGGCAAAATCGACAAAGCCGAGAGATTGTAGCCATCCGGGATTATCTGAGTCGTACGCACCTGCCCATGCCCAGTGTCCTGTGACTGGATAGATAACAGAACTCATTACCACGGCAATTAACAGATAACCTTTAAAAGACATTCGCTCCGCAACTGCGCCAGACATAATGGTGGTCGCGGTTCCGCAGAACATCACTTGGAAGAGAAAAAAACTGGTATTCCAGGGGTTAGAACTATCATTGAACAGAGAAGGAAGAGGATTAATAAAGCCATAGCTACTTTCGCCAAACATCAGCGAGAAGCCAAATAACCAAAAAATAATGACTGAGATGACGAAGTCTGCAATATTTTTTGCAGCCACATTTATGCTATTTTTGCTTCGAATGCGGCCGCTTTCTAGGCACAGAAAACCAGCCTGCATTACGAATACAAGTAGCGCTGCTATTAGCAACCAAAAGTAGTTATCCATAACCACTGCACCCATCTAATTGTCCGTTCAATCCTTGAACGGGGATGACCATGCCTGTAAGTGCATTAACGCATTAATTACACATTACATAATAATCAAACACATATAAAACAATATACGGATTAGAAATCTAAATTACAACGTATTTACTCTAACTTAGATGGATGAAAGAGATACCATTGGGTCATCGTCTTATATAAATAACGTAATATAGGCTTAAGTTATGGGTATTAGGGCTTTTGATCAAGAAGGTGATTGATCCACTGTTCTGCTGCCTTTATCCATTGAGCGTGTGTCCCTTTGTTCTCCCGCAACGCAAAGCCATGCGGAGACATGAAAATACCTACACTTTTTATCGTAGGTTGATACTAACTAAGCGAAATTTGGAGACCTTTAAAATTAGGCCAGAAATGCTTTGGTTGTCGCCATTTTTTATAAAACAAGTTTGGTGAGTTCAAGCTTTTAAATAAAAATGTGGTGATTAAATATTTGAAAGTAATAGTGGGACGGTACCGAGTAAATGCACTCGATACCATCAAATTGAACTTAAGCAAATGTAGCGATTGGTCGCTGATCTTGTTCGAGCAATTCGTCGTTAGTGGAACGAACTTCTACTAAATCTTGTGACAAGTGTAGAATCTTACTAGTGTTTAATAAAATTTGCTGGTTAAGTTCAGGGTTATCGTTAAGTTTTTGTCCGTAGGAAGGTAGCATTTGCTTAATTTTTCGTTTCCATTTACCGCTTGCCATATGCTCACTAAAGCAGTTTTCCAAAAGTTCGAGCATAACTGCAGCTGAAACTGATGCGCCAGGTGACGCTCCTAGCAGAGCAGTTAAACTGCCATCTTGGGCGTGAACCAGTTCTGAACCAAGATGTAACTCGCCACTTTTGCCTGACTCTTTTTTAATAATCTGCACGCGTTGGCCAGCTTGCACCAGAGTCCAATCTTCGGATTTTGCTGTTGGAAAAAATTCGCGAAGGGCTTGCATACGATCTTCGTTGGTTTGAAGCAGTTCTCCAACCAAATATTTAATAAGATCGAAACTTTTGAGTCCGACTTGGGTCATTGGTAACAAGTTAGATGGAGTAACAGAGCCGAACAAATCAAGTAGTGATCCCTGTTTGAGGAACTTACTCGAAAAGCTTGCAAAAGGACCAAATAGCAGCACTTCTTTGCCATCAATTACCCTTGTATCCATGTGAGGCACCGACATTGGAGGCGCGCCTACTGGTGCTTTACCATAAACTTTCGCATTGTGTTGTTTGACAATTTCTGGATTGTCAGTGACTAAGAACTGTCCTCCAACTGGAAATCCGCCATATTGCTTGGATTCTGGGACCCCTGATTTTTGCAATAAAGTTAATGAAGCACCACCAGCGCCAATAAATACGTATTTAGAAAGTAGAGTACGTACGGTATTGTCTAACAGGTTCTTCACTCTAACTTCCCAGATGCCGTCGGATTGACGTTTGAGTGTCTTAACTTCGTGCAGAGTGCTTAAGTTAAAGTTAGGGTTCTGTTTTAGTATGTTCACCATATGATGCGTAAGTGCACCGAAGTTCACATCAGTACCAAAACGAGAGCGCGTAGCGGCAACAGGTTGGTCTGGATTGCGATTTTCTAAGATAAGTGGTGCCCAAGATGCGATTTGCTGTTTGTCTTCTGAATAAACCATACCTTCAAACAGTGGTGAGGTTTTGAGTCGTTGATAGCGTTTACGTAAGAACTCAACATTATTTTTTCCACTGACAAAGCTCATGTGTGGAACACTGTTGATGAAGGAGCTTGGGTCTTGAATCAAATCTTGTTCAACTAAGTAGGCCCAAAATTGGCGAGACAATTGAAACTGTTCGTAGATATCAACGGCTTTACCCATTTGAACTTCGCCATCGGCTGTTTGCGGCGTATAGTTTGATTCAGCGAGTGATGAGTGTCCTGTCCCAGCGTTGTTCCAGCCGTTTGAGCTCTCTTGAGCCACGTCTTCCAAACGCTCGAACATCTCAATTTTCCACTGAGGTTCTAACTGTTGAATTATCGTACCAAGCGTAGCGGACATAATACCGCCACCAATTAGCACAACATCGATAGGCTGCAGCTTGTCGTTAGTACTAGGTTGGTTGAATCCGTCTTGACCAGATACCGTATTCATTAGGCTTAAATCTCCCTCTTTGAAACCTTTACAAAACTGTTCTGCCGCTGTTTGAGCCCAACATATCAATAAAAGGGCTAAATTATGATTTAGTTATCTAGCGGTTTGGCTTATTGAAAATCCTTGTTTTCTAAGCCGAAAACAGATCTTGGTAGTTTTATACGTAAATTAACTACCAAAACGGTAGGGATGTTACACCTTTTTGAAGTTTTTTTCACAAAATTTTATCTTTGAAACTAACAATTGCTCTTATTTGGTCTGCTAGCGATAAATTTACATGAATATGCATTAAATGACAGTGATTGCTATAGGGTGGCAGTTGCATGAGTGTCATTTAAAGTTATTGTGGTGTAATTAACCTACAAAATGTGTGTAATATGTATACGAACTGGCGTCTTTATCGTAATCGAAGGCTTACTAATCATCGTCAGTAACCAGAGTTTGTTGATGCTTGGTATACCGCGTGAATGGCTTATGGTGGGGGGATTTATGATTTACTATCGATACTTATGGAGCAACGACCATGGTATATGGCATAAGTAATGATCTTCCTGATGTCGTGATAATCTATGCTGATGCTCTTCATCACTAGGGATATAATGAGTCAGCGGCAATACTTCAACTGCAACACTCGCCGCGTCAGCGCGCGTTTTGATGTATCGTTTTGCTTCAATTAGATGATCGGCGTTTTCACTGTAAATACCGGTACGGTATTTCAAGCCGATATCTTTTCCTTGTTGATTAATACTGTATGGATCGATAATTTCAAACAGGCATTCAACCAATTGGGTGATAGACACTTGCGTTGGTTCAAAGTCTACACGCACGCATTCGGCATAGCCGTCGTAATCGGATTCAGTCGAGTTACTTGTGCCGTTTGCTCTTCCAGCTTCTGTTGCCAATACGCCTGGTACATATTTTATAAACTCTTGGACACCCCATAAGCATCCACCTGCTAAATAGACTCTTTGCATTGTTTGATTAAGCTTTATTGGGGTGAAAATAGTTATTTTTTATCAGTACTTGAGCTGAATAGTGAGTACAGAGCAACTCCAATAATCGTGAAGTATGTTCGGCTAATTGAACGTATGCACTGTTTGACGCATGTTGTCTTAAGTTCGCTAAATAAAAACCAGACCAAGTGACTAAATATTCGCCTAACATCTCTTTCACATGTTGTTCTTGTTTATCCTCAATCAACATACCAAGAATAATGAGCATTAAGCCAATATGATCTTCTGGGTCGGACGCATCTTCTCGTAAACCTAACCCACAATGCTCGATAAATTCGCAATATTTTTTAGTTGATTGGCCAAATTGAATCGATTCTTTATCTAAATACATAGATGACCAAGGAGGCGCGATCATGTCAGGTTGCAAAGTAAACAATTTGTCATGTTCAGCTTGTAGCGCCGATTGATTAGTAAACTTAAAACTGTTGAGTACAAGGTTCACTTCTTTTATAGGGGTTTCAACTTCATCTTCCTCGAAAAAAGTACCAAACGGAAACTCTTTGAAGTCGCGAGGCGGGTAATAAAATAGAGCACCAAATAGTTTACTAACGATAGCCAAATCGGTATTTGAAAGAGATTTAAGTTCCACGGTTTTACCTTATAAATCCATTTGTGGTATTAGTTGTATCAACAAGTTTCAGACTGTAATGTGAGCAATATAACAGGTTTATGCCTGAACCGCGCGAATTCTTTTAGCGAATAACATGTTGATAATGGACTATGGAAGCGGTTTATTGTGACACTAATCTGTTTCTAAAGGAATAAATTATGGTTTTGGAGAGTAATGAAAGCGGTTAGTGCTGAATGTAAATTTGAGGGGTTTTAATGCAAGCTTAAGTAGTGAAAATTATGTGAGGGTGCAAAGCCGAGGGATATCCTTTTCCCATTGGCTTCGGTTGCTCATTATTAGTTGTCTTTTGCATCGAATTGATAATCTAAATCGACAATAGCGTGGTACTCAACGTTACCAGAGTTATTAGCAAACTCTTCAATTGTTATTTCAGAATCGTGAATACCTACATTGCTTACTCGTGTGTAAGACTGCACGGGAAGCTGAAACTTAAGCTCACCTTGGTCCATGGTTTTGAAAGAGTCAGCAAGCTCAAAGCCCGCTTGGTAAGCTTCAGCTTTAGAGCTGTAGGCGTCAGTTTTGAATGTTGCGTTACTGTCAACGGTGATTGTCGAAGCAAACGCAGAAGTTGTTAGTAAAAGACCGGTAGCTGTAATAAGTAGTTTTTTCATTTTGTATACCTTTTAAGTGATCGATTTGATTTGGGTTGGTTAAAAATTAGTGTGTATCTTTTGCATCGAAGTGGTAGTCAACATCAACGATTGCACGGTACTTAACTTCACCACGAACCACGGCAAATTCTTCGACTTGAATCTTGGTGTTATCTACAGAGATATTGCTAACGTTTTGGTAAGAGTTTACTGGCAGCTGAAAACGCAGTTCGTTTTGGCTCATCACGTTATAGTTATCTGCTAAATTGTGACCAGCTTCGATAGCTTCTGCTTCTGTAGCGTAGCTCGCTGTTGATACTTGTGTGTCGTGATGTAGTGTGATGTTAGAAGCAAATGCCGAAGACGATAAAAGTAATAGTCCTGCTGTTGTCATTAGTTTGTTCATGGTCGTTACCTTTCTTTATATGGGGTGTAATGTTTTCTTACGAGTTGTCAGATTTTTCTGTCATTCGATGGGAAGTATTATGAGTAAAATTATTTGTGTGATAAAGGTCTCATTTAGCATTTTACTATGGACATTTTGGCAACAATAAAGACGGAAATTATGGTTGATATTTATCCCAAGTTGATGACAAATGATAATTACTTACTGGAAGATTTAAGAAGCCAGCGGAGTTATCGTTTTAGAAGAGGGGGGGGGAGAGGAGTGATGACGGCTGCACGGTTAACCTGCTTTTCAGTTACATGATTTTTATTAATATGTTATTCGGTATTTAAGTAGCTTTCCCAAATTGGCGGGGTACCAATGGTGTCCTCTACCGTTTGAATAAACAGCTTAACTAGAGGCGGTTGATTTCGGTGAGAATACAGTGCGTATAGTCCACCTCTTAGGGATATTTGATAGTCTGGAAGTAGTTTGACCAGGCCTAACTCTTTGATATTTTTAGTTAACATCATCTGGCCAACAATAATGTAGCCCAGTCCTTCCTGTGCTGCGTCCATAAGTAATTCAACTTCATTAACTCGATAACGGCCTTGTGTTACGAGATTAAAGGTTTGTTGTTCATTTTCAGAAAATAGTTGTATTTTATCTAGGCTAAACGAGCGGTTGGAGTAAATAACTGACGGTAATTCGGCGAGTTGCTCAGGTGTTCGAGGGTAACCATAACGAGCTACAAACGCTTCAGAAGCAAGTATCGCCATGTTGTGGTCGGTGAGTCTTTTCGCTACTAGATTCGAATCTTCAGGTACACCAATGCGAAAAGCAATATCGAAATTATCGCCGATAAGGTCGACTTTTCTATCATCTAGCATAATTTCTACGCTAACTAGCGGATATCGTTTTAAAAAGCAATTTACTGCCTTCTTCAAGTATGTTCGACCAAACATTGCGGTACTGGATATTTTTAAAATACCTCTTGGTTCATCATTAAAGGTGTTGGCAATATGATTCGTCTCATCGAGTAAATCTTTTAGTTTTTGTGATTGCTTAACGATTTCGATGCCCGCAGGAGTGAGAGCGATAGACCGTGTAGAACGATTTAAAAGCCTTAGACCAAGGGAATCTTCCAGTTTTTTAATCTGCTTTGATAGCACAGAACGATCGATACCACGAGTATCGGCTGCTTTGGCAAAAGAACCATGTTGGTGTACTTCTAACAACATGATAAGTCGGCTAGCTAAATCCATATAGTCGTTGTCCAATAGAGTGTTAGGTAAGTACTATGTATATAATACAACGGCCCATGAAGGGCCGCCAATTTTTAATAACTTCAGTGAGTTATACCAATGTTTCTAGCATTGTTGCGTCATATTCAACTAGGTCCTGATTATGTAGAACACGAGACACATAATCAGGGTTAGCAATAAATGGACGGCCAATTGCAACTAAATCGAACTTGTTCGATTGGATCGCTTCAGCGCCAGTCTGAGCGGTATAACCACCGACGCCCATAAGAGTCTTTGAGTATGTGTTACGTAGATATTGCGATACACGCCCACCTAAGAAATCAAACTCCATGCTGTCGTCGAACATACCTTCATGAAGATAGGCTAAGTCACGCTTCTCAACTTGTTTTAAGAAGTAGTCAAATACGGCTCGATCTCTAGCGTCTACTTCCATGTGAGCGTACCCGGCAGGAGAGACTCTCAGACCAGTGAATTCAGACCCTATTCGTGCGATTACTGCATCAATAACCGCTAATGGGAATCGAGACATGTTCTCCGGTGTTTCTCCATATTCATCTTGACGACGGTTAGTATCGTAATGCAGGAATTGGTCAATCAGATAACCATTTGCTCCGTGGATTTCCACTCCATCGAAACCGGCATCAATCGCATTTTGTGCGGCTTGCGCATAGTCTTCAACCAACTGGTTGATCTCTTGGTGAGAGGCTTCTTTGGGTACGGTGTAAGCCAGTTCACGCATACGTGGTACTGTGCCATCAAAAGCAATAGCAGACGGCGCTAATACATACTCGCCGTTAAAAAAATGTGGGTGAGCGACTCGACCCGTGTGCCAAAGTTGGGCAAAAATTTTGCCGCCTTTAGCGTGTACTGCTTCAGTGACTTTCTTCCATCCAGCAAGCTGAGCTTCACTATAGATACCCGGAGTGTTTGGGTAGCCTTGTCCATCAGGTCGAATAATGGTTGCTTCGGATATGATCAAACCAGCTTCAGCGCGCTTAGCGTAATACTCAACCATCGCATCTGTTGGAACGAGATCGTTATCTGCCATACAGCGGGTAAGAGGCGCCATGACAATCTTATTTTTTAAAGTGATTTTTTCATTGAGCTTAAAAGTTTCGAATAAGGCTGTAGTCATTATTTGTTCCTAAATGAAAACTGTGATCATATGCTAACTCTTTATTGAACGAACATTCAAGATATTTTTTGAATGTTCGTTCAAAATACTTGTTAATGCCACTTAGCCTGATTAAACTAGTCAGGTGCAAATATGCAGTAGAGCAAGGCAATATGAGAACAGCAGAATTTGATAGAGAGTACGTTTTGAGTTCAGCAATGAATGAGTTCATTGCTAAAGGGTACAACAAAACTAGTATGCAAGACCTAAAGCGAGCAACAGGTCTACATCCTGGGTCTATATATTGTGCTTTTGAAAATAAACGCGGGTTGTTGGTGGCGGCGTTAAATCATTACGGTGTAACAAAATCAAAGTTATTTGAGAATTATTTCATTAACTCCGAGCAAATCTTACATGGTTTTGAAGCTTATTTGCATGACATTGTCGAGTTCAAACACTGTCCAGAAAACAAAGCTTGCCTATTGCAAAAATCATTAAGTGAACTGGAGGAGCAAGATGAAGAAGTCGAACAACTTATTAGAGATATGTTGGAGCAGTGGAAGGTTAGCATCGCTTCCAAGCTTGAAATAGCCAAACAAAAAGGGGAAATTGCACAAGATACGGATTGCCGTTTACTCAGTGACTTTGTCGTTATGAACATCTATGGTCTTCGCTCGTTTGCAACGACGAAACCCACTAATGAAAGCTTAAAGCAATTGGTGAGTATGATAATGAAAGTGATTAGCGGGTAGCTTTAACCCTATCTTAATTTGCTCAAAGCAAAATATTAGTATTTTTAGTTTTCATTCTAGTTTCACGTTGGCTCTTTCTGAGTTTATCAATCTGGTTATAGTCGCTGGGATATATTCCGTTCAAGGCGTCCGCAGCAGTAAGTCAGCATTAATATCTAGGAACATTGAAAAACCACAATTTTCTACAGCATTGTTCTACTAGATGAAATTCACCTTGTTCTCTTAACATTTGTCTATAACGGTAGTAACTTGCTCGAAATGCACGCGTATGTTTCGTTAAAAGTATATTGGTAAATGAGTTTATAAGTATGTTTGAACAGTTTTTTATCGTTGATTTTGATCCTAATAAACTCATTATTGGCCGTTACGATATTTGGTTAGTTACCTTATCTATTTTTCTTGCCTCCATGGCATCATTTTTCGCTCTTCGATTAGCGTCAACCGCTCGGCATATCGAAACGGAAGCGCATCGTTATATTGCATTGATCGTTGGCGCCATAGTCATGGCTGGCGGTATTTGGAGTATGCATTTTGTGGGGATGTTGGCGTTTACGATGCCACACCAAATGGACTATGACCACGTCATCACCGCTCTGTCATTTTTGCCAGCCGTATTTGCCAGCTACATCGTTTTAAAGTCACTTATCAATGAAACTGACACATCAAAAATTACCCTAAAAAATGGTGTGATTGTCGGTGTCGGTATTGGTGTAATGCACTATGTAGGAATGGCTGCGATGCAAATGGATCTGCAGTTACGATACGATCCTTTCTGGTTTATTTTATCTATTATCGTTTCTGTGGCTTTAGCGACTATAGCGTTGAGCGCCAGAAGTCAGTTGAGAAGACGGTTTACTTCATTAAGTTCGCTACACGTCAAATTTATTAGCGCCTTTATTATGGGATGCGCAATCTCGGGGATGCATTATACAGGGATGAAAGCGGCACGGTTTATTGAAGTGGTTGAATGCTCGACTCCGATCGCGCTTGAACAGGACCATCAGGCGCTTGCTGTTATCGTCTCCATTTTCACTCTGCTTATTTCAACATTGGCTGTAAATGTCAGCTCTCAGTTGCGTTACAGACAGCTTCTTAGAGAGAAAACTGCTGGAGAAGCGAGGCTACAGGCAATTCTAGATACTGCTACAGACGGTGTAATCACAATTGATTCACACGGAATCGTGCAAGGGATTAACAGCTCTGCCTGCCAGATTTTTGGCTGGCAAGAACATGAAGTTGTTGGTCGGAATGTGTCAATGTTGATGCCGTCCCATGAACAGGCTCAACATGATGGTTATTTGCAGAGCTATATGAATACAGGAAGAACGAATGTTATCGGGTCTCCGAGAGAACTCTATGCACAGCATCGCAATGGACAAATAATTCCCGTTCGTTTGGGTGTAGGGAAAGTGAGCCTAGAAGGTGGTGACACGCTATTTGTCGGATTTATTTCAGATATCTCCGAGCGAAAAGCAATGGAAGAAAAGTTACGTGAAAGCGAGCAACGTTTAAGTTCATTAATGCAAAACATTCCGGGGGCATCGTTCCGCCGATTGCTTGACCACAGTTGGACCCCGGTATTTTTAAGTGAAGGTATCGTAGAACTGACTGGGTATAGTGTCGAGCAATTTCTGTCTGGTACCGTGTCCTTTCTCGATTGTGTTAGAGAAGGCCAAGACCGCGAACTGTGGGGTACCATTTGCTGTAACTTGGGCGAGCGTGATACTTACGAGCTTGAGTACCGGCTTATACATAAAGGTGGCCATGAGGTTTGGGTACTGGAGAACGGCCTTATAGTTCGAGATTCTGAGCAAAAACCATTGTGGGCAGATGGTGTGATGGTGGATATTTCAGGCAGAAAAACCATGGAAAGGGAACTCGTCGAAGCTAAACAAAAAGCAGAACATGCGGCGGAAAGTAAAGCTTCTTTCTTGGCTAACATGAGTCATGAAATTCGTACACCGATGAACGCTATTATCGGCTTTACTGATTTATTGTTGGATTCAGATATTAAAGGTGAAAACCGTAAACACCTTCAAACGATTTCTCAATCGTCTCGCTCATTGCTGCATCTGCTCAACGATATTCTCGATAGTGCAAAACTAGAGAAGAACAAACTGGAACTAGAAGTCGTCCCGTTCAAACTCTCGGCTTGCGTTGATACTGTGATTTCTACTCTATGGTTGAGTGCAAAAAACAAGGGTATAGAGCTGACGTTAACCATGTCTAAACAACTGCCAACAGTCGTAGAAGGTTCCGAAGACCGCATTCGACAAGTCCTTATGAATTTGGTTGGCAACGGCATTAAATTTACTGAAAAAGGGCATGTGTCTTTGACGGTTTCCCCTGTAGAGCAAAAACCGAATTGGATTCGATTCTGTGTCGAAGATACGGGGATCGGAATTGAACCGAGTCGCCTAAAATCTATTTTTGAACCATTCACTCAAGCTGATGCTTCAATGAGCCGACGTTTTGGTGGTACAGGATTAGGTACAACCATCTCGCAGCAATTAGTCGAGCTAATGGGGGGGCAAATTACAGCGACAAGTGACCCGGGTAAGGGAAGCTGTTTCAGTATTGAATTACCGTTGAAGCCAAGTGAGCTTAATGTGCCAAACATGGCTTCTCAGGTCATAATTTTACCGCGGCTTAAAGTCCTTGTGTGTGATGATATTGAACAAAATATTAATTTATTACGCATATTATTGGAGCGGCACAATCATTCGGTATTTACGGCACAAGATGGCCTTGAGGCTATTACTCAATATAAAGATGTACAACCAGACATCGTACTGATGGATATTCAGATGCCGAATTTAGATGGTCTGGGTGCAACTATTCAAATTAGGCAATGGGAACAGCAGCAAGGGCTTAAAAGCATACCTATTGTTGCGTTAACTGCGAGTGTGTTAGTGGAAGATCGCGTTCAGGCTCGTGCTGCGGGCATGAATGGTTTTGCAAATAAACCGGTTGATTTTGCGCAACTTACTCAGGAAATGGCGTCTGTCCTTAATCTTGGTAATGAAACTAACAATGTTGATATGACCGTTAAGGATGAGCTGAACCAACCGCACTCATGTATTGTGAATAGAGATAAAGCACTTAAGTTGTGGGGAGACGAGGCACTCTATGTGGATGAATTGTCAAAATTTGCTACACAAAATCAAACGGCGATTGCAACCTTAAAACAGCTTTTCACCAGTCATCAATGGGCTGAGTTAGGTGAGAGAGCACATGCTCTGAAAGGCATCTCTGGAAACCTTGCATTGTTACCGCTTTATCATAGTTTCAGTCAGTTAGAGAAAGCCTCTGATGAGCATTTGCCAGCGCAAGCAGAAAGTGCTTTGGAAATTGCGGAGCAGCATTGGCTCAAATTAGAAACAGAACTAAAGCAACTTTCAAATGACAACAATAAATCGCTTCAAAGGCTAAAATATTCACCGTTAGCAACGGACGAGGCCGCCGATATGCTTCAAGAGTGGTTAGAGGCTACTTTATCCGGTGAGCTACTAGACGATTTAGCGCTTCAGCTCAAGCATGCCGCTCCAGCACCAGCTAAAAAGTCGATTAACGATGCTATTAACGCAATGGAAGAGTTTGATTTTGATTCAGCGTCTAATTTCATTAGGCAAGCGATCGCGTCGCTTAAATAAAAGGTTAACAGTATGACTTTATATACAAAACAATTACCTCGAGTTCTGGTTGTCGATGATGAGCCAGCAAACCTGAAAGTGATGCGACAAATCCTTCAAGATCAATATCGTTTAACGTTTGCCCGTTCAGGTCAAGAGGCATTAGTTAGATTAGAGCAGGATTCGGTAGATTTGATTCTACTTGATATCATGATGCCTGAAATGACGGGGTTTGATGTGTGCAAACGCCTAAAGGAGAAGCCTGAAACGGCTTCTGTACCAGTTATTTTTGTTACAGCGTTACGTGACTCTATTGATGAAGAAAAGGGGTTCGCGTTAGGCGGTGTTGATTATATTGTAAAACCCGTTATTCCTTCGATTGTGAGAGCTCGAGTCAAAACGCATTTGTCTTTAGTTAAAATTGAAACGTTACGCGAAACTCAAATCGATCTTATTCAACGTTTAGGTAGAGCGGCAGAATATAAAGATAATGAAACGGGAATGCATGTCCAGCGTATGAGCCATTATGCAAAAATATTGGCTGTGGCGGCCGGGATGGATGAAGAATCCGCCGAAGAGTTGCGTATGGCTGCAACTATGCACGATATAGGAAAAATCGGTATTCCAGACAATATCCTACTTAAACCTGGGAAACTGGATGAGCAAGAATTCTACCATATGAAAAAACACGCAGAGATAGGCGGAAACTTGCTTGCTAATTCGCGCTCTCCTCTGGTTGCTTTGGCTCATACGATTGCAATCACGCACCATGAAAAGTGGGATGGTTCTGGATACCCTAATAGGTTATCTGGGGAGGAAATTGCGATAGAAGGTCGCATTGCTGCAATTGCCGATGTGTTCGATGCGTTAACCAGTGTACGTCCATATAAACAAGCGTGGTCAGTAGAACAAGCAGTTGAATTTCTTCAAGAACAAGCGGGAAAACATTTTGATCCGCACCTTGTACCTATCTTTATCGAACAATTGCCGAAAATACTGGATATTAAAGCTAAGTTTTACGAACGCGCTGAACAATAACGTGATTTGAATGTATTAATAGATTGATTGCGTAATATTATCTTCATAACAATGACGTATTTTATTCACAAACACATAGGGATATCGTTTTTGTTATGCAACTTATGCTGCCTGTTATATGCAAACATCGCGCGCTAACTAAAATTTATGGCGTTAGCTGTTCGCTATCAATTTTAACGTTTTTGATCATCATAATAACCCCTCAAGTCTCGATTACTGATAATGTGGCTTTTAATCAACTGTCTTGTACCGATGTAAAGTTATCCGCTAATCTAAGCCATACACAAGATAGGCTCAGTATCTTGATTCCTACTCACACCGTTGCCATACAACTTCTTCAGGAGCTCTGTGGCAACACTGTGTTGAATGCAAAATACCAAGACATTGCAGTATATTGGTTACCGAGAGAAGAGCTTTCTCCACAGATGGTTTACAACCATCAATTTGATGTTCTGTGGGCGCGTGAGTATCAGCTATCTGGCTTAACGCCAGATTATAAAAAGTATTATCAAGGCTTCTCTACTTTACCAAAGTACGATATTTATTGGTTGTCACGTTCGAAAATAGAAGAGCATCAACTGTCGATTGTGAATATAGGCTTGTTGGATGATGTTTATAGCCGTTCTGGCTATCAGTTACCTATGCAGGTACTTGGGGCACTGTCTGTTGAAAAAGAATCGTCTCAAATCAAACTCTATCCTTCCAGAAAAGCACTAGCTTTCGCTTTACAAAGTGGTGAAGTTGATCTTATCCCTGCGACTAGCTTTAACCCGCTCATCAATACAGAGAGTGGCCTGTATAAAACAGCTATTGCTACTGATGTTTCAGCGGGTGGGTGGTTTGCGTCTACCGAATTACTGGACACACCTGAATTGTTTGAGGTTTCTTTACCGCTAAAAAAGATGTTCGGAACGCTATGATATGGTCAGTCATCATATAAATGTTAGAACAGCAAAATTTGTTCTTTTTGTCATGCTAAGTTACTTAGTTGTCACCCCGATTCTGCACGCGTATTTGATTCAATCGAAGTATCAACATACTGTCGATGAGTTTTTAATTAGCTCAGCTGAAGATATATGGCAGGATGGAGCAGAATTTGGAGTTCATTCTGAAACGCAGAAAATATTGACATTAAAGTCTAATGCTTTGATAGATAAGATTGCTATGCAAAACCCTGTTCAGATTTTTAGTTCTTGCCATTCGATTCAAACTCCTAAGGATATAAGTAGCATTGGTAATATCGCATTGCGATCACCATTGCTGTTTTGGGTGTCATTATATTCTGCGAATCAAGAAGTTTTTGTTGCTGTTAAGTGTGAACTAAAAACTGATCGATGGCTGTTGCTTACCCTTTGTTTATCTTTGTTATCCATTATGCTTTATTGGATTCGACCCAGAACATTATCGCCCAAAGATTCTTTGTTGTTAGGGATGCTTTCTAAGCAACTGTCTGACATCACATCCATAACATTATTTAAAAAATCGATTAGAAAGTTTCGTATGTTGAACCCTGATGCCGTCATCGATACGCATTATCTGCAGCTGTACTTGAGTAACAAGGCAACGGCAAAGCTAAGTTGTCAGGATCTATTGATTCAACTTCAGCTAGCTTCGCAGCCCGATTCTATCTGCTTTAGTCTAGAGAATGAAAAGCTGAAAATTTCCGTTAACAACATAGAGATACCGGTGTCGATAACTCCCGCTATCTATTGGTTATGGTATGCACAGAAGAAGGTGAATCAGCAGAAAGATGGTTGGATTGTTAATCCGCCGGCGAATCGACCATGCCTACAACAGGCGAGCGAGCTTATTGAGCTGATGGAAAAATTTGGAGGTCACGGTAGGGCAATCAGTGAACTTAGGCTGCATGGTTTAAGAGCCAAGACGTTGGATCAAAATCGCAATAAAATTAAAGAAGCTCTGCAAACTGTATTGGGTGAGAGAGGGGGCGATAATTTGGGGTTTGAAAGTGTGCGCAATAATGACAGTCAGCAGTATTTGTATCGTTTAAAGATATCTCCAAATCAAATTAATATACATTTGTAATCCATGTTAATTGTTGAAAAATATAGAAAATTTTTTTGAGATATCTCAAATATTTGTTAGTGGTATTTAGTAACAAAATCGTCATTTTTTTCCGTCAAATTAGTTTCCGCAACGTTTAGACACGGAGTCTAAATGAACTTAAAACAGTTAATGAAACGGAAAATTATGAACAAATTATCTAATGTTGTTTTAGCTATGGTCGCGGCTAGTTCGATGGCACTCTCTTCAAGCGCAATGGCTTTGAATATTGTACTAACCAATGACGATAGCTGGAACACAACCAATATCAAAGTAATGAAATCGGCATTAGAAAGTGCTGGACATGACGTGGTTATGTCAGCGCCTTGTACAGGTCAAAGTGGCAAAGGCGGTGCCATGGTATTTCTGAAAGGAGTTAATGTTGATGAGACCGAATCTTCTGCTCAAAAATACTGTGTTGGTGATACTGATAAATCCGTTGCGTATAGTAGCTTTGTTGAAGGTACACCTGTAATGGCTGCACTGTATGGTATTGATGTTGCAGCGCAAGAGGTTTGGGGAAGTGATCCAGACCTTGTAATTTCAGGACCGAACGAAGGAAATAACTTAGGTTTTATGAACAACAACTCCGGTACTTTAGGTGCGGCAATGGTTTCGTTAAGCCGTGGCATTCCAGCGATAGCCGTAAGTGCGAACTCGAATACTGAGGATGATGCGGAGCAGTCGAAATTGGTGGCTGCAGCGGTTGTTGATATCGTGGCTAAGCTGGTGGCTAACAGACCTTTGGGTCAACCTCTATTGCCAGCTTATACAGGTTTAAACGTCAATACTCCTGAGGATATGAGTCATCATCTGGGGTACAAATTTACTGATGTTGGTTGGAACGCTGGTGGCTTAGGTTTGACTTTCACTAATGATTTATCCAAGGACGCCACAGCGGTTTACTATATGACTCAATATGGTATGACTTCTGAACAAGCAACTGCTTATCTATCAGGACAAAAAGGTTTATCTATCGTTTCAGATTACGACGCAGGTGACAGCAACAAAAACTCTGAAGGTGTAGCGGTAAACGAAGGCTATATCACCATCAGTACCATTGACGGAAACGTTCAGGCGGCTCGCGGTAAAGTTGCACTTATCGAGCAACGTCTTGTTGGCTTAGAATAGGAGCAACAAGCATGCAGCGTAAAAATTTATTTCTACTGGTTTTGGCTACGGTTGTGACCTTATCCGGATGTAACGACAATGAGCAAGATTCTGTACAACACGGTGTTTATCAGGGCGTTATTTGGGGAGATGAACAGCAACCACTAAAAGCAGAAGTTGTTGTTCAGAAAGGGAAGAACGCTCAACTAACGCTTTGGGATGAAAGAGAGCATCAGTTGTCTTATGTTGGCGTTGCGTCAGGAACAGAGCTGACATTTTCAACGGCGTCGGTAAGGTGTGCTACGACGGGTAATGGCTTGTCTTGTGAAAACAGTAACGGCAGTACACTTCTAAGTCCTGTTGCATCAGAAATTGCCGATTTAGCCAGTTTTGCCGGTCGTTATCAATCGCGTTACCTTGATTCAAACTATGTAATGGATATCGATGAGTCTGGAGCTTTTACAGTTGCAGGTAATAGTTGCTCAAGCGTGGGGCGTTTATCTTTATCAACAGCGCTAAACGGGATTGTGAATATGTCTTGGTTCGATGATGGGTGTCTACAGGCTGGAACAACAAACTTAGTGACGCTCGAGATTGATAATGATTCATTAATATCTGTCAATATTCAAACAGAAAGCGATAACTTGCCACAAGTCTGGGTACAGTTATAACTCATTAAGCCGCTGATTTATCAGCGGCTTAATACTACTTGCACCAAAGGCTTACTTCTTGAAATCGTCTATGTAGGGTTGCAATAATTGCAGATCATTGTCTGAAAGTCGGTCTGCGGCTGTCGTTGCTTGATGCCAATATGGATAAAGCAGTGGAGGGCGACTCACCTTTTCAAGCATACTCAGCTCGTCTTCACTGAGTTTTAAGTTCGCTGCCAGCAAATTATCTTTTAATTGCTCATCAGTTCTGGCCCCAATGACGACTGAGCTGACTGTTTTGCGGCTTAACAACCACGCCAATGCGACTTGCGCAGCAGAGACTTGATGTTGCTCTGCTATGGCTACAAGTACTTCGATAATATCGTACAGTTTTTCTACGTCGTAAACCGGTGGTTCTGTCCAGCCTTGAGGATGACGAGAGTCCGTCGGGTCTTGTTGGTTACGACGATATTTACCGGAAAGCAATCCTCCAGCTAATGGGCTCCACACGAGGACACCCACGTTTTGATCCTGAGCGATAGGCAACAACTCATATTCTGCTTCACGAGCCTGCAAAGTGTAATGTATCTGTTGGCTGATAGGGCGTAAGTAATGATTTTCTGCCGCACTCCCAAGTGCTTTCATTAATTGCCAACCCGTATAATTTGAAACACCGTAATAACGAACCTTACCACTTCGTACCAGTGTATCCATGGCTTCCAATGTTTCTTCAATCGGTGTAAAACCATCCCACTCATGAATTTGGTACAGGTCGATGTAATCAGTTCCCAGACGTTTAAGTGAAGCTTCACATGCATTAATTATATGGTAGCGTGATGCACCTGCCTGGTTAACTCCTGAGCCCATAGGAAAACGAGCTTTGGTTGCAATGAGTGTTTGGTCACGATGGGGTTTAATTGCTTTACCCAAAATTTCTTCTGATAAGCCGTCAGAGTAGACATCTGCGGTGTCGTACAAGTTCACTCCTGCATCTAAACAGACATCAATCTGACTCTTGGCAGCTTCAAGTCCTGTATTGCCTACTGATGCAAATTTACCTTGCCCACCGAATGTCATGGTACCAAGTGTTAATGAAGAAACTCGAAGGCCAGAGTGACCGAGTTGACGATATTCCATCGGCTGAATCCTTAACTGTTGTGAGAATGTAAAGCGCTCAGAAAAGAGCTATAAATGTGACTCTACCAAACGGGTATCAGATGCAACTGTGACTTTCTACACACTAAAATGAAGATGACGTAATCGTGCATGGATTCAGAGAATAGTGACAAACTTTACCATATTCAGATGACCTATTTGATTCTCGACATGCGGAATCCACGGTAGTTGAATTCTTCTAACTGAAGTGTGGTGCCGTTGTTTACAAATAGAAACTCCATCTCGCGGCCTTTGTTATCTACCGTAATTCTGTGCAAAGTGCCTTTGTCGATTTTTTTGGTTGTATACGTGTCGACAGCCACATCCTTAACTTTTTCTTTGAGCACGTAGTGATAACTGGGTTTGAGTTTACCCAGGGTTAAGTCCAGTGTGACTTGACCGAGAAGGGGGATAAATGGATAGGCGCTGATATCAAGCTCCGATACTTTGTTTTTACTCTCTTGTTCCGTGATTTCTAAAGAATCAAAGTTGTACGTATAAGCTTCTCGGTCAGACCCAATTCGTTCGGAATAGTTAGATCTCAACGGGGTTATATGTCCATCTTTTTGCGTATACGAACCTAACTCGATCACATTAGCCTTGATAAACAAAAATGATCCAAAAGCACGCGATTTGTAACTACAGGTGCTATGGTTACAAGAAGATGACATCACTACTTTACCCAAATTAACAGGACCTATATCAACAGAAAATTCACCATTAACGCCTTCTGTTGCCTTGCTATAAGTAGCTATAGTGACAGATGTGAATAACAATAAAAAGATCGAGGAACGTTTCAGCATAAACACCATTTTTCAGACGTTGGTACGGCTAACACCATAATTTTAAATCTATACGAATTAATGAAATTGTCCTAACTGAAAGATGAAAAATAAAAATGACTAAACTTCTCACTTCACTTTGTTGTTTGACAGATATAAAGCTGAAAAGTTTGCCAAAAAGTGTGCTTTTTTTGGTGAATCAGAAGGTCACTCTGCGATGCCGCCCAATGATGGTTGGGGCATTTGTGGGGATTTTCTCTTTACCTGTGTCTGCCGTTCAAACACAGTCATCACCCGAGCTATCTTCTTACCAGCGCACAAACGAAAACTTACGCTATTCAGTTTTATTTAATCAAAAACCGCCATCTTGGATGGACGAAACCAACGACTATTTATCTAAGTTGGTGCTGGACTTTAGCGAGTATATCGATCACGGGTTAGCAAAAGATGACAATGAAGAAGCGATAGTAAACCGCAGTTACATCAAAATAAAAACATTCCAAACCTACAGCTACAGAGGTTTGTATGACAGTGATGAAAGTATCGCTGTAAGAGTTGATTTACCGCACACCGAACACAATTGGAAACTGATACTCGAAACCGATCCTGATGACTACGATAATTTGGAAAGTAAACAGCGGGGGACTTCTACCGGGAGTCCAACCAAAGATGGTGCGTTTGGTGGCGTTCGTCTGCAAGGTGAGCAAATTAGTCAATGGAAAACCAACTTTGATATTGGTGTGAAACTGCGATTTCCCATTGACCCATTTACCAGAGCGGAACTTTACAGGGTAGGTAAACTATCAGATAACTGGACCACGCTTTTTAGTCAGGAATTCTTCTATTTTAAATCTAAAGGGTTGGGATCGTTAACCAATTTAAACTTTTACTACGATGTTGATGAATTAAATGGGCAGATATTTAAGTTGGGTTCAAGTGCTCAATATCTTTATGATGATGACCAATGGGAACTGGTTCACCAAGCGACTTACTTTGATCGCAGGAATGAAAAGAACCTTGTGGAATACTCATTAGGTATGAGCTTGTTACCATATGAAGATAAGGAAGTGAGCAACTATTGGTTGTCTGCATCATGGATACATAAACTGTACAAAAACTGGTTGTACTTAACCATTACTCCGGAACTCGAGTTTCCCAGAGAGTATGATTATAAGTTTAATCCCGGCGTATTTATTGAATTGGAAGCTTTCTTTTCAAAAAATCGTAAACTTAATCGCTTAAACCGTTATATACCAAGCCCTACCACTGAATAAGATAATTAGTACATAAGTACTAACTTTGATTAACATCATATTTACCAAAACCGTTTTTGGTGATTGTGTAAAATGAGATCAAAAGCACATCTTTTAGTTACAAATGTCTTCTAAACTATTGGTCAGTATTTAAGCATGAGTTGCCTAATATACTGGTTATGAGCTTAGCTCATTTATTTTTCAATAATACCAAAACCGGTTTTGGTTTAGTATTACATAAAACGGTCAATGAATTCATTATTAGGGACGTCTAATGGTTGGTGCAAACAACAGTGTCGGTCAGGTAACCAAGGACTTACAGCAGATCCTTGCAGGTGTGTATTCACCAGAGCAATTGCAGAAACTTGTTCCAAATTTAGTAGAGAGTGTTTCGGCATTTAACGTTAAGCAGAGTAAAAAGCTTTGGGTAGACCAAAATGATGTCATGCTGATTACTTATGGCGATTCAATAAAATCGACTAGCCAAGCACCATTGAAAACACTGCATGAATTTTTAAACAACAATGCACAAGACATTGTTTCAGCAATACATATCCTGCCTTGTTATCCCTATACCTCTGATGACGGCTTCTCCGTGGTTGACTATTGGCAAATCAATCCGGATTTAGGCGATTGGCAAGACGTGACTGAACTTTCACAAGACTACGACTTGATGTTTGATGGGGTGATTAACCACATATCAAAGTCCAGTGAATGGTTTCAGGGCTACCTCAAAGGTGAAGAGCAATACCTTAAGTATTTCGTTGAGGCAAACCCCAATAGGGATTACAGCTCAGTAACACGCCCACGGGCTCTGCCATTACTGACGACGTTCGAAACAACACGAGGAACGAAACATATCTGGACAACCTTTAGCGAAGACCAAATTGATTTGAATTTCCGTAACCCAGATGTGTTTCAAAAGATTGTTGAGTTATTGCTGTTCTATGCTGAACAGGGTGCATCTTTTATTCGTTTAGATGCGATTGGTTTTATGTGGAAAGAGTTAGATACCCCTTGTATACACTTACCGCAAGTTCATGCATTGATTCAGGCGATGCGAGCTGCGTTGGGTTATGCAGCACCTCATGTAAAACTTATAACGGAAACTAACGTACCCCACAAAGACAACATTAGTTACTTTGGTAACGGTCGAAATGAGGCTCACTTAGTTTATCAATTCCCGCTACCGCCTCTTACCTTATTTACGATTCAAACGGGTAACAGCGACAAAATAATGGAATGGATGAACAGTTTAGAAGCGTGCAGTACTGGAACTACGTTCTTCAACTTCCTTGCTTCACACGACGGTATTGGTGTTCGTCCGATAGAAGGAATCTTAAACAAGCAGCAACTTGATCACTTATTACAAATTGTGACCACCAACGGAGGCCGTGTTTCCTATAAAGATAACGGAGACGGTACGCAAAGCCCGTATGAGCTAAACATTAATTATTTTGATGCAGTTAGTGATAGCAAGGTTAGTGATGAAACAAACCTTAACCGATTTATGGCAGCACAAACTTTGCTGGTCTCTTTAGCGGGCGTTCCTGGCATCTATGTGCATAGTCTTCTAGGGTCTAACAATGACATAAAAGGGTTGGAAGCACTCGGCTACAACCGCGCCATTAACAGAGAAAAGCTGGATGTTACGCTGCTTAATCAGGAACTATCGGATACAGGTTCACGTCGATATCAGGTTTTGAAACGATTCAAACAGCTACTAACGGTACGTAAGCAGCAAGAGTCTTTCCATCCAAATGCTTCGCAACGAGTAGTAAAAATCGACTCTGGTTTAATCACATTCGTCCGTAATGAACGGCTCGCTGTAGCGATTAATATCAGTACCCATACTGTTCAATTTGATACATCGACACTGCTTGAAGGTTTAAATACCGATTTAATTACTGGAGACAATACGGATAAGGTTATTGATTTAATGCCATACCAAGCTGTATGGCTGACTAAGATTTAAAAATAATAATTACATTAGAAACAAAAGACTGAACAGATAATCCTCAAATAAGGACATAACGATGAAACTCAAAACGCTTACTTTAGGGCTTGCTGCCGCTGGATTGACGTTATCCGCGACTGCAAATGCGACAACCGTTGAATACTGGACCATACAAACACAATCCGACCGATTGCAGACCATCGAAGTGATGGCTGATGTGTTTGAAGCACTTAATCCCGGTATTGATGTGAAAATTATTGGTGTCGACGAGAATGATATGTCAAAACAGATAGCGGCTGCGGCTGCGTCAAACTCGTTACCAAACCTAGTTGAAGTCGGCTCAAACTTATCGTTGGCATTCGCTCAGGAAGGGATTGTTGACAATGTAGCGAATACTGATGTGGTCAATAAAATTGGTAAAGATCGCTTCTACAAAGGCGCGCTGACCATGATTGAAAATCCACAAACGATGGAATATGTCTCGGTGCCTTATTACGGTTGGGTTCAGGGTATTTGGTATCGAGCAGATTGGTTTGAAGAAGCTGGGCTCGAACCACCAACCACTTGGGAAAACATTGAGAAAGCGGCTAAGTATTTCTATCAACCTAAGAAAAATCAATATGGTATTTTACTAGGGACAAAAGCGGATAGCTATGCCGAGCAATGTTATACACAGTTCGCACTTTCAAACGATGCGAGAGAGTTTAGTAAAGATGGAAAACTGATCTTTAACTCTAAAGCACAGGAGGAAGTGTTAGACTTTTACAAAAACCTTGCACAATACAATCCTCCTGGTCCTCAAACTTGGCGCGCGCGTGACTACTACTTACAAGGTAAGCTAGCCATGTTCTTCTATTCTTCTTACATTCTTGATGATATTGCCTTGGCAGAAGCGGCGGCAAGTTCACTGGGTTCTGAAAACTTTGAAGATCTTGAAGGTGCAGCATTTGACCCGAACTTAGCGAAAAATACTCGTTTAGCTACGACGATTACCAAAACCTCACCTTCAACCTTTGGCACCATGTTAGGGTTCTCAATTATTAAGAGCGATGATAAAGCCGAGTTGGAAGCTACCAAAGCGTTTGTTGAATACATGAACGAGAAAGATCAGGTGGTCGCGTATTCGCACATGGCGATTGGTGGTCATCTACCTATGCTACGTGATATCGCAGAAACCGATGAATTCCTGAATGATCCTAAAGGGATCTTCGCAGCATACGGTAAGGATTCGATCAAAGAGATAGTTGCAGGCTTTGATAACATCAAAAATTTCGCTGTCGTAGAAGGTAAAGCGTTTCCTAAATCGGGTGAAATTTTTGCGAAGCAGATTATTCCAAGAATGGTTTATAGCGCAACGATAGAAAATCAGGACACCAAAGAAGCTCTTAAATGGGCTGAAGAGCAGATGAAACAAGTCATTGCTGAATAATTAAAACCAGGAGCAAGAAGAGCGTTGTAGTGCTCTTTTTGCTATCAAGGAAACCTTATGACTCCATTAGAAAGGGCTGAGGCGAGATTTGGTTGGAAGCTGGTGGCTCCAACGATAATGGTGCTTAGCCTGCTGATTCTATATCCGTTAGTTTATAACGTTTACTTAAGCTTCTTTGACGTACAGTTAAATGGTGACAAGACGTTTGTTGGCTTTGCGAACTATGAAAAATTATTAACCAACTCAGATTACTATGCAGCGATTGGTACCACAGGTTTATATTTGTTTGGTACGGTGGCGGGAACCACACTTCTTGGACTTGCAATGGCGTTATTACTGAAAGAGCCATTTAAAGGAAGAGGCTTAGTGAACGCCGCGATTATGCTGCCCTATGTGGCTCCGGTTATTTCGGTGGTATTTGGTTGGCAATTTCTTTTTGACCCAATTTCAGGTGTTGTGAATTATGTGTTTGTCGATGTCTTGAGCTTGTGGTCAGAAAGAGCGAACCTGATCGGTGAGCCAGATTCTGCGTTATGGGTGGTGGTGATTTTCGACGTATGGAAACACGCACCTATCGCCTATATGTTGATTCTCTCAAAATTGGTTTCCATTTCAAAAGACCAGTATGAAGCGGCATCCATTGATGGCTATGGTCCCATTGGGCGCTTTTTCCATGTCACATTACCAGAACTGCATTTCGTTTTAGCAACGGTAATTCTGTTGCGTTTGATTTGGAACCTCAATCGTTTTGAAGACGTATATCTACTCGCCCCAAATGTAGAAACACTACCGATATTTACCTATTACCAGGCATTTACCGGCGTCATTGATCAGGGATTAGCCGCAGCAACCTCCGTTATCCAGCTTGGTGTGTTGTGTGTATTTATCTGGTTCTACATTAAAAAAGTCATGAAGTGGTGATCGACTATGTTAGGAAAACGAACACTAAAAGGGCGAATAGCATTTGTGATTGCGGTGGCGGCTTTGGTTGCTTTCAGTTTGCTGCCATTTGCACAAATACTGTCTACTTCGCTCAAGTATCAGTTTGACTGGGGGAATCCATCGTTGATCCCACAGAAATTAAACTTAGAAGCTTATAAAGAGTTAATGGGTTTAACTGAAGTGCAAAAAGTAGAAATACCAGCAGCAATTCAAAAGGTGTTGGATAACCCGAATTTACCTCAGGATAAAAAGGATGCCATAGCAGCCAAATATACCGCGAATGACAATCTGTTTCCGTTCGGCAAGTACATGCTCAACAGTGTGATTTTCTCTGTGGGGGCGGCAGCTATATCGCTTGTGCTTGCTGTTATGGGGGCTTATGCAATTAGTCGGTTGAGGTTTAAAGGGCAAACGGTGATTCAACGTTCAGTGCTGTTTGTTTATATGGTCGGCGGAGTGCTGTTGATGGTTCCGCTATACCAAATGGCGATGAATGCCGGGCTTGCATCAACCATGTGGGGCAGTGCGATATGTATCTTCCTCATCTACATTGTTCAGACGCTTCCGGTTGGTATGTACATGTTGGGTAACTATTTCCGTGGCATTCCATTTGCTTTGGAAGAAGCGGCAATGATGGACGGATGTTCTCGTAAAGAAGCGATTATCACAGTGGTGTTACCTTTATCACTACCTATGCTGGCAACGGTATTTATTTACTGTTTCATTATCGGTTGGAACGAATACCTATTTGCCTCTGTGTTCTTAAAACAGTATCCAGAATTCCACACTTTACCGCTCGCGCTACAAGAGCTCTTTGTATCTAAAAACGCAATTTGGGACCGTATAATGGCAGCGTCCATGCTGACCTTAGCGCCCATTGTCGTTTGTTTCTTATTAGCTTCTCGCTTTATGAAAGGCGGACAAACCGAAGGCGGGGTCAAAGGTTAACTATGGCAGCTATCACTCTAAAAAATATTGTAAAAAGTTATGGAAAAACCGAAGTCGTTAAGAGTATTGATCTAGACATTAACGACGGTGAATTTGTGGTCCTTGTCGGGCCTTCAGGCTGCGGAAAATCGACAACGCTACGTATGATCGCAGGATTAGAACAGGCGACATCTGGTGAGATAATTATCGGTGACCGCGTGGTGAATGACATTGAACCACAACACCGTAATATTGCGATGGTGTTCCAGAATTATGCCTTGTACCCGCATAAGTCGGTACGTGAAAACATCGTCTTTGCGCTGCGTCGTCTAAAAGTGAAAGAAGACGAAATCCAACGTCGTTTAGCGGAAGTCTCAGAGATGCTTCAGCTGGATGGGTTACTGGATAGAAAACCGGCGGATCTTTCCGGTGGTCAACGTCAACGTGTGGCGATGGGGCGTGCGATCATTCGTGATGCAGACGTATTCTTATTTGATGAACCGCTGTCAAACCTTGATGCGAAACTACGTGGTCACATGCGTACGGAGATCGGAAAAATCCACAACAAGTTTGGCCGTACCAGTGTGTATGTGACTCACGATCAGGTCGAGGCGATGACATTGGCAGACAAAGTGGTTGTGCTTCATGACGGTTATATTGCTCAAGCAGGCACACCGATGGAGATTTATCTCAATCCGGTGAACATTTTTGTCGCGCAGTTCATCGGGTCACCTTCGATGAATATTATCAATGGCACTTTGTTTGAGGATCACCTGCAGGTTGGTGACTATCAGTTGCCAAGAGATAAACTCACCAGTGTTGCTTATACTGGTGAAATTCCGGAGAAAGGATTAGCCGTAAAAGTGGGTATTCGTCCCGATTTCTTCAACGACAAAAACTATTTTTCTGAGAGTGACGTCACTTATAACTTTCATGGTGTCACTATCGATCTCATTGAGCCAATGGGGTTTGATAAAGAAGTGCTGTTTAATGTCGGCAATGATGTTGTGAAAGCGCGTTTAGACTTACGTTCGGAGATTGAACGTGGTGGTAAGGTGGATCTGTTGGTGGATCTCACTCGAGTGCTTATATTTGATAAACAGACAGAACAAAGGTTGTAGCCATACCAAGAGCCTTCATTTGGTTGAAGGCTCTCATTCGTGACAAACATCATTAGGTTATTGATTTTGTGAGTGATAAAATCCATGCCCGCAATAGATGCTTCTTTAAACGGTTTGAACAGAGTTATTTATGTCTATCAAAAAATTAGCCGAGTATTTAGGGTTATCTAAATCAACAGTTTCAAGAGCATTAAATGGTTACACTGATGTCAATCCAGACACTCGCCAAAAAGTGCTTCAGGCCGCACAAGAGATGGGTTATAAACCGAATGCGACAGCGCGCCGTTTAGCTTCTGGTCAGTCACGAAACGTGGGGATCATACTTCCGGCTAACGAACGTATTTTCATTACGCCAGCGTTCTCAAGAATTTTAGCGGGTGCTTCAACTTTTCTCTCTCGCTATGATTATCAACTGATTGTAACTACGATTGCAGAGTGGCAAGACGAACAGCAGGTATATCACGACTTCATATCCAGTGGTCTGGTTGATGGGCTGTTGATAGTGAGGACGCGTACTGATGATGAACGTCTAATCATGCTTAAAAATCGCAATTTTCCTTACGTTTGTTTAGGGCGGGATATCGATTCCGACCCTAATAACTTCGTTGATGTAGACAATACTCAGGCGTTTTACGAGTTAACCAAAAGACAGATTGATTTTGGTCACTCCAGAATCGCGTTTTTGGATGCCCCAGTCGAGCTGACACTTTCTCAATCAAGAAAACAGGGCTATCTAAAGGCGATGGAAGAAGCTGGTTTGGCCGTTGATCAACGATGGTTGCTTAATGGTGAGCTGAACCAAGGAGATGCGATGAAGCTTACCAAAGAGTTAATGTCATTGGCTAAACGTCCAACGGCGATTCTGTGCGCTGACGATACCATGGCGTTAGGTACCATAGCGGCTTGCGAACAGTTGGGCTACCAACCTGGTGTTGATGTCGCAGTTGCGGGGTATGGTGATTATGACCATAGCCAATATTCTAAACCAGCTATCACCACACTCAAATACGATACCTTCGCTGCGGGAGAAGAAATGGCTAAGTTGATGATCAACAAACTTGAAGGGAAACGATTTGATACCAAAAATTGGTTTTATGCAGAAATCGTTGCAAGGCAGTCAGACGAGAACATTTTCGTCTCTTGAGAACTATCCTTCCAAACAGTTAGTAAGGGCAATAGGGTGTATGAAGCCCTGTCGCCCTTAGGACGAGAACTGCTTTTAATTCAGGGGCTATAAGCGCCTTAATAATTACAGATTGAATACTTCTTTTAAAATATCCATATTTTCTTTGGTCACCCCTTCTGGCTCATAGCCTGAAGCGGTACACATCAAGTACAGTTTTGCACCTTTGTTTGCTACGTCGATGTAGTCAAACGCTTGCAGTACGTCAGCACCAGAAGCAGTAGCACCATGTTTTTCCCAAATCGCAACATCATGTTCAAGTAGTGCAGCGGTTGTACCGTCTGCCATTTCTTCAGAAGAAGGCAGGCAGTAAGGGATCATTGCAATACCGCGGGGAACGAACGCGCGGACTTCAGGTAGCATCTTCCAGCAAGTGTGAGTGAATAGCTCACTGCTTTTTGAGATATCTGGGTGATGAGAAAGTGCAATCAATTCTAGTGGGTGGGTATGTACCACTGAGCGGTGGTCAGAACCTGATTTGATTTTATCAACCAAAATTTTGATATGGCTGATGAATTCAGATGTTGGAGCGAAATCTTTACTTGCTTTACCACCCCAAAGGATTTGGTAACCGTTCGCTTCTGCGTTGATTTGCAGTACACAACCTGCATATTGAGGATCACGCAGTTCACGGATACGTTGACCAGTACCTTTTACGTAGTAAACGCGTTTTGCACTTTCCATTGGAAGTTGCAAAGGAAGCGCTTTTACTGGCGCATCTACAGATGGGATTTCATCAAATAGATCCGTTACGTCTACAGAGATATTACCGCCGTTGCGTTCTGCCCATTCGCGTTGCCATAGGTATTGAGAAACTTCGCTGACTTTCTCGATTTCGCGCATGACTGCGTCATTTAATTGAATCATGATTTTTAACCTTTTATGTTTTTTAACCAAACAAGCCAGATAAAAAATCTGACTTGTTTGTGTTGAGCATTCGTTACTTACGTGTTTCTAGGATTGTTGCTTCGTAGTCTTTAACGTCGTTGATCCAATCGAAACCTACTGGAACGTCGTTTTGTAGACAGTGGTAATCCCATACTGCAGCCCATGGTAGAGAGTGAGACTCTTCGATTAAGCCTAGGCGAGTGGTGTAGTCGAATGACTCTTCAGCAGCTTTTAGCGCTTCAACCGGTTCTAGCAGAGCTTTAAGCAGCGCTTTTTGTGCGTTGCGAGTACCGATAACCCAAGCTGCGATACGGTTGATAGAGGCATCGAAGAAGTCTAGGCCAATTGCAACGCGGTCTAGAAGTTTGTTGCGCACGATTTCACGCATGATCGCCTGAGTTTCGTCGTCGAAAGAGACAACGTGGTCTGAGTCCCAACGTACTGGACGTGTAACGTGTAGTTGTAGATCTTGTACGTAAATAGAACATGCGCTGATCTTGTCACTGATAACTTCTGTTGGGTGGAAGTGACCGGCATCAAGACATAGGGCTGTACCGCGTGTCGCAGCGTACGCCAGGTAGAATTCGTTGCTGCCAACAGTGTAAGCTTCAGCACCGATACCGAATAATTTACTTTCAACAGCGTCTTTGTGGTAGGCCGTGTCGATTTTTTCTGCCAGAGCTTTGTCCAGAGAGTCAGCTAAACGAGTACGTGGAGACAGGCGATCAACCGGTTGATCTTTCATACCATCTGGAATCCAAATGTTCATGAAAGACGCAGAGCCTAGTTCACGACCGAAGTATTCAGAAATCTTACGGCTCGCTTTAACGTGGTCAATCCAGAATTGACGGATCTCTTCATTTGGGTGAGATAGCGTTAGCCCGTCATCTGCTTTCGGGTGAGAGAACAGAGTAGGGTTGAAGTCTAGCCCCAGATCTTGTTTCTTAGCCCACTCAACCCAACGAGAGAAGTGTTCCGGTTTGATTTGGTCACGTTCAACATATTCATCAGCATCGATGTAGATTGCGTGGAGGTTAACACGTTTTTTCCCTGGAATCAGTGAGAATGCTTTTTCCATATCCGCACGTAGTTGATCGGGTGTTTTTGCCGCGCCGGGGTGGTTCCCCGTTGCTTGAATACCACCGCTTAATGCAGTTTCTGGAGACTCAAAACCACGCACATCATCACCTTGCCAGCAGTGCATAGAAATTGGTGTTTGATTAAGTAGTTCCAGTGCTTTATCAGTATTGACACCGTATTTTTCGAAAACTGCTTTTGCTTGCTCGTAAGCTGAAATGATCTGCTCTTTACTCATTGTCTAGTACCTTATTTAATAATCTGTTGAAACTGGGATTTGATTTGCTCTAATCCCTCAATTGGCTTGGCTGTAAACTGTTTAACATCAGAAGAGGCATCGATTATTTGGCGTCCTTCTTCTAGTGAAGTTATGATGTCTAAGGCGATAAATTGATTAATTACATTCCCTAAAGCCGAAGCTTCTGTCGGCTCAGTTGATACACGGATTTGACATACATCAGCACATAGCTGATTGAGGAATTGATCCTGATTACCACCACCAACGATACGTAACTCGTTAATTTGTTTTCCTGTAACTTCTGCGAGTTCTGTTAATACCTTGTCGTATGCCAGCACTAAGCTGTCATAAATACAACGAACGACTTCAGACAATGTTTCGGGCGCTGCTAAATCGCGTTTAACGAACCAATTCTTAACCGCTTGAGTCATAGATTCAGGGTTCAAGAAGTCGTTGTCGTTAGGATTAACAATGTACTTAAATGGTTGTGCCTGACGCGCCAGTATTGCGATATCGGGGAAGGTGAGTGATGGATTTTCCGCTTTAATACGTTGGATCAACCACAATCCCATGATGTTTTTTAGCACGCGGTAACGTCCATCAACACCACCTTCATTCGTTAGGTTGTACTGATAAGCCAGTTCACCTGTATACGGTTCAAAGCTTTCAATACCTACCAATGACCAAGTTCCTGAACTTAAATACGCCATGTTTTCATTTGCGATAGGTGTTGCTGCTACCGCCGAAGCTGTATCGTGGCTTGCAACTGAACATACAGGGATAGAAATCTCGCCAACTTGGTATTGACCAATGATGCGATTTGGCATCTCAGGAGGTAGGAACCATTCCATCTTAGCGCCACATGCTTGGATAAGTTCCTTGCTCCAAACTTTGTCTTTACAGTCCAAAAGCTGGCTTGTTGAGGCATTGGTGTATTCGCAGTGCTTAACTCCTGATAGCTTGTAGTTCAGATAGTCTGGAATGAACAATAAAGTATCAGTTTCCCCAAACCATTCAGGTTGTTGGTCGGCAATCGCTTTTAGTTGGTTGATGGTATTAAAAGGTAGAAACTGAATACCAGTTGTTTGATAGATCTCTTGTAGCGATAGCTGACTATCCGCTAGCAGTTTGTCTTGTACGCCTTCGGTACGACCGTCGCGGTAACTAACAAATTCACCTAAATGCTTTCCGGATTTATCAAGAAGGACAAAATCCACACCCCAAGTATCAATACCTAATGAACAGACTTCGATACCTGATTCGATAACTTTATCGATACCAATCTTGATGTCGCCAAGGATCGAATAAAGATCCCAGCAAGATTCATTACCATGAACCACTTGTTGGTTTTGGAATCGATGGAATTCTTTTAATCGAATTTTGCCGCTTTCTAGGCAACCGACCATCACGCGTCCACTTGACGCTCCAAGGTCTATAGCAATCACTGCTTTCATAATGCTTAACCACCTTTAAGTATTTACAAGTATTAAAGCGGTTTTTAATTCGAAATAACTTCAAATTTCAGCCAGAGAAAATTTGGCTAGGGAGTTTTTGCAAAGAAAACACAGTTAGAATTCAAATTTTTTCAATTAGCTCTGTTTGGAACATAAAAAAAGCCAAGTTGTGAACTTGGCTTTGACCGTATTAAGTAAAGGGGAATAGAAGTTACTTACTTGCAGTAAGACGCTGCAATTGCTGCAGCCAGCTTCGCATTATTTAAAACAAGTTGGATGTTACTGCTAAGGCTATCACCACCTGTTAATTCACATACGCGAGCCAACAAGAAAGGTGTCGATGCTTTACCTTGAATACCTTGATCGTCTGCTTCTTTTAATGCCTGTTGAATTGCTGAATCAATGACATCTTTAGGCATTGCAAACTCAGTTGGAATCGGATTTGCGATAACAGCGCCACCTTTCAAGTTTAACTTTTGTTTTGCTTTTAGAACCGAAGCGATCTCTTGCGCAGAGTCTAAACGGTAATCGACATTGAAGTTGCTGGTTTGAGTATAAAAGGCAGGTAGGCTTTCTGTTTTGTAACCAATAACGGGTACGCCATGAGTTTCCAGGTATTCAAGTGTAAGGCCCAAGTCCAAAATAGACTTAGCACCAGCACATACCACGGCAACGTTCGTTTGCGCTAATTCTTGTAAGTCTGCAGAAACGTCGAAAGTTTTCTCTGCACCACGGTGAACACCACCGATACCACCGGTTGCAAACACACGAACGCCAGCCATATCTGCAAGAATCATCGTCGCTGCTACTGTTGTCGCGCCGTGTGCACCAGATGCGACAATGAAAGGAATATCCCGACGGCTGACTTTTGTTACGCTTTGGCCTGCTTTACCAAGTAGTTCGATTTCTTCTGGTGTTAAACCCACTTTCAAACGACCATTAATAATGGCAATGGTTGCGGGTGTTGCACCAGCTTCACGCACGGTGTTCGATACTTTTAGTGCGGTTTCAACGTTTTGAGGGTATGGCATGCCATGAGAAATGATGGTCGATTCAAGGGCAACCACTGGCTGATTATTATCTAATGCAGCGCGTACTTCAGGGTGGATATCTAGATAATCATTTAACATGGTTTGTCTCCATTAGACGGTGAACTGCGCGTTCTGAAATGCGCGGGTTGATAGTGTCAGTAGATTGCGTCGCAAGTTCGGCGCAATGAAATGCGAATTGAATAGCTTGTTGCCAAGGCCAGTTTTCTAATGCGGTATGAGCGAGACCTGCCATCAGAGCATCTCCGGCTCCAGTGACGTTAATGACGTCTGTTGATCTAGGTGTTAAACGAAGAGATTCATTTTGGTTGCTAGCGAAAATCCCCCTAGAACCTAAGCTCAATACCACTTGTTGTACGCCTTTATCATGTAAAGCATCGCAAATACGCGGTAAATCGTTATCCGATTTAAGGTGAATACCGCTGAGTAATTCGGCTTCTATCAAGTTGGGTTTAAGTAGTTCTATCTGTGACAAGTAAGGTTTTAATTTGATGGCTTTATTAGCTGAAACAGGATCAACGTAGATACGCTTTTGCTCAGTACCGTTAAACAAATACCCCAGAGCGTCGTCACTTAAATTGGCATCGAGAATGATCAAGTCACTGTGAGAAATGAGTGATTTATGCTTTGCTAGTTGTTCGGCATTGAGCTGCTCAAGTACTTTCATGTCATTGAGTGCCACAAGCATTTCACCTTGATTATCGTGTATAGAAAGATAGGTCGCAGTACGTCCAGTTTGGCTGCGGAGCAGGTGACCAACCCCAACGCCGGCATCAACACAAGCCGCAATGAGTTGTTCACCCCATTGATCATCGCCAATGCTACTTAATAATTCTACTTTGCTTCCCAGTCTGGCTAAGTTGTCTGCAATGTTACGCGCAACACCTCCAGGGCTATAGTTCAATGTCCCTGGGTTAGAATCTCCGTTTAGGATAGGAACAGCAGACTTACCACAAAGATCCATATTCGCACCGCCAATCGCCAAAGCAGTCTTTTGAGAAGTCAGTATGTAACCTTTACCCATAATCATTCCTTTGTTCGTCAGGTTCATAATGTGGCCAGCGACCGCACTGCGACTGATTGACAATTGATCGGCAAGTTCTTGTTGTTGAATCATTGGGTTCTCGCGCAGCAAGGCGAGAATTTGTTGCTCTCTTGGTGTCACAAACATGTGTCCGCTAATCAAACATATGTTTATATTAAACCGAGATAGATATGGAATAGGTTGAGCATGTTCACATTTTATGCAATCTACAAAAGTGGTGATTAATTGTTTTTTTTCTGTATTGGTAGCAAAACATTGCTCGCCAAGTGGAGATTTGAGATTGTGTTTAATTGAAACGATAAAGATAATGGTTGACCTGTTAATCTATCAGTAGCCGTGACTTGTCGTTTTGAAAAAGAAATCTCAGGATACTAACAACATCACTATTGCTTTCCCGTCTCTAATTAGGCGCATGGGAGGGGATAATGTAAAACAACTCAAACAAACTGCAGCTCAGTTCCAATGTGAGTTAAAAAGAGTTCGGCGCTCTCGTAATTGGCAACTGTCAGGTAAGGCTGAAACACTTGAGAAATTTGTCCAGCAATTGAAAGGGAAACAAGTTGTCCAAGATAGCCCTTTCTTTATTGAAAAGGTATTGGCTGGAATTCGGCCGCATCAACAACAGTCAATGCCAGATCGTTTGGCGCAACTGATAACCGATAACCCTGCTATCACATTAGCTGAAATGATGGAAAAAACGGGCTGTACTATTGCACAAGCCCGTTTAGCAAGAGATCAAGAAATACTATAACGACGCTTAGCCTTCGTTTAATAGCTCTTTTAGCACCACTAATACACCGTTGTCGTTATTACTTGGCGCGCTAAAACGCGCATATTTTTTAACGCCTTCGTGAGCATTTTCTACTGCATATGAGTAATAACTTTCTTGCAGCATTTCTACATCGTTGAAGTAGTCACCAAAACTCATGGTTTGCTCATAGCTAAAGCCTAACTTGTTTTGTAAATGCTTCATTGCCGCACCTTTTGATGCGGTAGGGTGCATCACATCTAGCCAAATCTTGGCACTCACGACCACTTTCTGACTATCGCCGTAAGCGGGGTGTATGACAGGGTAGATGTGTTTTTCAGAACCATCAAAATGGCAAATCGCTACTTTTAGAAAGTCATCTTCAACCGTAAGCAGGTCGTCAACTTCTGTGCAGCGATAGTAATATTTATGAACTTCACTACGAGCTTGGTCATCCGTTGTTTCGATGTAAGCGGATTGTTTACCACAGAGAACAATATGCGCACCGTCGATAGTTCTTGCAAGGTTAACTAAACCTTCAATAACGGAAGCGTCCAGAGGCTGGCTATACAGTTCTTCTCCTTTGTACATAACCAACGTACCGTTTTCCGCGATAAACATCACTTCGTCTTTTATTGGTTCGAAGCTATCAAGCAGGCTGTAATACTGACGCCCAGAAGCGGCTGCGAAGAGAATGTCATGCTCGACCAACTTAGGGTGAATTTCAAAAAACTCTGGGTCAAACTCTCCATTTTGATTGAGGAAAGTCCCATCCATATCGGTAGCAATGAATTTTACGTTACGGTGTGACATTTTGGATTGCTCTTTAGCTTGTAAATACGCGGATTACGTCAGAATTGCGTACCTTACAATGGATTGGCGAAAATGATAAGAGCCGTGTTATACATCTAGGTAGCTTTTTACCAAAAAAAGTTGATGATAGAGCGGGTAAGATCCAAATAGTCGTATATTTTACATACAAGGTTGTACTCCCTAATCCTTAGCACCGTTCAACAACGCGTGATTTGATTACTAAACCCAATCCGACACTTAGGACCAATGTCGCTTTAATGTTTTACACTGCTGTTATTCACACGGCGTCGAAGACTCTATCGGCTAAATTTAACAAAGGGATTACTATGAAATTGTATTTAAATGATACTTCGCCGTTTTCGCGAGTGGTTGTTGCCAGCGCACTGTTATCTGGTTGCTCAACACTCACATTAAACTGGGTAGATCCTTGGAGCTCACCAAACAGCTTAAAAGATTTAAATCCATTTTGTTTGATACCAGCACTTGAATTGGATGACGGTACCGTGTTGACCGAAAGCTTGTGTATTTGTCAGCACATAATACAAACCTATCACTCAAAGCAAATTCGAAACATTGACTTGGACAACATTAGTGAGGTAAATCAGTTAGGTTTTGCCAAAACAACTATGGAAATAGCGTTTAGAACTGCGGCTTTGTCGAGATTTGTCACCGCTGATAATGAGTTGTTACTTAGGGGGCAAGAGGGGATTTTGAGGGCGATGTTGGATCTGAACCCTAAGCTGAATAAGCAAGAGACAGAGCGTTGGCTTGATACAAATTTGGCCACTCTTTATCTGCACGCCGCATTGGATTATGTTCTGTTTCGCCACAGTGATTTGCTTGTTGATTATGAACTATTATCCATCAACGAGTTTTTGCATTTATCTCCTTATAGCAAGTTGCTATCAAAAGTCAGTGTCGAATCTCTCGTCCAAAAACCGAACTTTTCAGATCTGGTTTAGTGATTCATTGAGGAGGTTTTGCTAACCAGAGTCGCTGAGTTGTTCAATCTCTTGATGTACTCGAGCGTAGATTTTGGCGAGATTCGCCTTATGCTACATAGGATTAGAACACTAGACGTAAAACAACTCTGAGAGTTGCTTAATTTTATTGCTTATCTCGTCAATGTGGGTATTACCGAACCCCAATACTGCGCCATGCCAATCACGATTTTGGTGATCAGGATGTTCGTAGTAACTTAAAGGACGGATAATTATATCCTTTGATAATGCCTTTTGTGACAATGTAACCTCATCGGTATTCCCATACCATTTAATGGTAATGTGTAACCCGGCAGCTTGGCTTATGATTTTTACCTTTCCTTTAAAATGCTGATCAATCGCCTTTGTTATCACTTGATGCTTTTGCTTATACAATTTGCGCATTTTGCGGATATGGCGAAGTAAGTGACCTTCTAGAATAAAGTCTGCCAATGCCGCTTGAGTGTGTGCAGGGGAGTCACCTGTCAACGCATCCTTAATCACTAGGCACTGTTGTACAAGATGTTCTGGGACAACGAGATAGCCTATTCGGAGGCTGTTGAACATGACTTTGCTGAAGGAGCCAACGTAAAGAACTTGCGATTGCTGACTAATTTGAGCCGAAAGTCCTTGCATGCTGGTATATGGCCGGTGGGCAAACTGAAATTCACTGTCATAGTCGTCTTCTATGATCCAACTCTTGTTCCGTTTTGCCCACTCAATTAGTTTTAAACGCTGTTCTGTATTGAGGGCCGCTCCCATTGGGTATTGATTGCTTGGAGTAATGTAGAGTGCTTTCGCTTGACTTTTTAAAACTGTTTGAAGCTCTATTCCTTGGTTTTCGTTGACTTGAACTGGTTCGAAATCGAAACCAAGCAGGTCGACGATCTTTCGTGTTTGTGTATAGCCAGGATTTTCGATTAAGACACTTTGGTTAGGCTTGAGAATGGCCATCAATGCAATAGATAACGCCTGCTGAGCGCCAGAAGTAATAATAATTTGCTGTGGTGAGCAGTTTACCGAACGACTAGTTGCAAGGTAATCACTCAGCGCATTTCTTAACTCAATACTGCCTTGGATATTTTGATTGCCTAACAGCGTGACTCTACCAGCGTGAGCGTCAATGAGCTTTTGCCATTTAGATATCGGAAATAGCTGTAAATCAGGCACACCAGGCGCAAAGGCGTCATTAACATTGATTTTACTGTTTTGAACAGGCTTTGGTCGTCGGATCGGGTTTGCAGGAATATAATGGTCAGGCAGTTCTAACGAAACATAGAAACCTGATCCGGTTCGACTTTCTATATAGCCTTCATCGACCAGTTGTTCATACGCTGCAATTACCGTATTACGGCTAAGGTTAAGTTCTTCTGCAAGTTTTCTTGTTGAAGGCAATTTGCCACTTTTAGGCCACAGCTGCTGAACAATTTTTTCTCTAATCGCATGAAATAGCTTATGTTGTTTTGCTGAGTTACCAGAAGGTAAAACGAGGTCACCGCAATCAATTAACTGCAAACTGGATCCTATAATAATAAAAAAGTGGCTCTTATTAAGGTACCAATCTATTGCTACATTGCAAGCTTAAGTTCAAGGGAAAATAAGGACATAACATGCTTTCAAACACACAGCGTACCCAACTTAAAAAAGCGGGTCACAAAGCTCAGTTCGAAAAGGAAATGCTTTATAGCATTATTGACGAAAGCTTGATTGCTCACATTTCTATTGTTAATGAGCAGGGACCGATTGTCATCCCAATGTTAGCGTGGCGAGTCGATGATCATGTCTATATCCATGGCGCGAATAATAGCCGTTTGATGAGATCTTTGAAAAAAGGCGTTCAAACGTGTTTAACGTTTACGTTGTTTGATGGTTGGGTTTTGGCGCGATCGGCTTTCCACCACAGCGCACATTATCGTTCTGCTGTTGTGTTTGGCGGTTTTGAACTGGTCGAAGACAATCAACAAAAGGACCAGTTGCTAAACCATTTCGTTGAACACATTGCACCAGGTAGAACAGAAGAGTGTCGATTAAGTAATGAGCGTGAACTTAGTGCGACCATGTTGTTAAAGATTCCGTTAACTGAAGCGTCAGTAAAGGTGAGTAATGGTGCTGTCAATGACGATAAACAAGATCTGGAACTCCCTGTGTGGGCAGGATACTTACCTTACAAAACGGTGGTTGGCCCGTTAGAAGTCGTTGAAGAACTTGAAGGCATAGCAGATGAACCAGATTACAGCAGTGCTTACGGTGCGCGTTGGTGGAGTAAACAATAATTTTTTAGACATATCCATATCAAAACAGCTCCCCAGTTGGGGAGCTGTAGTAAGAAAGCTTGATACGACTTAACCAAGCATACGTTCGCTGTCAGCTTCACGCTCGTTGATAACAACGGTTTGTGCACGTTTGAAAAAGTTAAAGTCTGTTGCAGTTGCACTGGTGTATGCGCCCATCATACGCCCAATGACCAAGTCACCATTGTTTAGCTTTGGCAACATAATGTTTTCTGCGATCACGTCGATACTGTCACAAGTTGGGCCAGACAGTACGCTCGGAACATATTCACCTTCAGTTTTTAGGGTTAGAAGCGGGTACTGCGCATCATCGAACATCAAGCCGCTGAATGACCCATAGATACCATCGTCAAGATAGTACCAAATTTGTCCTTCGCGTTCGGCTTGGCCCATCACTGAAGCAACGCTTGTCACTGCTTGAGCAACAATGAAACGGCCAGGTTCGGCAATGACTTGCACTGTTTCTGGTAGTTCATTTAATGCTTCGTTAATTGGTACACAAAATTGGTCAATCGGTATCACTGTTTTGGTGTAAGTCACAGGGAACCCACCGCCAATATCCAACGTGCTTAATGCTGGTAAGCCAAGTTCAACCACTTTTGTCATCACTTGATTACAAGTGCGAATCGCATCCACATATTTTTGTGGGTTCATGGTTTGTGAACCTACGTGGAATGAAAGACCTTTGATTCGGATGTTCCATTCTTTAGCTGTTTCAATAATCACCAAAGCTTGTTCAGAGCTACAACCGAATTTTTTAGACAAATCAGCGAATGCCTCGGAGTTGCGAAAGCTCAGGCGAACTAATAATTCCACTTCTTCTTTGTATGGTTTGAACTTCTCAAGTTCGTTTAGGTTATCGACAACGAACACATTACAGCCATACGCTAATGCTTCACGAATGTCGCGATCACGTTTAATAGGGTGCGTGTGAATAGTACGTTCGGCAGGAACGCCTTGCTGGGCAACAAGTTCAACTTCGCCAGTTGTTGCAAGATCAAAGCTTGCACCTTCTTCCAGTAGAGTTTTAACAACTACTGGGTGAGGAAGCGGCTTAAGTGCGAAGTGTAAAGTTACGTTAGGTAGCGCACGGCTTAGCGCTCTGTATTGTGAACGAATGACATCACAGTCAAGCATTAGTAAAGGTGCGCCAAATTGCTCAACTGATGTTTCAATAACGTCAATAGTCTCAGCTGAGAGAGCTTGAGTAGAAAAAGATTGAAAATCCAATACAGATGCGGATTTAGCCATGCAAACCTCCAACAGTTTTGTAGACACTTTTCATATGCGTTGTGATGAAAAGTGGAGCGTCAATAAAAGCGGGTAACCGCCGTCAAAGTCACTCTTGGATAGTTGCTCTATCGCCTTGCCACAAAACTACTGTGATGTACTCGGATTGGCTATCATCAAGAAGCAGCGCGATATTAAGGTCATCAGTTTTTAGACGCAATAAAAAATACACCAAAGAAAGCAAAAGGTTTTTATCGAAAAGATAACCGGTATTTGTCGTCTATAAGCTAATGATTTAACGACCATATTTGATGGTTTTGCACGTTTTATTCGTTTCTTTTAAGCCTTTAAACAATGCTAAAGGCTTAACTAAAGACCTTAAGCTGGTTCACCAGCTTCATCTTCTATGACAACGTCTGTCTCTAAGCTGGCTTCAGCTAACCATTTTTTCATTGCAGGGCTACTTAATACTTTATCTGAGTAAGTTTTTGCTTTATCTGAAAGGTTAACGCCATAGGTTTGCATACGCAGCACAACTGGCGCGTACATCGCATCAGCTATAGACCAATCGCCAAACAACCAACCGTCTGGGTACTGTTCCATTTGCTCAGACCAAAGTGTGTCAATTCTAGCGACATCCTTTAAAGCGTCTTCACTTAGGTTTACTTTTCTTTGTGCACGGCAGTTCATTGGCATTTCGTTACGCAGTGCCATGAAACCTGAATGCATTTCACACGATATTGCACGAGCTTTGGCTCGTTCTGATTGACATTTTGGCCAGGCTTTACCATCGAGAGCCTTTTCGTTCACGTACTCTAGGATCGCTAGGGAGTCCCAAACAGTGACGCCGTCACCAACTAAAGTTGGTACCTTCGCTGTAGGAGTGATGCCTTCTAGAGCTTTATAAAACTCGTCGGTGAAGAGTTTTATTTTTATTACTTCTACCTCAATGTCATATTGCGCAAAAATAAGCCATGCACGCAAAGACCAAGTAGAGTAGTTTTGGTTGCCAATAAACAGTTTCATTCTAACTTCCTTGATTATTAGGTTAACATCAGGACATCTAATTTAAGGGATTGTTTTATCGTAAACTAACGGATAGTTTTGATAGAACATATAAATAAAAACGATGGATGATTCAGCTTAGTATGGATATTGATGCTTTAAAAAGTTTTCTGGCATTTGTTGATACGGGGAGTTTTACCCGAGCGGCTAAACAGATCAATCGAACTCAGTCTGCTTTTAGCGCCCAGATGCGCAAACTGGAAGATGAACTCAATATTCGTTTGTTCGAAAAAGATGGACGTAACCTTGTTTTGAGTGAAGCAGGTTTGGCTCTTAGATCCCATGCGGAAGAATTGGTTGGTCTGCATAATAAAGCGGTTAAGCAAGTCAGACGTTACCAGGATAAACGGCCACTGCGTCTGGGGTGCCCTGAAGATTATAACGATTCAATCTTGCCTGAGTTAATCGCAGCCATAATGAAACAACAGCCTACCTGTTCAATCCAAGTTTATAGTCAGCCGAGCGTGACATTGCGTGAATGGCTAGATGATGGAAAAATCGATGCTGCTATTTTGACCCGCTTACCAGACTCGGAAGAAGGGTATTGGTTGGCTCATGATCAGGGCGTTTGGATAAAACAAAAACACTATGAGATTGATCATTCTAAACCGCTGCCACTCGCTCTATTCCAACAAGATTGTAAGTATCATGCAGCGGCAATAGATGGACTGACTAAAAAAGGGGTTGCCTATCAATTAGTGGCGTGTTGCAACACTGCTTCTGCTCAGCGCGCAATTGTGCGTCAAGGTCTAGCTATTGGTGCGATGGGTAAGCTTAGTGTTTCCGGTGAACTAGAGGTGATAACTAATTTCCCACCATTGCCTGCTGTCGATATAGTACTAGTAACCGGCATTAATCCTCACCCGTTAATCGCTGAAATCGACTTTAAAACACATCGTTTATCTATGAATATCTGAGAATTAGGCATAAACGTAACTAAGCTATAGCCGTTTATGCCTTAAATATCTAGTGTCCTAGTTTAAGCATTACAACCCCAGACAGGATAAGCATAATGCCTATGTAACGAACCATAGATGATGGGTCTCCGTAGAAATACACACCGACTAGAAACGTCCCCGCAGCACCAATACCGGTCCAAACAGCATATGCCGTACCCATAGGAATTGTACGTTGGGCCACAAATAACAAAGCACCACTCAGCGCCATAAACATGATGGCCATCATTATTCCCAACATTTTTTGGCCAGATTGAGCCACCTTCAAACCCACTGGCCATCCAATTTCTGTAATTCCAGCCAAAACCAAATATAACCAGCTCATACATTTCACCTAATTAAGATAATAAACATTTGCGCGCTATAGTATCGATTAATATGATGGTAAAAAGTTAGTAACTATCGATATTTTTCATATGTTGAGTTTAGAGCAAGTAAAAATGTTTATCCTAGCTGCTGAATTAGGTTCTTTCTCTGCCTGCGCACGAAAAATGGGCAAAGTTCAATCTGCTGTTAGCCATGGTATTAGTACATTGGAAATTGATTTAGGTGTTGAATTGTTTGATAGGTCGTCAAGAAATCCCAAATTAACTCATGCAGGGGAACGTCTTATTCGAAGTGCTCGAAATTTGTTGGCTCAGGCTGATGAGTTTGAGCGTATAGCGCAGTCGATTGAACGGAAAGAAGAGAGTGCGATGACTATCGCTATCGACGATGGTATATACAGTACGCAGCTTGTAGAGTTATTTAAACGCCTCGACAAACAGTTTCCGACAATACAGATTGATGTATTAAATTTAGCGTCAGGTGATATCTCAGCAGAAGTAGCGAGTGGCGAAGTAGATTTAGGAGTGATGTTCACAGAAATTGAAGTATTGAAACAAGTCGATTTTTGTTATGTCGGCAGTATTGATTACGTTGCTGTTTGCCACCCTGCATATCCATTAGCGGCAATAGAGGTCAAGTTTCAATCTGAGCTTTCCCCGTTTCGACAATTAGCGGTAAGGGGCAAATCTAAGAAAGAAGCTCAAGCTTTGATAAGTATTGCGCCTAAAGTATGGTGGAGTTCGAGCCATTACAGCGTACTGGAAATGGTCAAACAGCAAGTTGGTTGGGCGTATCTACCATCGTTTATGGTTAACGAACGAATCGCTTCAGGAGAGCTACATAAAATAAAGGTCGCTTTTGACCATAAACCGTGGAATGCACCTGTAGATTTAGTGTTCAAGAAAGGACGACCGAACGGTCCTGTATTCGATTGGCTTTTTGAAGAACTCAAACAAATATTTACGCCAACAGTATAAAGTGTGAAGGCTTACCGAATATGCTTACATGAATTTACAGTATGTCGGTTTGATTTATATCAATGATATTGTTCAGATAAATTGATTGAGATGATTCATGGTTTTATCTATCAATCAAACTTTTTGGTAACTATATTGAATATTATTAGAGCTAAAAAGGTGGTTGTCATGAATGAATTATTAAATCAAATCGATAGAGCATTAGCTAAACCAGACGTGGGTAAGCTGGTATTACGTGTAAGCTTCTCATTTCTATTTCTTCTCCACGGAATACACAAAGTTACCGGGGGCACAGAGTTCATTCAAGGGTTATTAATTGACCATGGTTTACCCGCATTTATTGCATATGGCGTGTACTTGGGGGAAGTGGTTGCACCGTTATTAATCATTGTTGGGGTTTATACTCGTTTATCATCAACCGTTTTTATTGGGACCTGTTTGATGGTGATTTACTTACTGCACATGGGAGACCTATTTTCTCTCAATAAATATGGCGCTTGGGCTGTTGAAGGGATAGGCGTCTATTTGTTTGCATCAATCGCTATCATGTTCTTAGGTTCAGGAAAGTATGCGTTAAAGCCAGACGCATAACGTGAATGTGAATTTTTGGTAGGCCGAGCAATTCGCTCGGCTTTGTCATTTTTTACACCTATATTTTTAATGCATGCTAATGCACTATAACTTAGTTTATCTGAGCTTATTTAAGCACTTGCTAAACCGAATAAACCAAATCACAGACACAATAATTCCAACTTTCGCTTGGTAAGCACTACACTTTAAGAAACCTCGTCTATGACGCTTCTTCTTTCAAACTGTGACGGACACTTTTATGGCAACTCATCGTTCAAAAAGACTGAGAAAAAAACTTTATGTTGATGAATACAAAGTTCTAGGCTTTGCTTTTTCTTGTCGGCTTGATTTGATGCAACAAGATGAGTTTGACCCAATCATAGATGAATTTCTGGCTCATATTGAGGCTCGTAACCTCGTGATGGGGGGCGGCGCTGATACAAAAACATTTGATGGTTTTATTGTTCCAGAACAACGTTATGACTCTGCAACTGAAGAAGATAGAAAAGCGGTGGAAGTATGGTTAAGTGACCATCGTGCTTGCTTTGATGTTATTGTTGGGCCGTTAATCGATGCAAATCAACCCGAAAGCTTCGATTAAAATTGGTTAGTTTAAGATCGGTATCTGTGTTGTTTGGAGAGTTAGTGACTATGAACGAGCGTGTTTCCTCTGCAGTTCCCTGTTTAATGGAAACTTGGAACAACACTGAAACTTCTCTGTATCGGTGGTTAGTACAACATTGCTCTTGCCAGGATCTTGCTTTTGACCTTCTGCAGGAAACTTTTCTAAAAGCTCTCCAGCAAGATTCACACTTTTGTGATATTGACAATCAAAGAGCATGGCTTTTCACCGTAGCGAAGAACCTGCTTGTTAATGAATGGCGTCAATCGGGGAAATCGGTCCCTCTAACCAGCACACTTGATGTTTGTGAATCCACAATGGAACAAGAGCCTGTTGAAAATTTAGCTCAATGTTTACCAAGAGCGTTATCCTGTTTAAAAGAACAAGATAGGACGGTAATCGAATTTTGTGACTTACAAGGCCACAGTCAACAAGAGTTTGCTGAGCGTTATCATCTTTCCCTTACCGCCGTGAAATCTCGTATCCAGAGAGCTCGAATCAAATTGCGCACTCAGCTTAAGCAAAACTGCCATATTCGATTTGATACCAGTAATAAAGTTTGCTGTTTTAAGTTACCAACGAACAGCTAGAAATCGAGCATTAAATTAATTTGCGTCTTTTACCTACTTAACGCGTCATATCTATAGAGCCAAGAATAAATTGGCATCAACGATGTATACAAGCAGTAGGAGAGTCATTTATGTTTCAGGTATTTACCCATCTAGCTGATGGGGTGACGTATCAAATATTTGGACTAGCAAAAGGCACCAGATTATCCGATGCGATTCATTTTTTTATTGAAGATACGACCAAAATACTAGTGTTACTGCTAGCGATGATTTATCTAATTGCCTTAGTCAGAGCGTCACTTAATGTTGAGAAAGTGAGAGTGTATCTATCGGGGAAAAAGCGAATTGTTGGTTACCTAATGGGGAGTGTATTTGGGGCTATCACTCCTTTTTGTTCTTGTTCGAGTATACCTGTTTTTCTCGGATTTACTTCCGCAGGGATTCCGTTGGGCATCACGATGGCGTTTTTAATTACCTCCCCTTTAGTTAATGAGATCGCGATATTACTTCTAGTGAGTTTGTTAGGCTGGAAATTCACTCTACTTTATGTCGGTACGGGGATGATAATTGGTATCATCAGTGGTTGGTTACTCGATTTGTTTGGAGCTGAACGTTGGTTACAACCTTTTGCGGCCAAAGCTCTAGCTAACGCCAATAGTACGCCTATGAATGATCGTGTAAATGTAGCTTCTAAGATAACGTTAAAGCAGAGGCACGCGTTTGCCAAGAACGAGACGACTGATATTTATAGACGCGTATGGAAATGGGTGATCATTGGTGTCGGAGTTGGGGCTGCATTACATGGATACGTACCAGACGGCTGGATAGAATCACATTTGGGCGCACGGCAATGGTGGTCTGTACCGGCGTCAGTTGTCATTGGTATACCGCTATATTCAAATGCGACGGGAATTATTCCAATTATGGAAAGCCTATTAACAAATGGGCTGCCGGTTGGTACGACACTCGCCTTTTGTATGAGTACCGTTGCAGCCAGTATTCCTGAATTCGTCATGTTAAAACAAGTGATGCAATGGCGTTTATTAGCGATACTATTTTTCTTGTTGTTGAGTGCATTTACGCTCACCGGTTGGATTTTTAATTTCGTTGTTTGGGTTGTTTAGGAGTCAATATATGAAACTGTTCAAAGTGTTAGGTTCTGGATGCACAAACTGTGTTAATACGGCCAAGTTAATCGAAAATACAGCGTTAGCCTTAGGCGTAGATGTTCAAGTTGAAAAAGTAACGGATGTTGAGGTCATTATGAACTATGGTGTCATGTCAACACCTGCCGTTGTTTATGAAGACAAAGTTCTGCATGCGGGAGGAGTTCCAACGGTCGATGTGATTAAAACTTGGTTATAGTGACAATAGCACTCACTTCGCTACAGTGTAACAAATGAGTGCTAGATTGAGGAAGAAGGTTCAGAACGTTCAGAAGGTTCAACTCGGTTTTTACCTGATTTTTTCGCATTCAACAAAAAATGATCGGCTCGTTCAAAGGACGAAACGAACGTATCAGTCAGTTCGATTTCGACCACGCCGAAACTGCATGTCACGGAATGTTGTAGTGCAGGAAAACTCATCTCACTGATCTTTTTTCGGATACGTTCTGCGGCTTGTAATGCACTCGTCAAATCATCACCTGGAAACAAGAGCATGAATTCGTCGCCACCAAAACGTCCAATGATATCTGCTGGGCGAATTTCACCTTTAACTAAGCTTGACACAGCCGATAAGACTTGATCTCCGGCTGAATGACCTTGTGTATCATTTATTTGTTTAAAGCCGTCAATATCAAATAAAGCTAATGACAACGATTGATTAGCTCTTCGACAACGATTTATCTCGTTGTTGACATTTTTGATGAAAAATTGGCGAGTTTGAGTACCCGTTAACACATCTTTTTCTGCAAGAATTCGTAAATTTTTGTTATCTAACAAAATATGCGGTACCCATAAACCAAAATAGGTGTTAGCAGCTAGTAATGAAATGGTGAACTGATAAACCAGTGCATGATGACCGAGATCAAGCCACGCGATTAGCAATGCTGTCGTTGTACTGAGTAGTGCCAAACTCAAAAATGAACGACCAGCACTTTCAGTAAATACGATCCACATTTGCGCTATCCCCAAAAAGAAAATGCAAAACACGATGCTTGAGCTAGGAAAAACGGCTACCAATACACTAATTAATGTTAGTAGCACTATCGCAATGATTTGCTTATAAAGGTAATTTCGAACAGGAGAGTGGCCATATATTGAACGAAAATGTTGTACTAACCATTGACTTTCTTGAGGATAAAAGCGGGCCAACACCGCGACAGTGATCGGTGCTATAACAACAACCCCCACAAGATCACCTACCCACCAAGGGCCCCAAATAGCCATGACATCTTGAGAGGAGATGATCCCGGTATACGCCAGAGTGTTAGAGCCACCTATTGCAGCTGATAAAGAAGAAAATGCGGATATAATTAGAAACATTAAGATGAGATAAGGAATACGAAATGCTTTACCCGTTTGGCTTAACTTACGGAGGATAGCAGAGCCAAGCCAATAAGATAGACAGTGAACCGTGGCGAATAGTAAGCCAGATAGTAATAAAATTGAGTAAGGCTGATGTCCCTGATAAATGCTATTTTCCCAAAATGTGGTTGTAATAGAAGCAACCAATACAATCGGTATCGCTCGCCAACCTAATATAAGGAAAATAGCGAATGTCACGCCTGATGGGGGAAACCATATACTCGCATGAGGAGCATACTCCATAAGAGCTGCTGCTCGCCACAATATCACCCACATAATCGTGATCAATATGGACTTAGATAATGCGTCAAACCATTTACTAGCAAACAACGAATGTCTGTCTTGGCAAGATCCTTCCATCCCTATATTTCCTTTATTGTTGCTTTAGTTACCTTTAGGGAAAGCACTCTGCAATTTAAAATTTCGACAATATTGTTAACGCTTCATTACTTGTATGATAAAAGATTAGCGTCCGGTTTAAGATCTCGCCACTTTTACTCTCAAATGAAAGAAGAATTATATAAGTAATGCTAAATTATTAACTATAAACTCATAATTCTATTAATATGCAACATGTTACCAATTACATAAGGAACTTTTTTCTGTGTTGAAAAAACGTACGGCGTTATTGTCGCTCTGTTGGCTACTTTTCACCGCAAACGTTCATAGTAGAGGCTATGACGTAGTACAAAATTTCTTTGAAGAAAGTTTCGCTTATACGGTTGTTTTAAGTGACAGTGATGTATTTACCGTTGGGATTAAAGATTTTAATCCCAACGAGCTGTTTAACACTGATAACCCAGAGCTAGGAACCGAAGACTCTGTAGCAAATAGGAAAAAATACGGTATTTCAACATTGCCGATGTCATTTCGACTTAACGATGAAGAGGAAGATGACACTCAGGAACTTTTTTTTAGATTATCAGGTCTCGGCACTGATGAAAAAATACGATGGGGGAATGAAACTGTTGAAGACGATTTCAGGCAAGTCATTTTAGACGTTTATACAGCCTATCGTTACCAACACATCATCAATGAGCATTGGTCAATCACGCCAGGTATTGGTGCCCACTTGATGCGATACCAAAACACAATGGATTACAACAGTTCTACGGGCCAATCCTATGCGCCTGATTTGGATGGGCTACTTTTTAATACTTCGGCCTGGGCTAATATTTACGAACCGCATGTCAAACTCACATACAATAAAGACGAACAATGGGGTAAATGGAACATATCGTCCAGCGGTCACTACTTTTATGGATACGGTTGGGGAGAAGCTAACGATGGTGAAATTGGCACCCCTGAAGGCTGGTACTGGGTAAATAGTGCTACAGTTGTATACGACTTTACTCAAGTGGGACGCTCTGTTCAGTCTGTGTACAGCACCATTCGAAGGGTCGATGTTGGAAGTGACGTATCTGAACCATTAGGTACGACTTTCTACTATGAAGGAACGGTAGGTTGGTTAATGACACCACCGTTTGAAATTAGCTATGTTGATAACATTGGTGTAGGCCTCACTTTTAATTACGGTAGCGCCTTTAAAGGTGGTAGCTTAGTTCTGTTTTTCAACCAAGATTAAGATGCGATTTTTACACAGTTTCTGCCCGCTTCCTTTGCCTGATAAAGCGCTTCATCCGCTCGTTTGATTGCAGCATATTCTTTGCGTTCAGTTAAGCTATCGCATACCCCTATGCTGACAGTAATGTTTACCGACTTATTTCTCTGACCACTGCGTTGCTTTACACCGTTCTTATCATTTTTAGGGCGAGTATCGGTGTCCCTGAGTACGAGATCATATTGTTCGATATCACCCCTTAAGTGTTCTAAATATTCGGAGGCTTCCTGAGCGGATTTACCTTTAAACAAAACCGTAAACTCTTCTCCACCATAGCGATAAACTCGGGCTTTTCCTTTAATAAGTCGAATTCGACTGGCGACCAGTTTTAAAACATCATCGCCTGTATCATGTCCATAGGTATCATTAAAGGATTTGAAATGGTCAATATCGATCATCGCGATAGTAAATTTGCGCCCTAGACTACGCATATCGAACTCTAATGCATGCCTACCTGGCAATTGAGTTAAACGGTCATTAAATGCCATTTCATGACTCGCGCTAATAAGGTAGAGCATCATTAAAACACCTGATAACGAAAACATGGTGCTAGAGACAAATTGAAGCTGGAAAAAGATAAACGTCGTCCCTGACATAAGAACCGCGGTATAGATAAATACATCCATAATCCGATTTTTAGTCAATACGAAAATACCTGTGACACCGATCATGGCAAGCAGATACAGTACAAGAATAAGTGGCAGTTTTGACACATATGGCAGCGAAAATAGAATGCCTTCAGTTAATACCGTGGTACCTTCAGTACGGTAGTAATCGACGGTCAGATAGCTCCACAAACCAAAAAGCGCTAATACCAGTAGATAGTAAAGAAAAGAGCGGCTAATCAGTTCACCGTTTTTAAACGCGTAGCTTAGCAGACAAGCAACAGGCAACAAAAAGCTTAGTAATGACAGCTCAAGAAGTGTCGTTCCAGTGTATAGTGGGCTTTGCAAACGATACTGGATCACCCAATAGCTGATAAGCATAGTACAAGCTACCATCGCCATGCGGCTCTGCTTAAAAATGTAAGCTACCGCAATTGAACAAAGAAATAGCGCGTATGGTAAACCACCAGCTAGACCATAATTTGCTTGAGTAACTAAAATCACGTTGTTCATCCCGTACCAAATCACGCTCAACAACAAAAGCGGGAAAGTAAAACGGAACCAAGGCGTTGTGACAAAACTAGACGACATTTGTACCAATAAGCCAACAGACTTTTATCTGCTTTGATCAATGAATAGTTTGCTAAGAATAACTTTATTTAATGAATTTCCAAGCTTTTTGCTAAACTTAAGTCGTAAATGCGAGCACTAGGGCAAAGAACGTTCATTTATTAACAATCTTCGTTTGATAAATCGTTATCGTTACAATACCTTTGATACCCAAGTAGGCTTATTATTTAGGTTTTAATGCTTCATCACGAGCTCAGTTCAAATAGACAACCATCGTTAACAATCTCTGTGGTTGTTTACCCAAAGAATGGGGTCGCTGGTGTGATTGATTAGGAGAGTTTCAATGCAACTTAATGTTGAAGTGCACAACTATATGGAAACGCTTGTTGGACAAGTTTTGAGCCAAGATTACTATACCAACACTTATAGTCATGATCAGCTTGCAGACTTAGCTTGTTTGGCGTTGAGTCAACTTCGTCCTGTTTACATTAGATTTGATATCGATTTTCTCTCTGCTTTACCGGAAGAGCGTTTAGTCATTTTAAAAGATCATGCCCAAACAGCAGTTGAAGCTGCTGAACCCATGATTTGGGATGACAGACGGAAAAATCGCGATTTAGATGTGCCAATTGTTATGACTCAAACTCAGTTTGATGAAGATGCCGAACTTGAATGGTACGAAAAACCAATTTTAGGACATACAAATTTACCTAAGGAGTAGTTGTGGGACTTTTTTCACGTTTGTTTGGTGGTAAAGCAGAAGCGAAAGCTGTATCTGTTGAGCCGGTGGAATATAAAGACTTTTTAATCTATCAGGAAGTTATCGCAGAAGGTGGTCAATACAGAGTGGCCGGGCGAATAACGAAAGAAATCGATGGTGAAACCAAGACTCACCGTTTCATTCGTTCAGATGTTGTGTCTAATAAATCTGACGCAGAAGAACTGATGCTAAAAAAAGCACAAATGTTCATCGACCAAATGTCTGGTCGGATCTTCGATTAACCGAACAAGTCGTTGACAGAAATCATAATTTGAAGAGCTATAAGTCGATAGTCTTGTAGCTCTTTATATATTTGTGCGCTGTGAAATCTTAATTTTCCGATAACACTTTAAATTTGTAACACGTATAAAGCAGCATTGGCGCGTTGAATTTCTTTATATGGTGATATTGCGCTACGTTATAACTAATAAACCTAGAATATTATTACAAATATCTTGAGTTTGAATGAGTCGTTAGATAAAAAAAGAATATCCACAGTGCCAATAGTCAAGGAATAGCTATGCAAATTGGTGTACCAAAAGAAATACTCGCTGGCGAAACGCGAGTCGCTGCTTCACCATCATCGGTTCAGCAGTTGATTAAAATGGGCTTTGAAGTCTGTATTGAATCTCATGCAGGTGAATTAGCAAGCTTCGAGAATAGTGCCTATGAACAATCTGGGGCGAAAATCGTTTCAACAGAAGATGTTTGGAAGTCTGATCTGATTTTTAAGGTTAACGCTCCAATTACCAATGATGAAACTGATGAGTTAGCTTTAATCAAAGAAGGGGCAACCTTAGTAAGTTTTATCTGGCCAGCCCAGAACCCTGAATTGATGGAAAAGCTCTCAAGTAAGAATATTAATGTTCTTGCGATGGATTCTGTGCCACGTATTTCTAGAGCCCAATCGTTAGATGCTCTGTCTTCTATGGCAAACATTGCAGGCTATCGAGCAGTGGTTGAAGCTGCCCATGAGTTCGGACGTTTCTTTACTGGTCAAATTACCGCCGCTGGTAAAGTGCCGCCAGCAAAAGTATTCGTTGCTGGTGCAGGCGTAGCTGGGCTGGCTGCAATCGGTGCTGCAGGCAGTCTTGGTGCGATTGTCCGAGCTTTTGATGTTCGACCTGAAGTTAAAGAGCAGGTTCAATCAATGGGGGCTGAGTTTTTAGAGGTTGACTATCAGGAAAACTCTGGTGCAGGTGACGGCTATGCAAAAGAAATGTCAGACGAGTTCAATAAGAAAGCGGCTGAACTATATGCAGAGCAAGCTAAAGATGTCGATATCATTATTACCACAGCCTTAATCCCTGGTCGCCCGGCGCCTAAATTGGTCACTAAAGAAATGGTCGATTCAATGAAAGCTGGCAGTGTTATCGTTGACTTAGCTGCAGCGAACGGCGGTAACTGCGAATACACGGTAAAAGATCAAGTAATTACCACCGCGAATGGCGTAAAAGTTATTGGTTACACTGACATGGTTGGTCGACTACCAACACAGTCTTCTCAACTTTATGCAACTAACCTTGTAAACTTGGTAAAACTTCTTTGTAAAGAAAAAGATGGCAACATCAATATTGATTTTGAAGACGTTGTATTACGCGGCGTAACTGTTGTTAAAGAAGGAGAGGTAACTTGGCCAGCTCCGCCGATCCAAGTATCAGCACAGCCTCAAGCTAAACCTCAACCTGAGCAACCAAAGGCAGCAAAAGTCGAAGAGCCAACGTCACCCGTTAAGAAGATCATTGGTTTAGCGGCGGGTCTTGGTGCGTTTGCTTGGATAGCCAGTGTCGCTCCAGCAGCATTTTTAGGTCACTTTACGGTATTTGTTTTAGCATGTGTCGTGGGTTACTACGTAGTATGGAATGTAACCCATGCGCTGCATACACCGCTAATGTCAGTGACCAACGCTATTTCAGGCATCATCGTTGTGGGTGCATTACTGCAGATAGGACAAGGACACGGTTTCGTTAGCTTCCTATCATTTATCGCTATTTTGATTGCAAGTATCAACATATTTGGTGGTTTTACTGTCACCAAACGTATGCTTGAAATGTTCCGCAAAGACTAAGGAGTAAACAATGTCTGCAGGATTAGTACAGGCAGCTTATATTGTTGCTGCTTTGTTTTTCATAATGAGTTTGGCTGGTTTATCTAAGCAGCAGTCTGCGAGAGCGGGTAACTATTATGGTATCGCTGGTATGGCAATCGCGTTAATTGCCACAATCTTCAGCCCTAACGCTGAAGGTTTTGCTTGGATCATACTCTCAATGGTTATCGGTGGTGGTATTGGTATCCACTTCGCTAAGAAAGTCGAAATGACTGAAATGCCTGAACTCGTAGCTATTTTACACAGTTTCGTAGGTATGGCAGCGGTACTGGTTGGCTATAACAGTTATTTAGATGCCCCTGAAACCGCAACTCACGCTGAACATATAATCCATCTCGTGGAAGTGTTTATCGGCGTGTTCATCGGAGCTGTAACGTTTACTGGTTCTATTGTGGCATTTGGTAAACTACGCGGAATCATCAAATCGTCACCATTGAATCTACCACATAAACACAAGATGAACTTAGCTGCAGTTGTTATCTCAACATTGCTAATGCTTTACTTCGTTAATGTTGATGGCAGCATGTTTGCAATGATTGTAATGACACTGATTGCGTTTGCGTTCGGTTATCATTTAGTGGCATCTATTGGCGGTGCAGATATGCCTGTCGTCGTTTCAATGCTCAACTCTTATTCAGGTTGGGCAGCTGCCGCGGCTGGCTTCATGCTTGCTAATGACTTACTCATTGTAACTGGTGCATTAGTTGGTTCGTCCGGTGCGATACTTTCATACATCATGTGTAAAGCAATGAACCGCTCTTTCATTAGTGTTATCGCTGGCGGTTTTGGTCAAGAAGTTGTGATCAGTTCGGACGAAGAGCAGGGAGAACATAGAGAAACCAATGCTGAAGACGTCGCGGACATGCTGAAGAACTCGAAGTCAGTCATCATTACTCCAGGGTATGGAATGGCAGTCGCGCAAGCTCAGTATCCAGTTTATGAAATTACTGAAAAGCTAAGAGCACTAGGCGTTGAAGTACGTTTTGGTATTCACCCTGTTGCGGGACGTCTGCCTGGACACATGAACGTACTGCTTGCTGAAGCAAAAGTTCCTTATGATATCGTGCTAGAAATGGACGAAATCAATGACGACTTTAGTGAAACAGATACTGTGTTAGTGATTGGTGCGAACGATACTGTAAACCCAGCAGCGCTTGAAGACCCAAATAGTCCAATTGCGGGAATGCCTGTATTAGAAGTATGGAATGCGCAAAACGTTATCGTATTCAAACGTTCAATGAACACAGGTTACGCCGGTGTGCAAAATCCACTGTTCTTTAAAGAGAATACACAGATGCTGTTCGGCGACGCAAAACAAAGCTGTAACGATATTTTAAGCCACATCTAACATTGATGGCTAACCCAAAAAAGAGAACTTCGGTTCTCTTTTTTATTAGATATTGCACAGGGTGACGCTGTCACTATATGTGGTGACTCGTATATATAAACAGCAATAAGATGTGAGAGAATCATTATTGACACCGATATAACATGACCGATGTTCATTTTAAGCATAATAGTTTATAGTTTTTTAACCGTATGATTTAACGAAAAATCAAATTGATTAAAGCGATAAAAATTACACTGACCTCAGTTTTGACGTTGTTCTCAGTCTCATCTTTTGCAAATTCGCTCCCCGAGCGTATCGACTCGTTTGTGTCGCTATTTGATTATGATTCAGCCGTTGTTTCTTATGATATTCGAGGTATTCAAACAGATTACCCTACACGCTTATTGACACCTGAATCTATGCTGCCTCAAACAGCAGATTATCCGGTTAAAGACATACAATTATTATATAAACTCGCACTAAATTGTGCCGGAAATCTTCCTTTAAATCCGTTAGTTACTGAACCTTTAGTATTTACAAGAGCAACGTGTAAAGGAACAAAGCTGCCTTCTAGCTGGTTTGCTCGAAGTGGCCTGATCCACCCAGGTGGTGGAACGTATGCCGCTCGTTATGTCAGCAAATATCCCGATAAATTAGAAGATTTACAGCAATACATGCATATTCAAGAGCGCGCAACAGCCGCTCAGAATACACTTCTTGGTCGTTTACAAGCGATGAGCGAAGATTCAATAACAGCACTTATTTCCGGCGCAACAATGTTCGCGGAAGGTGATGAGTTGTGGCTTCGTAAAGGGGATGAGTATTACATATTTAATAAGAGTTCATGGAATACAAACGCGACTGAGGCTGGTTTAACGTATAGTATTGCTCAATCCGATGATACTTGCTTTGTTCAGCGAGGAAATATTTGTTGGGAAGTGGAGGATCATTCAGATCTTCTTCGACTCAGCATGATCGGCCTAGTTATCGCCAATATATTGTTGGTGATTGGATGGTCAATTTATCGCTGGAACAGCAAACGACAAGAAATGAAAAGCCGGATGCTGGTGCTGCAAATCTTAACTCATGAGTTAAGAACACCTATCGCCAGTTTATCTTTAACTGTCGAAGGGTTTAGGCGAGAGTTTGAACAGTTACCTGAGATCTTATACGATGAGTTTCGTAGACTGTGTGAAGATTCACGACGGCTACGACAATTAGCTGAAGCAAGTAAAGATTATTTGCAGTCAGACAATAAACCTCTTGCGACTGATTGGGTACCATCAGTACAGGAGTGGTTGCAATATAAAGTTGAAGAAGAATTCGACAATCAGATTGAATTGATTATAAAAGAAGATATTGCAGCAAAATTAAATGTATATTGGCTAGGCACATGCATAGACAATTTAATACGTAACGCCATCAAATATGGCGTTGCACCTGTGACGATAGAAGTGATTGCAAAACCTAATTTAGTCACTATAAAGGTCACTGACCAAGGAACATTAAGTCATAAGGATTGGCGTCACTTGCGCAAACCGTTCGTTAGTAAGAGCGGATTAGGACTTGGCTTAACGATAGTAGAGTCGATGGTCGATAGAATGGGTGGAAAAATGAGCCTTATTGGACCACCAACTACTTTTATATTGGAGATACCCTGTGAAACAGACGTTGCTTCTTGTTGAAGATGACAAAAACCTAGCTGACGGCCTTTTAGTGAGTTTAGAACAAGCAGGATATGATTGTTTACATGCTGAAACTATTAGTGATGTGAAACAGTATTGGGAACAAGCAGACTTAGTCATTTTAGATCGTCAGCTTCCTGATGGAGATTCGGTTCAGTCTTTACCCGAGTGGAAAAAACTGAAAGATGTACCGGTCATACTATTAACAGCATTAGTTACAGTAAAAGATAAAGTAGCGGGTTTAGATTCTGGTGCGAACGATTATTTGACTAAACCTTTTGCAGAAGCAGAGTTATTCGCAAGAATTCGAGCTCAGCTTCGTTCACCAGAAAATGACGGCACAGATGATTCAAAAGTTGAGCTTCCTGAATTAACGATCGATAAAGCAACGCGTGATGTGTTCTTTAAGGGGGAGTCGGTAACGTTGACGCGTACAGAATTTGATCTACTGCTTTTCTTGGCGAGCAATTTAGGACGCGTATTTACACGAGATGAGTTACTGGATCATGTATGGGGATACAACCATTTTCCAACGACACGTACCGTAGATACGCATGTATTGCAATTACGACAAAAATTACCAGGCTTAGAAATTGAAACGTTACGTGGCGTTGGCTACAAAATGAAAGCTTAATTAATGCGAAAATTATCATTCGTTATTGGCACGCTAGCATGCGTGCCTTTTATAGCAAACGGAGTAGAGTGGTTTGAAAATAGCACGCCGCTTACACAAGCTCATCAACGTCTGCTTAATAATGATTTAGAAAATATGTTTGTGTCTCTGGTTGAGGTTTGGCAATTGGAGCACAACAAAAATATCAAAAACCACCTAAATGAACTATTAATACAATCATTGACGGTCGACTGTGGTAAAGGTCTCGACGGAAATCCGCTGCCCGGTTGGATCTCATCGATCAATATTCGTCGTTTGGATATAAGGAGCCCTGGCCGAGATGCATATCAAGTTCTGGTAGACACCAAAAGTTCTAAAGAAATTGAAAATATCCAACTGACTCAATGGGTAAACAAGCCTTTTTCTGGCGATACAACGTTTAGTAAAATCACGCGAGACTCTTCCGATAGTTCCTATATCAAACGTTATAACTTAAACAACAAGCCGGAGATGGGGCTTTATCGACTTGATATATCGACAGCAGATAAAGCATCGTGGAGCACTTGGATTATATTTACAGAAAGTAAAGCCAAGCAGACGGTAAGGTGGGCGTCAAAAGATAAGTGGACCGTTGATAAAAATGCGCTTTTAAATCGCTACTGCCCATTACCTAAACTCGATGTCAATGTTTATGACTATATCGATGGTAAATATAAAGAAATATGGTCTCGGGAGTACGAGTCTGATTATCCATCTTCTTTAGATGCCAAAGATCTTCCTCCCGATCGCTACATTCTTGCGGTATCTATGACTCATCATCGCTGGCAAGGGCCAATTTCTATTGAGCAATCCCAAGTTATCAGCAAAACATATGATGTTTCTGTAGAGGAATAACTAAAGATAGTAGACAATAAGCCGTTATAAACGAAAAGGAACTAACGGTTTATATCTCCATGAATAACAAAATTAAATATCTAACACTTTCGATGTTACTTGCTGCACCCTCTACTTACGCAGCTAACTATGCAATCGAAGCACGTGGTGACGCGATGGGTGGTGTTGGTGTTGTTTCAGCAAATTTTCTTACAGCCCCTTTCTACAACCCAGCATTAGTTGCTATCTATCGTCGTAATGACGACGTCGGCATGATTCTACCCAGTATTGGTTTCAACTATAATGACCAAGATGCCATGATTGACGATGTCGATACCATTGTAGATATTCTTGATACTCAAGACCCGGCAAGAATAGAAGAACTTGACGATACGTTAGCCAATGTAAACGGAAGTATTCTCAATGCAGAACTTGGTGGTGTCGTGGCCTTTGCCATTCCAAACCAGTTTATCGCTGCGAATGTATATGGTAAAGCCTACACTGAAACATTTTCAAATCCCAAAATTCCAACAACATGTTCAAATCCTAGTATCACTGAAGCGTGTACTTTAGAACGAGCACAAAACAGTACAATCAATGCGGTATCTGTCGCGGTTACAGAAGTTGGGATCTCTCTTGCGAAATATCAAACGTTCTTAGGCCAACACATTGCATTTGGCGTAACGCCAAAGTTACAGCGTATCTATACGTATGTATATGAAGCGAGTATGCAGAACTTTGATTTGGCTGAAGTTGCAGACAACGGTAATGGCGAAACAATGTTTAACATTGATGCCGGCGCATTGTGGTTTTATGGACCACTTCGTATTGGTATTGCTGCAAGTGATATGATCAGTCGCGACGTTGAAACACTAACAATCCCATCTGCGGTATCTGGTAATCCTTCTATTCGTTATGAATATGAGATGAGACCGCAATACACCATTGGCGCGGGAATAGTTGCCGATTATTTCACGTTATCGGTTGATTATGACCTAAACGAAAAAGAACGCTACATCGATTTTGACGATAATACACAGATGATTCGAGTTGGTGGTGAAATCGACATATTACGACAGTTAAAACTAAGGGCAGGGTATTACAAAAACCTAGCCTATAATGAAAGTGAAGGAACAATCACTGCTGGTGTTGGTATTTCACCGCTCAACTTGTTCCAACTTGATGTTGCCGCGAGTTATACCAATGAAAATGCTATGGGTGCATATATAAACTTCCTTGCGAGTTACTAACCAACTCACTATAGTAGGGCTCCTTATTCAGGAGCCTTTTTTATGTTAGATGATTTCCCACCTCTAAGCCATGCAGAGCAACAAGCTGCAGTCGAACAAATTCAAACTCTTATGTCACAAGGGATAAGTACTGCAGAAGCAATAAAAATTGTTGCTCAGCAGATAAGGCAAGAGAAAAGCGAAAGCAAAGAATGAAAACAAATAGGGCACGTAAGTGCCTTTTTTTATACCTATAGTTTCCTCACGCGACACCCTCACAATACAATAACACTGAAAACCACTTAAAAAGCAATAACCCATTATTTTTTAGCAAGTTACCAAAGCATAAAACACTATCAACTTAAAAATAAACGCCAACATGTAATTAAATTACAACTCACCTTACAAGTCACATTTACAGGCAGTACAATATTCTAATTTGTTACAGTGTGAACACTTACTTCTATGTCACTCTATTAAATCTGGGTAAATAGCTGTCGAAATTGCAACCAATAAGATGATTGGCATCTATAACAAGTGAGAAAGAAAACACACCATAATGAAGAAACCCAAGAATTGGTTAAACAGAACTATCTATGGTACAAATAATCGATTTACAGTGTCACGATAACTCATGCTCGAATACACCAAGACTATTACGACAACGCGGTTTATGCTGCGAGTGTGGTACACATAGACCGTCCGCGATCATCCATGACGCAGCGTTTCTTTTGAAATCGGTAAATTATGTTGTTCCAATAATTTTTCTTGAGCAAACGTTGGAGAAAAATCGGAATAATATTCACGTACAGTCTTCAGAATACCGTGTCTGTAATCACTCGATATGTGATTGTTACTGGGCTTTCCTCGAGACTGATAAACCAAGCCAGACGCACCGTTTTGTCTAAAACGATTCATTAAGCGTTGAACTTGGCGTTCACTCAAACTTAAAACGTTAGCAGCATCTGAACGACGTAGGCGTCGTTCACAAACATCCCGAATAATGTACAAACGATTTAATTCATTATCACTCATAGTTACCAACATCTTAATGTTCCTTAGAGTTGGATCCGGTAGTGATAACCTTAGACAAAGGTCGATTTAAGGAGACATTTTAACTTTGCTATAAGGTGACATTACAACTTTTCCCTCACAGACTCAGTGCGCATTATATATATTATGTTAAATATTGACCAATAAGTAAGGTTAGATTGTCTTATTAAACCTACTCGCCTTTTCAATTGATTGGGTTTTAACATAATTACTATTTACCATAAAATACCTAATAACTACATTTATCATCATGGATAAAAATGTAGTTATTAGGAACATACCTTGTTGTTTGCCCGAATCGATTACAGCTCCGTTCAGGCAAACTCATTTAGTTACTTATAAGTAATATGTAGCTGTGGTTTTAATTTCGGTTCTTCATGTTCTTTAGTCGCGATCTTTGCGACAACATCATTGTTGTTGCTTCTAATCGCTAACGTGAGAATTTGGTCACCCACAAGTTCATCTTTCGCGTATTGAGTAACATCAATGGTTATTTTTTCATTGCTTTTACTTAAAACAGCCTGAGAAAATTTATTTTCTATCAATGAACCAGCGTACCAACCTGTCATTTCAGTTTCATTCCAGCTGTCTGTAGCTTTATGGAATGACAGATCAACTTTTGCAGTGTTGTCACCTTTTTCTGCATTAAGTATTATTTCTACTTTCGCTACTTTTGACACATCTATTGAACTCAAGTCCCAACGTAAGAACGATTCTCTAATGCCTGGTTCAAACACCACGTTGTCCCAACGCGTTACAGGTTTTTCATCACTATTCACGTCAACTGCTTTAATTTCCAAATACGCCTCGCTTCCATAATTTGCGTCTTTGAATTTATGTCCGCCACGTACAAACGAATCATCAGTTGGTTCCAATTGACGTTGCATTGGTGTTTCAACAGGGTCACAAGTGCCTTTGCTACCTTTGAAAGCTCTAGTAACAGTTTTTCCAGTTTCGGCACCGGCTGGCATATAGAATACGTCCATTCTACCATTTATACACACTTTCAGGTCTCCACCCGAAACTCCCGGCGTTGCTACAGAAACAACCGGTTCTTCTTGAGATTGATCAATAACTAGGGCGCTTGGTCTGTCGACTGCAACTGCAAATTCTTCGTTGATATTAACGGAACCAGCCTGATGGAAAACAGCCGATGTTAATTTCAAATCGTTATGCGTAACAGCCTGAATAGTTGAAGTGTTTTCAACAACACTAACCGGTAGGTTATTAGAATATGTTTCAACGTCAGAAACTGATGTTGCCGGGAGCAATATGTATTGGTAACTCTCTCCTTGAGGTTTAACACCATGCTTAACTCTTAGAGTGAAAATCTCTTTGGAAACCGGGTCTCCAGACTGACCTTTGTTTATCGACTTCCAAGTACCTGTTTGCTCCTTATTGGACAGCACCGCAGAACTTTTTTGTGGGAAGACATAACCTACATTGTTATGGTAAACCCACGAAGTATCAGAGTTTAACGCATGATCGCCCTTCTCTTTTACTTCTTGCGTATCAACGATAACAGGGCCAGTCAGAATTGATTGCTCTAGCGTAGTTCCAATGGCTAGTTCTTGATTTGACCAAATGCCTGCCCCTAACGCCACAATTTCATCCTCAAAGTGGAACCAAGTTTTCTTAGCTCGAATACCACGTTGTCTCATATCCATAGTCGTGATGCCGAATTGGCCATTGCTTACACCACCGACGAATGCCGAGCGATGCTCATATTTACCCCAAGCAGCTGCTGGGCCCTGATAATCTGATGATGTGACTCCCGGAACATATCTCCAGTCCCACACAGGGAAGATATTTCGATATTCACTTCCATCAAGCATCAATGCCGTACTGCCATGGCTTAACCAATAACCCAAAGTATTTTCTTTATTGCCCGACTCTGTTGTTGTGACGTCAGAAGATGCCATTTTAATAGCAAACAGAAAATCATCTTTCATATTAGTTGAGTAATCAGAACGATAGAAATGTTTAAACCCATTCAGACCGGATTTGCCGCCTTCTAAGTGTGCTCTGTACGCATTAATATCATCACTGCGATCTGGTGTAAGTTCACTCAAAAGCTCAAGTTGTTTTATTAATCCACCATTACTTGGAGAATCGGATTTCTTTCTTGAAATATCACGACCACGTGTTTGATGATCGATCGTACCCGCTCTCGTCATCCATCGGTCACCATCAAGTATATATGACGCTAAAATGGCATTTTTCTCTGGGGCAAATCGCCATTTTAGATCGTTAACTGCATGCGCATAAAACAACGCGGTATTAATGTAAACCTTTCCGTAAGAACCGTTATAAAGATGAGAACCGTGTAAATGATAAGAAAAATCTGGCTGAATACCGGGACCTACACTTGTGTAGATACTGTTTTCGATCCCCTTTAGTGCATAAGCCACTTTATCAGCGTCTTTTAACAAAATACCGGCAGTCAAAATCCCCTTGGCCTTATCAGTAAGATTGGCGCCTTCATCTCTCGCTTCAAACTTCTCAGGCATGAGGCTAGCAATATTTTGTCGCTGCTGCAGTGATAACTCGTCTCCCATCGCTAAACCAACCGGACCTAACCGTAATTGTGGACCTATCTCATTCCACCACCAGTTTTTACTTACAGGTTTAATAGTGAACCAGCTATCTACTCCTTTTTTAATCCCTTCCTTCAATGCCACCAATTCTGTTTTGTTTTTATCTTCATTTGAAGCATTTGAATAAGCAAAAGCCATCGTTTTAAGGCGATTAAGATGATTAGCCGGTGACCAATTATTGTTTGTGTCATCATCGTAAATTACATCGGGCCAGGAGCCATCTTCCGATTGTGTTTCTACATAAGACAACGCTTCGTCTAAGTATGATTTACCTTTTATGTCATTCTTTATGATTTTTTCTGCTAATTTTTCAAAATCACTCCGGGTAGAAACACTATCCTGTAGACTGGAATTAGCTCCATCCAGCTCTTTTTCTTTCACGTTATCAGTGTCATTACATCCTGTTGCTGCCAGTATCGACATACATAAGATTGACAATTTAAGCTTATTCATTGTGAGTCCTATTTTATGGTTTTTAAATGAAATATGTTTTCTTGTTTTATGAAACTACACACCATTACAAGCTCAAATTATGAAACTTCACTTCGTCATAGAAGCAGCAAATATAAAATATGTAGAATAAGCTTAAAAACTGTAAAAGAATTTATTGAGGATACTAATTGGATCGAAAAATCAAAATTTTACGCTTCTATAAGTTGTAAGAATTCATCGATTAACAGGCATAAAAAAGGCAACTCATGGTGAAATGAGTTGCCTTTATCAAATATCATGTAGTATGAGAAACGGTATTTAACTTCCAGCGAGTTTTACTTTCATACCTTTCTTTTCAAGATGAGCTTTGATTTTTTCTCGCATGTCACCCTGTATTTCAATATCACCGTCTTTAACCGCACCACCACAACCACATACTTTCTTTAGTTCTGCAGCTAGAAGTTTTAAAGGAGCATCGTCAAGGTCAAGGCCTTTAATAATACTTACCCCTTTTCCCTTACGCCCCTTTGTCTCACGGTGAATCCGTACAATGCCATCGCCTTTTGGTCTCTCAACTTTCTCAGGTTCTTGCTTAATACGGCCAATTTCTGTCGAATATACTAAAGTCATTGGATACTACACTTATTTCCTCTGTTGAGCTGCCGCTCGTTGCTTTGCGATTAAGTGTGCCTCAATATGTTTCTGCAATGCAAGCTTAGAACCTTTAATCAAACGTCCATTGAAGAAACAATACCAAGCGTTCGCTTCGCCAGTGTCATTTTTTAACGTGTACCCGTTGAAATTTTCTTCAACTGTCGTCGTTGCTGCGCGTTTTCTTCCTACAGACTCAAATTCACTGGGATCAATCAGCTGCGCTGTGTCACACCACCAATCGATACTTTTTTTAACAGCGGCTAGATTCCCACTAAGCACATGGTTCTTGATTCTAACTTGCCAAACTTCAGTTGAACTCTTAGCCGTCTGCAATGTGAAGCCTCGATAAGATGCGTTCGCCATAGATAACTCGCTTTATTTAGGTGTTATGTAAATAATAATTGTAAATGCATGGTTATCAAGTATATTATTTACAAATTCATTAAGTTATAGTGCGCCAGGATGAAGAAAAAGTTAACTTGCGTCACAGTTCAAAACATTTCACCGCAAACCTTAGTTCAATTTAACCGTCTGATAAATCTAGAACAAATGGGTGAGCTTACTCAGTATGCTTATGCTCGGAATTCACTTTTAGCGATGACAAAAGATTGGAACTTGTTTGTCGAGTTCTGCCATCGCTGTTCAGTAACAGCTGTCCCTGCTTCCGTAACGGCAGTCCGTTTATTTCTCGAAAACGAAGCTAAGGCTCGTAAGTACAACACCATTAGGCGCTACAGTGTCACTATTAGCTTAATTCATAGGTTACTAATGCAAAAAGACCCCACGACAAACGCCAAAGTACGACAATCACTCTCACTACTGCGTATCGAAAAAAAGGGAGACCAACAGCAAGCAACCAGCTTCACAAGCTCTCATTTAATTTCTCTCTATGAGAATTTTCATAACGACACTTCGACTAAAATGATTCGAGATCTCGCTATTTATCATGTGATGTTTGAATGTGCTTTGAAGCGTTCAGAGTTGAAGCAATTTGCTTTATCCCAAATCCAATCAACGTCTTCAAATACTACGTTAAAATTTGGGCAGTCAGCATATTGTCTATCGGATAATGGTCATGCTTGCCTAACAAAGTGGTTAACCCAACTGAATGACAACCATGAAATCGTATTTCGCTCGATAGATAGACATGGAAATATCTCAAACAAAAAATTAGATGACTCTTCTATTTTTCGAATCCTTAGAAATGCAGGTAAGTTACTCGATAAGCCAGAGCTGAAATTTTCCGGACAGTCTGCCCGTATTGGAGCGGTTAAAGAACTGTCAGCTCAAGGCTATAAAGCCAAACATATCCAAGACTTTGGTCGCTGGCTAAGTCCTGCCATGCCCTATCAATATTTAGGCGATGTGAACTCAGCCGAACAAGAAAAATTAAAATTTTATTCGTTTAAGCCTTGGGAGTAACAGAGGTTTGAACACAATCAGCTAAGAACTGATAAAACTTATGGCCGTTATGTTCCAGCATCTTCGGAAACATAGAGATAGGCGTCATTCCCGGAAAAGTATTCACCTCGTTAAGATAAACATCACCTTCCGATGTTAAAAAGAAATCAATTCGAGACAAATGTCTCAACTTCATATGGGTGAACACTTTTTCTGCCGCACAGCGAATAACAGAGCGTTGTTCATCGGTTAGGTTACTTGCTTCAACCTGAGTTATTGAATGACTATCAGAACTATATTTTTCTTCATAGCTATAGAAAGCATCCTCTGGCGCAATGATTTCACCTGGTTTTGATATAAACAGCTCACCATTAATTTCATAAGCCGCGACTTCAAGTTCACGTGGCTTAACTGCTTGTTCAATCAACACCTGCTCTGAAAGTCCAAACGCAGCTTCAACAGACGAAATTACCTTATCACGGCTAGTTACCTTGTAACAACCAACGGAAGAGCCCTGACGAGCAGCTTTAACAAACAGTTTCCCCCACTTATCAAAAGCCTGCAGAGCTTTTTGGTGTGAGGTTGATGTATTTTCGGTCAAGAACAGATAAGGGGTATTGGGAATACCTAACGCGTCATACCAAAGTTTTGAAGTGATCTTATTAAAGCTATTGGTACTCGCTTCAGGACCACACCCTAAATAAGGAATACCTGTTAACTCCAGCATGGATTGAATATCCCCGGTTTCACCTGGATAACCATGAATACATGGAATAACAAAATCTATTTTTATATTTAGTGAATCGCCATTTAAGCATGCAGAATTAGTGTCTAAATAGACAAGTTCATTGGATTCAGTAAACCAACCATCTTTGTTCATCTCAACACGAATGACTTCGAACTCTGGGGTTAAGCCTAATTGCTGTTGTAGATAGTTAGCTGAAACCAGTGACACTTCATGTTCTGAAGATCCACCGCCACACAAAAGAAGAATAGTTGTGTTTGTCATTTTAATGTTTCCGAGACACTAATTTTAAATCCTGACCATCATAGTCAATTATTTACTAACTTACACCGTTAGAAACCATTTGGTGTGATTGAATGGTCAGAGAACAGACAAAAAAGGGGCTATTTGGCCCCTCAGTGTCTTGATGGTTGAATTAATTTAGCTTATTGAGCGTTGGGAACTCAGAATTCTTGATTGCGTCGATGCTTTTCACGAATGGTTTTAGCTGTTGGAAATCAGCTGGGAGTTCCGAAATAGCTTTAGTTGCTTCTTGTCGGGTTGCGTAGTCACCAAATAGAATTGTGTACCACTTAGTACCGTTAACAACTTTGTAGTTTTCCCAAATAGGTTGCTCATTTTTTGGTAGTTTACTAGCAAACTGATCAACTTTGTTTTGGCTACCAACCGCGACAACTTGAACGGTAAATCCATAACGAGGATTCATTGCTACCTGTTTTGCTGTAGGAGGCGTAATGGCAACTTCAGCCTTGGGTGAGGTTTTCACAACTGTTTTTGCCGTCGTAGTTTTAGGAGACGTCTGAACAATCGCTGGTTGAACATTCTGCTCAGTAATACCCGCAGCCATACCAGTATCAGAAACCACAGGTTGCTGAACAGTGGCCACATTGTATTCTTCACGATGAGTTTCTGAAGTGACATCGGTCATATATGTCCCAGAAGAACATGCCGCTAGGAGTGATGACAAACCAATTAATACAATTTTATTCATGGATTCTTTCTAACGCTCTGATAGTAGTTAAGTTAAATCATGCCGATAGCCGCGATGAGAATCAAGCATACGTTATTAATATATAACACTTTCATGTGATTTAGGACACAAAGTCGAATTTGATTGATGTAGGCATGATCACAGTGATACTAAATTCGCGTACAGGAATCGGTTTAATTGGTTACGATATAAACAAAGTCAACATGTGGCGGGATAACTATGAATAATCTGAGTCAATTGCTTAACCCTAAATCCGTCGCTGTTATAGGCGCATCAATTCGTCCATTTAGAGCTGGTAATGTCGTCATGAAGAATTTACTTCAAGGTGGATTTGACGGTGCTATTATGCCTGTAACGCCTTATTATCCTTCAGTCTGTGGCGTCCTCGCTTATAAAACGATAAGTGATCTTCCTTTAACACCAGACATCGCAATTCTTTGTACTCATGCAAGCCGAAATATTCAGATATTTAATCAGCTAGCTGAACTCGGTGTGTCAAATGTCATTGTACTTTCTTCTGATATGTACACTGCGGATGCACAAGGAAATGAAATTCAAGCACAATGTAATCTCATTGCTAAGCAGGCTGGTATTAGGATACTTGGCCCAAATAGCCTAGGATTAATTTTGCCGTGGGTTAACTTTAATGGTTCATTTTCACCGGTTACAGCTTATAAGGGGAACATCGCGTTTATCTCCCAATCCGCTGCTGTATGTACCACTATTCTGGACTGGGCGAACGATAAGCAGATCGGATTTTCCGCCTTCGTTTCTCTCGGCAATGCGAGTGATATCGACTTTGCAGACCTCCTTGACTGCCTTAGTACAGATAAACACACCGATGCTATTTTGCTTTACGTTGATACTATTCGCGACGCGAGGCGATTTATGTCAGCGGCTCGAGCTGCATCTCGTAACCGTCGGATTTTGGTTCTGAAAGGTGGACGCACAAATGCCGGAAAAAAAGCGGCCCAAATGCATACTGGTGGCGATGATACCTTAGATATTATTTACGATTCAGCAATCAGACGTACTGGTATGCTACGAGTTAACAATACTCATGAGCTGTTTGCTGCTGTTGAAACGTTAACCCACTCTGTTCCTCTTAGAGGGGAACGACTGGCCATCATCACTAACGGTGGTGGTCCGGCCATTATGGCCACTGACACACTTCTCGACCATGGTGGACGGCTTGCCGAGCTCGAAGACTCAGTAATCGAAAAGCTGAATAAAGCGCTCCCGCAAAGCTGGTCCCATAGTAACCCCATTGATATTGTCGGCGATGCGGGACAAAGCCGGTATGTGAGTGCATTAGAAGCCGTTTTAGATAGTGATAATATTGATGCAATCCTCATTATGCACAGTCCATCTGCAATTGCTCATTCTGAAGAAACAGCACAAGCAATTATTGATACTATAAAGGCTCACCCACGTTCTAGAAGGTTTAATATACTCACCAACTGGTCTGGTGAACTTACAGCAAAACCCGCCAGGCAACTATTCAACCAAGCTGGAATTCCAACTTACCGAACACCTGAAAGCGCAGTTGTTGCCTTTATGCATTTAGTAGAATACAGGCGAAACCAGAAGCAACTAATGGAAACACCGACGACAGCGGAGTCGGTACACGTATCCGAAATTAATACTGCTCATAAGTGGATAGAAGAACATTTAGCCGAGTCAAAGTGTTTACATCTCGATACTCATCAAATCGGAAACTTCCTTAAGTGTTTCAATTTTAATATCTTACCTACGTGGATTGCATCAGATTCCAGTGAAGCGGTACATATTGCGGAAACCATCGGTTACCCTGTAGCGGTAAAATTACGCTCTCCAGACATAGCCCATAAATCCGATGTCCAAGGCGTAATGCTCAACCTTAGAAATAGTCAGGAAGTATCTAGTGCCGCACACGCTATTTTAGATCGAACCATGTTGAGCTTTCCATCAGCCAACATTCACGGTCTGGTTGTACAAGGCATGGCAAGATTAGCTGGTGGTGAAGAACTAAGAATAAAAGTAAAACACGATAACACTTTTGGCCCTGTAATATTATTAGGCCAAGGTGGCTCTGAATGGAATGAAGCTTTAGACGCAACAGCAGCTCTTCCTCCATTGAACATGACACTGGCTCGTTATCTCATTGTGCGGGCGATTAAGCGTGGTAACATACGCCTACAAAAATTACCTGTGCCTATTGATATCAAAGGCCTGTCCGAATTTTTAGTGCGTATATCTCAAATGATTGTAGAGTGCCCCCAGGTGCACGAACTTGATCTGCACCCTGTATTAGTTAATGGCGATCAGTTCACTATCTTGGATGCCGACTTAACACTGAAACCATTTACCGGTGATGCGCAAGGTCGCCTTGCTGTGCGGCCTTACCCAACTGAAATGGTTGAAGAGTGCTTAACTAAAGACGGTGAAACTATTATTGTGCGCCCCATCCTTCCAGAAGACGAACCAAGCCATGCTGAGTTCATAAAAAAAGTGAGTAAGGAAGATCTATACAAGCGCTTTTTTTCCGATGTTGGTGAATTTAATCACGAAGCGTTGGCTAATCTAACCCAAATCGATTACGACCGTGAAATGGCATTCGTCGCTGTCAGCAAAACCGCTGAGGGTGAAGAAATTATTGGTGTATCCCGTGCGTTAATTAACCCTGAAAATACTGACGCTGAATTCGCAATTCTCATTAGAACAGACATTAAAGGTAAGGGCTTAGGTAAAATTTTGATGAACAAGATCATCGACTATTGCCGCGCTAAAGGAACAACGCAAATATCAGGTATGACGATGCCAACCAACAGGGGAATGCTGACGTTAGCACAAAAGCTTGGTTTTGAAGTCGATGTTCATTTTGAAGATGGTACTGCAGATATGGTTCTGGTTCTCAATCAATAACGTTACGAGTGAGGCGGCTACGAAAATAACCGCCTTTGACAATCCTTATACCAATTGCCAGTTTTTCTTAAGATATTGAATGCACCATGACTTGGCTTCACCAATTTTATTGCGACGCCAAGCCATGATAATCTCCATGTCCCAAGCTTGTGTCCCGCTGATCATCTTGAGTTTTCCCTGTTCAATCAACGGATCGGCTACGTGTTTAGGTAAAGAGCCTATGCCTAGCCCATCCACTAGAGCCTGACATTTCGCGTTGAAGTTGGTTACAGTTAATCGAGGCTGCTTTTCAAGAATATTGACACTCATTGCCGGTTGATCACGTGCTGTATCAGCAATCGCAATAATGCGATATTTTTGGCGTAACTCATCGTTAAACTCACCACTGCGTTTATGTACATAGTGATCCGAAGCCGCAACCCAAATCATTGTCATACTACCCAAGACTTCAGATTTCACATCTTGTGGCAAAGTATCGACTTTAGGACAAATCAGCAAGTCCGCTCTGTCAGCGGCTAATGACTCCCAGCATCCGGCTAAAATTTCTTCTTGTAAACGTATTCGTGTTTTACTTACATTGCCCAAAGCTTCTACCAGTGGGAAAAAACAAGCGACGGGAATAATACCGTCAAACGCTAACGTAATGTCTAGCTCCCAACCATTGGCAAGTAGAGTCGCATCATTAACTAGCTTATCTGTTGCAGACAAGATTGCCCTACCGCGTTCGAGTATAAGCACCCCCGCTTCAGTAAAGTTCGCTTTATGACCCGAACGATCAAAAATCATGATATCAAGATCTTGCTCTAACTTCTGTATTTGATAGCTCAATGAGCTCGGCGCTCGATTGAGCTCATTAGCCGCCGAAGCGAAACTTCCTCGGCGATCGATGGCATCAAGTATATATAGTGCTTCAAGCGTAATAGGACTATGCAAGACGAATATCCTTATGTGCAATACTGATATTTAACTCAATCAGACTCAAGTAATAGTATCTATAGTTAAAATTAACTCACTGATAATTGGATATTAACCTGATTTGATACGGTTTAAAACTTGGATATTTTTTACTCGTATAAAAAAAGCCAGCATCAGCTGGCTTTTTACTTAGACTTTATTGCATCCAAAAAGGTATATAAAAAGGAAGAATGCGATAAATTATTTGTTTTCTGTCATCTCTTTTCTCACCATGACAGCTGCCGCGACGATAAAAGTGATGATAAGTGCTAATTCCATAAAGGCTCCAACGGACAATTAGTAATTTTATGTATCGAACGAAGTCGAGCTAATTCTAACACTTTTAATAAATTAAGAAACTCGTTAACACGATAATTAACTATTTTATCGACCATGATCAAATTTGACATCGAGTTGTTAATAATTACAACTTAATGTTACTAAAATGTAACTCTTAATTGTAAGTAAGTATACCTATTTTCATTTGAGTATCGTTTTACCACCTATCATTTTATAAGACGGTGTTCCTCTAATTAATGCTTCACGTGCAAATTCGGATCCACACTTTGTGCACTGACAAGGCACGATTACAAGGGACTCAACAATGCGCTCCTTGAAGCATTTAACCAAGGCTCCTTCGCCCCCTTTACGATACTTAAACAACAGGGATTTACATTTACTGCAGTAGATATCAACCGTTTTACTGGGTTGCTTTTTGTTAGGTTTCGCCATAGCTAAAACTTGAATTCAGGTTTTACCCAAACCTGACTGAAATCGAACCAGCCCAAAGCATTGCATTTGGCGTTTTGTAACGAGCCACACTGATCTTTACTCACACCTAACCAACAATGAAACATAGGTATAACTTGATGAGATTCGACTAAAGAGCGACCTATTTCTTTACCCGGAAAAGCTATCGTATCATCTGCGCGCCAATTATCGATTAACGATGTCCATTGTAAAAAGTCTTCATCTCTACTTAAATGCTCAATATCTGAGTCATTTAATAACCAACTGGCTAAAGCATCATCTCGATGATTAGCAATTCCCATGGGTTTGATCCAAATATCAACTTCGTCAGCATCTTCAACAGTCGTTTCATACTTGACAAATTCAACACTAATCTGATCGTGTTTTAATATCCTTTCTACAATCTTTGCAATGATTGGAAACATCGGATGCTTCGCATGATATGCAATGGTAACATTCGTTTTTTTCGGGGGTGTGACATTGTCACCTAGTGAGAGCTGGTGATACCAACCTGGTTTCAGTCCATAAGCGGGTAAGACACCAAGTTCTACGATTTTTTCTTCTGGAATTAACCGGTATAAATTGAGGGCGTTAAATTTGCTACAAAAGTATTCTGCCCATACATTGTCAGCAGCGATACCTTTGCGTCGATTAAGTAGTAAATAAGTACAGCCTGGATCCAAATCGACATCCTCTGTTGAAGAGCCACGTTGCGTCTTTATGGGGTTAGATAGACTTGGAAAAACCATTGAAGAGTGGCTTTCGTCGATAACCCACACTTCAACACGATCTAACAACGGTCGATAACCAAAATATCCATCGAATGCTTGTAAAATTAACCTTTTATCATCATTAAGCACTACCCTATACGGGCCAGTTCCCACCGGCAATAAGTCAAAATCTTCATTCCTCAATGCTTGAGGTAACAATACTTTTGCACAACACTCGGCCAGCAGTAAGGGTAATCGCACGTCTGGTTTATTTAGGTAGATATCGACAATACAATCCGCTGGTGATAACACCTTTTCAATATGAGAAAAGAGATTAATCGATTTAAGTTTCGCCAAACTGTCGACGACAATATCGGTAGTGAGGAGATCGCCACTGTGAAAACGTACACCAGGTCGCAAATAAAAACGCCAATGATTTTTTTCGATACATTCCCACGCGTGGGCAAGGTCGGGTTGGAGGTTTTCATCTTCATCAAACCGAGTTAATCCACTGTAGATTTGACGAGCAATATGTTGCTCTGAACGTCGCATTGGCTTGTGGGGATTAAGCATAGAGAGTGGTCGGTAATACGGCAAACGTATAACCTGTAAACCTTCCTGATGTTGTACGCCGAGGTAGCTTTGAATGACTTGAGTTAGTTTATTGGCATCATCATCCAGTACTGCTAGTGCTTGACTAATTTTGCCTTCATCTAAATATCGACGCGCTAAATTTTCGCTCACATCCGCTCGACTTCTCTTGAAGACGAGTTTGGATAGTTTTCCACGCCCTGCCGCAGGATGCCATTCAATCCACCCCTCTTCTTCCATCTTGTTCAGTACAATTCGTGCATTACGACGAGTACAGAAAAGGATTTCAGTTACATCTTCCAATTGGGTTTCGGCATTTTGGCCATTGAAATGCTCAAAAAGAGTTTCAAATTGAACGCGTAAGCGAGGACTACTCATAAAGAGGAAATCTCATGTCATCAGATCTAAACTAGAGTTTCCTCATTTTTGCACCATCATGCAAGCCAGTTACCAATATTTAACTGATAGCACACCCCAAGTGTTCAGAAATGAGTTTCAGATGTTGGCCATTATCCAATTTAATTGACCATTTACACTCGCCGCTATTAACCACTACAACGTTCGCACCACCGATTAACTGTACAGCTTCCGAGGTCGCTTGCATGGTTATTTTATGCTCTCCATCTAAGCGAACAACCAACTCGTGAGGGGTTATGATGATTTTTCCATATTTAAATTCGATAACCATTTATTCCTCTGTACTCAATTGTTGGCGATCATTACGCTTTTTCTTAACCGCTATAGTGAGTCGGCTGGTACAGACTAAACGGCCTCGTTCATCTGTTATATTAATTTGCCAAACTTGGGTCGAAACTCCGATATGGATGGGATTGGTCGTGCCAACAACATACCCAGAACGCATGGAACGAATATGGTTAGCGTTGATATCTAAACCAACGCAGTAGTTGTCGTCGTCAACCGCAAAGTTCGCGGCAACAGAACCCAAGGTTTCAGCGAGTACAACAGAAGCACCACCATGCAACATACCTAATGGTTGGTGAGTAAAATGACAAACAGGCATCGTCGCTGATATTGTATTTTCACCCAATTCTGTGTAAACAATATTCAAGTGTTCCATCAACGTGTTTTTGTTACTCGCATTTAGAATGTCTAAACTGATCGGTTTTTTCCATATTTTCATCGTAACGTCCTGAATCGGCTTGAAGAATCACTATTGTAGCGATGTCAGTTTTGAATCACCATTTTTCATTTCACGTGATACTATAGTTTGGTTAATTCATCCACATGGAAGTAACCATGAATAAAGTCATAAAAACCTCTTTATTATTGGCTTCTGTTGGTCTTATCGCATGTAGTGCTTCACCAACAGGACGCAATCAGTTACTGCTCTTTTCAGATCAAGACATGACTTCGTTAGGTGCTCAGTCTTTCGATCAGATGAAAACCGATACGCCCATCAATAATGATCCTAAAACCAATGCCTATGTACAGTGTGTCGCTAATGCCATTACCAACGTTGTCCCCAAACAAGGCAATTTCACTCATTGGGAAGTGGTTGTATTCGATAGTAAACAAGTGAACGCCTTCGCGTTACCTGGGGGAAAAATCGGCGTCTATACCGGGTTATTAAACGTTGCTGTCAATCAAGACCAGTTGGCGACGGTCATTGGCCATGAAATTGCTCACGTGCTAGCGAATCACAGTAACGAACGGTTATCCCAATCTCAACTTGCAAATGCTGGATTGCAACTGACTGATATCGCACTTGGCGCTTCTGAATACGCTCAATATCGAAATATGACTATGGCGGCATTGGGTGTGGGTGTTCAGTATGGTGTTCTCTTACCATACGGTAGGAGCCAAGAGTCCGAAGCAGATGTTGTCGGATTAGAGTTAATGGCAAAGGCTGGGTTTGATCCCAACCAAAGCATCGATTTATGGAAGAACATGGCGAAAGCTTCTGGTGGAAGTGCCCCACCCGAGCTACTTTCCACTCACCCTTCGCACAGCACCCGAATTCAAGATCTGAGTGCGAAAATAAATCAGTTACCAAACAGGCCAGCGAACAGACCTAACTGCACCATTTAATCTTCAGCTTATTATAATTTGACAAGGGAGCGATAGCTCCCTTGTCATTGATAGAATTAAGTGCCCAGAATGATCAGCGGGATACTTAATAGTGTGTCACCCGTTGCAGCAAAGCCCACGATGATGCTGATTAAACCAACCAATAACCCAACATACCATACAGAGGAAACGATCTGACCATATCTATCCAAAGGTAATAAATGACTTTGGTGCCTGTGTTTCCATTCGAACATCAAGTCAAGCGTCCCCATAATGAGTAAAAATCCCAATAAAGTCAGGCCTAACGCATAGCTCACAGCAATACCACCAACTATCGTACCAACACAAAGCATCATGCCTACACGACTGTTCATTGAAAAGGAGACACTCTTTAATACATGCCCACCATCTAGCGGTAGTATTGGTAACAAATTAAAAAGGTTTAAGAAAGCGTTAAACACCGCAATTGCAGCCCAAAAATGACTATCGGTAACCCAATAAACACCAAGAAAAATGAGTGACAAGATAAAACCAAAACAAGGTCCCATGATTGAAATCACCACATCTTGCCAGCGAGTATTAATTTTCTCATCGCTGAGCGCTAAGCCACCTAAGAATGGAACAAGATAAATCCCTTTGGTTCTCATTCCAAAATACTTCATTGCCCTTACGTGGCCATATTCATGAAACACAAGACAGGCAATAAGCACTAATGCAAACTGATAACTGAACAGCCATGAGTAGGCCGCCAAACTTGCTGACGCCAATAGAACTTTAATGATCTTCGCACTCTTGAGTGCTTTCATTCCCAATGAAACAAAACCAATTAGACTAAAACGTCGTTCTGCAGGTGGCGGCGTAAAAGGGACTTGCTGTTCTATGTCTTTCTCTGAGCGAGCCCCATCGGAGACGATTTGTTGATCGACAAGCACACGGTATTGAAAACTGAAAGGTTGCCAGGTTAATTCAGCCTCTAAAGAACAATTGATAATCTGCTCTCCGTTTACTAACTGAAAATTATGTACGAACTCAGAATCATGCTCGGATTGAGCATCGCGCTGTGAAACCAGCGTATTATCCCAATAGAGTTGTTGCCACCCAGCCATTGACCCTTCAAGCCTTAATGGTTTTCCCAACAAGGTGGTATGTAATAGTTCCACAGATTTATTTTACTCATAAATAATAGTTAAGTGTCGATTATGCCATTTGTCAGATAAAGGTAAAACCAACAGGAATCGTTTATTAATGTTTGAATACCCCTTTAATTCTTGTGCATAACGTGGATAATACGCGCTTACAAATTTTTACAAAGGTGGGTATATGTCTACTGAAGCAACTTTGCTAGAACGCTGTGGCTCAAAATGTGAGCTTTGCTCTGCAGAAACATCTCTAACTCCATTTGTGGTTGCACCACACACTCAGATCACTGTTGATCATGCGGTCATGCTATGTGATACCTGTAAAGGGCAAATTGACGATCCAGAAACAGTAGATACCAACCACTGGCGTTGTTTAAACGACAGTATGTGGAGCCAAGTAACTCCGGTTCAAGTGCTAGCATGGCGTCAGCTTAAGCGTCTTTCTTCGATTGAAGGATGGGCCCAAGATCTGTTAGACATGATGTACATGGAAGAAGACGTTGCCAAGTGGGCAGAGATCGGCATGGACGATGATGCTGAGAAACCACGTGATGTAAACGGCGTAGAGCTTAAAAAAGGTGACGACGTCACAATTATCAAAGACCTACCGATTAAAGGTTCATCTCAGGTAATTAAACAAGGTACTGTTGTACGTGGTATAAGCTTAGGCGATGATCCAAAGCTTATTTCAGGTAAAGCAAACGGTCAGTCTATGTACATTATCGCCGAATACTGCCGTAAGAAATAACATAATTCTGATTAGTTTTTATAACTAACCAGATATTCCAAACAACCTAAAATGTCGTTCCATTCGCTTTGGGCTGTTGAAGGAGATAAAAAAGCCGAATACTGATTAGTATTCGGCTTTTTTAATTCATACTCACCTGTTTTATCGGTTCAAGCCGATGTCACGTTGAAGATGACTTGAGATATCAGAACTGTAATAACATTGTGTTTTCTTGCTATCTACAAATAAAATATCTAACAGATGTGCTATCAATCCTTTGAAGTTAACCGCATAGGTTTTTTTGTCCATAGAGGTGGTAGTTGCAACACTGCCTACATACATCGCTTGTGCCATAGTAGCCTCTCTTAAAAATCGGTAACTTGTTGTATTTGCGCTAATGATAGGCAAATAGATTCGACTTAAAAAATGACAAAATTTGGATTTTCGGATAAATAAAACTAATGGAACAATTCGTTTACAAAGGTGGCAATATAAATACTTAACCAACGGATAAAAAACCATCAAAAACGCCACGTCGTGAATATCTATTCAAATCGAATTCCAACCAACAATCCTGTTCACAAAACTTTTACAACAACAGCCTTTCGTAATTTGTTATCGGTATCTCATATCATCTTTGCGATTTCTTGGATGATATTAAAGCCAACAAAAAAGGAGCCATTAATAGCTCCTTTTAAACAAATTTATCGCAATTAAACACCTGCAAGCGGCAAAACGTAAATTAATAACGCCCAAATGCCGATCCAACCTATTACTGCCACAGTGTCCAACCAATCACGTATCCACATGGCTGTGCCCCCCGCATATTCACCGAAAACAATCTCACTTCGGAAAACAAGCAAAGGCTATGCCATTATTAATAGCTTCGCATATTCATAGACTTATAGTCGTTGTGGTTCAGTAAATTCGGCTGCGACGTCAACAAACGGATAAACGCATCCGCCATCGAGACATTACTGACAAACCCTTCCCCTTTCATTGCCACTATGGCGTCATACCCTTCTTTTCCTTTCATGGTATATGCAGACGACGACCCGCAATAATACGCGTCTGAATCGATACTGCACCACTCACCATCAATGAGAATAGATAATTCAACGATACGTTCACCTAAGGGTTTATCTGCGTTATAACAATAACTTAAATTATGTGTGTACGGGTAACTACCCGAGCCCGTTCCTTCTACACCATTGTTAGTCGCATTATTAATTGCGCCTTCTAGCGTTAACGCTAGAGTTCTTCCTGTCACAGTGTATACACCAATCGGAACCGCAAACGGCAATAGTTTTCCCGCGATATCGGCAACCGAGACTTTACCCGCCTGAATTGATGTTCGGACGCCACCAGCGTTATGTATTGCAAACTGTACTTTATGTCCATCTTCTCGCATTGCATGAACAAATGATTGAGCAACTAATGGTGCTAACTCACTTGGTCCCTGTTCATCGGGTATACGAACGTGTCTTAACGGCTCTGCTGCCTCAGCGATCGTTTGATTCTGCAGTTCACGAACTTTCGGAATGTACTTGTTGAGTAAAATTCCTTGGACCTCAGGATCTTTCTTACAAACAACGACATTAGGGTGATTATTCACGTATTCACAAGCTTCTATATGAGCTAGATCGCTGCCAGCTTCACTCATACTCGCATCCAGAAATAGACGTCTACCGAGCAGTAACTCGTTTCGCCCCTCAAATTTGACCACATTACCAACGCTGTCAAAATCTATATGACAGTGACCCATAGCCAAAGCATACAGACCAGATTGAACAACGTATGTCCCATTAATTCGCTGTCCGTATTCTTCTTCATGCGGTAATCCTAGTGCACTAAAATCGCCTTGTAGCACATGACTATGCCCACCAACGATCACACCAATACCGTCAACTTCTTGTGCCACTTCTTTGTCAACGTCGTAACCAAGGTGACTGAGTAGAATAATTTTATTGATACCGAATTGCTGTATCTCTTTGACCGTATTACGAGCCGTTTCTAAAGCGTTGACGAAAGGCGTGTCACTATCTGGATTGGCGATATCTTCCATCTTATCCAGCGACAGACCGAATATGGCAACTTGATCATCACCTGTACCTTTGGTTATCCAACTTGCGCAATGACGTTTTACATCGTACGACTTAACACTGCTGTTACTTGATAGCCTATGCTGCTTATCAACTCGTTCTTGCGATAAATCCCAGTTACCAGCTAACAAAGGAAAATTAGTTCGACTAGCAAACAAGGCTACGGGTTCGTTTCCCATATCTAGCTCATGATTACCAAGAGCCATTGCGTCAATACCAATAGCATTAAGCATGTCTGCGTTAGCTTTGCCTTTAAACAAGGAAAAATACAGTGTGCCTTGAAAGCAATCTCCAGCGTGAAGAAAAATGAACTCTCTGTTCATTCGTTCGGCATCTTGTTTTAATTGTTGGGTGCGAGTTGCAATACGTGCAAACCCACCCGTACTAACGAAAGGTGTTAGTGTCTTACCATTGATGTTTAGAGTCAGTTGCTGAGATGTCGGTTCAAAGTAAGAATGAGTGTCGTTGATGTGTGCAAGGGTGATTGACGTTAATTTCTGTGTGTCTTTTGTTTTTTTCATACATTATTTCTCTTTTATTCCACCCTAATTCTAACGTATGGATCATGACAGATTCGTGATCGTAATGAAACAGGCAGCCATACAAACTGACAATACTTCACCCTATTATCTACAAAGTGGAACACCACTTATCCGCAACATATCAGCATGCGTCTAAAGCAAAGATTCATCAATGCGTTATTAAAAAAGCGTTCTCTTTAATTATCAGTAGGATGTGAAACCAGTCATATACTTTTTTAACATTTTTACATTATGCTTATACATAAGTAACCTCGGTGGCAGTAAACAATAAGTACACAGTATTCATCAGAGTGTTACCTGGGTATCAATTACCCACCCCGTCGTTTATGGGGTCAAAGGAGTTTGCCTATGCAATTAGAACGTATTGAAATTTCAGGCTTTCGTGGCATACGTCGCTTGTCTTTATCATTTGAAGAGTTAACTACATTAATCGGTGAAAATACTTGGGGTAAATCTTCACTGCTTGACGCATTATCCGTCATGTTACCGTCTAATTCGGAACCTTATCAGTTTGAGATGCAAGATTTTCACGTCGACTACTCCATCTCTCACCCTCAAACTCAAAACTTGCAGATTATATTAAGCTTTGTCACTACCGATAAAAATGAACACCATGCTGGTCGCTATAGGAAACTCAAGCCCATCTGGTGCGAAGATGAAAATGGTCAGCATAGAATTATTTATCGCGTTAGCGCTTCTCGAGCACAGTACGATATTACCACTCATTATACCTTTCTAGATTTAAGCGGTAATTCAATCCCAATACATCACAGTGAAAAGTTAGCCCAAGAACTAATGAGTTTGCATCCGGTTATTCGTCTGAGAGACTCAAGGCGTTTTATTCGTCCGTTTAACAAACCGGACAAGGAAAACTCACGAATTGAAAAACGCATTGATAATACGTGCCGTCGTTTAATGGCCATTCCTGGCCACGTGAATAAAGGAGAGATGCGAAGTAGTCTAAATGCCATGAGTGCCTTGGTAGACCACTACTTTTCCTATAAGAGCCAGAATCGCAAAAATCCTCGCCGAGAGAGAGACAGCTTGGTTTACACTAACCCTACCAGTGCTAAAAGCTTGAAACAGATGGTAGGAGAAACAAAAGATCGTCAAACAAGGCTTCTGTTTTTAGGATTATTAAATGCGTACTTACAAGCAAAAGGACCACAAGATTTTCGTCGTTGCGCTCGCCCTATTTTGATCGTTGAAGATCCAGAGGGCCGATTACACCCAACGCACTTAGCGAGAGCGTGGACTTTACTTGAGCTGCTACCTATGCAAAAGATCCTCACAACAAACAGTGGCGATCTTCTAGGCTCTGTTCCTTTACACTCGATTAGACGATTGGTTCGAAAATCCGATAAAACCATTGCAACACAAATGCCTGACAAAGGTTTCGGTCAAGATGAATTAAGAAGAATTGGTTTTCACATTCGTTTCCATCGAACTGGAGCCCTATTTGCGAGGTGCTGGTTATTGGTTGAAGGAGAAACAGAAGTTTGGTTATTCAGTGAACTTGCAAGGCAGTGTGGCTATAACCTCGCAGCTGAAGGGGTACAAATTATTGAGTTTGCCCAATCTGGTTTAAAGTCGCTCATTAAAATCGCCAAATCTTTCGGTATTGACTGGCACGTCGTTACTGATGGGGATTCTGCTGGCAAGAAATATTCAGCGACTGTTATCAACATGCTCGGGCAAGATCAACAAAGACATCGGCTTACTGAGCTGCCAGATAGAGATATCGAGCACTTTCTTTATTCACATGGCTTTGAGTTCTTCTTCAAAGACATGGTGAAAATTCCTCACGATCAACCTATCCCAGCCAAAAAGGTTGTAACAAGAGTACTAAAGAAACACGCTAAACCAGATTTAGCGTTAGCAATAATGTCGCATTGTGAAGAAGGTGGCGTTGAAACCATACCAGTATTACTACGTTGGACACTAAAAAGGGTAATTACGATGGCGAATGGTAATACATAAAATTAAGGGGCGTGCCTAACACGCGCCCCGCTAAAATTCTTCAGCTAAATAGTTTTCACAAAAACACATCAGTAAAACTGATAATCCTTATCTAACTTTATATAAGCTACTGCTCTTTCACGGGTGTCGCCACTGTCATATTGGACTGCAGTGACCGCTTGTGTAACCTAAGACCCGTTGACTTCATGGCATAACCGAAGCCGCCACCAACAAGTAATGAAGGAATCACAATTTGCCATTCACCATTAGCTGCAAAAGTTGCACAACATCCAATAAACGTCCCTGGGATGTAGGATAACCACTGCTTTTTCGCTTGGATACACATGGCAAATGAAACCACACCTGTCAGCATATAACCGAGAATATCAATCGAAGCATATTGAGATCCGCTGATAATCACCATAGCCCACAACACACCCGTTACATTGGTAAGCATGCTAACACCCAGGCCTTTCAAGCTATCGTTAGGAGATGCAAAATAACTGGTACACCCCAAAAAGCCAGCCCATGTAAACAAACCAAGAGAAATTGATACCCAACCCCAAATCCCAGATAAAAGACCGGTTGTTAATGCGATGGCTAACAGCGTGCTCATGGTGACCTCTTCAATTTTGTTCCAGTGCATATAAGCGGTATACATGCTTTGAGACGTGATAATAGAGGCGAATAGCACTTATTAATGTGACATTAATCGCTATAATAATGAAACTACAATTACCATTTCATTAATTTGGTGACGCAACCGTTAAATAAACATAAATAGTAATAAGTAAACCATCTATAATTAAGCAAGATTTAATTGATGAGGCCAATAGAAAAAACTTATAAGAAAGATGGGCGGCTTTTCATCATCCGAAACCCTTCACGCATAATACACTCAGCAAGTGGGTTTTCAGCCATATCTGCTCGCCATATAAAAGAAAGTGTTCGCTCCATATTCAACTCAGGCACATTTAATGCAACAAGCTGTCCGCTGGCTATGAACCGTTCTACATCAAGATACGGCAAACAAGTCAAGTATGGCCCGTTAGCAACTAAAGATCTCAGTACTGGTACGTGTTCATATTCTCTCCAAACATCGAGATCTTCAATTAAGTGATGGATAGAGCTATCAAAAGTTTTCCGAGTACCAGAGCCTAGCTCACGCAGTACCCACTTAGCTTGTTCCAATTGAGCTAAACTAACCGTAGACCGTTTTGCAAATGGATGGTGAGACGAAGCAATCACCGTCAAATGGTCACGACACCATTCTTCCTGATGAATACGATTATCATCACTTCGCCCTTCAATAATCCCAAGATCAAACTTGTAATCCAACACCCCTTCAATGACGGCTCGAGTACTCTTTACTCTAAGGTCAATTCGAATCTCAGGAAAATCATTATCAATAATACTGATTAAGTCAGGAATTAAATGCTCTGCTGGCGTTTGACTAGCCCCAATACTAATCTCACCACTGACGAGTTGCTGATCATAAAAACCCATTTCAATTTGCTGAGCATCTTGCAACAACCGTTTCGCTTTAGGACGAAGCCACATCCCCCAATGTGTTAAAGCCATTTGTTTACCCTGTCGCTCAAATAAAGGACGGCCAAGCATCTTTTCTAATTGGGCAAGAGACATACTCGTTGCCGACTGCGTTAAAGCTAACTTTTCCGCTGCGACACTGACACTTCCGCTGTCTGCAATAGCATCAAACACTGCGAGTTGTTTTAGTGAATACCTCATGAATCATCCTGTTTATTCAATCCGTTACTTGTTGCCAAATAAGCACTTAGTTTCATTTTACCTACAACCCAACTGATATCAACATAATTGATATGGGTTTTAAAAATTATCAATTTTACTTGGTATTTCGTAGAGCGCTAATCTAATCACCAGACAGCGCATAATGTGTTGTTTTTACGAAAGGAGTTTCGATATGGAAAAGAGTTTAAGGAGTACATATGTCTTCACTCGACTCAACTAACCAACACTATTTTTCACCTACTGAAATGATGGCTGAAGCTGAGAAGTTTGCATTAAGCAAAGCGAAAAAGACCAGCTCTATGACATTAAGTCTTGCCGTTATGGCTGGTGCCTTTATTGGACTTGCATTCTTGTTTTATATCACTGTGACTACAGGCAGCGCAAACACTGGCTGGGGGATCAGTCGACTAGCTGGCGGCTTAGCATTCAGTATGGGGCTTATTTTTATTGTGATATGCGGTGGGGAGTTGTTTACCAGCTCTGTGCTATCAAGCATTTCTTGGGCAAATAAACAAATTAGCTTCAAAAAGATGATTTCAGTTTGGGGCAAGGTTTATATCGGCAATTTTATCGGAGCGATGTTCTTACTACTGATGGTCACCGCCGCCGGCCTATATCAGCTTGATGACGGTCAATGGGGACTTAATGCATTAAACATTGCTCAGCATAAATTGCACCACAGTACCATACAGGCATTTTCACTCGGCGTCCTATGTAATCTATTAGTGTGTTTAGCCATATGGTTAACTTTCAGTTCTGCCAATGCAATGACCAAAGCGGCTATGACAATAATGCCTGTCGCTATGTTCGTTTCAACGGGGTTTGAACACTGTGTAGCCAACATGTTTATGGTGCCGTTAGGTATCGTTATCCAAAATTTTGCTCCAGATGCATTCTGGCAGCAGATTGGAACCACACCGACCCAATACGCAGATTTAAACGTTATCAAGTTTGTTACCGCCAATTTAATACCCGTCACTTTAGGAAACATTGTCGGTGGTTCAGTACTTGTGGGGCTAGCAAACTGGTCGATTTACCGCAGACCTCAGTTAAAAGCAGCCAATATTTCATCAATCAATCAAACAACAACAATAACGTCAGTAAAGGATATTACTATGAACAATACAATCACTATGAAAGACATAATGAACACTAATCCGATCGTCCTTAACGCAAATATGCCGACACCAGTGGCTATCGACACCTTGATTGACGAAAACATTAGTTCGGCACCAGTTGTTGACTTAGAAGGTCGATTAGTGGGTATGTTCTCCGTTCATGATGTAATGGTTGATTTATGGTGCCAGGATTACATCCCGGCAAAAGAGCAAAAAGTCGTTGATTTGATGACGCGTGATGTCATTGCCATCGATGTAAACGACAAGTTGGTCGATGTCGCTGAGTTCTTATGTATTGACAGAGAGCAATTATTCCCAACGACAAGTATGGGTATTGCAACCCGATTTAATACGCTATCAGTGGAAGAGCGAGCGAAATCGATGAAGATAACTCAACCTCACCACTTGCCAGTTCTGGATAACGGTCATTTCGCAGGAATGGTCAGTCGTAACAACGTATTAGAAGCATTACGGTCTGTCTATGGAGAGCGTTTAAACGTGGTCGAGGGCAAACAATTAGAACGTGCTTAAATACAAAGTACCAATACAATAAAGCCCCTTTCGGGGCTTTATTGTTTAGTAAGTAATAATGTTATTTTTGCACGCCTTCGATATGAAGTTCCATATCCACATAGCTAGAATCTCCCATTACAGGAATATTGAAATCAGCCAGTTCTAACCTTGTTGTACCCATAAAACCAGCACGTTGACCACCCCATGGGTCTTTACCTGCGCCGATAAATTCAGCCTCAATGGTGACTGGTTTGGTTTGGCCATGTAGCGTCATATCGCCAATAACATCAAACTTGCCATCGCCTTTATCAACCACTTTTGTGCTGGTAAAGGTTGCCTTTCCATACTTGCTTGCATCGATGAAATCACCGCTACGAATGTGCTTATCACGCTCCGCGTGGTTAGAATCTAAACTGGTTGTATCAACAACCACATTTATTTTTGACGCTGTAATATCACTTTCATCAAAAGAGAATGTTCCTTCAAATTTGTTAAAACGACCTTTAATAAAGCTGTAGCCCAAATGGCTAACCTTAAAGTTTACCGAAGCATGAGCCCCTTTTGAGTCGATGACATAATCCGCTGCGCTTGCGCCAAAAGGCACAGCCATGGTGAATGCTAATCCAACTGCCAATAATGTTTTTTTCATTACGATACTCCTATCATTTTGCGTAGCGTATTATCTTTGTTAATAAAGTGATGTTTAAATGCAGCCAAAGCATGGACTGCTGCTGTAACAATCAACGCCCAAGCGGCGTAGAAGTGAATTAAGCCTGCGAGGTCTGATTGCCCTTCAAACAATGCACCTGCACCAGGGACCGTAAACCAGTTGAACACATCTATGCCTCGACCATCTTCCGTAGAAATGAGATAACCGGAAACGAATAACACAATCATATCGACATAGATAAATAGGTGAGCAACTTTGGCCAGCACCTTTTCAAGGTTAGAACCTTCCATGCCAGGTGACACTGTCACAAACTTCCACACAATACGCGCGACAGTCAGCACAGCAAACAGTATTCCAATGGATTTATGCCAATGAGGCGCGGTTTGATACCAACTGCTGTAGTAGGAAAGATCGACCATCCAAAGACCAACCCAAAACATTCCAATGACAACAACTGCAGAAACCCAGTGCATCAAGCGCGATACCAAATTGTATTGTGTTGTTGTAGAGCTCATAATCACTTCTCTAGACATCTAAATATTAGTCACTTGTACAGATAAAGTATCAATTGATACATATTAATAACAGATTATTTACCAACATTTACTCTGTAGCTAGCTAGAGCAATTGATGATGTTGTTCGATTAATTCGAACAACATATTTCGTGAGCATTGAAGGCCAACAGTTAAAATTCGCTCTCTTGTTCAATCTGATACAGTTCATCAGCAACATCGAGAACCTTTCTTTCAAACACAGTTTGTGCATCAGAGAGACCTTTGTTATAAAAAACTGGGCCGATCTTATTTGTAACAAAGTCTAACAAGAACAAAGCATCGAACTGTTCAAGCTCAACATTCAGTTCATCAGCACAATACTTTTGTAGTGCCTGACAAAGACCTTCTTTTTGCTGTTGGGTAAACTCAATATCACTCATCATTTATCCTTAATTTAACTAGATATCGCATTATACCAGTCTGATAACAACTTACTGTTTATATAGCTTGATACTATTGGTGAAACTTTTTGATAGTTTTCAAATAGTCATCAAATTCCCCTAGTGAGAATGTGGAACTGTGGTAGTCTAACTGGGCTTAAGTTAAGGAGAACAAACAAGTTGTTATTGGATATCGTCACGCAGAGCGTCAATGAGTTTCAAACCGACTGTCTGAAGTTGTGCGAAAAGCACTACCCTACAATCCATAATAAAGGGATGAGCGGTCATCATCTTGGGCAAGCATTCGCTCGTCGTTTATCTCGCACCTTAACTGAGTTTGGCCACGATTGTCAGTATGCTTCTATCGAGTCGGTCAATTATGGCGACATGCCACACCATTTTCGTGTTTCAAGCGAAATGGGTACGGTTTGGATCCTGACTCACCATCTGGTAAGCGCAGGAAAGACCTGCCGTGACAAACTTATGCATGACATATCGCAATGGAAACATGAGTACGCCTTCGCAATCCAACCTAACGATCTTTTGATTCTACTCACTGATCACTGGATAAGTCGAAGCCAAAAAAGCCGTGAGCTACTGCATTGGTGGACAGGGCAATTGCCAGACGAAATCGACGAATACAACGCTCAAGGCATTACATTGTTTGAAAGTGATTCTTTGTTAACTCAAGCTCTTGAAGCGCAATACCAAATAAGCCCTTGTTATATCAAGTTTGGGCATCCTCTTAAACATTCAAAAAATCAGCAACTAGTACGTAAATACATCCAACTTTATGCAGTGTTGCAGTGGGGATAAGTTCAGATATCATCACTCTCCGTTAACGGATTTATTGTCGCTGTCACCAAAAAGACATTATTTCCCAGCATAGTAGTCTAAAAACAACCACTAGACTGAATGTGAAAAGCTTAAAGCGTTACCAATACGAACGATACGCCGTGCTATGCAATCTTGCATATCCCAGAGTATTCAAACAGACCAACTACGGATTTGACCCGAACGGACAACGAATCGTCTACAACCGTTTTGGCAAAATTCTCATGCGCGTGCTTTGGGCAAAAAAAGATGACGAAGTTATTGTGGTTATTAAGGGATCTCATTCTATTTCAGATTGGTTACTTAACTTAAAGATGTGGCAGCACATACCTAAAACACTTGGTACTGGCTACCCTATCCACTCAGGCTATTCATACTTAATCCAACAAGAGAGCCAGCCTGGTTACAACAGTGACTCACTAGGGCTTTCCGTGTATGAGCGGCTATTAAGCTATATAGTGCCTCATATCCGGCAAGGCAAAAGAATCACTTTTACTGGACACTCTTCTGGTGGTGCGATCAGTACCGTATTAGCCGATTTGATTGAGAAGCAATATCCAAGATCCATCAAGCGCGTTGTGACTTTCGGCCAACCCGCGATTGGGGGCTATCGGTTTAGAAATGAGTATCGGCTTAGCCATAAAACTTATCGAGTCTGTTGTGATTTAGATATTGTCACATTCCTTCCTCCACTACCTTTTTATTATTGGCATGTCGGAAAAATGCTTTGGCTCCATAATGGTAAGGTCTATGAAAATACACCTACTGTTTTGCGCTTAGGTAAAAGTGTTATTTCTTGGGCGATTCGTCCTTTTTCCTATCACCTAATGAGCCGGTATATTAGAAATAAAGATTTCTTTGATGACCGTTAACTATAAAAACTTGATTAATATCACGATTCTATGTTCTATTTATACAACACGAAAAGCATAGAGACTGCACTTACATACTTGATATAGAAATCATTACGTTTTAATTCGCTCTGTGAATATATAAAAATAAATAATTTTCAATCTACTACATTGGGATTTTTTAGACGCCGTTCATAGCAATTAGGTTATATTTCCAAACGTCACGTATACAATGCATATAGATCAGGCAGTTTCGCATACCAATCATTGACATGGTAACTAATTAGTAAATAATAATACCAATTATTATAAGGATATCGTATGGATGCGGTATCTAACGACCAAAGCTAGGATTTCAATAATCGTATGATTCTTACAACAAAAGAGCAATTTGACCAGTGCATCAAGTATGATGGTTGCGGAGAATATGTTGCGCAATATAAAACGTTCACTTTGCGTAGTGTATTTCAGCCTATATTTAGCAGAACTGGAAAAGTTATTGGTACTGAAGCTTTAGTAAGAATACACACCATAGCGCAAGGCCAAATACGACCAGATATTTTCTTTCATTCTAAAAAATATAACTTTATAGACCAACTTAATGTCGAACTTTTAAGTCGAGCAATTCATATCAGAAATTTTTCTATATCCCCCTACCGTGAGAGCCAGCTGTTTTTAAATCTATTACCCGAAGCGGGACAATTTATCGTAGAAAACGGAACATTAACTCAACGTTTATCTGATAGACTTCAACAATTGAACCTAAAGACACCTCAAATCGTTATGGAGGTATTAGAAGACGAGTCTAACAACGAACTATCACTCCAAAATGCTGCTCATCACCTGTCAAAAATTGGTTTTCACATTGCTATTGATGATTACGGTACACACTCATCAAACTGCGAGCGGGTGACGCTTCTTTCGCCAGACATTATTAAATTCGATAGAAGTTTGCTACAAAAATATATGTCCGGTGACAAACTACCATTACTCAAAGCGATAGAAGTAGCTAAAGAAGCAAATGCCAAAACAGTTATCGAGGGGATAGAAACGGAACAGCAATTTGAAGCAATGAGACGACTCGATTTAAATATGTATCAAGGCTATTACCTTGGAACTCCAGAAGGGATAGTAAGCACCGTTGGCCTTGCGTGTGGCTAGTAAGCATCGTTATCCATTCTCGATAAAGGGTTTGAGTTCAACATCGTTACCTTCAGGATCCTTGATGTATACGGATCGACCAAACCCTTGCGCTCCATATCGCTCTGCGAATTCTGAATGAGCTATGTTATTGGAATCTAGGTAATTAAGCAGCTCCGTTTCTTCAAATGGCGCAACTTGCAAACAAACATGATCGATATTTCGACCATTTTGATTTGGTGCTCTGCCTCCTAACTTTCCCAGTTCACTATCTATTGGCACGATGTCAATGAGAGCATTACCCGCTCTAAGCTGAACTAAGCCTTTACTCGGAGGCAACTCTCTTTCCACCTTACATCCTAGGATATCGCAATAAAACTTAAGCATTTGCGTTAAGTTACTTGTTCTGTAGACGACATGATCCAAACCAACAATAGTAATCACACTCCCCCCTTACTAATTCGGTTTAGTTTGCAACACAATATAACAAGAGTAGCAGTTCTCCGCTCCACTTAAGTATTACCCTCATTGTTTATCTGTGTTTATCTCACCCAATTCGTACTAGACTGACTCTAATACAATGTCACCTTCAATTAAGGATATAACATGATTACAGTTGGGCAAAACCTGCCAGAAGCTTCACTGAGTGAACTTACAGCAGAAGGAATGATCAATCACAATACAGCAGAACTCTTTAGTGGTAAAAAAATCGTATTGTTTGCCGTGCCAGGCGCATTTACCCCTACCTGTTCTGAGGCCCACTTACCAGGTTATGTCGTATTAGCCGATCAAATTAAAGCTAAAGGAGTCGACCTAATAATTTGTACTTCGGTAAACGATGCATTTGTAATGAAAGCTTGGGGGGAAGCTCATAACGCCAGCGAAATTAGAATGCTAGGCGATGGAGATGCGAGCTTTACCAAAGCGCTAGGCCTAGAAATGGACACAGCTGGCTTTGGCGGGATTCGCTCCCAACGTTATGCCATGATTGTCGACGACGGTGTGGTCACAACACTTAATATCGAAGCTCCAAAAGAATTTGAAGTGAGCAAAGCTGAAACTATTCTAGCGGCTTTATAATTCGAAGCTAAAGACAAAGGAAGGTCTCTATTATATTAGAGACCTTTTCATAGGTTACAGCGTCACAAAACTCACTTTATTGATAAAATACTTCGCCTGTTCTCACATCCAAATAAATTTTATCCGCAAGCTTTAAACCGCCACAATAAACAAAGTAAACATCTCTATCTGTATATTTTGTCGATTTCACCCAACCACCCAGTTCTTCAAAATCCACCGGCGAACATGTTTTTTCTTTCAATAGCTTATTGGTCGTATTTAAAAACATGTCTTCAAATTCAACATAGTCGTCTGAGCGTTCAATGTAACCTTGAACTGTCTTTCTTCGCTCTTCTTCTGTAATCAATGGCGCTTCTTCAACCAAGCCATCTAATGGAATCCATTCAGCAATTTCAGGACCACCTTGTTCATAAACAAAATACGCTGAGACTCTTCCCCAGCCATTTTTCTTTTCGAGTAAATGAACTTGATCTCCTTTGTATAAATAACGTTCCACAAACGCGTTCTTATCGGCAGCTTCTCGAATACCTAACTTTTCAGCCTCAACGTAATAGTCAAGGAGCTCGGGCTTAACATCAGCAATCGGCTTGTCATCCACTTGGATCTCAGTTTCAACAGGTTCCTGCGGCTCCGATTCCTTATTAAGTAAATCTTGCTGAGGCTTGTAGTAGAACAGATAGTAACCCGCGGCGGCTCCACCGATACCGAGTATTAAAAATAAGACCATTAATATTTTCTTCATACGGATAGTCATACCTCAAGGCTTTAAATAGATTTGCCGCCAATACTTTGTTTTAATTAACTATAATAAATCAATTGGTCTTTGACGATGAAGCTCTATCAAATGTACATACGATATATAGCGGCCATTCTACTCTTAACTTTATCTTGGTGTAGCCAAGCCGCACAATGTAATGAGCAACAATGGAACAAAGCACTAGTTTCTCAACAAGCTTTAGACCAGAAATTTAATGTTCTCGCTAAAAAGTATAACCAGTGGCTTCCTACTTTCCACGCATCCGTGTTTTTACATCAGGAATTTTCTCAACAAGAGCTTAACTATCTGTGGAACAAAAATGTTGATAAATTTCAGCAAAAAGTCGAACAGCAGATAGTTGCTGCACTAAAATCTCGCCAAACAGTAAATGAACTTGTTGGTCAAGTTACAGCAATGCCACTATTGGTCGAACAGCAAATTCGTACATGGCAACAAATACAACAAGCGTGTAAAAATGGAAACCTCATCACCAATGAGATCGCGACCAACCATTATATAGAGGCTGATGCTGCGCTCAAACACGACTTATCCGATTTAGTTAAAAGGCTTCAGAAATTAAAGTCGGTATACGATCGTGAAATCTCAACGCTTCTATCCTTTAATGATCTAAAATATAAGTCGCCGTGAGGCTCTACATCCCTACACTTTACATTGTAAATTTATTGTGGAATTTATCGCCTCTAACTCTTGGTCATCTGTATAACACTCTATCGACATTATTATTTTTACTGCTTTATTTTAGTGCATTATACAAATTAAAATTGCACCACCTTAGTGCATTAGGTTTTTCTGATATTTATAATCCAAGACATGACCTAGGTTTCAACTTTGGCTCAAAACTTGTACTACTCTGATTACACCGAGCAAGTTCAACATGTTTATTCAGCGATTAATACTCCCCCCGAGCGTTAATATCTATTTAAAACTGCTTTAACGAGAAAGCCTGCTGCAACTAAGGTCATCGTAAAAGTTTTGGATACAGCATTTTTAGACCACTCGGTTAAAACTGGTTATGAATTGCACATATTTAGGGAGAAATAAGATGCAAGACACCTTAGCTGTCGTATTAGCTGGAGGTATGGGTTCACGATTATCCCCCCTTACTGATGATCGGGCCAAACCTGCTGTACCATTTGGCGGTAAATATCGGATTATCGATTTTACACTTACAAACTGCCTTCACTCTGGATTACGTAAAATCCTAGTACTCACGCAATACAAATCTCACTCTTTACAGAAACACCTTCGCGATGGATGGTCAATCTTTAACCCTGAACTAGGAGAATTTATAACAGTAATTCCACCACAGATGCGAAAAGGTGGAAAATGGTATGAAGGTACTGCAGATGCCTTATTTCACAACATGTGGTTGCTTTCTCGAAGTGAAGCGAAACATGTCGTTGTTCTATCTGGTGACCATATATATAGAATGGACTATGAAGCCATGTTACAAGAGCATGTGGCCAAAAATGCTAAGCTAACCATCGCTTGTATGGAGGTTCCAAAAGATGAAGCAAGCGCTTTTGGTGTAATGGCTGTTGATGATCATAAACGTATTACCTCGTTTATCGAAAAACCAAAAGATCCACCATCCACCCCCAATAACGCAAATTCTAGTTTAGTTTCCATGGGAATCTACATTTTCTCGATGGAAGTGTTACAACAAGCGCTGCATGAAGATTCGGAAGTTGAAGCGTCTACCCATGATTTTGGAAAAGATATTATTCCTAAGCTGATTGAAACCCGCAGTGTATACGCTTATCAATTCAATGGTGATAAAGGTCGTGTATCTCGTGATAGCTATTGGCGTGATGTAGGAACCATAGACTCATTTTATGAAGCTAATATGGACTTATTGGAACCAGTACCTCCGATGAATCTTTATCAAAAAAACTGGGCAATCCGAACTTATGAACCGCAATTACCACCAGCACGAACCGTTTCTTCTGCAACAGGTAATGAAGGCATTTTTATCAACTCTATTATCTCAAATGGCGTCATAAACTCAGGTGGTTCAGTTCACCATTCGATTATATCCGCTAGCGTTGTCATAAATGATAGTGCCACCGTTGTTGATAGCATCTTGTTTGATGATGTTGAAGTGGGTGAAGGTTGTCAACTCGTCAACTGCATCATAGATAAACACGTAAAGATTCCACCAAACACGCAAATTGGAGTCAATCCAGTGGAAGATGCAAAGCGTTTCAAAATTTCTTCGAAAGGAATTGTTGTCGTGCCTGAAAGTTATCAATTCAATTAGCTTAGATATTTGGGAAAAGTCGGTGATTGAGTTGGTACTACCAACTTATCGCCGACTCCCATCATTACTACTAGCCGCTCATTTTGGTCATTGGACCAGTCCCGGATCTTTACCCACATCATAGATTTGTGTTCTTCTATTGGGTATGGAACAACATTTCAAATAAAAGAGATTGAATTAAACTGATGATTTCGTTATTTATTGAGTAAGAACTCGGTATTAACAGTGACTTCGGGCAAGTGTATTCATATTGTATAGACGTTAATAAATATTCGGTTTAAATATTTAACCTATCGAGTTCATATTAAGTACATCTATTAATTGGAAATGTGTAATGAAAATAACCACCCGTACTATGCCAGCATCGAAACAAATCGCGCTGGTCGCACACGATAACTGCAAGCCTGAACTACTTCGATGGGTCAAAGAGAACAAAGAAAAGTTAGAACGACATACTCTTTTTGCGACCGGTACTACTGGTAACTTATTGCATAAAGAAACCGGGCTCACTATTAAGAGCCTAATCAGTGGTCCAATGGGGGGCGACCAACAATTAGGAGCTCTGATTTCTGAGGGTAAAATTGATGTTCTTATCTTCTTCTGGGACCCGCTTAACGCAGTACCGCATGATCCAGATGTAAAAGCCCTATTGCGAATTGCCAGTGTTTGGAATATCCCAGTGGCGACCAATCGTGCAAGCGCCAAGTTTCTCTTTAATTCAGAGCTTATAGATAAAGAAGTAGATATCGAAATTCCAGACTATCAAGCTTATCTAGCAGAGCGCACATAAAAAATCCCCGAAAGGGGATTTTTTTCTATTCAAAGAAGGTCAATTTCCAACAAGTTCACTGGATACCACGAGCTTACAACCCGCTTGCTTTATCTGCATCAGCGCACTTTTGACATCACCTTCGGCCATTTCAACACCTCGACAGGCGTCTTGAATAACAAATGTATTAAAACCCAGTGACAATGCATCTAACGCCGTAAATTTAACGCAATAATCGGTAGCTAAACCCACTAAGTACACATCCGTAATCCCTTTCGAATTTAAATACTCCTCTAGCCCTGTAGCCTGTAATCGCTGGTTATCAAAAAAACCACTATAGCTATCTATATCGATATTGGTACCTTTATGTACAATGTGTGTAATAGCATCAACATTTAAGCCAGGGATAAACTCTGCACCTAACGTATTTTGTACACAATGCTCAGGCCACATTACTTGTGGTATACCGTTTAAGTTAATGATTTCACCAACGGGCATGTTGTTCGTTGAGGCAAAGCTAGCATGACCAACCGGATGCCAGTCTTTAGTGGCGATAACATGTTCAAAATTTGGCATTAGTCGATTAATAACTGGAACAATCTGATCGCCTTCAGCGACAGGCAGAGCTCCCGAAGGAGAAAAGTCGATTTGAACATCGACCAATAATAATGCTTTACTCATGATTAATCCTTTCCAAGTCTTCGGTTGCTATTTTTGTTTGATGACAGGATAGTCACCCTCTAACAACTCTTGTACGAATACAGACCCGGCGCCAGAATGTGTTATCCATACTTTCTCCCTTGCACGGGTCATGGCAACATAGAATAAACGACGCTCTTCTGCATAAGTATAATCGTCTTTTGATTGAGTTAATGCACTATCTAAATGCAGTGCTTTTACTTTAGCAGGAAACTGCCCTTCATCGACCGCTAACAGAATTACAAAGTCAGCTTCTTTGCCTTTACTTGCATGGCAAGTCATGAAATCTAACTTAAGTGATAGGAATCGGTTCTTCCAATCATTGAAAAGCTCTGGTTGGTGGTAGTGATTTCGGCCCAGAAGCAATACTGTTTTTACACCCGATGCTTTCCGATTTATTTCATCAAGGATCTTTTCAACTTTGGCGCTTGGTGCGATAACAACCGACTTAGTCTTTTTCGTTTTCACGCTATTGAGGACTTTGCGTCGCTGAGTTGGATTTCGCTGAACAAACTGGTTAGCCACGTCCCCTAGCTTGTCATTAAAACGATAGGTTGTATCTAAATGATGGACCGTTGAGTAAGGCATTCTCGATTCAAAGCCGGTAGTCAAATCAACATCAGAACCCGCAAACTGGTAGATAGACTGCCAATCATCACCAACTGCAAACAAATTAGCTTGATTTGAAGGTTGCTCACACAGAGCTTGGATCAAGTCTAACCGCTGAGGAGAGATATCTTGGTACTCATCAATCATAATAAATTTCCATGGCGACTGAAATTTACGCTTTACCACGTATTCTGTCGCACGACTAATCATTATATTGAAATCAATGTGGTTATTATCTTTAAGCATTTGCTGCCACGCTTGATAGCACGGCCAGCAAAGTGATAGTTCACTGTTTAAACGTGGATAATCCGGATGTTCAATCAACCGCTCTTGAACAGCTTTTTTAGTCATCCCCAATAACGCCAATTGATCGAGTTGCTTTTCAAGCCAAGAGATCAACTTAGGGTTTTCTACATGACTCCCCAACTCATCATCACCAGCTAAATACGCAATTGGCCATTTAGATAAGTGTTTTTGCCAACGTTTAAAATTGGTTGGAGTCATCCAGTGACGCTTCAGCCAATCAATACACCATGCGGTTTTGAGCTTATTATCGAGTGCGATTGGAGAAATGGTAACCCCGTTACCTTCGACTTGATTTAAAATGCTCAAACCAAGCTGATGAAAGGTATTGACTCGAACTTTCTCAGCAGAAATTCCAAGCTTATTATTAAGCCGTTGCTCCATCTCTCCTGCAGCGTCACGGCCAAACGCTACTAACAAAATTTCTTCCGATTGGGCTAAGTGACTTTGCAACAAGTAAGCGACTCTCGCCGTTAACACACTCGTTTTGCCTGATCCTGCGCCAGCCAAAACCAAATTATGATCATCATTTAAAAGTACAGCTTGTTGCTGAGAGATATTTAATGGTGAAGATTCAACCTGATTAAACAAGACTTCCCAATTCAGACGCTCGGTATCAATCCAGCGTTGATTTCTCTGATTGAGCTGCTCAGAGGTATCAAGAATCCAAGGTGACAGCATCGATATATGTTCAGGCAATCGTTTATGCGCTTCTTCTAGTGACATCCCCATGGTTGTCAAATCATCATAGATGCGGTTAACCCAACCATCGATTTTAGAATGCGGTAAAAATGATGGTAAACGAACCAAGCGCGTGAGCTCTTCCTGCCATTTAGGCAAATACTCACTCAGCTGAATACATTGTTTATTATGCCACTCTTGATATATGGCAACCACTCGGTGGGCAAACTTACGGCATTCTGGCCAAGGTAACCCCTGAACTAGCCAACTGCGTTTTTGTCCATTCTCTTCATGAGCAAAAAACTGCAGCCCGCCCCAAAACACACCACGATGTATTTTAATAGTGCCATTCCAAACGTTAAATGGAATATGCTCTTCACTCGCATAAGAGGACAGGATGATACATTCATCGTCTAATGCAACCTGATTGTATTCGGTTGAAATAAAAAATTGTGCAGTCTTATTAGCTTTCAGCTGCATTACTATCTGCTCTTAGTTTTTGTTAACTCAATATGACGTTTCTATACTAACTCATCCACTCTGCGATAAGCCAACATAATGTCAAGACTGAATTTAGCTTCATATCGAGATTATTTAGTTAATTTGATCAAAACGTTATTGATTCAGTCTGTTACACTTAACCCACTTCCGGTTTAAGCTTTTTTTGGATCATTGTGAATTTTATAAAACGACTTCGTCTACACTGGACTAACAAAACTGTTAACTATAGTGTGCTTATTTTTATCGCGTTACTTGGTGTTGTCGTCCCAACTTGGTATTACAACCTAAACACTTGGGTTACGCCTCTAATCTTGGGCGTGATTGCCGCAGCACTTGCCGAGCGAGATGATAGTTTTACTGGTCGTTTAAAAGGTATCATTTTAACCTTTATCTGTTTTGCCTTAGCCGCCTTCTCTATTGAAATTCTATTTAAAACGCCAGTCTTCTTTGCGATTGGTCTATTTGTATCAACATTCAGCTTTATCATGCTAGGAGCAATAGGTTCAAAATACGCTAGCATCGCATTTGGTTCTCTACTTATAGCCATCTATACCATGTTGGGAGCCCATCAAAGCTCGAATATCTGGTTTCAACCTCTATTATTGTTGAGCGGTGCGGCTTGGTACTATTTACTCTCTATGGTTTGGCACTTATGTTGGCCACTCCAACCCGTTCAGCAAAGTTTAGCAAATGTATTTAACCAACTGGGTACCTACTTTGATGCCAAGGCACAGCTGTTCCATCCCATCCAAGATCTCACACCACAACCGCATAGAATCACTGAGGCGAATTTAAACGCAGCAACAGTGTCGGCGCTTAACCAATGTAAAGCGGAATTTTTAACACGTTCAACAAGAGGCCATGTTGATAGTACGAGTGACCGCTTCCTAGCTATCTATTTCTTAGCTCAAGATATTCATGAACGCATTAGTTCTACGCACTACCGCTATCAAGAGTTAGCTAGGCATTTTGAACGCTCAGACGTGTTGTTTCGATTTAAACACTTATTGCAACAACAAGCGCACTCCTGTCGTATTATTGCCCAATCTATCAAGTCTGGTTTTTCATACAGCCATAACAGTGATTCAATAATTGCGTTAGACGAGTTGCAACTGTCACTCACCCATTTGCAACAACAAGATAATAAAGAATGGAAAACTTCTCTTACCCAACTCGAATATCTTTTCAACAACTTAGCCACTATCGAGAGACAGCTAAACAATGTAAACAATCCAGATACGATAAAATCTGAAGACGATGCTCTACAAGACAATGAAGTACATACTCTGAAGTCAATGTGGTTACGCATAAAGTCTAATTTAACCACCGATTCATTATTGTTTCGCCATGCTCTGCGTATGTCGATCGCATTAACAGTAGGCTACGGAATTATTCAAGCGTTAGGTCTAGATCGAGGCTACTGGATATTATTAACCACCCTGTTTGTTTGCCAACCTAACTACGCTTCCACCCGACAAAAACTCAAAGCGAGAGTGATAGGCACTTTAGCCGGATTATTAGTTGGCGTACCGCTCTTAACCCTGTTCCCGTCTCTCGAAAGTCAGTTGTTTTTTATTGTATTCTCTGGGGTGATGTTCTTTGCTTTTCGTATCAACAACTACGGCTACGCCACTGGGTTTATTACTATACTGGTTCTATTTTGTTTCAATCAATTGGGTGAAGGTTACGCCGTTGTTTTACCACGTTTAGCTGACACATTAACGGGATGTGCGTTAGCGGTATTTGCGGTTTACTTCATCCTTCCAGATTGGCAATCCAAACGCTTGCATCGGGTGATGGCGGAAGCCATTGACGCGAACAAACAATATCTTGGCCATATCATCGGTCAGTATAGAATAGGCAAGAAAGACAACTTAAGTTATCGCATCGCTAGACGCCATGCTCATAATCAAGATTCTGCGCTCGCTCTAGCAGTGAGTAACATGCTTGCGGAACCCGGCAAGTATCGCGCTGCAACGGATGAAAGTTATCGATTCCTTACGCTTAATCACGCATTACTCAGCTACATATCGGCACTGGGTGCACATCGCACTCGCATCGACGATGAAGCAGTACATAGACTTGTTTTAGATTCTCATCGAGTGATACATCAGCATTTAAACGCTCTTCATCAACAGTTGTTTAACCACAGCGATGAATCAGATATACAGATAATCGAAGATTTAGGATTAAAACAGAGGCTAACCGAATGGCGAGAAGACGATAACAGCTCCGCAAGAATGGTTTTACAACAACTGCACTTGATTTATCGAATGCTGCCAGAACTTCATTCCCTTGCCGCTAAATTTGCAGTTAGAGTCAATAATGATAAGTAGACTAAACGCCTCATAATTAAAACGATAAGTACTCAGAAATTGGACAAAACGTTTAAACTTGCCCGCATTCTGCATTTTAACATTGGTCATAAAATAATCTGACATTTCTCGGACATAGGCACACAGTTGAACACTAATACTAAATATCAGATTTATCCTACTCACGTGAGGATAGACGTGAATCGAAAAAAAGTATTTGTAAACCGAGAAGATAGGTTATCGCAGGAAATCATTATGAACAGTGCTCAGTTTGATTCTTTTAAATCTCAACTCAGTCAGCTTACACCGCAACAGTTGCGTTCTTTGCAGGGTGAAATCAGTCACTCGCTTGAAAACAAGCAATCCGATTTGGTAACAAATGAAGAGCTAGAACTCATTGCTCAACTGTTTTCGAAATAAAAAGCCATAAGTTGCCGCTAAACTTGCACAATAATTAAACACAACATAAACTTTTCACTAGTCAGAAGGAAAAGTGTATGTCTGTATCTTCGGTTCACAATGGTTATCCCATACTTCAACAGTCACAAAAAATGGCTGATGAGGCTGCCTATGATATTCAGCAATCCACACAAAATCACAACGAATTCAACAACCAAAGCGCTTTGGCGTTTAATGACGCAGAAAACGTTAAAATTAAACAACCTAGTGACAACGATATTGACTCGTTAGTAAAACTCAATCAAGCCACCCAATATAATCGTATCGGTACCAGCGTTATTCAACGTGAACAAGATATGATTGGTAGCCTGTTGGATTTACACGTTTAAGCTTTTTTACACTTCCTTTTTTGTCAAACATTTGTGTTTGAGCCTCTTGTCAGTACAATGCTGACAAATTGTTTTAAATGATCTTCTATGCCCAAACTAAATCTAAAGCGCCGTGATACTCATGCTGTCCATCACACTCTTGATGACAACGAGTTAGACAATGCGCTGCGTCCAAAATTCAGCAAACCAACAACCACCCTAACCTCGAGTTCAAAGTTAACACCGAACACTGTCAATAAACGTTGGAACGGTCTGAATCAACCGGAAGCAAGAGCAGCCTTGTTGGATGCAACCACAGAACAAACAATGAATGTTTATAGCAAGAACATCGAATACTTTATCGGAAGTGTTAAAGTTCCTGTGGGTATTGCTGGGCCACTGAGAGTCAATGGGTTACACGCCAATGGCGATTACAATATACCACTGGCGACAACTGAGGCCGCATTAGTCGCCTCTTACCATAGAGGAAGCAAGTTAATCACAAGCGCAGGTGGAGCAAGTGCGATGTTACTCAACGAAGGCGTCACTCGAACCCCTGCATTTGCGTTCTACAACCTTGCACAAGCCGGCCAATTTGTCGCTTGGGTTGTGACGCAATACGATACATTTAAAACGATCGCTGAGAGCACGACGAAACACGGCAAGCTTCACGACATCAATGTTAGTATTGAAGGTAACCACGTTTACCTCGTATTTGAATACTTGACTGGTGATGCCTCTGGCCAAAACATGGTCACCATTGCGACTCATGCAATATTTGAGTTCATCATGCAGCACTCTCCAATAGAACCCGAGTACGCTTTTCTTGATGGTAACTTGTCAGGGGATAAAAAAGCCAATAGCCATTCATTGCGTAGTGTTCGGGGTAAAAAAGTCACAGCGGAAGTTCACCTCTCGTCTGAATTGGTACGTAAGTATCTTCATACTACGCCTGAAAGCATGGTGAGATTTGGTCAAGTCACCACTGTTGGTGGTGCGCTTAGTGGAACAATTGGGGTTAACGCACATTATGCCAATGCTTTAACTGCGCTCTATATTGCTTGCGGGCAAGATCCAGCCTGCGTTGCAGAATCGGCAGTAGGAATGACCAGAATGGAGCTTAACAAAGATGGTGGGCTTTATACTAGCGTTACTCTGCCTAATATTATGGTTGGTACTGTCGGTGGGGGAACTCAATTACCCAGTCAAAAAGCGTGTCTAGACATTTTGGGACTCGCCGGTGCTGGTCATGCTAGAGCACTAGCTGAGGTGACAGCGTCACTCTGCTTGGCGGGCGAGCTTTCTATTGTCGGTGCGTTTTGTGCTGGTCACTTTTCACGCGCGCATAATAAATTAGCTCGATAACAAACACTCATTGTGACTTCTACTTATTGCCGTCAATTGGCAGTAGAAGTCGCCCTTCGTCGACAGGCCCCCTTCAACACATTTATCGAGAAATCGCGATATCTTTCTGTGATACACTCACACCTTTAATTTGCGCGTACACCTCCATGCCCACACTAAGTTTTAAATCATCAAGAGCCCAACGTGTTATCGTCGCCCAAAGGTAGGATTTACCTGCCATTTCGAGCTTTAAATTAACACTCTTTTTATCATCACCATCATCTTGATACTCAATCTCTTCAATACGAACAGGGAGTATGTTTCTTATCGAGGTGTTGTCGTGTTTAGTCAAAGCGATTGAGACATCATTGGCTCGAATCTGTAGTCGAACCATCGAACCAAGCGGCGCAGAAACTTTCTGAGCCCAAAAAGTTAATCCTTCACTAAACCGAAGTTGAGTCAATCCATATTCGTTACTATGCTGATTCACTTTAGCCGAAAACAAGGTACTTCTTTCATTGAAAGATTGCCATGGACGCATCACCTTGGATGACCAAACATCTTCAATTAGACCACTTGCAATGATATTGCCCTGCTCTACCACCACAAGGTGGTCCGCTAAACGCAAAATTTCATTAAGACTATGAGATACGTATAAGATTGGAATTTTTACCCGTTGAGTCAACTTCTCCAAGAATGGCATTACTTCTCTTTTTCGAGGAAGATCGAGGGATGCGAGAGGTTCATCCATTAACAAAATGTCAGGCTTAGATAGCAGAGCTCGGCCTATTGCGACGCGTTGTTTTTCACCACCAGAAAGATCTCGAGGGTAACGTTTGAGAAGAGTGGTTAAATCAAGCAGTTCGACAACTTGTTGAAGATACTGAGGATCTACCTTATTCACACCATAGGTCAGATTACCCAAAACGCTGTAATGAGGGAAGAGACGAGACTCTTGAAACACATAGCCTATATTACGCTTTTCAACAGGAACATTAATGTTGCTTTCACTGCAATACAAATGTTTTCCATTCACCACAATTTTACCGCTATCAGGCTCTAGCAATCCGCTCACGGCATTAATAATTGTCGTTTTTCCGGCACCAGAACGACCAAAAATAGCCGTTATACCGTTCGCTGGTAGCGCGAAATTGACATCCAGCATGATATTTTCCAACGTCTTGGTAAATACGACCGAAACACGGTTTGTCATGCGCCTGCTACCCTACGTCGCAGCCGACGGGTAATCCATTCCGATAACAACAACGAAATCAGCGCAATCGTTATAGAAATGACACATAATCTTGCCGCTGCCATTTCTTGTCCTGGTGTTTCCAGAAAGCTAAACATGGCCAAAGGAATCGTCTGTGTTTCTCCAGGTATGTTGGAAACGAAACTGATCGTTGCACCAAACTCTCCTAAGCTACGTGCAAAAGACAACATAGTGCCCGTGACGACACCAGGCAGTATTAAAGGCAATGTGATAGTAAAAAACACTTTTATCGAAGATGCACCTAACGTTCGCGCGGCTTGTTCAAGTTTAATATCAACACTTTCAACGCTTAGCCTGATAGCTCTAACCATTAATGGAAGTGCCACTACCGTGCATGCCAATACGGCTCCTCGCCAACTGAAACTGAATGAAATGCCTACCCACTCGTACAACCACCTTCCGATCGTTCCCTGCCTACCCATAGTAATAAGTAACAAGTAGCCAACAACCACGGGTGGCAGTACTAAGGGCAAATGAATAAGACTATCTAAAGTACTCTTACCCCAAAACTCTTTACGAGCTAATAGCCATCCCAGCAGTACTCCGATAGGAAGTAACCAAACCACAGAGTAAGCCGCCACTTTTAAACTTAACTGGAGTGCGATCCACTCATATTCACTGAGCAAATTTTTCACTTCCCATTTCAGTTCGGAAGCCATAATTCTTTAACAGAACGTTAGCTTGTTGAGACCTCATAAATTCTATCAAGTCGTTACTTGAACTTTTATCCGTTAGCTTAACTAGCGGATAATGAATCGTCCGGTAAAGGTTTGTATTGAGCAAGGATAATATGGTCACTTTATTCGTCATAGATACATCAGTTTTATACACAATCCCTAAAGGGGCCTCGCCCCGCTCAACTAATGCAAGCGCCGCACGTACATTACTCGTTTGTGCTAGTTTACTTTTTACTGAATCCCAGACCTTTAAATTCACTAATGCTTCCTTGGCATACATTCCCACAGGCACAGAGTCAATATTTCCAATAGCTAAGCGTTCACCATCTAAAATAGCCCGCCACTGTTCTCCGCTCCTGATATCAAACGACGACTGTTGCGACTGACTGGGTTGAACCAACGCTAACTGATTACCTGCTAAAAGAGCAACATTCTCCGATTTTACAATGCCCTTATCTATCAGATAAGTAACCCACCTGTCGTTTGCAGATAGAAACACATCTGCTGGAGCACCATTTTCAATTTGACGAGCGAGCGAAGATGAGCCACCAAACACTGTCGTCACATTAATGTCATGTTCTTTCTCAAATGCAGCGATGATATCGGTAACAGCATTTGTCATAGATGAAGCGGCATAAATTGTAACGTTTTCTTGTGACCAAACGGAATGACTACTAAGTAGTATTCCAACCAATAACTTCCACTTTTTCATCAACATGACGCCCTTAACGAATCCCAAAGAAGATCTAACTTTATGTGTTCTTCAATTGCATCGGCAATTTTATCAATAGCTTGTTGTTTCGTTTCATTGTGATCACGGACTTCAATTGTCTCGGCTCCAGCCCAGTTACAGATAAGCTCCATTGCAGAAAATTGATCAAACACGCCATGCAGATACGTGCCCATGATCTGATTGCAATAGCTGATAATCCCATCAACGCGACCGTCATCTAAAGTGATGATTGAATCGCACTGGAAACCAGAAATCAATTGAGTAATACCGACATGAATTTCGTAACCCGAGACAGACGCTATTTTCCCCTCTACACACAACTGCCCTTTCACATTAGTTAACTGTTTTTGTTCATTCAACGTGGTTTCAATCGGGAGTAAACCAAGTCCCTTTGAACTTCCTACATCACCTTCGACACCAAGGGGGTCATGAACCCAATCACCCAACATTTGATAACCACCGCAAATCCCCATAACTTTACCACCGAAGCGCAAGTGACGTTGAATATCTTTATCCCACCCCTGGGAGTACAAATAATCCAAATCGGCTCGAGTAGACTTGCTGCCAGGTAAAATAATTAAATCTGCGTTTTGCAACCGTTCACCTTTACCTACGTATTGTAGGTCGATCTCTGGGTTCAAACGAAGTGCATCAAAGTCTGTATGATTACTAATGCGCGTAAAGACGGGAACGACAACTTTAAGTTTGGATTGTGAACCTAAGTTTTGTTTAGATGTAATTGCATCTTCAGCTTCTAAGTCTAGTCCGTGCAAATAAGGAATGACTCCTAACACAGGCTTACCGGTTTTTGCTTCTAACCAATCTAATCCCGACTGCAACAATTGGATATCACCACGAAAACGATTGATAACAAACCCTTTAACTCTCTTCTGCTCAGACTCAGATAATAACGCGAGTGTTCCATATAAATGCGCGAACACTCCACCTCTATCAATATCGGCGACAATGATTACTGGCACATCTGCAGCTTCAGCAAATCCCATATTGGCAATATCGTTTTCACGTAGATTAACTTCGGCAGGGCTGCCTGCCCCTTCAACAACGATATAGTCGTAATTACTTTGCAAAATACCGAACGAATCCAGCACGGTATCCATCGCCACTTTTTTATAATCGTGATAGCTTTGAGCTTCCATATTGGTTAATGCTCTACCTTGAAGGATCACTTGTGCTCCTGTGTCTGAATTGGGCTTAAGCAGCACAGGGTTCATATGGACCGTTGGTTCAATGCCGCAAGCTAGGGCCTGTACAACTTGAGCTCTTCCTATTTCGCCTCCATCAGACGTAACACCACTGTTTAATGCCATATTCTGAGGCTTGAAAGGACAAACTCTTAAACCTTTCCTCGCTAACACTCGGCACAAACCTGCCACCAGAACACTCTTTCCGGCATCGGATGTCGTTCCCTGAACCATTAACGTTTGAACTTTGGATTCCATATTACTTCTTACACTTTGTTTTTTAACATACTATACCTAATCTGAGCCTGATGTCGCTAATATCACTTTCAACGATGATAAAGCGCTCAATTAGTCAGCGAACTGATTCTAAAAACGTTATGTTTTTCGCGTTATGTAACTGATTTTTACAACAATGGCCTGTAATTTGCTAAGATTTAATTAATTTTGATACTTAACCCATTCAGGACGAATGCTCTCATGTTAAAAAAAGCCGGCCTAGTCAGTCTTATCGGTTTAGCTTGCGCGCTACCCCACGCTGCCAATGCAAATAACTTTAGCTATAACTTTTTTGAAGTTAGAACGGCAATCAGCCCAGAATCATTCGGTGGAGAGTTCAGTTCTCATCTGACTGACAACTCACACTTTGTTGTGCGCGTAGATTCACAGTTTGATCACGACTGGGATGTCGCTGGCGGTTTAGGCTTCAATGGCCCGATTAACCAGTTTATTGACATTTATGGACAGTTAATGCTCCATAACATCAAGCTACCTAAAGAAGATGGCGGTGATAGTGACTCAATTTTCGAAGTGAGTGTTGGTACCCGTCTATGGTTAACCAACCAGTTAGAAGGCCACGTAAAGATGGGCCGAGTTGACGAGAGCAGTGTCTTTATCGCTGGAATACGGTTCCATTCGACCGATCAATTATCTTTGAGTGCTGAGGCGAGAAACGCCGGCATTTGGGGACCTCAAGTTGCAATGGGCGTGCGCTTTAACTACTAGCTTAGTGTTCTAAACCAAAGCGACTAAAATAATCTAAGTTTTATAATATACTAAACGTTAAACAACTTGATGCTGTTGCGACAAGCTTCAGCTTCAAGTATTAGTTAGTGGCTCAACGGGAACACTATGGCAATATCTAATTCAAATAATGACGCTGACATTGATAAATTTCTGCAACTCGGTATGAAATTATCTGTGAGTTTACTGTTTGGTCCCGGTGATAAGTACGATTTTACAACCACCTTAACGGGTTATAAGCCTGCACAATATTTGATTCTCGATCTTCCCCCTAAAGCCCTAGAGTTGCTCATTATGCGCAAGATTAATAATGTCGAAACCGTCATTCGGGGTATTTGCAGTAAAGACTACGGCCATATTATCGCGTTTAAAACGTCCAGTTTTCAATCCATTAGGAGACCTTTTAACTTACTTTTCCTACGCCCACCTCAGCATTTTGCTAGTAAAAAGATTCGTGAGCACGAACGATATAAGTTTGAAATACCTGCCACATTAAAGTCGTCCGATCGAGCTATTTCAGGAACGATGGTTGATTTTTCTGCCTCAGGTTGCGGCGTTTTTATACCAGGAGAAAATGAACTAAACTCAGGTTCAGCAGTACACATTGAAAGTGACTTAAATCCGTTAATCCCAACAGACCTTACATGCAGTATCGTAAAAATAACTCGACAAGCAAAAGGACACCTTATTGGGATTAAGTTTGACCAAGCAATTACCATGTCAGATGAACTTAGAAAAGAGGTGTTAGAACAAGCCTTTCACGCGGGCTCTATTTAATCGATTTAAATAGCTAACAATATTTTTCTTTGTAATATTTTAAAGCTCGGTAAAGGTTTTCTTCCTGAATTGGTTTAACAATCACATACTCCGCACCGGCATCTAAAAATGCCTGCTGGGTAGATTCCATACCATCGGCAGTACACGCAAAAATAGGAGTCTCAATACTCATATTTTTCTTTATTTCTGTCGTTGCATCAACACCGTCCAAAAACGGCAGTTGATTATCCATTAAAACAAGATCATAACGAGCCTGCTTCAACCGTTCAATGGCTTGAAGACCATCGGTTACCCACTCCACATCCATTCCATATTTCTGACAAAATGCTTTTGCTATAAATGCATTCGTATGATTATCCTCGACTAACAACAGTGATAGCGGCTTATTAAACAGCTTGTATCGCAGTTCGTCTGTCTCTTTCGAGCGATAACCATTACGACGTGAGACAACGTCCATAGGCAAACAGATAGTAAACGACGTCCCTTTACCAAATTCTGATTCAACAACGATCGTGCCACCCAACATGTCCACTAAACTGCGTACAATAGTCAGTCCTAAACCGCTACCACCATACTCACGGGTAGTCGTTGACTCCGCTTGGACAAAAGGATCAAAAATAACTTCCAAATCCGATTCTTTGATACCGATTCCGGTATCTGAGATCACCACTTTTAGTTGATCCTTTTCACCAAAAGATAATGAAAGAGAAACATGAATGCTTCCTTGGCAGGTAAATTTCAAAGCATTATTGATAATATTGTATAGAATTTGATTTAAACGAACTTGATTGCTTTCAACAACAACGCCATCTTCTATATCAGATAGCACTTCAAGTGTAATCCCTTTTTCTTCACACATTGGTCGGTAGATCTGCTCAATTGCAGAGACAATCTCTACCAAATAGAACTCAGAGGCAGGCATACGAAATTGTCCCTGCTCAATCTTAGAGAAATCTAAAATATCATTCAGTACCGCCAACAAATGCTCTCCGCTGCTACACAGTACATTAACTTGACCAAGCTGTTCTTTGTCGGTTAACGAGCTTTTCAGCAATTGGGATACACCTAGGATACCGTTGAGAGGAGTACGAAGCTCATGACTCATTTTTGCTAAGAAATCCGCCCTGACACGAGCAGACTCTTCAGCCTCTTGCCTCGCAATCTGGCTCTGCTTTTCTGCTTCTGCAAAACTCGTTACATCCTGTCCCTGTGCAATAATCGACTCAATTTGGTTTTCAACAACAATAGGCGATAAACTCCAACGGAAGACTTTACCGTCAACTTCGGTCATGATCTCTTGCTGCACTTCTCCGTTTGCTGACGCTTTCACATCAGGAAGCAACTGTTCCTCTAAAGTTGTAAATGTCTTTTTGTTGCTGCCATGGCGAACAATCAACTGCTTTTGCGCAGCAGGATTCATCCGGATAATATGTCCGTCTACCGACCATAAAATAATTGGCGTTAGCGAGAAGTTAAACAAATCTTCAAACTGCTTTTCTTGTTCGGCTAAACGCTGAAATGTGTTTTCTAATGTCCGACCAAAGTGATCAAATTCATAAACGTTAGAACCTGGAAATACATGATCTTTTCCCTGCATCGCTACTTTATAGGTATAAGACATCAAATCATCAATTTCTCGTTTGATTTGGCGATGCAACCACCAGCGAGTGATGAAAGCAACCAACATCATGGCAATAAGTGCAAAGACTATCCAGAAATAGTAGCTATCACGTAATTTGAGTGCATTTTCGTTACTTTGCACAGCATAGATTGAAAGGTAAGTCGGTACACCTTCCAGCTCAAGAGTGGTTTGACTGACAATATTGAGCTCGCCTAACGCCTCACTAGGGTAACTACTAATGACTTCTTGAGTGGTATAGAGCTCATCACCATTCAAAGTAGAAGCAAGAATACTGTCATTTACGGCCAAAATTAAATTTTGCGAATTGCTATTATCTTTAATCGTCGCGATTAATGCATAGTTATCGTTTAACACGATTGAGGCATAGAGAAAACCAAGTACTTCTCCAGTCTTGGGGTCAACGATAGACGAGCGTCGGGCTAAGAGATAAGTTGGGCCTAATTCAGAAGAAGATTTGATTAGATGCCAGTTATTACTAATAGAAACCCTTCTAATAATTTTACTCAGCTCTGCGGTTTCAATGCCATAAAACTGCGAATTACCATCATCCCAGATCAGCTCACTTTGAGTTGTAATAAAGCGAATATCAGGGGCATTCGAGAGTTCAAGTTGGTCGACGGTTTGGAAATACTCATCAAGTTGTTGTGATACACGGCTATGCAAAGCCTGAACTAAAGTTACGCTCTTTGCACTACTATCTTGATGTATTTCTAACGTTGATAAACGGAAATTAAACAAGCTTTGAATCAAACTCGAGGTTTGCTTGGAAGTTCGCATGACTTCTTGAGCAATAAGGCGACTACTTATTTGATAGCTTTGAAACAATACAGCAACGATTAAGATACCTAACGCAGCAACGATTGCATGACTGATGAAAGATGCAATCTTTTTCTTTTGCTTAACCGGTGTAATACTCCTGACCGCCATAATTAGTCTCGTTGTTATTGTTGTGTGTCTGAATAACGAAAGGCTCGCTTTTTGAGTTGTTCAATGGTGCTCTCAGAATCTTCCTTTGTCACAATTTCAAACGTCCCTGAGTACACGGTTGGAACTGGCTTTTTCTCTAAATCCCACTTGATCGCTTCCGCCATTGCAATTCCTGTATCATCATTCATTCGCATCACCGTAAGATCAAGATCTCCTCTCGCTAAAGCATCCAGTTCTGCAGAGCCGCCTCCCCAGCCGTTAAGAACAATATCTTCACGATCGAGCTCTTTTAGTGCTTTAGCCGCACCTAAAGCTACATCCGTTGAACAAGCATAAATGAACTTAATATCAGGATCTTTCTCAACTATGTTTAACGTTGCCTCATAACCACTTTGTTCCGTCGTTTTTGTATAAAATGATGAAGCTAACTCAAACTTATTACTGTTATTCATTAACTGAATAAAGGTATTGCCGCGCGCTTTACTGATATATCCTTCAGAGAAATACAACACCGAATACTTACTGTTGCTTTCAACATGATGTTGATAGTAATCCGCAATCTGACTGGTACCTAGCTCATGGTCAAAACCAACATACATCATTGGTTGTCTTGATTCCCAGCCTTGAACTGGTGTCGTGATATTTTGCAATATCAATTTAGTATCAGACGAACTGAGAACGTGTTCAATAAACTTTCTATGGCGAGTCGTATCCAAGGTGAAAATTAAGTACCCCGTATTATTTTTAACCGCTTCCATCAAAGACAAACTTTGCTGACGCATGTCAACATTAGGTCGAGTAAATACCTGATTAATTTGATATTTAATACCTAACTCTTCCAAGCGCATTTCAAACGCCTTGATATTTCTAACCCAATAGTCCGAAATCTGTTGCCCAGGATATACAACTGAAATAGTAACCGGTTTTTCTTGTTCAACAGAAAGTGGAATAGGCTTGCTACGGACCGTTTTCTGTAGTGACTTAGTGAGTTCATTCTGCTCAGGGTAAACACTGAGAAACTCTTTATAATGCCAATAGCCATCTAAAATCTGAGTAGAAAGCGCCGGCATTGAAATTAACCCTACAAAGAAAAAGAGTAGGATGGCTTGTTTGTTTTTAGTCTTAATCATTTTTGGCGTTATTATACGATTCTTCAAATGAACCAGTCCTTACATTTTCGAAGCTTACCTATCCTTACTGAGAAAGAGAATTCTGTTAAACGCAAGAAATCTCTATGGTTGTGTTGCGTGAGAATGAGTTACTCCAAACCACAAACTTTATTCAACTTAACTTCACTCTGATTATTAAGCATCTTTAACCGAAAAAACAGAGTAGACCTATAAAAATACAATTATATGTCAGTAATACGCATAGTATCGTGAAAGAAACAGCCCTTGCTTTAGAATGTAAATGCCAAATTAGTTGATACTCCAAACTGTCCATCTCCAGCGTAGTTACCCGCTAAGTCTAAATTAACTAAGTCGCCGGGACTGATCCCTACCCCCGCAGTAACGACATCATCTGAGGTATCTTCTAGATCCATTTCGTATCCAGCTCTTAACTGTGCCCATCCCCAAACGTTGGCTTCTACACCAAACCGCAAAAACTGCGTGTTATCATCATAGCCAGTAAAACGGTCTTGGGAGGTCAAATCTAAATCCACTGCCGCGGTAAAGAACTCTGCCACGTATCCACCTGATACGGTGACTTGAGGATCGAGTTGATAAGCACCAATGCCATCAAAGGTATCAACTTCCTGAGCAATCACATCTTTAATTGCGATACCTGCTCGGTAGTGATCTAACATCCATACTGCACCCAAATCCAAATTGAATGCGGTTTTGTTCACTTCACTTTTATCATATTCATCGATATCAAAGCTTTCTACCGAAACCACTTGTTTATAGGTTCTCAGTTGCTGAATTTTTGGTGTAATACCGAACGCCAGTTGTTGATTCTTAATATTGAACAGTTTAGAGAAAGCAACGCCATACTCTGCATAACCAAAAGCCAGTAAGTCAACCTGCGAATTTTTGTATCTGTTTTCAGTTAACGTTTGATCGCCGTTTGTCGCCGAATCATCTATATCGGTACGCACTAGAACTTCAACGTAACCACGGCTAAGAAAATTTAATGAAACCGTTTCGAGCGGCACTGCAACTGAAACACCAACGCCAGCAGCTACATATAAGGGTTTATCATCGGCTAGCTGGTCCAAATAATTGTTTATCTGACCAGTATTTTCAGTAGTGGGGGTATCTTCAAAAGAGGCAATACTATCTTGTAAATTATCGATGGTATCCAATGATTCATCAGAATCTCTTATGTTCGCTCCTATCGATGGGATAAGGATACCGAAAGTATCACTTTCCCTATACGTAGCACCTAATGCGGGATTGTAATAAGGCGCTAAAAGGTAATCAGACGTTGTTACACCTGTATTCCCCATACCGTTACCTCGCGCATCTGCGATGGTAGTCGCAGCGTTAACAGAGTAAGCTAGACAACACAAGACAACACCACCAATTAATTTATTCGAGTTATTCATGTCTATATCAACCTTTTGTATTAGTCCCTTAATCAAGGTTAATACACATCCGGAATATTGACAGAAGATGAGAACAACAGGAATTCAATTTTGTGCGGTAATTGACAATTAAGACATTGTTAAAACTTTAAGTGCCAACAAGGTTTCATATGGCGATTGAGATTGGATTAATAGCTCTTTTTTCTGCTTAGTCAGTTGCTTTAACTTGTATTCTAGACGGAGTGCATCTCCTTTATGATGTCCTACCCTGTAGAACCAAACGAGCTCTAATGGTTTCTTCCCTCTTAGTGCCTTCGCACCCACGCCATTTTGATGTTGTTGAAAACGGCGTTCAACATCCGTTGTTATGCCACAATATAAAGAACGTTGTGGTGTGCGAACAAAATACACCCACCACAACGACGGTGAACTAACTTTGCTACTCATTTATAGCAGTTGTTCGATCATCGTACGCAGTTCTGCAACTTCCTGACGCAACTCAGAGACTTCTTGTTGTAACTCTTCAACTTTAGTGTCTGAACTGGAATGACTGACATTCACAGTTAAACTCTGTGATAAAGCCTCTACATCCACTTCACCAGAAAATAAATGCTGGTAACGCGATTCACGTTTACCCGCTTCACGGGGTAACTTCACTACTAATGGTTTTTCACGCGATGCCAGTTTTTCTAATACAGTTTCTGTTTCTTTTACGTCACTAAAAGAGCACAGGCGGTTAGTACGAGTACGAAGTTCACCCGGCGTTTGTGGACCACGCAGTAATAAACAACAAACAATGCCAAGCTCTTGTTGATCAAGTTTTAGATCGCCAAATTCAGTATTACAAAATCGATGTTGAAACTTGCTCGCACGGCTATTGAAACCACTTTCATCACTAACTAAGTGACGAGAAATAAGAGAACTTACTACATCTTGTACTTCCGCATCAGACAGAGAAAGAACCGGTTCGCGGTTGCTCTTTTGATTACAAGCAGCTGTTAAGCTATTGAGAGTTAGAGGGTAATAATCTGGTGTTGTCACTTCTTTTTCGATTAGGCAACCAATAACACGAGCTTCCAATGGTGTCAGTTCAATATTCATTTTGTTTTCCTTATTATGCGAAACCCCTTAACCCGACATGAATCAATGCTCTGAATCAAGCCCTAGCTTTAAAATTTTACCAGTATGGTCAATGATTACGACCCTAGAGCGATTCAGCTCTATCTCTACATTTTGTAGATTCTTTCGCTCACGTAGGTAAGCTTCACGTATTTTTACGTTATGGGAATCGTCAACTGGAGCTGGTTCTTGTTTAGAGACAACTATTTCAGAAGGCTGCATGGTTATTTCAATACTTTAGGTTTAACTGGCCACATAATATAGCGGTTAATGCGTTAAGTACAATCGAGCTAACGTCTAATTGTCTAATAATTGGGCAAGTCACTGTCAGGTTTGATCTTAAGTCTGTTATGAGCCTTTACTATGTGCTTTAATCATTGTTAGTTGCATTCATAATAGGAAAAGGGACCTATGAACAGTGTATTTGAAATTGTAAGTTTGGCTCGTCGTAAAAACAAATTGAAGCGTGAGCTTATCGATAACGAGAAAAAAGTTCGTGACAATCGTAAACGTGTTGACCTGCTTGAGAACTTAGTAGACTACATCAAGCCAGAGATGACTCAAGAAGAGATCATGGCTATTGTTAAAAACATGAAAGCAGATTACGAAGACCGTGTTGATGACCATATCATCAAGAGCGCGGAAATATCTAAAGAACGTCGCGACATCAGCCGTCGTATTCGTGAGTTAACCGAGCAAGACAAACAAGCTCACCAAAGTAAAAAATAGCACTCACTGCGTTAAGTTATGTAAACCCGCTTTATAGCGGGTTTTTTATGTTTCATCAGTACTTCTCATAACTGAGTACCCACAGCAAAACGACATTTCTTTCTATGAACTATATCGCATATGATTTTTATCCATCTAGACAATAAGTGCTAGTATTTGATTTATTGAAGCTAGGTAAGAAAAACATGGCTATCTCTCTATTTGAGTAGTTATTCCTCATCAATCGCCAACGAGGAACCAAGTAGTCCCTTCGTAGGAACAAAATATGAAGCCGGAAACCCCCAAAATTGCAGTAAGCCCTACCGAAATCGCCAAGATCATTGAATCTACCCAACAAACAATCGATACCATCGAAAAGCAGACTGATAATGCAAAACTTGATCTAAAAGAATATCAAGAAGAGCTAGAATACCTACGCTCAATAATGACATTCCAAACTCGACTCATCCAACGAGAGAAAGAGAACCAATTTAACTGTGCTCACAACTCCATAACTAGCTATGGTGAATCATTATTAAACAATGTAGCACTTAGCAGTGCGCAAGAACGTATCCAATATTTAGAACAAGAAATCCCCAATATCCATCAAAGAATCGCCGACTATCAACATCAAATTATATCTCTTCATACCGACATCAAATTGCTGAGAGAGATATCATCGCACCGCTTAACAAAAGAAAATAAGCGCAACTCAATAAAAGTCAAAAGTAGAATCCCGTTAATAGGCCGACATATACTTTAATCCCGTCTTTAATCGAGCTTAAGATTCATCGCTTAATATAACTTCAAATCAATCGACCACCTCCATCACTTCACATAAAAATATATGGACACTCGGCACAGTTCCTAAATTTTCCCTTACCTCACAGTCACAAACCTAAAAAAAGCTCGCAATTATATTTAACAATCATTATCATTTGTTATGTTATAACATCATTGGTGAAGATATGAAAAATGAAATCCATCCTAATTACCGTACCGTTGTGTTTCACGACACTAGTGTAGACAAATATTTTCTAATTGGTTCAACGCTTGAGACCGATAGAACTATCGAATGGGAAGATGGTAAAACGTACCCGTATATGACGGTTGAAGTCTCGTCTGAATCACATCCTTATTACACAGGCAAACAACGTGTAGCCCATAAAGAAGGGCGAGTGGCACATTTCAATCGTCGATTTGGTAACTTATCGAGCAAGAAAGAGGAAGAATAATGAAAGTATTAAGTTCATTGAAAAGCGCAAAGTCACGCCATCGTGATTGTCAGGTGGTAAAACGTCGTGGTCGTGTTTATGTTATCTGCAAAAGCAATCCGCGCTTTAAAGCTGTTCAAGGCAAAGCAAGGAAAAAATAGCATTGTGAATTGACCTTCGCCCATACTAGCCATACATCCCCCTTAGGCTAATATGGGCGTAAGTCTGAAGAGTAGCTCACTATACGTCTGGTGTGTTAGAGCTGCTTTCTCTTGCTGCTTGTTGTTGAGCCACTAAATTGTCAAAGCTGCTGATTTTTGCTAAAAATTTAGGCTTATCTTTTTTGGAAATCGATGAAGCCAATGGAATATTGACCTTCATAGCATTCACCGCCCTATTTCTAACCAGCACTTCAAAATGAAGATGCGGCCCGGTCACTCGTCCAGTAGCCCCCGATAACCCAATTTTTTGACCTCTTTTAACGTACTGTCCTTTTTTGACCAGAATCTTGCTTAAATGCAAGTATCGAGTTTTATAGATACTATTATGTTCAATAACAACATAATTTCCTGCATAAGGATGGTTACGAACCATAATGACTCTACCTTCACCAGTAGAATATATAGGTGTACCGGTTGGTGTACCGAAATCTGTTCCGTTGTGTGGTGATACTCTACCTGTCACAGGGTGCTTTCTGTAGGGATTAAATGACGAAGTCACTCGTCTATATACATTTGCTACAGGGTAACGATTAAATGCTTGCTCCAGGCTATTGCCCTTTCTATCGTAGAATCGTCCATCTTCAGCAAGAAAAGCCGCAACTTCACGCCCACGTAAATGTATAGAAATCCCCTGCATTTCAGTATTACCAGTGAAATAACCATCGAGATACTGTTGCTTGACCAGCACATTAAAGCTATCACCAGCTCTGAAATCACGAGAAAAGTTAATCTTATCTTTTAAAACGCGCGTAATGTTTGCTATTTGAGTAGCATTAAGACCGAGCCTATTGGCTGATAATGAAAAGCTTCCGTTTACATCACCAGAGTAAAGCCGCTCTTTCCACTGCCCTGGCTCTTCTACAAACTGATAAGTAAAAGTACCATCTTCATTTTTCGTATAAATCGCTCTCTCGACGAGCGACTCATGATAGATAAGCTTCACTAGCTGCTTAGAATTTCCATCTAAAATAAGTTCTAACCTATCTCCAGGTTTAATAGTATCGAGTTTTAAGGATGTTAAGTCGGCTTCCAAAACCTTTTGTGTTACCTGATATGGCTGATTCCATGCAGCTAAAATTGTACCTAAGGTATCTCCATTCTTAACGAAATTATGTACACGAATAACGTGTGTTTCTATCGGCAGGTTCCGAGCGCTCTCATGATTAACTGCATCATTATCATAAGGAGTAATCTTAATAGTGATCTCTTCTTTAGGTTGTGAAAACCACGTAAGTGCAGCAGCTAAGCAAAATGAAACGGCAGCAACAGAGATAAGCGTGGGTCTTATATACTTCATAAAACTAAGGCTGATTAAATACAATTTGATATGTTATAACATATATGGCGATATAATTCCCATATCTGAAGCCGTCGACTTTACAAAGTACGCAAAAGATTTAAAAGGGATTTTTGTCCATATGTAATAAAACTAACACAAATATTTTTAAACGATTAAAAATTATCCGTGAACAGCTCTACCAATTTAACCCCAAGTTAAGAATCACAAAGTCACCACACAAAGTAGCTTTGTGTTTTTTTGGGCACATAGTTCCGACATAACATTTACAATATTCTCTATGAGATCAGGATCTTATTTTTAATCAATAAAATGACGCACATACTCTTTTGTGATTGAAATAACAATAATGAACCACACAAGCAAGTAATTTAAACCAGCGTTTCATTTAAAATAAGGATAATTATGAAGCCTACGTTAATTATTTCATTGCTTGCCTCTGCCCTCACCCTGACATCAATGCCTTCATTCGGCGACGTTGCCAGTGGACCTGAATACCAAAAACAGGCATTCGATCAACCCGAACGAACTTTTCCACTTTTCTATGAAAAGCTTAAACAGCGAATGCCTTTTACTATGGGGTGGGAAAAGAATACGCTTTCGCCTCAAGAATGGCGAACACAAGGATTGGAGAAAGCTCGAGAACTTATTTTTCCTTATCAGGATGACACGCCTTTTAATCCAACCGTGATTGACGAACAAGATCGTGGTGATTACATTGCCCAAAAGGTTGTGTTTAACATCAGCAATGAAAGTCGAGTACTGGCGTTAATGCTGCTCCCTAAAGGTGACGGCCCATTCCCTGCTGCTTTATTCTTGCATGATCACGGAAGTAAATTTGATATTGGCAAAGAAAAATTTGTAAAAACATGGAATGATGATGAGCGGTTAGCTTCGTCTCAAGCCTGGGCTGACAAGTTCTTTACTGGTAAATATCCAGGCGATGAACTAGCTAAACGCGGTTACGTTGTACTCTCGATTGACGCATTAGGATGGGGAGATCGCTCTGTTCCAGGAATGGCGACAAATTCACAACAAGCATTAGCTGCTAACCTATTCAATTTGGGGTCTTCTTTTGCTGGTATTATTGCGTTAGAAGACGTTCGTGCTTCTGAATTCTTAGCAAGCAACCCAAAAGTTGATAAAGAACGCGTTGCCGCTATCGGCTTCTCAATGGGCGCATTCCGTTCTTGGCAAGTCGCTGCTTTATCAGATTCGATTACCGCAAGTATTGTCGATTGCTGGATGGGCACAATGAAAGGGTTAATGGTTCCAGGCAACAACCAATTAAAAGGTCAATCAGCGTTTTCTATGCTTCATCCAAATATTGGGCGCTACCTTGATTACCCAGACATAGCGTCACTTGCAGCTCCAAAACCAATGCTAATATATGCGGGTGGAAAAGATAAGCTGTTTCCCATTGATGCCGTAAACTCAGCGTTTAATACGATGCACTCGGTTTGGAAAGCCAATAACGCTGAAGACAAGTTAACAACAAAAATCTGGCCGGAAAAAAGTCATACTTTCACTGAAGATATGCAAAAAGAATCCTTCGATTGGCTTGATAAACAGTTTTCTAACTAAGCTGTAATTGAATGATCGTCTGAGCTAAGGGAATAAGTTTTTCTTAGCTCTTTTCTTCTTATACCAACATTCTTTCAACTACGTTCTTTGAACTACTTTGTCATATCATACTGAGTTTGAGCATTCGTGATATCTTCCAAGTTTTGTTCGATCCAATCAACCAACCCCGCCACTCTATGTGCGACTTCTGTACCATTAACCGTTAATTGATACTCAACGTGAGGAGGAATGACGGGATGAGCGGTTCGCAAAACAAATCCATCTGCCTCTAACGCTTGAAGAGTTTGGGATAGCATTTTTTCACTTACACCGTTTATTTTTTTGCGTAGTTCGCTAAAGCGATGAGTTCCTTCTAGTAAAGAAAATAAAACGAGTACCCCCCATTGGCTAGTCACATGCTTTAAGATACTTCTTGAAGGGCACTCTTTCGCTAATACATTACCTCGAACAAAAGTATTTTCCATTCGCTGTGAACTCGTTTGATGTCGTGTTTGCACGTCTTTTCCTCAAAAAATTCGCCGATTTTCAAAAAACAACCATACTTACCAAAAGGTACGTACTTACTTTTAGTAAGTGTAAGTGGCAAACTAAAACAAATCGAGATATTTATTACACTCATTGAGGAGAAAATCATGATTGCAGTTACAGGTGCTACAGGCCAACTGGGACAACTCGTTATCAAACACCTACTAACCAAAACTAAAGCAGAACAAATAGTTGCGATAGTACGTAACGTTGAAAAAGCACAACTTTTGACAAAACTCGGTATTGAAGTTCGCCATGGCGACTATTCTCAACCTGAAACATTAACAGAATCACTAAAAGGCGTATCAAAGTTACTACTCATATCGTCAAGTGAAGTTGGTCAGCGCGCCCCACAACACCGTAATGTTATTGATGCGGCCAAACAAGCAGGTGTATCACTTATCGCGTATACCAGCCTGCTAAAAGCAGATACATCACCTCTTGGCCTTAAGCACGAACACATAGAAACTGAGCAATACTTAAAACAAGTTAATATTCCTCATGTGTTGCTTCGTAACGGTTGGTACACTGAAAACTATTTAGCCAGTATCGCGCCAGCATTAGCAAACAACGGATTTATTGGTTGTGCTAAAGACGGCCGTATAAGCTCTGCTGCTCGTGAAGATTATGCTGAAGCAGCAGCGGTAGTCTTAACCCGTTCCGAACCTCAAGATGGTAAAGTATATGAACTATCTGGCGACGAAAGTTATACATTGACTGAACTGTGTGAAGTCATTTCTGAAGAATCTGGTCAGGCTATTCCATACATTGATATGGAAGAACAGGAATTCGTCGCAGCATTGGAAGGCGCAGGCTTACCTAAACCATTAGCTGAAATGCTGGCGAACTCGGATACTGGTGCGTCAAAAGGCGGATTATTTGATGATAGTCATACACTAAGCAAATTGATTGGTCATCCAACAACTCCGTTACGCCAACTCGTTAAGTCTTTTTTGTAGAATAGTCTGTTTATAATGATCACCAGCTATCAATTATTTAATTAGTGAGGATATGCATATGAAATTAGAGTTTCATCACTATAGAAAATCCATCCTAATTTTAGCTGGTGCATTATTATTGGCAGGATGTGGCGGAAAAGATTGGCGTACAGCGAGCCGTGAACCCGCTGGAATTGCTCCGGCACCGGCAGAAGTGAAAGATGCAGTTATAGAATTCTACGCCGCTGACGCGTTTAGCTGGCGTGGATGGTTCGCAGTTCACACATGGCTAGCGGTCAAGCCCCAAGGTGCAGGTGAATACACGGTGTATGAAGTCACAGGGTGGCGACAGCCTGCACTTAACCAATTTACGACAACGACGCCTGACCGGTATTGGTATGGAGCTCGACCTGAGAAGATCCTCTCTATACAAGGTGAAAAGGCGCAACGTCTCATTCCTCAAATACAAAATGTTGTGCCTGATTACCCTTGGGCCAATCAATACACACTGTTCCCCGGCCCCAATAGCAACACATTTCCAGCATGGGTTGGGAAAAAGATTCCCGAACTCGGTCTAGAGATGCCCTTTAGCGCAATTGGTAGCGGTTACGCTGATTGAAAAGTACTTTGAATTAAGTAGTTCCATTACTTTTTGTTTGCTTATCGATGGTCTATCAACCGCCTTAAGTATTAAATTTCAATTCAAAAACATGCATTAGATTGTTAGAGTTTAATCCGTGCTCTCCGTCTGCCTCATCACTCAATGATTATAAGAACGCTTAAGCAATGCAGTTATACAAACATCTAAAGTGGTTTTTCCATCAACATCGCTTTACTTACGCTATCGCATTAACAATGCTATTTACTGTGGCGATGTTAAATATGGCCGTACCTTGGCTTATCGGTACAGCTATCGACAAGCTATTGAAAACCCGGGATTTTTCGCAAGCAGAATACTATTTATTTGCTCTTATTGGCGTCAGTGTTTTTGTTTACCTACTGCGTTATGGTTGGCGTAGAGTACTGTTTGGAACATCCTATAAACTAGGAAACATTCTTCGCGAACAGTTTTACCAGCGCCTCATGCGCCAAGGTCAGGCGTTCTATAACATCCACTCAACCGGCGATTTAATGGCACGTGCAACAAACGATATCGACGCGGTCGAAGTTGCGGCAGGTGAAGGTATTCTTTCTGGCTTTGATGGCTTAATGACTTTCGTACTTGTCCTGATCATGATGTTTCTTTTTATTGATTGGCAATTGGCTATCTTAGCGATCATTCCTTTTCCTTTTATGGGCTATGGCTTTTACAAGCTGTCTAACCGTATCCATCATCAGTTTAAACAAACATTAGATTCCTTCTCGACATTGAATGAACAGACCCAGCAATCTATCTCAGGTATTCGTTTAATTAAGTCTATGGGACGAGAAGAGATAGAAGCAGACAAATTTTCCCACATCGCTCAACGCTCCGCTCAAACGACGTACGAAGTACAGCGCTCAGAAGCGTTGTTTGACCCTATCATCCAGTTAAGTCTTGGCGCGGCAATGCTCATCGCTTTACTTGTTGGTGGATGGCAAATCAGTGAAGAACGATTAACAATCGGTCAATTAACCAGCTTTACTCTCTATTTGACTGAATTGATTTGGCCGATGTACGCCTTTGGTTGGTTGATGAACATTCTACAAAGAGGTAACGCTGCTATTGGACGTTTAGAATCACTACTCAAGCTGCCTGATTCTGTCGCAGATACGGGTACCGTTAAACCGAATAGCTACACCATTAAAGTGAACAATATTACGTTTGATTACCCTGATACAACCCAAAGTCACATTCTCAATGTATCCATTACACTCAATGAAAATCGAGTACTTGGTATTACCGGAGCCACGGGTTCAGGTAAATCGACCCTGCTACACCTCCTAATGCGTTATTGGGAAACGTCACAAGGTAACATATTAATTGACGGCGTGCCGATTGCTAACATACCTCTGGCGCATTTACGTGGTTTATATGCTTATGTTCCACAGGATGCATTCTTGTTCAGTATGTCGATAATGGAAAACATACGTATCGGGAAACCCAACGCCTGCGACGAAGATGTTTATCATGCAGCCAAACTCGCTGCAATCCATGATGACATATTACAGTTCCCAGAAGGTTACCAAACTTTGGTTGGAGAAAGAGGGGTCACTCTCTCTGGTGGTCAAAGACAACGTATTTCAATTGCTAGAGCTTTAATAAGTCAGGCACCAGTTTTAGTGTTGGATGATGCCCTTTCAGCCGTTGATGTAAAAACAGAAAAGTTAATCATTAAACATCTTCAACAACGACGAGAGCAAAGCGTCATCGTGGTTAGTCACAGGCTCTCAGCCGTTGAACACGCCGATGAAATCATTGTCCTTTCACACGGTGAAATCATTGAACGAGGGAAGCATCACGAGTTAATCAGATACGATGGATGGTATTCAAGAATGGCAGCCTATCAGCAAATGAAACAGGCTTTGGAGAATGATCAACTATGAATCACAATAAAGTAAAGAGTGACCAGCGTAGTTCAGGCTCCATTAAACTACTGATGAGCTATGTATTCGCCGAAAAAACGCTGTTTATTAAAACGTTATTACTGGTAGTTCTGGCGACAGGCTTCGATGTACTTGGACCTATGCTAAGTAAAATATTCATCGACGAATTTGTTATGCAGAATCACTACCCTTTATGGCCTGTCATCGGTGTAATCGCTCTGTACATCATCTCAGTGCTGCTTGGTACCTACTTAAGATACCAGCAAACACTCCGTTTTTTAGACATCGCCCTTAATGCAGTTTTGGATATTCGTAAGCGCGTGTTCAAGCATGTATTGACATTGCCCGTTTCATTTTTTGATTATTCGCGTACAGGTCAACTGGTTAGCCGAATTACCAATGACACAGAATCAATCAAAGATATCTACGTTCAATTCCTATCAAACATCCTGGCCAATTTGATTTTGCTGATAGGTATCCTTACCGCGATGGCAATTCTTGATCTGCAGTTGATGCTTGTTGCGCTCGCTCTAATTCCGGCTGTTGTTGGTTTGATTTATCTCTATCAAAAATTCAGCGTAAAAGCGGTTACGGAGAGTCGACAATTACGTTCCGATATTAACGCCACTATGAATGAATCCATTAGTGGTATGACGGTGATTCAAGCGACCAACCAGCAAACGATTAAACAAGACCAGTTTAAAGAAATAAATGGAAAATATTACGCCACGCGTTTAAAAACCGTCATCATTGGCTCGATGCTACTACGCCCTGCCATCAACTTGTTGAGTATTCTGATCCTTGGTGGCGTTGTTTGGTTTTTTGGTTTACAGGTGGTAGAAGGCGTGGCTGAAGTCGGTGTACTTTACGCTTACTTAAATTATCTCGGCCGCTTTTCTGAACCTCTTGTTGAGATCACACAACGTTTTAGCCTTTATCAACAAGCTGTCGTCGCTGGCGATCGTGTTTATGAACTTCTACAAGAAGTGCCCCCTGACCAAACAGACGTTCGTTGGCAACAAATCGAGCAAGGTAATTTGAGTATTCAAAACTTGAGCTTTAGCTATCAGGACGACAAGCCAGTATTGGATAACATAAATGCTGAGATCGATGCCGGTAAGTTCTTTGCAATCGTCGGACATACAGGTAGTGGTAAGTCTACCTTGTTAAGCCTTTTGCTTAACTTTTACCAACCACAACAAGGGTCGATTAACATTGATGGGCACACGTTAAACCAATACGCACCAAAAACGATTAGGCAACTCATAGGTTTTATTCCTCAAGAACCCTTTGTTCAAGCCACCACTGTATTTGAAAATATCGATATGGGTCGTGATCTAAGTGAGCAAGCCGTTATTAAAGCAGCCAAACAGGCGCATCTGCACGATGTAATTATGCTATTGACCGATGGGTATCAAACTCAATTAGGCGAAGGCGGATTAAGACTTTCAACAGGTCAGAGGCAACAACTTATCATTGCCAGAGCATTAGCCGGTTCACCTAAGATTCTATTGCTTGATGAAGCGACAGCGAATATTGATAGTGAAACAGAACAAGTGGTTCAGAGCGCGCTGAATGAACTCAGAGGTAAAGTAACATTGATCGTTGTTGCACATCGCTTGTCAACGATTCACCATGCTGACAATATTCTGGTTTTAGATAAAGGTCATTTAGTAGAACAAGGAAACCACAACCAATTAATGCAATTGGATCATGGCCGCTACAAAGCCATGTACCAACTCCAACAGCAAGAGCGAATGGTTGCTGAAGCAGAAAAATAACTCTTATAGAAAACCTATCACCACGCTAGGCTTTCTTGGATTGGAATACAATCTGTCCGTTTTGTCCTTGATGTGACAATAACCGACAGATTGCCTAACTTGGTTCTTCCCCACTCTGGTTTAACGCAATGACTCAATGGCAGATCGCGCCACAGAAATCATAGGACATTTCCTTACGAACATGATTAGTTCGTGAACGCTAGAGTTGCTCCAAAAGCGACAAGTCCGACACCGCAGATTTGATTAATCCTGTTTCCGACTCTTTGAAAAACCGATAGAACCTTCTCCGAAGTAACAAGAAACGCGACTAAACAAAACCACAAGACGTGTAACACAGAAATGTATAACCCATATATCAAGGCAAAGAATGAACTGTCATTGTTTGGGGAGATCAGTTGGCTAAATATACTTAGAAAAAACAGCATTGTTTTCGGGTTAAGCATGTTACAAAGAAAGCCCTATATAACGTATTTCCGTACGTTGTCATTCGACTTCGATTTAGATACAGACTCGCGATCAAAATTAAGCTTTGAACAATTGGTTAACGAAATCGAACAGTGGAATTCATCTAAACAAATCTAATCAATCATTTGATCATTTTTATTTCTGTATACAAGCAGCCGTAGATGGACTTGGAGCTGCAATGGGTTCATACCCTCTAGTTATCGATGATTTGATCAATGGAAGGCTGATCGCACCTGTTGGATTTATTTTATCGGGCCATAATTACGTATTGCTTCGGCAATCAAAAGAGTTAGGAACGAAAGAGGAATATTTTCAGAATTGGCTTGAACAGAAGCTCTCGAAGTGTGTGCCTGATAATTAGGAGATTTCCATCTTCCTTTCAGGAAGTTCAAGCTCAGACATGCCTGCCCCATTCTCTCATTTATCCCTAGAATCTTGACTAGCTACATATGGCGGTTATTGACTATTTTTTGTCATAGTTAATGATGTGTTTGATAGCTGCTGTTCCAGCCTTGTACATTTTGGAGGTCAAATGGATATTCTCATAGAGCAAGAGATTGAATTACACCAATACAAAACTCGCCAAGATAAAACGGATATTGAACGTTTAATCCATCCTAATTTTTCAGAAATAGGTAAGTCTGGGAATTCTTATGACTTTGCTTCGGTCGTTAAAATGATGGCTACAGAAACGCCTTCAAACACCCGAGTGCATTCACAGAAATATGAATGTATTCAGCTTGAGCCGTCGGTTCAGCTACTAAAGTACGAGTCAGCTTTGGTCAATGAGTGTGGAGAAATCAGTGACTATGCTAAACGTTGTTCAATTTGGGTTTTCACCGGTACTTGCTGGCAATTAAAGTACCATCAAGGTACACCTTGCTCTCCCTTCGAACTAGAACCGATGTAAACCTCTTAAGCTGGGAATGAGGTAGATAGAGAGATAATTGATGAAAGTTGCTTTTCGTTGAAAAACCGGTAGCTGGAAGATGTGGCCCAGACAGTTATCACTGGGATCTTGATAAACTGGGAGAGAATAGCATTGTGGCTATTCGTTCTGTCAATGATGGTAAAATTGTACATGTTTCACGGCTGAATTCTTTGGCTTAATTAATGTAATACCACTATTATGAGACAGAGTGTCTATGACGTCGGTGCCTATTTTGGTATTAATTGAGGACTATGATGAAAGGTCAAATAGTAAAGTGGAACGATTCAAAAGGTTATGGCTTTATCTCGGCTTTAAATAATGAACATAGAGTCTTTTTCCATGTATCCTCGGTAGAAAGTATCAATCGTCGCCCAAAACTTAATGACCGTGTTACTTTCGATTTAAGTGAAGATAATCAAGGTAGAATGAACGCTACGAGAGTGTACATTGAAGGTGTACATTTACCTATAACCGTTTTATTCAGCACCATTTTTCTGGTTGTACTTTTCGCATCTATATTTGTTTTTGACGGTGAGTTGCTTCTAATACCTCTGTATTTAGTTGTAAGCTTATTCACTTATCTTATGTTTGCATGGGACAAACAAGCTGCCCTAAGTGGGCATTGGAGAACATCTGAAAATACTCTTCATATCCTTTCTCTAATTGGTGGTTGGCCCGGAGCACTGTGGGCGCAGTATCTACTGCGTCACAAATCAAGAAAGCAACCATTTAAATCTATTCTATGGGTAACAATATTTTTAAATATTTGCGCAATCATTGGCTTGTTCACTACTTTTGGAAGAGAACTTATTCCATCCGTATTGGCTAGTATCTAGAAGAGTTTTAAATTGAAAATGCCCCAAAGTGAGCCAACCTCAGATTTGACAACTGGCGGTTTTCTATTTGATACCAGGAGCTACCAAAGTATATTTGTAATAAGCTCACGACTTTGTTGGTCGCTGCGTTTCTGCGTTTACTACGGCACGACTATCAATGAAATCAAACAGATAAAGTAAAGGTAAATCCTACCCAAAAGGCAGTCAGCACTCTTTGTGCTGACTGCCTTTTGCCCCATTCTTCTTATTAGATTAAGATTTGGTGAATATTTGTCTGTCGAGTAAGTAATCACATAAAATGGTGTTGAATACTTTTGGTTGATCCATCAGGCAGAGATGTCCGGCTTGAGGCAGACGTACCAGTTTCGCATTCGGTATTAATTCAGCCGCCGCTTCACCATGTTTAACCAAAAATAGTTTGTCTTCTTCTCCCCATAAGATAAGCGTTGGTTTTTTTATCCGGCACAGTAATGCTTGCGGAATTGCTGATACTGCCGTGCCTTTCCCCCGGGTAAAAGCTTTTTTCCCACTCGGGGACTTCAACACTTCTATAGAATAGTCTCTGTGATTGGGATCCCGGTTGTTTTTGTTATAGAGCAGATATTTTTCATTGAAGTCACTTGCACATTGAGACGGTAAGCAGTTCATCCATAGCATTCCAGCCATTGCTCCGAGCGATGGTTTTGCGCCTAGTCCTCCTGAATTAACTAGAACTAATTTCTCGACTAAATCTGGATAGTCGATAACGAATTGCAATGCGATAGCACCACCCTGACTAAGCCCTACAATAGAAACTTTTGGGAGCGCTAATACAGATAAAAACGATTTTAACCATTCTGAGAAATAGTGTTTGTCATAAGGTGCATCGGGTTTATCTGACTCACCATACCCCACAATGTCGGGAGCAAATACGGTAAAATTTTTAGCTATGGTACCCAGAGAAGGATACCAAGTTACTGATCCGGCTCCCGCTCCGTGTAAAAGAAGAACGGGAGGACCACTTCCGGATGTTAAGTATGAAGTATTCACCTCATGACACGTTATTTCTTTTTGTTCAATGATACCTTCCATTTTATTGATAAGAGCTTGTCTATGGTTTTGTTTGTTCATTAATTCTAATTCTCTCAAGTGATGAAGATTAACTATCTGTATTATTTTAACTTTTCAATAAACCCCTAGTGTTTAATAAATCATTTATGCGCAAAAGCAGCACTGGTTGTCAGGGGGCGTATTTCATACTCATCTTTCACTAGCATTTCATTTTGTTTAGTAGGTTAATTAGTAGCGATAACTCATCTTGATCCAATAACGATAATATTACGTCAGCCGAGTGTTCAACAGTGATCTGAGCGTTTTGCAGTACTTCGATGCCCACATCGGTTATAACTACCAAACTTTGTCTGGCGTCTCTCGGGTTACTTTCTTTTGTTACTAAATGGTTCTTATCCATAGGCAATAAAACCCGGGTAATACCGGAAGCTGTGAGTCCTACTTTTTCAGCAAGACTACTTCGGCTTAGTTTCTTGTTCTGAGCCATGTACAAGTTGTACATGACGGTAAACTCAGTGAAGTTAATACCATGCATACTCAGTGACAGATCCAGCTTTTTATTGAGTAATGTACCTATATGTGTTTGTTGCATTATTAATGGAATTTTAGTCACTACTTTCTACTCTTATGTTTAATCTATACTTGCAATATACTTGATCAATCAAGTATATTGCAAAAAAAAGAGCTCTAATTTATATCTGCCCCATTGTGGTTTAGTGTTGAAACTCCAAGTTACGCAGGTAATTCGTATTACCTAAAGTAATCCGAAGAAGTCTAAAAGTTAGCATTTCTAAAGTTATGAACTATCTTGTAACCTAACCTCTCGATCGGTCATTACCTATTTGACTCTCTCTGGTTGAAGTTCGTCATGAACCGGTGGTTCTGTCTGAGCATAGGGACACAAAGGGTGTTTTTCAGTATAATTAATTATTATTGAAAATGTATTTATTAATAATAATTGGTTTCTAATTATGCTCAATCCTATTTGGCTTAACACTTTTAAAACATTGGTCGATGTTGGACACTTCACCAAAACGGCCGAGTTACTCCACATGACGCAACCAGGGGTAAGCCAGCACATAAATAAATTAGAAGCTGCATGCGGTTATCCTCTGATAAAGAGATTTAACAAGAAGTTTGAGTTAACCATCTATGGGCGTAAAGTTTACGATTATGCTGTTAAACACTTTGAAGAAGAGTTTGAGTTATTACAGAACTTGGCACACGATGAACCTTTCCGAGGCCGCTGTACTATTGGCTGTTCGGGAACTTTCGCTTGGTTGATTTATTCAGAATTACTTTCTTTGCAAGCGAGTTATCCAGACTTATCCATTGAGTTAGAAGCAACACCAAACCAACGTATATTTGAGCAGATACTGATGGGAAAGTTAGATATAGGTCTGGTGACAAAAGAGCCTAATCCCAAATATTTTGCGAGCCGTATTGTTGGTGCGGAATGTCTTGCTCTTGTGCTGCCGCTTTCCGCAGACGAAAGCTTGCCGATAAATGAAATGTTAATGGAGTTGGGAGTAGTTCGTCATCCAGATTTGGCTCACTATTTCCAAACTTATGTTGATCAAGCGAATAATGATTTGCTTCGTTTGGTCGATTTAGAGGATGTTTCGACACAAAGCTACATTAACCAAGTGCATCAAATATTGGTTCCTATTGCTAAGGGGATCGGTTTTACGGTGGTGCCTCGATGGTGCGTCAACCTATTCACAGACAAAGAACAGCTCAAAATATTCGATATTTCCGTAGAGATACAAGAACCTGTTTACTTGATTAGCAAACTTAATTCACCACTTGCTCGGCGTTATGAACAGATCATTAAAGTTATCGAGAACTCTTTTGATATAGTTTGATAAGAGTTAAGAACAATTATTCAGAAGAGATTAGCTTTTTTGGCCTTATATCTGGTCTAGGAATGAATACAAAAAGGTTGGCATCAGAACCAACCTTTTGCTTTACGTTTTTACTTATTCATAGTCGGAAGCGTAAGTATCTTCGTAAGAGTGTGAGTAAAACTCAAACAGGTTACCAAACGGGTCTTCTAGGTAAACCATTTGTGCTTGTTTTAGCTCGTCTTCTGGATGGTAACGCATGATGTCCATACGAACTTTACCGCCATACTCTTCAACACGTTTTATTACCGTATCAAACTGTTCTTTTGGTAGCTGTAAGCAGAAGTGGAAGATACCTAGGCGAGAGAAGTCTACTTCATGACGTTCTTGACGATCTTTCATCTCAAACAGTTCAACGCCGATACCATCTGTTGTTACCAAGTGAGCGATGTTAAAGCCTTTAAAACCTTCACCGAACACCGCAATGCACATACGGCCAATCGCAGATTCTCGTTCTTCAATCACTTTAGTGTTGTTCATTACAATGCGAAGACCAAGCGCTTTAGTATAGAACTCAACCGCTTTGTCCATATCACCAACCATGATACCTACGTGATTCATTTTCATAATTTGCTCCCAATACCTTTCATTTTGTAACTATCGTTTTGATATAAGGGAGTATATGGCGGCATTTTTATTAAATAAAATTATCGTTTTTTATTAAAATAATAATTTTAAATTATAGCTAGGATGAGGTGTTACATATCATCGCTTTAGCAACCTGACTAGAAAGTTTGTAATTAGCTCTTCAATACTCGGAGTTATTCATGAGTCGCTAAATTAGCAAAATCACTGGCAAACTTTTGTCCAGCTTCGAGCTAGCTACCTCTGTCTAGCTCAAATTCGCGCCAAAGCTTGTTGCACTTCGAATACGTTTCCGATAGTCAGCTAGTTTTGATATGCAAAAAGTAATGTGTGGCAAAACGCAAGACCTGACCCCATTTCTTTTTCTTCCTGTGCTAACTAAGTTCATTCCAACCATGCTCGAATCTGTTTGATAACGGCTGGTATCTCACTTTCTCCTCGCTGGTTTTGAAAAGCGTGATCCAAACCAGCGAGTAACACAAACGATACGTTCGAACGCGACTGCATCAGTTGCTCTGCTTGTCGTTTCGCCTGCTCAGGTGAAACGTTAATATCTCGCTCCGATTGCAAAATGAGAATGTTGGCACTGACGCGTTCAAGTATCGTCCTTTGGTCTAACGTCAGCATCTCTTTCCACCAAGCAAAACCATGGGAGCTCATGTTGATGTCCATCGTTTCAGCGCTTACCACGGCTTGCTGAAAACCCAAGAAACCATTCTTTGCTTCTATCAAGTCTTCCGGTGGCATAGTTTGCTCCATATTATAGAGAACATCATCAACGAAGAAGCGCCCACCAGCGTTCAAAGACACTAAGCTATCAACTGATGGAACTTGTGACGCTACCATGGCGGCAACCACGGCTCCTTCACTCCCGCCAAGTACAATAATGTGCTCATAATTACTCTCGAGTTTTTTGATCACTTGTCGGTAGTCTGCCGCGCGTTGTGTCGGTGAATCCTTTTGAATGTACGCTGTCGGGCAATCAGGGCTATCGCCATCGGGATTCCATCTGATCGCTTGGTTTAGCCCGTATTTCTCTACCGTGAGTAAATCAGCCTCTGGCGCCGTTTTAGAAAATAGGTCATTAATCGTCGTGCTGTGGGAGACGCTATTGCAATCAGAGCCTTGCATGATGACCAACAAGGTATCACTCGGATTTTGCGCCGTTTTGGTGAGGTAATAAATTAACGATGAGCCATCTTGCCGCTCGATACTATGGATAGTAGAAGACGCTTTGGCGACGCCAACAATAAGCAGCGGTATTAGTAGAATTATCCGAATAAGGCTCATTTCAATCCCTTAAAATTAATATAAAAATTAAAATTTTCACCTTTTGAGCACCGCGAATCGGTAAAGTTCATTTTGCCTTTAAGATTCTCATACCTATTCTTTCCTGTACCCGTAACACAAAAAGGTAATAATACTTAGATAGAATATATAGAACGTTGAAAGTTACCGAATATCAGATGATTAAAGCTATATATTTCGATCTAGATAACACGTTGATCGACAGAAATGCCAGCATTGACAAATTTGCACATCACTTTGTTGATGTATTTTCAACAGACTTACGGGCAGCTTGTCCAATATTGGTAAGCAGAATTGTCAAAGAGCAAGATAACGGTGGTTATCTCCTTAGTGGTTCTAAATATAGCAAGATATTTCAAGCGATTGGCTGCGAGTTGTCTGTTCAGTTGGATTGGGTAAATTGTCAGCGACCAGAAAAATTAAGTGAGTTTTGGAAAACAGTATTCCCCAAATGTACTGTTGAAATGAAAGGCGCAGCAGATCTAGTAGAGTACCTTCATCAACAAAAGTATCACCTTGGTATAATTTCCAATGGCGCGGAAAATAGCAGATTATCGACTATTGAAACGACTTCATTTGGTCATTTATTTTCACAAATTGTTAGCTCTGAAAAGTTTGGTGCAAGCAAACCTGAACCTTCGATTTTTAAATGCACGGTCTCACAAGCCAAATTTGAAGCAAACGAGTGCATTTACATCGGAGATCATCCTATCAATGATGTGTTAGGTGCGAGTCGTGCTGGACTGAAAGCCGTATGGTTAAAAGGATTTCATAATGAAATAGATTTTCCTCAAGACATAGTAATAGTTAATAATCTAGATGCTGTACACGAAAGGCTCAACCTATAGAGATTCAACTTATTTCCATCAACTTGTTGGCGAGATCTCGCCAACACGAATCTGCCCCATTCCTGCCAGTAACCTTCTAGGCGAAATTTGTCTAGGAGATCGGTGGCGGTCCACTTCTAATCAGCATAGTGTCTATGAAAGTGGGGTCTTACCAACTTAGCCAACTAGTTCGAATAGGCCGTCTTATTTCTATTTTTTAACCTACCGAAGAAACGTGTTCTCTGTTAGAGTCACCGTCAACTACGCTATTGAATAAAGACACTCACAGATCGCATGTCATTGATG
>JBLXHN010000003.1:0-188263 GCA_048259585.1 Vibrio sp. | reverse complement strand
AGCTTTCGGGCAGGCCGAAGTCACTGTGGCTCACGATAAAGTGGCAAACTGGTTAAAAGATGAAAGCGACAAATCTTGCGTTAAGATGAAGGATCAAGAGTTAGCGGTATTCTTAAATGGCTTTATTAACCTCAAGCGAGGAAAAAAAGACGGCGAGCAACCTAAGCCAGAAGTCACGTTGACCAACAACATGATTCTCATGAAGCTGCGCATTGCGCTAGACATGAAAGCAGAAGATGTGTTGGACGTATTAGAAGTGGTTGGTACTAGTTTAAGTAAATACGAAATTGGCGCGTATTTCCGCAAGCCAAACAACAAAAACTACAAACAGTGTGAAGACCAACTGCTGTGCGACTTCTTAAATGGTGTGCAGTTTACCAATCGTCCCGATTCTGAAGAGTTTACTGGGTAATTTTTATCTCGAATCGAACGTGGTAATTGATTAAAAAAGCGAGAACCATTTTATTTGGCTACTCGCTTTTATCATACTAAAGACCGATATTAGAGCTTCACAATCACGTCTACTCTTTGTCTTTCTTCAGTAGATACCTATCAAACCACGCTGAAATCTGGTCGGCTTTTAGAATCAAGACACACACCGCCCCATATGACCCTACCAAGATAAACCCAAGCTAAAACCTTAAGCCAGTTAGGGGCCACTATTCTGGTCAAGATGTTCCAGACATCTTGTAGTGATTAACTAAAACTGACCACGTATATAGAGTTTTTCCATGCTTTTGGTCATGCGTGCAGAGTCACGACTGACGCCATTGGTAACACGAAATTGCCCCGTTTTAATTTAGATTCGTTGCCCATAATGTATCTAAGTATCCATGTTTGCCCTAATTTTCCTAATGTCTCAATATAAGATTCATTGTGCATGAACATCACACTGATTTAGAGTTGAGCCAGCTTTTATGTCTTCTCTTTTTTATAATCATTAGCAACTCAGTGTTCAGTGGCTGTATTATTAATTTCCATATTGGTTTCAATCAAAAAAGCCACACCGGAGAGTGTGGCAAAAGAGCTAAGAAAAGTTCAGTTGTTTTATATTGATGGCATTACCACCAGATATCCGCTTGTACACCAAAGCTAAGCTGATCGGTGCCTCCGTCGTTGAAAGTAAAGTTAGAAATTTCGTTGTCTAGCGACTCCATGTAGTTTGCGTAAAAGCGAATTTCCGGTCTAGAGCGCAGCATACTGGTCGCCACTTTGAAAGTATGGAAAGCCGTTACTTTATAACCACTTTCAAGGTAGTCTTTTCCATCAAGTTGATTTTTTTGCTTAAAGTAGCCGAGTTCTACCCCAGTCTGGTTGTATTGATCCCAGATGTAAGCCGGACGAATGACAGCTCGAACGCTATCTGTATCTACACTCGCTGCGCCACCATTAGCCACATAGGTGTAAAGATCGTCCCCGTGAGTCAGAACAAAAGCATGTGCCATGATGAACTGTTTATCAGCAAAATACGTTTCACCTTGTGAGAAAAAGCGTACCGCTTGTGCACCTTTACTGTCATTCAAACCATATTCAGGGTTGGGAACATCAATACTACCAAAAGTACTCGCGATAGAGTTTGTCGCATAGTGCAATCCATATTGGTTAAAGCCGCCTTCAGAAAAGTTTTGCGTCAATATTAGTACAGAGCTCAAAGCGTCGGCCACTTCATAGCCAACTAACTCTTCGACTCTCGAGTCATCATTAGGCAACTGATATTTGGTATAGAAATCAAGCGTCATATTTTCGGTAACTGGAATTGCTTTAAAGCGAGTATCCAGCACGTTGGTATTTAGCGTTTCTTCCGATGTTCTCATCACATCATGCACATCGTTATTAATGTCTACGTATGAGTGATCAACCACACTGTTTTTTGCATCGAAATCTTCACGCAGCAAAGAAATACCAAAGTTCGAGAAACCAAGGTCGATATTATCTAGGCCCACACCGCCGCCTCCGGTGCCTTTATAGCCTTTCCAGTCGAGAAGTTGAATTTCGTAATCGACTTGTTTGTGTCTACCCACCCAAAGTGAAACGTCTGGTGCACTTGTAATAAATCCGGTTGCATCAACGTAAAGATCATTAAACTGCAGCAAGCTTTGGTTATCGAAACCAAAACCTTCCCACCCGTACTCCTGACCCACGTTACCATCGATCATGGCCACCGCTTTTACGGTGCGGTTATTTTCATTATAAACCCGATGAGCTACCTTAAGATCATACCAACCAGCGTACGCATATCCATTACCTAATCGGCCCAAAGAGCCAATCGCGTATTGCTTTGGTGAACCTTGAGTACTCGTCGACCATCCACCACGGAAATAGCCGGAATAGACAGTGTTTCCATTGTCGTAATTGGTAAATTCCGGTAGCGATTTAGCACCGATTGTTTCCACAGCCATTGCTTGACCAAATAAGCCCAGCGTTAACACCGTAACTGTAATAGATTTAATGAGAGGGGATTTGACCAGATATAAAGGAGTCGATGATTTCATATTATTACCACTTAGTTTCACTTTAATTTAAGTTGAAGGAATCCGCTCCATGCTCAGGATAAACATGGAGGGATTCTTTCAACACTTAGGGGATTAGTAATTAGTTGCCGCTTTTAACTAGGGAGGTTAATTATTTATAACATCCCGGTTTCTATATTTTTTATTGCTGCATTTTCCGATATCAAATAAGCATTATTCAGAAGGAATAAGCTTTTCACCTTGCGATTCAATAATCGATTTGTACCAATAGAAACTCTTCTTCGGCTTACGATCTAACGTACCATTACCGTTATCATCACGGTCTACGTAAATAAAGCCATAACGTTTAGACAGCTGTGCGGTTGATGCACTCACCAAATCGATAGGACCCCAAGAGGTGTAACCCATAACATCAACACCATCTTGGATGGCTTCACCTATTTGGAATAAGTGATCGTTCAGGTACTGAATGCGATAGTCATCTTCAACTATGCCTTCTTCGTTGAGTACATCTTTGGCACCCAGGCCATTTTCCACCACAAATAGTGGTAATTGATAACGGTCGTACAAGAAGTTAAGTAGGTAACGCAGGCCAACTGGGTCAATCTGCCACCCCCACTCGGATGCTTTTAGATGTGGGTTTGGCACCATTTCTAACATGTTAGCGGCCGCTTTTTCAGAAACTTCAGGATCAGCACTCGCACAACCAGTCATGTAATAACTGAAAGAAACAAAGTCGATGGTTTCTTTTAGTGCTTCTTTGTCTTCTTCTGTAATCTCGATTTCTATACCCAGCTCTTTAAACTTACGAGTCATGTAAGTTGGGTAGTAACCACGCGCCTGAATATCCCCAAACATCAGCCATTCACGGTTTTGCTGTAGGGTTTTCATCACATCATTCGGATGACAGGTATATGGGTATAACACAGCGCCCAAAATCATGTTGCCGATTTTCGCATCAGGAATCATTTCATGACACGCTTTTACTGCTTTCGCACTCGCGACCAGTTGGTGATGGATTGCTTGATAACGCGTTTGCTCATCAACTTCACGTGGTAGACCAGAACCGGTAAAAGGTTGATGAAGTGTTACGTTAATCTCGTTGAACGTCAGCCAATGTTTGACTCGGTGACCATAGCGTGCAAATACGGTACGTGCATATTTTTCGAACATTGGAATCACATCACGACTTGCCCAGCCCTGATATTCTTTTGCTAAATGAAGTGGCATCTCGTAGTGTGACAATGTCAGTAATGGCGTGATTCCGTGTGCTTCCAACTCGTTGAGTACCTTGTCGTAATATGCCAGACCCGCTTCGTTTGGCTCTGCATCATTACCGTTAGGGAATATACGCGTCCATGCAATCGAAAGGCGTAATGTCGTAAAGCCCATTTCTGCAAACATGGCAATATCTTCGGGATAACGATTGTAAAAATCGATGGCAACATCCTTGACGTTAAAATCGCCATCAACCCTTTCTACAGGTTCACCAAAAGCGCCTTCAGGCTGTACATCGGAAGTTGATAGGCCTTTCCCATCAGTAAGGTGTGAGCCTTCTACCTGGTTTGCAGCAATTGCTCCACCCCATAAAAAAGAATCTGGAAAACGAAAACTCATAACGATATCTCCTCAGATTGTTATGTTATTAAAATTAGTGATTAACGCTTAGTTAGTTCGACTAATGCTTAAGACAGTGAGGCCAGTCCAAAAACCGTTATAAGCGGACTGCCACACTGATTGGAAATGATTGTGTTGGATTTAGTTTCAGGCTTTAGCTGTAACGTTGCGCACACCATTCTGTTTTTCTGGGTTTATAAGCAGAGTGCCGATAAACGACAACCCAAAACCGATTGAAATACCGATGACATATGGCACTACAGGCTCAAACAATGGGATGCTTGGAATACTGTGGAATGCAAAAGCAACCATTTTTACGTTCATCGTCGAGATAAATGCCCCACCGATCGCACCGGAAATCATCACAACTGGAATCGTTTTTCTGAAACGCATGATTAAGCCGTAAATAACAGGTTCTGTTACACCAGCTAGGAACCCTGACATCGCTGCCGGACCCGCAATTGCTCTGATATTTTGGTCTTTTGAACGTAACCAGAATGCAGCCGCAACACCGATTTGTGCGAAAGTACTCGCAGCCCACATTGCAGCGATTGGAGAACCACCCAACGCAAGGTTAGCGATGATGATTGGCACGATGCCCCAATGCAGACCAAAGATCACCAAAAACATCATCGAGCCACCCACGACCGCTCCAGTCAGAATGCTACTGTGAGCAATAAGCCAGTTGAGGCCGTCCGCAATCCAGTTACCCAGATAAACCCCGAAAGGACCGAAAAGAATCATGGTCAAAGGGACAACGACAAGGATACTGACCATCGGCACCATGAACAGTTGAATACTGTTTGGGCAGACTTTTTTTAGATATTTTTCAACCAAAGCCAACAGCGCTATGGCGATAAAAATCGGAAACACACTTGAAGAGTAATTGATTGCAATCACTGGGATTCCAAAGAAATCAGCAGCGCCGCCACCAATTAAGCCAGTAAAATTAGGCTCTAACAGTGAAGCGCCTATCACCCCACCTACATAACCATTTGCTCCCAACTTAACAGCAACTGAAATACCTAAAAGGATCGGAAGGAAATAGAAAACGGCATTTGATGCGGCAGACAGAATCAAGTAAGTAGATTCTGTTTTTTCCAGCACGTTCAACATCACTAAAACGGCAAGTAGCGCTTTTAGCATACCTGCGCCAGCAAGTGCTCCAATCAAAGGAGACAAACTTCCCGAAATAACCTCAAAAACTTTGCTAACAACGCCAACTTTTTGCTTTGCTGTATTTGTTGTAGTTTTAGCTTTCGCTTCTACGTCATTGGCATTTCCAGCAAGCAGTTCCTGAAGAGCCGAATGAACTTGGGACACATGATTACCGATGATCACTTGGAATTGACCACCACTTTCAACAACGCTCAATACGCCTTCCAGATTTTGAATATCAGATTTTTTTGCTCGAGAATTGTCATTCAATGTAAAACGCAGACGGGTTGCACAATGGGTCAATGCGTCCACATTTTCTTTATCACCTATAAGGTGAAGCAGATTTTTAGCAAGGTTAGAGTAGTTCACTTCATTACACCCCAATATCGTTAGTATTATAAAAAGTAGGATATCCTTTAATGAGTAAACTAACTGAGAAACCGGTTTCCCAAAAGTGTGTGATTTATAATTTGTGACCACTTTCACATACAAAAATATAAGCAAAACAAATACAATGAGTTATCTGTCAACTATAAAATCCATCTTTTAAAAAATAAATATAACTATAATTTTCAATATCTTAATTTAATTTAAGATCGATTTTAACTTCTATAGCGCTCACAATGAAATTAAAGAAAGAAAACGGTTTCCCTGTTAGTTAATGGATTGATTTAATTAATAAAATAGAGAGGTTTTAATTAGAGTTTTCGAAAAAAGGGTCATTTCGTAATTGCTAATATCTACAGCAATATGTAGTTTTCATCGCCCCCTTTGCTAACTTAACGACTCTGTTAAACACAACCTGGCTCGATTTGTAGTGGCATCGTGAATTTGGCCACCTGATTAGAGGTGTTAAGATGCACTTCATAGCATGACAGGTGAAACTATGATCAAGCTCATCAGACGTACTTTTAGTGCGGAATTTAAACTTGAAGCAGCGCAATTTGTTCTCGACCAAAACTACACCGTTGTTGAAGCCGCAAAACCTATGGGTGTGGTAAATCGACAATGGACAAATGGGTAAGGCAACTCAAGCAAAAAAGAAAGGGAGTGACTCCTCAAACCTCACCAATGACACCAGAGCAAATTGAGATACGAGAACTGAAGAAGAAACTTGCAGTGGTAGGTGGCAATTGCCGCCTACTGCAATCATTCACTCATCTCGTCTATTTGAACATCAAGGTAGTGCCAGCGCTCTCGTAAACGAAACACGAAGGCACGTATAAAATCTGGCAATCCATGGTCAGCATCTTCCCAAATAATTGGAGGGACAATAGTCCGATGGAGGGCGACTTCAGAAGTCTAACGACAGAATGGATACCAGTGTCGGGTTATTGACACATAACTCGTTACATCACAGGCTATTGCAGCCAACTCAGGTCCCATCAGTATAACGGTGGGCTGACATCCAATGATGTCTGACAGAATGTATCGGGAAAACTCTAAAACAGTGGTCAATTTTAGTTGACCACTACAGGTATGCTCTTTTGAGTAGTTAGCTCAAGCTTGGACTTGATTGACGAACTATCAACTCACCTGTGAGTGATTCTTTTAGCGTCGGTGGTGTTTCATTGTTCATTAAGTTTAACAACATGCGGCCAGCGGTATTGATAATCTCATTGACTGGCATCGCAATTGTCGATAACGGTGGGTCGATAAAACTGCTGACATCGTCGTTATCCAGACCAAACACCGACACCTGCTCTGGAACGGCAATACCTTTTTCTCGTAATGCTTTTATAGCTCCAATGGCAACCGCATCGCTGAAGCAACACACGGCGCTAAAAGGAATGTCTCTCTCGATCAGACTGATGCAGGCGTCATATCCCCCCTGATGTCGACAATCTAATGCTTCGGCAATCAAAAGAGGGTTGAGGTCGATACCTGCGCTTTTCAGTGACTCTTGATACCCTTGTAATCTTAAACGCGAGGTTAACAACTGGTATCTCCCTGCAATATACGCGATGTTTCTATGGCCATTGTCAATCAGGTAGTCAACGGCGAGCCGTGCAGTCGTCACCTGATCAAACCAGACACAATGGTCAGGTTTGTTGATTAAGTGATGGTTGAGTACAACTAGAGGAATAGGTAATTCATCAATTAAGCTCTCTAACTTGTCACCGATGTCGCTGCCTTCAATACGAGAGCTTTTATAATAGATAATACCATCACAGCGGCGATCAACTAATTTGCGAATCGACTGAATACTGGATTCGATATCATTACCATTGACTTGAGATATCATCAGAAACTTTCCAGAAATATTTGCCAGTCTCTGCGTCATATCAATCAGATTGTTGATGTATTGCGCCGAGCCATAAGCATCTGGAATGATAAGGCCGATGGTATCGGTCGTTTTCTTGGACAGTGAACGTGCAAGCACATTAGGTCGGTAATCCAACTCTTTTACTGCTTCAAACACTGCTTTTTTAGTTGCTTCAGATACGCGGCCAGTACCATTTAGAACTTTGGAAACCGTGGATTTAGATACACCGACCCGACGAGAAACATCCAAAATTGTCGTCATGCTGTTTTAGTCTCGAATAAGAAAATTACTAGTCAGTAATGTAAAGCAATACAGGCCTAAAAACAATTTAGCTGCACCATCAATACTACTGGAGAATCTGCTAAATTACTTTTCCACACCTAGTCTAAATAACTGCTTATAATCTACAGCAAAATATGAGTAGAAAAGGAAACTGCTGGGATACTCAGTGTGTTGAAAGCTTTTTCCATTCGATAAAAGTAGAAGCGATCCAATACGAACCGATCATGACCAGAGATGAGATGCGCCAAACGGTCTTCGAGTACATTGAGGTTGATTATAATCGGACGAGAAGGCACAGTGCTCTTGGGTATCTAAGCCCAGTTAACTTTGAAAAGCAAAATGTCGCTTAATGAAGTGTCCAGTCTGGCTGGAGCAGATCAAAAGATATAAAAATAGAATTATCTATTTCAGATTTATGGTTGAGCAGCATCTAGCAGATATTGTTGCACAAACTTTACATCCCACAAACAAGAGAGGTATTAATCATGGCTCAGGTTTTTATTATTGGTGGTGCAGGCCAGGTCGGTCAGCGTTTGAGTAAACTACTTTCTGAAAGAGGCCATCACATCCATGCCCTAAACCGCAATAAGGATAAGGATGAGCTATTACGCCAACTCGGAGCTTCACCTGTGTCAGGAAGCCTCACCGAACTTGATGCTACGTCACTTGCAACGCACATAAAAGGCAGTGATGTGGTGGTATTTACGGCTGGAGCTGGTGGCAAAGGCGGGCCGGAAATGACGAATGCTGTTGATGGCGAGGGGCTTAAAACTGCGGTTACGGCTGCACTTATAGCTGGTGTATCACGCTTTTTGCTAGTGTCCGCATTCCCTGAAGCCTCACGAGGAAAATTCGTATCTGACACCTTTGAAAATTATATGCACGTTAAAAAAATGGCTGATGTGGCGCTTTCAGAAAGCGAATTAGACTGGGTAATTCTGAGACCAGGGCTCCTTGATGACAAACATGGTACAGGTCATGTCCGTGCAGGTCTTGCTATTCCTTATGGTAGCGTTTCTCGTGATGACGTGGCGGCCACTCTAACAGAAATAATTGAACAACCTTCTGTAACTCGCGTCATTATTGAACTAACAGAAGGTGACGTGCCAGTACGTGAAGCTGTGCAGAAAATGGCGAGATTCTGAGGTGAGTACTTGGTACAACTGGTCTAGTAGGTAGTCATGTCCTGATTGCACCAACGAGAAAACTCATACCATCACTCAACACTAGTTTGGAAAAACTCATCAACCCGCAAATTGATTTTGAACATATTAATGTTAATGAGCCTGAATGGGAAGTTGATGCTGTTATCTGTGCGTTGAGTACCATCATAAAAAAGAGAGAAACCGTGACGCATTCCGTCGAGTTGATTACGACTATCCATTGGAGTTTTCACGTTTAGCGAAAAAATGTGGGGCATCAAGCTTTGCGCTGACATCGGCAACAGCTGCGAACCATTACTCTTCCTTTCTCATATAGTCGCTTACAAAAAGGTTGGTTAATGGCGTTTGGCACGTGCTCATAACAAACGGCAATGGTTTTAAGATACTTTTTCTAATCCTGTTTGCTTCAGAAGTTACAATATCTCTAAATAACTTTTGTCCAAAAGTGAGATGCGTGGGCAACGGGTGTAGGCGTACGATCGCGTCGCACTGTATAATCAAACCGTCAGATCGTATATGAGTCAGTACAGCTTTCTATTTACTCCAGTCTAGTATCTACCAACTTTTGATATTTGTTTTACAACGGCTCATTGTTAGTTGGCTCATTTTGTTTAATCGCTTCTGGTGTGCGTAAGTTTTCCTTTTCAACCCACTGCATAAACACTTGATACCCAGCAGCCAAAAATGCCGCGCCAACAAACATCCCCAATATACCGCCAGACATCATGCCACCTACTGCACCAATGAGTATGATTGGCATAGGTACATCTAACCCTCTTCCAAGAATGATGGGTTTTAAGAAGTTATCTATCAAGCTGGCTGCGATAAGCAATATTGTGAAAATGACATTGTGTACAGTACCACTGTCTCCAGACCATAAAATCGCGACAGCCACCAAAGCCACAACTGTAACCGGTAGTTGAACAATGGCAAAAATAAGGGCTATCAAAGTAAATAACGAAGCTGCTGGCACACCAGACAAAGCAACGACACCTCCAAAAATCATCGCTGTAAGGAAGGCAATACCAATAATACCAATAGCTACTTGTCTAAGAGTAGCAGTCGTAAGTTGATGAAGATTCGAACCTTCAACATTGTTAGTAAAGCTGATAAAGATCTTACGTATAGACTGTTCAGCAGGTTCTGCCCAAGCTAACATTATTCCAGCAATAATGACCGCACCAATTAACATAAAGACACTCTTAGCCGCACCTGCTGCGCTGTCGACTAGCCAACCAATAATGCTTTTGAGTTGTGGCTGACGTTTTTCTATAAAAGTAGGAAGATCTCCCGCAGCTTCATCCCATGCGACATATATCCTTTCGCCGACTAATGGCCAGTCTTTTACACTATCAGTTGGTTTAGGTACAGCCAACTCACCACTATTGTATGAATCTATAATATCGAGCGTTTTAGACGTAAATGAATTACCTACCATAGCAGTCGGTGTACCCAAAACCAGTACACCAATGGCCGCCACTAAAGTCGCTGCGCGGCTAGCGCGCATACCTAATTTACTTTCAATAGCTCGCCTGAGTGGATATAAAGCTATAGCCAACACAAGAGCCCAAAGTAATATCGGCAAAAATGGTTGGAATGCCCACCAGCAAACAATCACAATTAGCGTGACGACAGCAAACCGGATTAGCGCAGTACTGAACGCTTTAGCCAACGTTTTTTCTAAGTCTTCATTTGAGTTATTCACACTTTTGGTCCTTTTTATCGTTGCTACTTATCCAGCGGCTACCAGTCGTGGGTAGCTGGTTAACATGTGTCAAAATGTCCTGTTACTCATTGCGCGATTCAAGATTTAAAACTGATAGATCAGTCCAGTATTCTCTAATATTTTAAAAATAAAGCGCTGATTCCTTGTAGTCCGACCTTTCATATCACTCAACTCACGTATCTTTTGCCTCATTCTTAACCACTCTTTACTTCCCCATCGAGTCGACTGAGATTTCAACAAGTCAAACTCAGAATTAAGGTCGTTAATCACTTTCCCGTCAATCAGGAAAAAACCCATTTCGTTGTTAAAAATCAGTGAACGAAAATCCAAATTAGTGGTACCAACAAATGCTTTGTTGTCAGCAATAACAAACTTAGCATGTAACTTGCCATAGTATTGGTTACCTCCTAATGGAACCGCGTCCTCCTTTCCTAATTGATAGAACAAAATTCGTGGATGATTTGCCAATTTTTTCCAAGCTTCTGACGACGTAAACGCCTCGTTTTCTTCATTGTTAGCTAAATCACTGTCGAGCCACAGATCATGCAGTTCACCACTCATCAACAATAGCGGCGCGGTATGCATATCAATCACAGCCTGTGTGAAAAAATTGTCACTAGTTAAAGCGGAGTTGGTAATTATCTCTATACTGCGTTCCGGGTCTTTATCTAACCACTCCATTGTTACGTTGAGACTCTCATCTATCCGTTGTTCATCTTTCAAAAGTTCAGACTGCAGAAATAAGTATGGGGAAACGATACGAACTTTCTTCAAATCATAATTTTCGTAGCCAACTCTAGCTAATATCCCACTTATAGAATTGGCGTTTTTAAGTTTATTACTACTATAGTTAGCCACTAAATCTTCGTTAATTAGGTTATCAAGTTCATGGGCTAAGCGCGCTTGCGTTGCAGAGTAACCCTGAGCCGTATGTACAGCCGCATTTTTATATGCAAGTTGAAAACTTTTACTTCGTTTAAGCTCTAAAAGCTTTATCTGGTGTCGTTTCATAGTGTTCTCATACTGCAAAATTGGCTTTATCAGCTTATTGCCAAGTTTAGAAAACAGTACTGAGTAGTAGTATTCGGCGAGTAGTGATGGTGAGTTTTCAGCAGATGAATTGGGTAAAGGACGAATGAGAATTTCAATGTCTTTAAATGCTGTAGGATCTAAGCCGCCTTCCTCATTCAATCCATAATAATGAGTAGAAATGTTACGCCCTCCCGTCATGACAAACGCATTATTGGGATAGGCACCGTCAATAATTAATAACTTATCGTGCGATCGTCGATTGCTATCTGAAGCTAATTTTGTCAAAGCATTAAAAACAACGGCCTGAACTCTAGCTAAGTTGTTTGTGATCTTTCCATCCCGGCTTTTCACATAGCCCGCTTCATTTTCACACTCTTTCAACCCTTTAAGTTCACTGTGAACAAAGCTAAAAGAACCCAGACTGTCTACCATAATACGAACGTCGACACCTCTTTTCACTGCATTACATAAAGCACCTAATATTGCTTCACCAACGATATCGGAAGTGAAAATATAGTAAGTGAGGTCAATCGTGTGCTTAGCGTTTTCAATTAAGTAGATTTTATCTGCAATGCTCTGAATCGCACTGTCTGTATCTGCGCCGATCACTTTAACGAAAGAATTTTGAATAGGAAGAGCCGATTCTGATGCGAGTTTGATATAGTCTCGGTCAAGTTCGCTCGCGTCTCGCCAACGACGATCTTCCAAATGCTCCTCTGTCCATGAATCGGTGATCCCATTGTCTAGGTCAGCAGGCGATGAACTGCAACCAAACAAGAACATCGCCAATAAAGCGAACCCGAAGGTTTTCATTCGAATTTCTCCTCTCCCTACTCGTTAGCAAAGACCATGGCTCTAACATTATTCACTAAGTTTATTCGTTCTAACTCCCATTGGATCGGTTTGGTGAATCAACTTTAATATCAGCGCTCCAACAAATATCGCAATACTGATCGATACCAAGCGCATAAATCCCGAAGCAAAGGAGTCAACACCATTACTGTTAATGATTTGGTATGTAATGATTGTGAAATTTGTAAACAACAATTGATAAATCGTTGAGTGGGCATTTCTACGAATCGCGTAGCAGGCTAACTGAATACCGAGAAACAGCGAAACGCCCATTACAACCCAGCCAGGTGCGCCAAGGCCCCACAACAACATTGTCGGTAACGTAAACAAAATACCCGTTGCTGTAGTTATAAGCCTCTGATAAACATAATCTTTGTGATGATTAAGTAACGGCAGCTTAAGCATACTACTAATTGTAATCGCTATCAGCATAGTTTGAGAACTACCAATACCAATGAGTGCAGCCATAACTAGACACATGGCTGTGGACTTAAAGATTGCAATAGTTATATGTGTTTCCTCACCTTTCGCTGCGTCATCAAGAGCTATATCTTGTTGATCGCCTGGGAATAGAAAGTGAGCGCCAAAAACTGCTATCAAGGCAATCATAAAGGCTTGGAAAATAACCACAGGTACGCCATCGATAGGAAATCCCATCTGTTTACTAACCACAGTTGCAATAATCACTACAATCAGAACAAGGGTCGACAAAATATCCTGAGGGTCTTGGTGACTGCGGTGATAACTCCACGTAATCATCCCCCACACAAATAGCGTGTATCCCGTTGGCGTACCAGAAAGCATTTGGGCAAAAAATACCACAACAAAACTAACGAATAGCAATACCAACACCAATTGAAACACAGCGTTCATCGGTGGTTTAGATGGTAGGGTAGTTAAGAGAATAACAACAAATACTGGCGCTAAGATCGGCATCGGATGCCCAATGTACTTCAAATAAAAAAGTAACAGAATGGGCGTGAAGACAATCTTTAATATTGGATTAACGTGACTATGAAACATAAGTCCACACACTAACAATTCTCATCCACAAACCTGCTAACCATTCACCTAATCCACTTTGTTCAGTATAGAAAGCAACGGTTGCCTGTGATCCATATCGAATATTGTCTGGAACCTCATCAAACACGATATTAACCGGATACCTCTGCGCATTAATCGATGTGGTATCGGCTCTAATAAAACCCGTCACAGAATCGACATTATTACTATCGCCTGTCCCCCACCCCAAACTATAAACCTTACCGTTCAATACTCTTCCAGGCATCGAATCCAGCACGATTTTAACTTGCTGACCGGGCTTAATGTATTCAAGTGAGTTCTCCCTTACTAAAGCTGATATCCAGATTTCTCTTGGATCAATAAAAGTGAGCATTGGTGAACCAACATTGGCTTGCTGACCGACAGTAAGTTGAACATTGGTAACAATACCATCAGAGGGTGCCGTCACTGCGGTTTTCTGCAAATCAAGTTGCGCTTTTTCTAAATTCACCATCGCAGACAAAATTTGCGGATTGTTATTACCTTTGGGTCCAAGGTTTTGTTTAGCTTGCTGAAGCGAAGCTTCCGCTGCATATAGAGCCGCTTGAGCACGAGAGCGTGCTTCCACCGCATTATCTAACTCCGATTGACTTAAAACCCCTTTAGAAGCGAGCTCAGATACACGAGCGGCTTGTTCTCTCGCATTGTTCCTAGCGGCTAATGCGTCGGTCACTTTCGCTTGTGCAACTTCAACAGCAGCTGTACTCGCACCGATGTTTTGCCCGGCTAGCTCCAGGTTAGCCTGAGCTGAACGTACTGCCAAATCGTAATTTCTGGAATCAATCTTAAACATCACATCACCAGCACGTACAACCTGATTATTCTGGATACTGACTTCAACCACATTACCTGAAACCTCTGGCGCTATACGAACCAAATACGAATGAACTCGTGCAATACTCGTTATTGGTGTAACCCTGTCCGACCATAGGCTATACATCCAAACGATGAGTACAATTGCAATCACATACAAGCTTAATTTTCTAGATGCCTGTTCAGTTTTTGACATGGTATATAATCCCTAAACCAATTTAATATTCGATGCCAACATCTTGCTTAATCGCAAGTAAGAGCTGTGTACCAACATTAGTATAGGGCGATATTTTCACGCTAACCGCCTGATACCGCGCATTATTTAAACAAAAGTTGATCTCAGACTGGTGACAAACCCATTTAGTCATTCCAGAATTTCGGAAGGAAATATCTGGAATCTAGTCTCAACGGGCGTTGTAAGTAGATTCCAACCTTCGCTGGAGTGACGGAAAGGAACTTTGTCAACAAACTCATCTGTGCGCTATTTACTGGACAAGTTAGCTGATTAACTCATCATTTAGCAGCTTAAACAGATAGCTAAACGGCACCGCTCATCATTATGTTTTCATAGATAATTTTACTCGTCATGATTAAAGTCACTGAAATAAACACCGGACGAACAAGCTTATTGCCAAGCGAAAGCACGCATTTGCTGCCAATGATTGACCCCATGATTTGGCCTATCCCCATCACCAAACCTAATTGGTAATCCACTTCGCCAAGCCAAACAAAAAGAATCAGAGAGATTACGTTACCAATCAAATTTAGTGGTTTGGTTGTCATCGTTGCTTGTTTAATTGTGTACCCAAGCAGACTAACAAAGCCCAACATCCAAAATGCTCCGGTTCCAGGCCCAAAAAAGCCATTATAAAAACCAACCACCAAGCCGCACATAATCATAAAGCGCTCGTTAGATAAGAGGGCTTTTGCCTGATATTCTGCCTTTAATTTCTGACTAAACAGCGAATAACAAGCGATAATGACCATTAGGATGGGTAGCAAGATTTCTAGCAACCCTTTATCAATCAAACCAACAGCTACAGTGCCAAGTACCGCCCCAATAGCAGTAAATATCAAACCAAGCCCCAAACCTTGTTTGGGGCACTCCTTACTAGAAAGAAACATGACCGAAGTCGTTAACTCTCCGATGACAGCTTGTAATCGGTTGGTACCAAGCACTGTCATGGGTGGTAACCCAACCAGCATCAAGCTCGGCACCGTGATCAAACCTCCACCGCCAGCGATAGCATCAACCACGCCCGCGATAATTGCGATAAAGAACAGAAAGAAATAAACCCCATCAAACAACGGTAGACTCGATATAGTTTCCATCAGTTTTCATTCCCAATAATAAATAGTGTGCTATTTGTATCATCGGATTATATGTAGTTAAATTAACTAAAATTTACTCAATCATTAAGGTTGAACTTAATGCTATCGTCGCAAGAGATTGAATTTTTTATCACCGTTGCTGGAAGCCGCTCACTGGCCGCTGCAGCAAGGAAACTCAATGTCACCCCACCCAGTGTTTCTCAACGCTTGCAGAACATGGAACGTAAACTCGGGGTAAAACTCATAGACAGAAGTGCTCGTCTCACTTCACTGACAACCGAGGGTGAAGTGTTAGCCAGAAAAGGACAGCAGCTTATTAACGATCTAGAAAATCTGACTCAGGATGTTTCTGATAAAAAGCTCTCTATTGCTGGTGAACTTAAATTGGTTTCTTCATTGGGGTTTGGTGAAAAGCATATTGGCCCTCTGGCAGCCGAGTTTCAATCTCTATATCCGTCAGTTCATATTGAGCTCAATTTGTCAGACATACCAAAATGGTCGTTGCATAATAGTCCGGATATTATGTTCTATATTGGTCACCTTCAGGATTCATCGTTAAAACGAATCGTGCTGGCTAAAAATCGTCGATTGTTGCTGGCATCTCCCGATTACCTAAAATCATCACCGCCGATCAACGAACCCCATGATCTCGCGTTACACCGCTGTATCGCATTAAGAGAAAATGATGAAGATGCCACCATGTGGCGTTTGACCCACAGTAAAACCAATCAGGCAGTAAATTTACGCATCAACCCTGTTCTTTCAAGTAATGTTAGTCGCGTAACGAAAGACTGGTGTAGAAACGGTAAAGGGATCATTCAACGATCAGAGTGGGACGTGAAAGAAGAACTAGCCACAGGAAAATTGGTTCGCGTACTACCCGATTACCAACTGGCTGAAGCAGATATCGTTGCCCTTTTATCCTCTGAACAATTCCATCGCTCTAAGAAAGTCACTGCATTTTTAGACTTTGTAAAACAGCGGTTACCTGAACGGTTATAACTCACAGTTATTGAGTAAGAAAAAAGGCAGGAACTGTTAAGATCCTGCCTTGTAAATTTAGCTTAACGCATTATTAAGCTTTTTGAGATTCGAGTTCTTGGTCTGAAACTTTTTCACCCAAAATACGACTAGTAATTGTGCCCGCTGTCATCGCACCAGACACATTCAGAGCCGTACGCGCCATGTCGATGAGTGGTTCAATTGAAATCAAAAGTGCGGCGATAGTTACTGGTAATCCCATTGCAGGAAGTACGATTAGTGCCGCAAACGTAGCACCACCACCCACACCAGCAATACCAAATGAGCTAATAGTCACAATAGCCACCAGTGATAAAACAAATTGAATGCTCATTGGATCAATACCCACGCTTGGCGCGACCATTACCGCAAGCATAGCAGGATAAATACCCGCACAACCATTCTGACCGATAGTCGCACCAAAAGATGCCGACAAGTTCGCAATCGCTGGTGGTACGCGCAGTTTCTCGATTTGGGCTTCCACGTTTAGTGGAATGGTTGCCGCTGAACTACGTGAAGTAAACGCAAACGTCAGTACCGGCCAAATCTTAGTAAAGTACGCTTTTGGGCTGACACCGACAAAAGAAACCAGTACACCGTGTACAACGAACATCAGTGCAATAGCAACATAAGAAGCAACGATAAAGCTCAGTAAATTCAAAATGTCAGATGCGCTCGACGTAGCAACAACTTTCGCCATCAGCGCTGCGATACCGTATGGAGTGATTGCCATGATCATTTTAACAAGACGCATCACAACAAACTGTGCATTCTCGACAAAGTTACGAATAGACGATGCAGACTCTTCTTTTTCTATCATCACTTTGCGCGCAGCAATACCCACCAGCACACCAAAGATTACCACTGCAATAATTGACGTTGAACGAGCACCAGTAAGATCAGCAAAGGGGTTGGTAGGAATGAAGCTAATCAACATTTGTGGAATCGTGAGATCGCTAACACGCGCGGTACGACTTTCTAATACCGCAATACGGGCAGTTTCACGCGCACCTTCTGTTAAGCCTTCAGCCGTTAGACCGAATGCCTGTGCAATACCAATACCAATAATGGCTGAAATAGCGGTAGTGAACAGTAAGACACCAATGGTTAAACCAGAGATTTTGCCTAGTGAGCCGCCCTTTTCTAGTTTCACGACCGCAGAGATCATAGAAACTAAAACCAAAGGCATAATCACCATTTTTAGTAGCCCCACATAGCCACTGCCTACAACTTTGACCCAATCAAGAGTCTCGCTGATCACTGGATTACCTTCACCAAAGATCAACTGCAAACCTAAACCAAATAAGCTACCTGTCACTAAACCTAAAAGAACAAGTCGAGACAGTGTGTTTTTCTTCTGTTGTTGTTGGAATAAAAAGAACAGAATACCGGCGAACACCACTAAGGCACCGATAGCCGAGACTGACATAATACATCCTTAAAAAATAATTTAGACTGGCTGTCAGATACGTTGTCTGACAAAGTCGCCAAAAATAGAGGCTTATGCTGAATTATTCCAAGACACATTTGTTCTTGTTTATGCGAAAAGGTTATTAATCATAAACATGTATAGGTAAGGGACAAAGCAATTAACTGACAACATCGCCGACTCTTTGCTTACAACCCCAACAGCTCGCGGGATACAGGAATACGTGACACTTGTTTCATCGAAAGATTCTCTCACCGTCTATAGTTAATACAATGTTCAGCTGAGATAGACGAGTGATAACGATGAAAATATATCAAGCGTTTACAACCATGATATTGGCATTGTTCTTAATTACCGGTGTCGAGGCCAGAGAAATCACCTATCCGAATCAATCAGGTAATAGTGACCAATCATTAGGTTACGCAGTGCTTAACCTCGCATTAAACAAGTCAGGTAAAGACTTCACACTCAGTTTAGATTTGAGACCCGTAACAGCTGGAAGAGTGATACGCATGCTGGAAGAAGGTCAGGTTGATGTCATTGATGGTGGTTATTCCCCAGTCGTCGCTAACCAGCATGAGTTGATCTACTTACCCATCGATTTGGGATTAAGTGGTTGGCGCGTATTTATAACATCTCCACATACTGCGAAAAAATTGAGTTCCGTTAAACATATTGAGGACTTAAAGCAATATACATTTGGTCAAGGGCAAGGATGGTATGATGTTACGGTTCTCGAACATGCTGGGTTAAAAGTAACTACCCCACCCAAGCTTGATAATCTGTTTGCCATGGTTAACAGTCAACGCTTCGATCTGCTTCCTCTTGGTGCAAACGAGGCTTTTGCGCTACTAGAAAGGTTTAGTGCGAATAATACCCAGCTTGTCATCGATAAACATGTTGCACTGGTCTATCCGTTTGGGAGATTCTTCTACGTCCGAAAATCAGATAGCGAACTAAAACAAGCCATTGCCACTGGCATGAACAGAGCTCTCGATGACGGTAGCTTACTTTCGTTATTAAAACAGCACCCCTATTCTAAAGACGCATTTGAAAAGGCCAACCTGAGAGACAGAGTTCAAATCCAAATCGAAACACCGAATATGAGTAAAGAATTTAAATCTATCCATCCTAAATGGTGGTACAAGCCTGACTAAACTCGATCCTGTCTAGGATCAATACTAACGGATTTTGCTATATTTCACTCTATTCAATCACGTCCGTCGTATAGGTGTGTATAGTAATGTCCCCACTCCAATAGCTCTTAACCCATCTTCCTTTGCATTTTAATGCGTTAATAAACAGTTCAGAAGTTGGTAATTTTATCCCACACTACCCACACTAACGGTAACAAAACCGCACGCCGGTTTCCCTGCTGCAAAATCAATCCATCAATATGCGGCTGAAATTTGGCCCTTAGTGCTTGTTATCCTTCATTAGGGATTGACATAATTTCAGAAAGGATGGAAGTTACCAGACTTAGATGAGATCGCTCATACAAACCAAGTGACTCAAAATTTCCATGCCACTTTTTGCGCTTATTGGTCTATTGGACTTTACATAAAAATGTTAACTGTTATAACTAGCGAAATGAATCAAATAATACCAATCTAATAGGCTTGATGAGCGACTATGATAGATTGCAACACTACTTCTAATTATTCATCTAGACTCGCCTCAATTATTGATCGCTGGGCTGGTAATAATACATTGTTCGAAACCAATATCGCAGGGCTTCGGTTCCATCGCTGGACTCACACAACACTTCCTACAAGCTACACTCACAACCCAAGCATATGTCTTATCGCTCAAGGTAAAAAACAAGTGTTGTTAGCCGGCGAAAGTTACATCTATGATTCAAACCACTTTTTAATTTCTTCAGTCAATCTCCCTATAACGGCAAATATCTTGCAAGCCAGTGAAGAAACCCCCTACCTAGGTTTACTTCTTGAACTAGATCTACAAGAAATATCACAATTGATTGTAGATAGTGAGTTTAGTTGTGATAACAAAAAAGAAGCTCAAAAAGGAATCGCTGTAGGAGAACTATCAGATATATTGCTGGATGCCTTTGTACGTTTAACTTCACTACTTGATGAACCTAAATCAATACCAATTCTAGCACCAATCATTAAGCGTGAGATTTTCTATCGGCTGTTAATGAGTGAACAAGGTGTCCGCTTGAATCAAATTGTGACAAATGGCAGCCACAGCCACCAAATTTCAAAAGCCATTGACTGGCTTAAAAGCAATTTCATTAGACCGTTAAATGTTAGTGATTTGGCTTCGTACAGTGGCATGAGTAAGTCGGCATTTTATACACATTTTAGGGCTATGACATCCATGACTCCGTTACAGTTTCAAAAGAAACTCCGTTTAAGCGAAGCACGCCGATTGATGCTGACTGAAAATCTAGATGCTATGTCCACAACCTATAAGGTCGGATATGAAAGCCCATCACAGTTCAGTAGGGAATATAGCCGACAGTTTGGTGCTCCTCCGTCAAAAGACATTAAATCACTACGCGACACTAATATGGTTTGAACCCAGCGCACTGTACATAGTCATACAGAGGTCATTACTTCCAGCCAACTAGACAGCGTACGCCTCTAGAGAACATTGTTTGATAAAAATTATCAAGCAACCCCAATATACTTTCCGTATACGGACACATATCCACTCGAAATAAACATGCAAACAAAACAAATAGTTAAGTAAAAAGTAACTTCCCAGCTTTCCGTTAGTGAGCCTTTTATTGAATTAGACTTGGAAGATTAGGCAATAGTTTAAGAGTAATAGACATTCATTGTTTTCAGAGCTACTTGTACAATAACGCCAATTTAGTACTCACCTGCAGTCTAGATTGCAGGTATTAAATGCTTGTCTTAAATAGACAACAAACAAGTTACAACTATTGAAAAGGGTGTGACAATGCAAATCGATTTCTCTTATTACAATCCAACGACCATTCACTTTGGTAAAGATTCTTTAGCTAAACTCGATAACGAGTTACCAAACTACGGTAAAACCGTCATGTTGGTCTATGGCCGTAATGCAATTAAGTCAAATGGCCTATACGACAAAGTGATCGCGAGTCTAAACGCTGCTGGTAAGACAGTGGTTGAACTATCAGGCGTTATGCCAAACCCAACTTACAGTAAAATGATGGAAGGCGTTGAGCTTGTTCGCGAACATAATGTTGATCTTATCCTTGCTGTGGGTGGTGGTTCCGTTGTTGACTGCGCAAAAGGTATCGCTGTTTCTGCTCACTGTACTGACCAAGACCCATTCCAAAAATACTGGGTTGAATGGCAAGATGTTTCTAACGAAGTCGTACCGGTTGCTTCTATCCTAACGATGGTGGGTACAGGCTCTGAAATGAACGGTGGTTCGGTGATTACTCATGAAGAGACGAAAAGCAAAGCAGGCCGCGTTTTCCCCCCTGTAGCGTATCCGAAGTTTTCAATTTTGAACCCTGAATACACGTATACCGTTTCTCAATACCAAATGGTAAGTGGTGTCTTTGATACTATGTCACACCTAATGGAGCAGTACTTTTCAGATCAAGGTGCTAACACAACTGATTACGTCATTGAAAGCTTATTGAAATCATCGATCGATAACCTACGTGCTGCTTTAAATGACCCGCAAGACTACGAAGCTCGCAGTAACATTATGTGGAATGCAACATTAGCGCTAAACACAGTGACTGGCCTGTCAAAAACTCAAGACTGGCAAGTTCACATGATCGAACACCAGTTAGGTGCATACACTGATTGTGCTCATGGTATGGGTCTAGCGGCGGTTTCACTACCTTACTACCGTCTAATCTACAAATTTGGTTTAGACAAGTTTGTACGCTTCGCAACTCAGGTTTGGGGTGTATCGACAGAAGGTAAGACTAAAGAAGAGATCGCACTTGCTGGTATCGATGCTCTAGAAGCATTCACTAAAGAATGTGGCATTGTCACCTCTCTTCAAGAATTAGGAGCAACAAAAGAAATGCTGCCTAAAATTGCTGAATCAACGATCATTCTGGGTAAAGGTTACAAAAAACTGACGACAGAAGAAGTGCTTCACATTCTGGAAGAGTGTTACTAACCGTCATCTGATGACTTTTAGTAACGCATAAATAGCTTACCTGTTATTTACAACGACAATACAGTTACGTGTACAACTGTATTGTCGTTTGTTATACCAGTCTGGATAAGTGAGTGTTCAGGTAATTGCGTAGAAAAAAACGCTAAGAACAAGGCATAGATTGCAGCTAACTAGTTATTCTAATTACAAAATCTATAACGCTGTTATTGGCGTTTTTAGCAAGCAAGAATGAACAGAAACTTATGTAGATTGGTATTAAATATGAATGAAAAAAATGCCCCGTTGTGCGGAGCACTCTGCCCTTCAGATCTCAATTAAAATAGAAAAATTTAGTTAAACAGATCCATCTGAGCACGACCTAATTCTAACAATTTCATCACTTGAATAGAGTGTTCAAGGTAGTCATAGCATTGCTTTAAGTCATTGTCAGAATACATTTGATTGAAATTTTTAAACTCGTAAACCATATGGTTTTGTATATCGTGACCATTAAACAATTGCTTATCACCACCAATATTGATTTCTATTTGTGGACATACATTAGGTGCCCCCACAACAGACACATACCCTTTTTCACCTTGGATAGTAAAATGGCCAGGGCTTTGCGAATCTTTTGCACCGACACAAGTCGCCACAAAATCAGGGTATTGCAATGTCATGACACCCGATGTATCAATTCCGTTATGACCTTTATTGTATGTGTAAGTCACATTCGCTGGCGCGCCGAGCAGATAACAACACAAATGAAGGTTATAGATGTTAATGTCATAAAGTGCACCGCCTGAAGCTTTAGGATCAAATGCAGAATGCACTTCACCTGCCAAATACTTGGCATAACGACTCGACAGTTGCGAATAATTTCCCTGCACCAACTTAACAGCGCCGATATCCGCCATTGCTTGTTTCATTTTTTGAATATTGGGTGAATGTATATTGGTGATAGCTTCAAACAGAAACCGTTGATTCGCTTTAGCCAACTCACTCAGTTCAATCAATTCATCCGCATAAGTAGTAAATGGCTTTTCGCAAACAACATGCTTGCCTGCTTCTAGAGCTAAACGGGCATATTCAAAATGAAGACTATTTGGAATACCGATGTAGATGCAGTCGATTTCTACATCAGATAACATCTCTTCATAGTCGGTATAGAGCTTATTCACTGAATACTCATCACATAATTTTTGTCCTTTGCCTGCACTACTTTCACGCACACAAATCGCTTCGCACAAAACACCGTCGATTTGAGAGATTGCGTCCAGACACATGGTTACAATATTACCGGCACCAGCCATACCAATACGCATTTACTTACCTTCACTTAATAACAATTAAAATCACGTAAAATATAGTATCTATAATTACTGGAATGTCAATTAAACTGCACAAATGGCCATTACCTCGGACAAACTAAAAACCTTTTGATGCACCAACACTTAAAAACACTTACAATTAGACCGTTTTAATAGAATAGATAACTAAGCTAATGACACAAGACGAACGCCTGATTGAATTGGAAAACTATATCCGTAAACATAGCAAAGTGACTTTGGAGTTCATCTGTGAGCGTTTTAAAATCTCATACGATTCAGCAAGACGAGATTTAGTAAAGCTGAGCGAACGTCCGGGCATTTTGCGGATTCGTGGTGGCGCGATCCTCAATGATTCAAAAGTCACAATGTCCTATCTACAAAGAGACAGTAAAGACCCAATAAAAGTCTCTCTTGCCAATAAGGCTGCAAGCTTAATCGAGAACAATGACATTCTTTTTCTGGACGCTGGCACGACGAATGCGCTAATCGCGCAACAGCTAGATATGGAACTCAGCGTCATTACCAACTCACTTGAAAGCCTAAATGTTCTATCCCACAAGCCTCAGATAAAAAAGTGTGTATTAGGTGGGATGTTTGAGCAGTTTTCGCACGCAATTTTGGGTGATATGACCATTGAACACATTAAAAAATATCAGGCCGACAGAGCTTTTATCGGAGTAAGCGCCCTATCAGATTGTGGCATAACTGCCGATAGCGAGCTTGATGCTAATCTCAAAATCGCCATGGCTCGTCAATCGAAGCAGGTGATATGTGTTACAAAATCCGATAAATTCAACACACAGCGTCTGTATCAGTCGTGCGGCTGGGAGGATATAGATTGTCTCATAACGGACAAGAAACCTCCTCATGTCATTCTTGAACAGTTAGAGCGCTATGACGTAGAGCTTATTGTTGTAAGTTAGAGAGAATTGTAATTCAAAGTGACATCTTAGGTTGCTAATCCTCAACTTGTTCAGTCAGAAGACGTTGACTGAGTTATGGTTTCTGTAGCGTTACACGCTGGCAGCATGTTTATCACAAGACAAAGGATTGTAAGAAGCTCGCGAACTGACAGGTCTAGCAAAAGAAAAAGGCGTTGTAGCATAGAGTGTTTTACTACCATTTATCTGTCGAAAAATAATCAGAAATAAAGTCGATATAGGCTCTGACAGCATGTGACATGTATTTTCTTGAAGAATAAAGCGCGTATATTGTTAATTTATTAGGCATCCACTCCGGTAACACATGGATCAATCGACCTTGACTAAGATCTTGCGAAGCAAGATAGGTTGGCTGCATCGCTATCCCCATACCACATTTAGCTGCGTGCAGTAAGACAGTCGCTTCATTAGCAGAGAGGATGGGCTTAATTTCTATCGATTGATACTCATTGCCAAAATGCAAGTGCCAGACGTGTTGCTCAAAATGTTTATACCCCAAGCAAGCATGGTTAAGCAAGTCACTGGGCTTCTCAACTGGGGGATGTCGCGAAAGATATTCCGGAGAAGCAACCAGCACAGAATGACAATCGGCGATCGGTTTGCCTATCAGTGACGGATTCGGATTAGAGGCAATTCTTATTGCTAAATCAATTTGCTGGTCAACCAAGTCGGTCACTGTATCTTCAACATCAATTTCCACTTTGATGTCCGGATAAGCCTGCATAAATGCCTGAGTTGCAGGAACTAACTGTGAAAAACCAAACGACATACTGGTAGAGACTTTAATTCGTCCACTTAGTGCTTGTTGTGTCCGGGTTATATCAACCAGAGCTTCCCCCGCCAACAACCAGCCCTCAATATCCTTTAAACAATGCTGCCCAGCCGAAGTCAATGTGACCTTTCTTGTCGTACGGTGGAGCAGTCGGACATTTAACCACTCTTCCATCGACTCAATATATCGAGTCACCATTGGGCGGGACATATTCAATCTGTCTGCTGTAGCGGTGAAGCTACCTGACTGAACAACATCAATAAACACACTTGCTGCTTTAAGTCGATCCATATGATTAGAACGGTTTATGAAATAGTGATGTACATGATTAGCTATTTTTCTGAACTTATCAATATTCTATATTGTTGCTAACGAAATCAAAACTTCGACTAGGAAACACAATATGACTAACATACACTATTTTTATGACCCAATGTGTGGATGGTGCTACGGCGCAACATCTCTTATAGAAGCCATTGAACAAAACCCAAACTTCAATCTAGTTTTTCATCCTGGCGGTATGATTGAAAAAAGTGTGTTGTCTGAACAGTTTAGACAACACATTATTAGGGCCGATCCTCGCATCTCCGCTTTAACTGGTGCACATTTTGGTGATGACTACATTCGTCGTTTGCAAAGCAATGAAGACTTTATTATTGATTCATTCTTACCAATTAAAACGATTCTGGTAGCGGGCTCTCTTGGAGCAAGCAGTGTTAAAATTCTCAAAGCGATTCAGCATGCACATTATGTTGAAGGACGCAGCCTACATAAAATCGAAGAATTAGAGAAGATTATCACTCAGTCGGGCGTTGATGTGGATAAGTGGTCTCAAGCGATGGCTTCAGATGTCAGCGAAGATATGCTCGAGCAGAATGTTCAACAAAGTCATGAATTAATGCGCAAATTGAACATTTCAGGCTATCCAACACTGATTGCCGAAACAGATGGTTCTTTACTTAAGCTTGCACATGAACAGTATTATGGACGTGCAAGCGAATGGGATAAGTATTTAATGTCTATATAAACAATAAAAGTCATCGGCAGCACAAATATTGTGAGTGCAATGACTTTTGATATTTAGGGATTAATAGCTGAACTTATCACTCAAAGTTTCAGTATTGGATATCAATAAAGTTTGTGAGCCGACATCAAGAACGGCCTTGCAACGTAACGCCTATTGAAATCGAAGATGCCTAAATTTAAGCAACACACTGGACATAGAAGAATAAGGAAAATTTAAGGTATGAAATTGGAGCGGGCAGCGGGAATCGAACCCGCATCATCAGCTTGGAAGGCTGAGGTAATAGCCATTATACGATGCCCGCGCATCGTGAAGACCCAGTTACTATGCCACAGCTAACGAAAAAGAAAACCGTTTTTTTATAAAAACGTGTCTGTTTGCATAGGAAGTAAGCAATTGATGTTTCAACGGTTAAATTTACAACACCGTTTGGATGGTTAGCGATCAACGCAAACAAAAAAGGCCTCCTTCCGGAAGCCTTCGATAGAAATCTTTTAATTAGATTTTTGAAGTTTGGATGTAGCGATCTAACTCTTGGTTAGATACTGTTGTTACATACTCATCATTCAAATAGAAAGCAACGCTATCTTCACTTTTCTCACCACGAAGAACTTTGTGAGAACCATCTAGGTATGTCACATCCATCTGCATCGTGTTTTCGTCGATTTGCTGCATAGTTGCAGATTCAACTTGATTATTGGAAAGAGGCACTTCAGTCATAGAAGAGTCTAAGCTGTCGTTTACTTTAAGAATTGCGTCAGCTGGAGTGTCAACGACTGCAGGTGATTTACCAGAAAGTGGGTTTGTACCTGTCCAGAATTCTACCGCGTTAAAAATAAACAAGTCAGCAATAGAAGCGATACCGTAAACAGGTGAAAGAAGTAAGAACATACCTTCACGAGCATAGCGGTTATCAACGATTTCAAGGTTGAACTTAGTAACCATTCCAGTCGTTGCCATTTGGCCCATACAACCAGTTAAAGTGCTCGCACCTAGAGCTGCTACTACTGCTACTTTTATTGCTTTATTTTTCATTAAGATCACCACTGAGTTGGATAAAAATTAAGTGTAGTCAATCATTTGCGCATTTGGAAACATTTGGACTAATTATTGACGTCAAATTTACATAAGACAATGAATTTACTAAAAATACTTAATTAAATTATATGGTTACTGCACATTCATTCGACTAGATAATACATTATTGACTTTATACAAAATATGCAACAAATTTTTTATCATTCAACACAAATCGCCACAGCCCAAATAACACTAAGGTTAATGTTGGACAATGAAACACCCAAACTAGCAGTTCTAGTATCCTGGTCTACAATAGGGTTGAAGGCATGCCATTCTAGCCAACGTTGAGGAGGTGCTAAATGAATATCCGTGAAAGCATTGACGCACTAGAGCAACAGATTTATGTCGCTTGCTCAGAAGGTGATTACGAAACGGTCAACATGCTTGAAGCTCAACTGGAGATCCTTCGAGGAAAAGCAGAACACCCGTTTGATGATGATCCTTACTCCTTAGAAGGTCGTACATATTTTGATGATGACTGGAGTTAACAACAATGGGGAGCAAGTTAGCTCCCCATTTTCAATAATAATTAAAAGAACTTGATTTCACCCCGCCCACCATCACGTGGCGTTGGCTCAATGTTATCCTCAGTTTCTAACTTATTACCTACATTACCCTTTTGATGGTGTTTTTCTGATTTAGCTTTAGCCTTGCTTTTATTGCTCTGCTTACTGTGGCTTTTATTTGCTGTTGCTGGCTGTGCCTTTTTTTGTTCAACCTTCGGCTCTGTCACAGGAGCATCACAAATCACAACATAATACTCCTGATTAAACTCTATCAAATCGCCATCATACAGCTTACGACGCTTGCGAGTTTCAATTTCACCATCAACTGCTACGTAACCCTCAGTGATGGCATACTTTGCTTCACCGCCTCCACTAACCACATCAGCAATTTTCAACACTTTATACAATTCTATTGGTTGGGTACTGACTTCAACTCCAATGGCTTCAATTTCAACCTCGTCGCTCTGATATTCAGCTTCGAATTCACTCATTTTCTTAACTCTTAAACTATTTTCGCTAAGTTTAGCCTTTTACCTGTAAAGCTGAAACCAGAACTGATGGTTATTATAACAATTAATCTTCTCTACCATGCAGCGAATAGACTTTATAGGGTCAAGGACAGAATTATCGGCACTGAACTCAAGCCACGAAAACGTCCTACCTGTGCACTCACTTTCCTACATGGAAAGTCCCCTTTTCCACACCTTCTGTAAGAAAGACCCTATAGTACTCCCCAGAAGCTAGTTCACAAAAATTTTAATAGGGTATACAACATGACAATTAAAAATACTTCAGCACTTATTATTGATAGTTTTCCGATGGTTCAACAATCGATGAAGCAAATGCTTCTAGACAACCATAGTTTCACTAACGTCCATCTCGCAAGTGATGCTTTTACAGCCGCATCAGTGCTAAGACAGAATGATATTGACTTAATCATTCTTGATATCCAGCTCAGTGGCTTTGATGGACTAGATTTCCTACGTCGTATGCGAGCAAAGCAATACGCGGGTAAAATATTGTTCGTTTCAAGCAACGATCACGGCATGTACTCTGACGCAGCGAAAAAGATGGGCGCGAATGGCTACGTGCTAAAAACTGAAAATGTCGACATCATTCAAGATGCCATTTCAAGCGTAATTAGAGGTTACAGTGTATTTAAACACAATAGTGACAATGAGTTTGCTGCACTTTCTAAGCGTGAAACGATCGTTTACAACTACTTAGTAAAAGGCTTCACCAATAAGAAAATCTCAGAACTGCTGTCGATCAGTACTAAAACTGTAAGTACATATAAGAGCCGAATTCTCAACAAGTGTAACGTTGATTCAATAATCGAACTGGTACAAATCAAAGAATCTGCTTAAAAAACCGCATATTTATCAAGCTTTTGTTTGATAATCTTCAATAACAACAAATGCAAGGGATTGCTTTTGTTACTCGCTTTAACTCCCCCCACCAAAGATAAATTATCCGCTACTTTAAACCTCTCCGGAAGTTCTCGTAAAATAAACCGATCATCATGTAAAGTAATGGCCTGTACAATAGAAAAGCTATCAACTTTATCGACCATATTGAGCATGGTATTAAAATTGTCTACATGAGCATATAAATCGAGAGAGTAACCAACTCGATTCTGTACTTCTTCATGCAAACTTTTTATGTCATTACGTCCTCGAGCTTTTAGGCCAATAAACGGTAGTTTAAGAATCTCTTCATCGTTATATCCAGTTAACCTAGAGGACATAACAACAGCATGTTTTACCTTTTTGATATAAGCCTGATAAATCGACTTAGTGAGAGTAGGATTGAAATAGTTTATACCGAGATCGACACTGCCATTCACAATATCTTGTGATGTATTACTGTCATACGTTATAACTGAAATAGTCGCTTGTGGAAAAGTTTCTTTCAATTTCAGTAATAGCTCAGCCCCGAATTGAAGGTGCATAATAGGTAATATTGCTACGGTTATATCGTCAGTATAATGTTCGCAGTCAATACTATCTTTAGCTAAAGCTGCTTGGATTGTATTTAGTCCATCGGTTAATGTCGGTATAACCTGCTCAGAAAAAGAAGTGGGCTCGAACCCTTGAGCATCACGCACGAATAGAGGGTCATCAAGCTGTTCACGTAACTTAGCGAGGTGTTTACTGACGGCACTTTCTGTTACGCCCAACGCTCTGCCAACCGCTTTTAAATTACGATGTTTGTAAAGTAGAACAAAGGTTTGAAGTAAATTGTAATCGAGACTGTTTGCCATTAAAAATTCACTGTTATCCGTATAGTGAAACGACTAATTATCCCATGACTCTGTTGATATTAATGTCATAGATTGGTCATTATTGTTATGCAATCTAACACTTTTAACATACTTTAGCGACTGTGTAGCACATCCCCACACTACTGTTTGTCGTCATAGAGTTTCTCATCTGCGCGGCGAATCACAGATTCCACGGGTTCGTTTTCCCTCATTTCTGCTACACCGACAGATACCCCTACCGTTAATCCGTATGGGGAAAATTTCATTTCTTGCACCGTTTCTTTAAGGTTGTTAGCTAAACGTATAGCATTGTCAGCTTTGCACCCTGGTAATACGGCTAAAAATTCATCACCACCAGAACGAATCAAATAGTCGGTATCACGAAACACTTGTCTCATGGCTGACGCTATTTGCTTGATCGCTTCATCACCCACATGATGTCCGTAAGTATCATTGATTGATTTAAGTTTGTTGCCATCAATCGCCAATATGCTTGAACCATTCTCTTTAATATTGTTCTTGAACTCTACAGTCTCCATTATGTTTCGGTTCAACAAATCCGTCATTTGGTCACGCACAATAGTTTGTTCCGCTTCGCTCAGTTTAATTTTGCTCAGGTTGAGCTCCTTAAATCTTGAGATAACGTAAGCACAAGCCAGCCACAAAACAAAAAAGAAAGTGACTGTCCTGTATACAACCGATAACACTGGTATTTTGTATACGTAAACCGTTGAGTTATCTGCTACATAATCAATAGAATAGGCAAAGTTACTATCGGTCACATCATTGCCATAAATGAAGTCATAAAAAGTGACACCGTTGATTTCTTTCTTCTCAACATGAACATCACTCGCCCCTTCAAAGCGAGCCATATAAATGTCGATATTGACATCACCAATGATTTCTTCTTTAAAGTAGATAGGACTAGATACTGTGATATTCATTCCCGTATCCACTCGGTAGGGATCAGAAATCAAAATTCGGTCAGACAAACGACGCATAGGTGCTTCCAGCGCACAATTTCGCCTGTCTTCACATTGGCTAATGACAACATCGCTATCTTTATTACTCACCGATGTCAAAGAGCTGATATATGAACGATAATACATCACATCTTGTTCGGGTAAAATTGTCGGCATTTGTTCAACGAGACTGTGAAACTCATTCTCAATAGCGATTTCAACATTGCTTAATTTTTCTTCTGGATCAATATGTTGAAAATAGCTGCTACTGCTTTTAAGCAAACTTTTATCACCTGGCTCAATAGCGTCATATTTACCTACTTCACCTTCCAATATCTTACTGGTAAAGAACAACACTTGATTGTATTGAGCCATGGCCTTTGAAAATTTCTCAAATTCAAGTTCACGAGCGTTGATATGAGAATCAACATAAAAGAGCATGGAAATAACGTATAACACCAAGCTAACAATGAAGCTGGTTAGCATTATTTCTTTAATGTTCTTTCTTGTTTTCATACTCATATCTACACAGTGACTCTATATTATATTTTTGTTAATGCTCATTAGCTCAACAATCGATTTAACATTATACTTCTCCAAAATTCGAGACTTATAAGTACTGATTGTTTTAGGGCTAAGCGACAAGATACTCGCAATTTCTTTATTACATTTTCCATCGACGAGGTAAGTGAAAACCACCAGTTCTTGTTTAGAAAGCTGAACGTCGGTTGATCCACTATCTTTCATCAACTTATAGAAACTATAACCATTTAATATACATTCTACTGCATCATTTAAAATATTGAGATCTTCAGATTTGCATACATACCCATCGGCACCTAGTTTATAGGCTGTTTCTGAATACAAACGACTGTCGTTTGCAGAAATGAACAGAGATTTACCTGTAAAGCCATGCGACTTAATTCTTCTTAATAGTTCGAAGCCATCTGATTTGACGAGGTTTACATCAAGAATCAAGAAATCAACATTTTCTTTTTGGATAAAACGTTGTGCTTTTACTGGGTCTTGCTCCACAACAACGTTCTCAAAACGACCACCTTTCTCTAAAAGCTGCTTAATAGCAGCACAGACCAAAGGGTGATCATCAACGACTAGACAGGTTGAAGAAGTGTTTATTTGCATCATTAAAATTCGCCTCGTTAAGCAATTATTTTATATTCAATATGTTGAGGTCTACCCGTGTAGTACCCCTGACATAGATCGATTCCCATTGTTGATAGGTGTGTCCAGGTTTCTGAATCTTCGACACCTTCAGCAACAAGTCGCATGTTGAGCTGTTTCGCCATGGAAACAACTAATCTTAAAATGGCACTTTTACGATTGTCGTTGTGACAGGATTTAATGAGTGCCTTGTCAATTTTCATTTCAGTAAAGGGTAAATCTGCGAGTTTAATTAGCGACGAATACCCCGCGCCAAAATCATCAATAGCAAGCTCTACGTCGTTAAGTCGCAAGCGTGCAAAGTTTTCAAACATCGTTGGACTGTGCCTATACACTTCCATCTCTGTCATTTCGATAATGAGGTTAGAAGGCTCAAACTTATAACGCTCACAGTATTCAAGTACCTGAAACGCAAATTTAGGATCATCAAAGTTGGCATGAGCTGCGTTAACAGAAAGAGAGCCCGTTAACTTTCCTGACTGGTAATCCTGTAAAGCTTGTTTCAGTACGTAGAAAAACAAGCGCACATGCCACTGCTCTTCTTCTATAATTGGCAAAAAAGCCGACGGAGAAATATATCCGTACTTAGGATGCTCCCAGCGAATCAAAACCTCATTGCCACCTGTCGTTTTATCTTCAAACAAAAACTGTGGTTGGTAGAAGTTGACCAGTTGATTCAATTCAAATGCTGAATCTAAATCACTGCGAAGGCACTGTATCACTTCCTGACTCACGCTACGTTCGAAGTTACTGTCAGCGACCATGTTCAATATGGATTTGATATTCTGATTAGAAATGGGCTTGGTTTGCGTTCCAATTACACTGAGGCCAAGTTGCTTACACATCATACGGGCTAAACCGAGTATGCTATCGTCGTGTCCACTTAAGAGGCATAGCTTACCTTCATACCCAGTGCTACTAAGTTGGTTTAAAAAGGCTAATCCATCAACTTCCGGCATCGCTAAATCACAGAAAACCAAATCAAACGTTTGGGTTTCACACAGCGACAACGCATGTAAAGCACTTTGGGCGACTCTTACTTCTTCCACAAAGAAGTGTGAGAGTTGAATTTTTAAGGTAATACATTGGATGGGATCGTCATCGACAATCAATACACGTTGTATTTTAGGCTTGTTGTTCATTAATCCACGCCTTCGTTTGTTCGATGCTTGCTGTAATATCTACAACTAATACATCGAAAAGTTCAGCTAGATTCCCTTCACGGTTTTGCATGCATTGTTCCAACTCTAGTGCACGCTTATGTATGTTAGTTTCACCAATCGTTCCAGCCCCACCTTTAATTCGATGGACCACGTCACGTAATTGTTTTTTATCTTCTTTTGCTTGTTTCAGTAATGTCAGATCAGATTGCATGGTATCGACATATACATGAGACAATATCGTCGCATCCGAATGATCATAGTTCTCCAGCCAGAAGGCATTTGTCGATTCAGCCGAGACCAAGAACTGAACCAATAGTTTGTATAGATTTTTGATACCGTAAGGCTTATACAAAACCGCATCAAAACCTGAATTTTGCGCCTTTTCGTTCGCAACTCGTGAATCTTCAGCAGTACATCCGATTAAAGTTAAATGACTCAACTCTGGTAATTGACGAATACGATTAACCAACTCGTAACCATCCATGACCGGCATATGACAATCCGTAATCAACAAATCGTAATTAGTGGTATTTGCTTGGAGTAGCTCTAACGCGACTAAGCCGTTATCGACAATGTCCACATCAACACCCAGCTCATTCAGTTGCTGCTTAAAAACTAGCTGGTTAATTGGATTATCTTCCGCCACCAGTACTTTACCGTTTAACGGTACAAGTACTTCTTCTTCATCCGTGACTGAATTTTTTTCTGAGCCGACCACGGCATCAAACAATAAATCAGCAAATAAAGGGGTAGAGTTAATGTCAACGCAACGTCCCTTACTATTTCGGAAAGAATCAAGCTTTTTACGGATAACAATACAGTTCTTACCACACAAGCTTTGATCAAACTGCTCTTCATCAAACACATCTATTTGTTTATCAACTGGATATGCACCGCAATTATTACTGGTCCATTTTTCTATCCATTGAGCAATAACTGGATCCGCACCATGGTATTTGGCGTAAACAATTTTTTGTGATTCGTTATAGGTACGAACCAGCTCGTATGGGATGCTAAATGAAATAGTAGAGCCTTCACCCACTTCACTGTCTATATGGATAGAACCTCCCATGACTTGAATAAGATTATGAACGATCGATAAACCTAAACCTGTGCCACCATAGCGACGAGCGATGGTTGAGTCCGCTTGGAAGAATGGGTTAAATACCGTTTTAATGACTTCCTGACTCATACCTTCACCCGTGTCGGTCACAGCGACATGAATCTGCTGCTCATCCACTTTAACATCAACAATGATTTTACCTTCATCAGTAAATTTAATGGCATTTGACAACAAGTTATTGATAATTTGACTAAATCTAAGCGGATCAATACGTACAACTTTAACTTCTGTTGGCGTCCAGTTAACTTCGAAATCCAGATCTTTTTTCTGTGCTGAAGCACAATGAACACGAAGTAATTCGCCGGCTTCTCTTAACAGATGACATTCGCGTAGATCGAGATCCAGTTGCTGTGCCTCCAGTTTGGAGAAATCCAAAATATCATTCACCAGCAAATGTAGATGACGGGTAGATGTAATGATGTTATCAATCATCATCAATGTATCTTCATCATCAGTGCGAATTTTAAGCATCTCTAATAAGCCAGCCATACCCGCAATTGGAGTACGTAGCTCATGACTCATACTGGCTAAAAAGCGTTCACGCGACTGTACAGCTTGCTGCGCAGTATCATTAGCTGCACGTAAAGCAAGTTCCTGCTCTTTTTGTTCAGAGATATCGTTGACGACCGTTAAGACGAACTCTTTCAAACCGGTTGGGCCTTGGATTTTTGTTCGATAATATTCGACCGTCTCAAGTCCAGCACTGCATGTCTCAACCTTAACTTCACGCTTGATCGTTTCACCCGAGTCAATCACGCGAGATAGCTCTTCGCTGTTCTCTACAACCTTAATTTTATCAACACCACTTTGAACCAGATTACAGTGCTTGCAACGTCCACTTGCAACACCAGTACAGTTGCTTAATAGCAGCTTATGGTTAACATCATGAATAAAGATTTGATTCGGTAATCCATTGATAATGCTTTGCAACAGCTTTAAGTCATCTTGTGTTTGCTGAGCGGATTTTTTGGTAATCGATGCTTTTAGCTTAACGTTTTTGTACGACAACGCACCGATAAATATTAGAAGTACGATGATTCCCGCTAAAATGGATAAACCAATAATGACCATCGACTTATCGTAACCATAAACGACATTAAACGGCGAGTAATCACTTTGTATTCGGCGCAATTCACTGTCGTTGATAGTAGTTGCAACACCGTAGATTAAATCACTTAGCTCTTTATCCCCTTTTCGTACGGTGAGAGAAACATCAATTTTCTTATACCGGCTGCGATTGACGATTAATCTACTGTCATCATCATTAGTAATAAGATAATTCAGAATATCTTCACGCACGTAAGCACGGCTCAATTCACCCATTTTTAAGTCATGGATTAGAGCTTTGACATTAGTATAGGTGATTACTTTGTTACCAAAGATCTTATTTTTAACGCTTTGGTAAGCTGGCTTTTCCGAAAACAGAACGCCTTCAGTCGCGTTCTTACTACTGATCTGATTTTTATATCGGACCGAAAAGTACTTGTTCGATACGATAGGCTTAGATACTTCCGTCCATCCTAATTCATGAGCGTCTAGTTTAATTGACGGAAGAAAATCAATACTTCCATTCTCAAGCATTTCTAACGGAGTGTAACCATCAGGGATGGCTACATAGTCAAAATGCACCGATGTACGACTTTCAACCAGTTTAAGTATGTCAGGGATATAGCCAACCAATTCACCAGTAGTATCTCGGTAAAATAATGGGTATGAGTCCTCCCAGACCGTATAGCGAACCGTTTTGCTACCAGTATTTCGAAAAGTAATACTGGAACGATCAATTTTATGATAAGCATGGTGCGAAGTTAATGACTGAGTCAACTTAAACTCATCCAGTGCCAAGTTAATATTGTGAATAAGTAAGCGACTATCCGCCGTCGCGCCGATACGAATATCTTCAGCACCAAACCAATCTGGAATCTCTAGCCTACCAATTGTACGCTGACCAGAGTTAACATAAGCTAATAACGACACGTAGCTATCTAACACGGTATCAGCTTTACCGTCGTTGACATGTTGAATCGCGTCGGAAAAGTTTGCTGCCTCAATAATGTTCGGCAGACCACGTTCATACAATTTTTGGCAGTATAAAGAACCTTTAACACATGCCCACTTCATAGAGTCTGGTGACATATGAACCAGATTCTTATTGCGGTACCAGATCGCAATAGAACTCTTATAGAGAGGGGTACTAAAGATGTAATCACTGCTACCTAAGTCAGATAAACCAACAGCAATGTCAACTTCGTGACTCTTCAAAGCTTTGTGTACCGCATCAACATTGGGATAAACCAAAAATTCGGTTTCAATGCCAAGTTTTTCTGCTAACCCTGATACGTAATCTGTTTCGATATTATGAGTCGGGTCATGGTACGTATGATTATTTAGCGTACGTGAAAGCAACGCCACTTTAACTTTATCTGGCATTGATTCATTTTTTTCATTCGATGCAGACATCGCATTGGTATGAAATACCAATGAAACAGCAGCAAGAAATAATAAGACTAAACGGTTCACTACTTACCCATATTCACTATTAATAGATCGCAAGAATAAAAAAAGTGGGATGAAAGTCAAACCTTGGACAAGCAAAGAAATACAGCTAAATATTTGTAAATAAAGGATATTTTTTAAATTTGTCGGCTCTATCCGACAACAATATCAGACCATGTTAACCATTTTGCTTACTTTTTTAGCATCGGTACTGAAGAGAATTCTGATGATAGGTGGAGGAAATATCGTGAATTTCAGTTAAGGAATATTAGGCAAAGCTATCAACATTCTGAACAAATATCTGCCAATTACTGATATAAAAAGGCTGCTAATCCAACTCGACTAACAACCTTCCAAAACCGACAAGATTGATATTATTTACTGAAAAGTAGGACGCGCCGCGAGTTCATTAAACCAACGAGCAATATTAGGATATTGGTTTAGAACATCAATTTGAAGCGCTTTCTCTGCAAATCCAACAAAGATAAACCCAGTAATATCAACGATAGTAAACGCGTCCGTTGCGATGTATGCGGACTTGGCTAAACGTAAATCAAGCTGTGGTAGGAAAGCTTCAACACGTCTTTTGCTCTCTTCACCCCAAGATTCAACGCAAGTCTCGCGGTCTTTATACACACCCGAAATGTTACGAAATGCTTGAAAGCCTGCGTATAAACCTTGGAACTCAACAACACGATGCCACATTTCTACCTGGGCCATTTCCAGATGTGTTTCACCAAATAGGTACTTTTTATTCGGTGTCGCCTCATGGAAGTAACGACAAATCGCTACGCTCTCACACAGCGTTGTCCCACCGTCTAATTCCAGCATAGGCACTTTTCCGTTAACACTCTTGCTAAGATACTCTTCTGTCAGGTTTTCACCTTCACGAACATTAACCTGCACTCGCTCAACTTCAGCACCTAACTCGTTAAGAAAAATAGATACACGGCGACTACTTGGCGTAGGTGCAAATTCATATAATTTCATCTTTGTCCCTTTAATTGTAACTTTAACTAACCGATCGTTTAGTTTAGACTTTATGCGTTAACTAAACGATCAGTCAAGAATTAATTCATCAATGTGAGATCCATCCTATGGCACGAAAAAGCAACTTTGATAGAAATGAAAAGCTGGCTCAAGCAATGCAGCTATTCTGGCAAAAAGGGTATGCCAATACGTCAATCTCCGACTTGATTGAAACATTACAGATTAACCGCTTCAGTTTATACAACGCATTTGGTGATAAGCAAAACCTCTACTATGAAGCGTTGGAAAACTATCTAACATCGATTTCCTACCCCGGTACAGCGATTTTAAGCAGCCCTGAAGCGTCAATCGATGAGTTGGAGCAATTCCTCACTCAATTTGCAGAATTACAAAAACACAACAGCTGTGGTTGTCTGATACAAAATGCCTTAGTCGAACACGCTGGTGAAGATTTGGTTGTTTTAAATAAGGGCCACTTATTATTTGACTATCTTTTAAAGATCATTGCTAAAACTATAACGAATGCACAGACTCAAGGTAAAATAAGTAACAACCACAACGCAAAAATACTAGCTCAGTTAGTTTTAACTCAAATGCAAGGTATGCGTGTACTAGGAAAAGCCAAAAGAAGTGATGATTTAGAAGCAGCATTGACTGGGCTATTGGCTTTAATAAAAACATAAACATGGTGAGATTCACAATGTGAAATCCCCCTCTTGTTTATATAAGGGTCTATGGATATTAATCAGGTGAAAACTAATTTAGCAAAACCTAATCACAATAAATTAGGACAAAAAATTGCAAACGTCCATCTAGTTAGTAGGGGTCGATTGCTTCTTCTCTGCCTTTTTCAGTTCGACCTTATCAATAACTTCAATTATTTTTTCTTTTGAACCTTTCATCAAGTGTCCACGATACGTAATGTACCAATCGTTTTTACCACCTAAATCATTCATAATTTTAAAGTTTTTATAAGTAAACACCTGCCTTTCTTGCGTACTGGCTCGTTTACTTTTGAAATGGTCAGGGGAAGCGTAAATGCCATATTCGATCCAATGATCAATCGACATTTTTACGTAGGTAATTTCACCAACGCCAACCTTATCACCTAATACAACACTCCACTTATTAGAGTCATCCGCATTACGTTTTATAAAATAGCCTCGATAAAAATCGGTTCTAACCGTACCCAATTTTTTAGCTTTATTCTTAGAAGAAAACATTTCCTTCAGTGACTTCATGCAATCCCTACCTACCATAAACGCTTCAATCAATTTAGCGCTAAATTTTCATCAACGATAGTAGCTAAAATAGCCATCCTCTGGAATAACATGCGATTAAATAATTGACCAATCTCTTATTAATAATAAAATTCTATCCATTCACCGTAGTACAACGTTAATTTAATTATTTTTTAATAAGAAAAAGGGAAAATAACTCCTTTGCTCGCAACCTAAATTGCCGAGTGACCATTAAAATGAAGATAACTGAACCAACTCTTTGGTATAAGGATGCGAAGGATGCTTAAACAAATCTAATGTTTCCCCCTGATCGACAATTTTTCCTTGTTTCATCACAATGGTGTAATGACACAGGGATTTCACCACATTTAAATCATGGCTGATAAACACGTAGGTTAAGCCGTGCTTTTGTTGGAGCGACTTTAACAGGTCGAGTACTTGAGCTTGGACCGTTCTGTCTAATGAAGAAGTCGGTTCATCAAGTAATATGAATTCAGGCTTAAGAATTAATGCTCTCGCAATAGCAATACGTTGCCTTTGTCCACCCGAAAATTCATTGGGATAGCGATGGCGTGTCTCTGGGTCAAGATCAACCTCCCTCATCACCTCACAAATCAAATCATCAATAGTTTGTTCATCATGTTCGAAATGAACTCGTAGTCCTTCGCCAATCACTTGTGCCACCGACATACGCGGATTAAGCGCAGAAAATGGGTCCTGAAATACTACCTGCATCCGGCTACGGTAAGGTAACATCCCCTTACGATCCAGGCCTTGCAACTCATTTCCCTCGTAACAGATAGAGCCTTGGGATTCTACTAGCCTAAGTATTGCCATTCCCGTCGTTGATTTACCTGAACCACTCTCTCCCACGAGTCCAATTGAATGTCCTTTCTTCAGGTCAAACGCCATATTCGTCACAGCTTTAATATGGTCGACAGTTTTACGCAGTAAACCACCTTTAATCGGAAACCAAACTTTCAGATTGCTGGTGTTTAGTAGCGTTGGACTGTTCGGCTCAACACAAACAGGAAATCCTCTGGGATCGGACTCAATCAACTGTTTGGTATAAGGATGCTTAGGTGAAGTAAAAAGCGTTTTACACACATTCAATTCAACCAGTTTTCCCTCCTGCATGACTGCAACGCGGTCAGCAATCCGCCGCACAATACTTAAATCATGGGTAATGAAAAGCATCGCCATACCCAGCTCTTGTTGTAGCTCTTTCAACAAATCTAATATCTGATCCTGGACAGAAACATCGAGTGCCGTCGTCGGTTCATCCGCTATCAATAATTCAGGTTCATTAATAAGAGCCATAGCGATCATGACCCGTTGACGCTCACCTCCGGAAAGTTCATGAGGATAGGCACTAATTTTCTGCTCTGGATTTCGTATACCCACTTTAGATAACCAGTTAATCGCAAGTTGTTCCGCTTTTTTGTGACGAGTGCCTTGATGAATGGCCAAGATTTCCACTAGCTGTTTGCCTATTTTATGCAGCGGATTGAGCGATACCATCGGCTCTTGAAAAATCATTCCAATTCGCCCACCACGTATCCCACGTAGTTGACGCTCAGAACACTGAAGCGTATCCATACCGGCAAACTCTATCTGTCCTTGAAGATAATGCGCCGAACCTCTAGGTAATAACCTTAGAATAGCATTAGCGGTCACTGATTTTCCCGAGCCACTCTCCCCAACTAACGCCAATGTTTCTCCGGGTTTAATGTCAAACGACACGTTCTCAGTCACCGTTTCAATATTATCTGTGCGGCCAAATCCAACAGAGAGCTCTGTAACCTTTAATAACGGCTCACTCATCTAATCTCTCCTTTGCACATTTGGATCAAACGCATCGCGTACCGCTTCCCCAACAAACACTAACAAGGTCAACATTAATGAGAGCACCACGAAAGCTGAGATACCCAGCCATGGCGCTTGTAAGTTTGCTTTACCCTGGGCTAATAATTCCCCCAAAGAGGGCGACCCCGCTGGTAAGCCAAAACCCAAGAAGTCCAAGGAAGTTAAAGTCGTTACCGAGCCTGAAAGGATAAACGGCATCATCGTCAATGACGCGACCATAGCATTAGGTAACATATGACGTAACATAATTCGCGAATCACTCACGCCCATCGCTTGCGCAGCACGAACATAATCGAAATTGCGGCAACGGAGAAACTCTGCGCGTACTACACCGACTAAGCTCATCCAGCTAAACAGCACCATTATACCCAGTAACCACCAGAAATTCGGCTCAACAAAACTCGACAAGATGATCAACAGAAACAGAGTCGGTAGCCCAGACCACACTTCAATGAATCGTTGTCCAATAAGGTCAAGCCAACCACCGTAGTAACCTTGAGTGGCTCCGACGACTACGCCAATCAAAGACGAAACAATGGTCAGTACGAATCCAAACAAAACGGAAATTCTAAATCCGTAAATAATCCGCGCTAACACATCGCGACCTTTATCGTCCGTGCCAAGCCAATTAATGCTGTCTGGTGCCGATGGAACCGTCCCTTGTATATTAAAGTTGATGGTGTCATAGCTAAAACGAATGATCGGCCAAATCATATAGCCTTTTTCTTCTATTAATTCAGCAACGTAAGGGTCGGTATAATCCGCCTCCGTTTCAAATTCACCACCAAACCGTGTCTCTGCGTAAGCATTGGCGACAGGGAAAAACCATTCTGAATCATAAGAAACAAACAGGGGTTTATCGTTGGCAATCACTTCTGCAAACAAGCTAACAAAGAACAACACTAAGAATAACCAGAGTGACCAAAGCCCTCGTCGATTACCTTTAAATCGCTCCCAACGCGCTTTGTTTAACGGATTTCCTTTTCTGTTTTTAAACAACGCCATTAACGGGCCTCAAAATCAATACGCGGATCAACCCACATATAAGTCAAATCCGAAATAATACCGAGTATCAACCCTAATAAAGTCATGATGTATAGTGAGCTGAACACCACTGGATAATCTCTTTGAATGGTAGATTCAAAACCTAACAGCCCAATGCCTTCTAGCGAGAACATCACCTCGATTAACATAGAACCGGTAAAGAAGATGCTAATAAAGGCACTTGGGAAACCAGCGATGATAATCAACATGGCATTACGAAAAACATGCTTGTACAGAATGCTGCTTTCATCCAAGCCTTTTGCTCGCGCTGTGACAACGTATTGTTTATTGATTTCGTCAAGAAAGGAGTTCTTGGTCAACATACTCAATGTCGCAAACCCACCGATCACCATCGCAAATATGGGCAATGCGAGGTGCCAAAAATAGTCGATGATTTGTTGATACCAATTGAGGCTATCAAAATTATCCGAAACCAAGCCACGTAAAGGAAACCAATTGAAGAAGTTTCCGCTGGCGAACAAGATGATCAATATAATTGCAAACAAGAATCCGGGGATAGCGTAACCAATGATAACCAATGCGCTTGACCATATATCAAAACGTGAGCCGTGGTGAATCGCTTTCATGATCCCCAACGGGATAGAAATCAAATATATGATTAACGTACTCCAAAGCCCCAATGAAATCGAAACGGGTAAACGCTCCACAATCAAATCAATGACGTTCCCACCTCTAAACAAGCTTTCACCAAAATTAAAGGTCACATAGTTTTTCAACATCTCAAAATAACGGACATGGATGGGTTTATCGAAACCAAACTGACGTTTAATCGCTTCAACAACTTCAGGATCTAATCCACGCGAGCCCTTATATCCTCCACTATCGGTAGCTTGGGATAACTCTACTTCCTGCCCGCCACCTGTAAACCGCTCCATCACGCCCGAGGTTTGTCCTTCCATCTGCGCAATTGCTTGCTCAACAGGGCCCCCAGGCGCAATTTGAATGATGAAAAAGTTTATAGTGATGATGGCCCATAACGTTGGAACGACCAGCAGCAATCGGCGAAAAATATACGCAGCCATATACCCTCTTAACGCCGTTTTTCCGGCAACTTATCGGCTTTCGATTTTGAGATCCACCAGGAGTCTAAACCTAAGTCGTACTTGGGCATTACACTTGGCCGTTCAAATTTATCCCACATCGCAACTCGGTAGAGACTCGAATGCCACTGAGGAATGATATAGAAATTCCATTGTAAAATGCGGTCAAGTGCGCGTCCTAAACTCAGTAGCTTTTCAGGATCTTTTTGATTTTGCGCTATTTGTTCTGTCAGAGAGTCAATCACAGGATCCATCACGCCCGCTTTATTGTACGACGAATCGAGGTAGTTGGAGTTCCAAACAATCATCAAATTGGCGCTTGGATAAGGGTTGGCAAAATACGAGGATGAAACCATATCGAAATCACGGTCCCGCAAGCGCTTAATGTACTGAGTACTGTCAACGGTACGGATCTTCATATCGATGCCCATTAACTTTAAGTTCTTTTGTACCGGAATCGCAATCCGCTCTGAGGTTGGGTTAGAAATAAGCAATTCAAACGTCATTGGTTCACCAGTCTGAGCGTTAACCATCACTTTGTCTTTCAGCACCCAGCCTGCACTTTTAAGCAAAGCAAAAGCTTTACGCATTTGACTCCGAATGCGACCGCTACCATCTGTTACGGGTGGTTGATACTCTTGGGTAAATACTCGTTCTGGGATCTGCTCTTTGAATGAATTTAATATGGCTAATTCAGCCTTATCAGGCAAACCTTTTGCCTCATAATCAGTATTTTGAAAATAGCTACGTGTACGTGAATACTGGTTATAGAACATATTCTTGTTCATCCACTCAAAATCCATTGCATAATTCAATGCTTCACGAACGCGAACATCTTTAAATACCGCACGCTGAGTATTGAATACAAACCCTTGCGTTGCTGCAGGTGCACTATGGGTAATTTCTTCTTTCTTTATATAACCACTGTCAAAGTTAACGCCAGTATAAGATGTGGCCCAATACTTGGCTTGATTCTCTTGGCGCAAGTCAAACTCACCAGCTTTAAAAGCTTCTAGCATCACCGTATCATCACGATAGTAGTCATACTGAATCTGCTCAAAATTATTACGTCCTACGTTAACTGGCAAACCTTTCGCCCAATAATCATCCACTAACTCATACGTAACACTCTGTCCCATCTTGTAATGGCCAATTTTATATGCTCCGCTCCCTACGGGTGGTTCACTTAAAGGCTCAGCAAAGTTTTTGTCCTTCCAATAATGTTCTGGAAGTACCCGAGTTGACTGAGCAAAACTAAACAGCTTCTCTCGATTAGGCTCTGACATCTCAACTCGAACAGTCAAATCACCAATCGCTTTTACTGATTTTATCTCTTTGTAGTAAACACGATACTGAGGCACCCCTTCAGTCATAAACTTATTAAAAGTAAATTCGACATCAGCGGCCGTAATCGGCTCTCCATCGTGGAAACGTGCTTTAGGGTTAATATCGAATTCCAGCCAGGTGTAATCATCTGAGTATCTTACCTTTTTAGTAATCAAGGGATAGTAAGAATCAATTTCATCACTGGGAGAAAACATCAACGGGTCATAAATTTCACCACTAAACATTGCTGGCAGACCGCGCGAGGCATAACGATTGAAGTTATCAAAGGTACCCACTTGGCCGTAAGTCACTTTGCCATATTTGGGGGCGTTTGGATTCACATAATCAAAATGGGAAAAATCACTTGAATATTTTGCACTGCCAAAACCAACCAAAGTGGTTGTTTCAATGACTTTGGCTGATGACAATGGGCTTAATAATGTGAGTGAAAGAGCTAAGGCAACAGGCCTAATTTTCCCCATAATACAAATCCTTTTGCTTGTAAATTCATGCAGTGAATCGCTTAGAATTATTTATTAATAATTCAGTCACTTGGATCTAAGTATAGAGAAGTTTTGCCAGAACGAAACCGCAAAATTACAGCGTTCTGTAAAAGTTTGCGGTCAGATATCGAATTACAGCATCTCTTGAGCAATTAAACGCAGCAAATAGGTTTCACGCTCAATACTCATGCCTTTTTTAGGACTTTCCAAGATAGTTTGTTCATTGTGAGCGATGGCATCATGAATGTTAATCCACTTAGGTTCCATACCGTTTTTCACTTCATAGTCTTCAAACTTAGTTTTACCCAGTTCTCTATCAATTTTGCAGGTGTAACAGTAAGAAATCATATGCATGACATCAAAATCATCTTTGTACCAGGGACGAAATTCTTCATAAATACCAAAAGGCTTGATTGAGTGAATATTCTGAGCCCCTGTCTCTTCTTCTAATTCGCGTACCAACCCTTCAAGTAAATCTTCGCCTTCGTCTAAACCCCCACCGGGTAGAGTATAATCATGGTAACGCTCGGTGTAGAGCATCAAAATATTTTCACCGTCAACGACTATCGCTCGCGTCGCTTTACGCTGCAACATCGTGTACTGACTAAGTTTTGCTACATCTGGATGAGTTGCTGTGTGTAAATGTCTCATGGTTAGCCCTTATAAAATTTCGGGCCGAATTTTACCATAATTCACCATATTGACACGGATAGAAATACGATAAAAAAAGCCTCGCAGAAACGAGGCTTCAACTGATGTAACAAACACATCTACCCATCAGACGTAATTTTACGAATGAGATCTTTTTCAACTTGAGGGGCTAAATCAATTGGGATTTGACAAGTTCCTGCCGCCTGATGCCCACCTCCGCCATACTCAAGCATCAACTCACCAACATTGGTTTTGGAACTTCTATCAAAAATCGACTTACCGGTTGCGAAGACGATGTTTTGTTTTTGAAAACCCCACATCTTGTGAATTGAAATGTTACATTGTGGGTAAAGAGCATAAATGATGAAGCGGTTACCTGCATAAATTACCTCTTCATCAGTTAAATCCAAAACAACTAAATTTTTATACACAGTACCACATCGTAACAATTGCTCTTTAAACTTGTTTTCATGCTCTCGGTATAACTCCGTTCGCTCTTTGACATCTGGCAGTGCCAGGATTTCATCAATAGAATGATTTCCACAATAATCAATCAAATCCATCATTAAGTTGTAGTTAGAAATCCGAAACTCTCGAAAACGTCCTAAGCCGGTTCTTGCATCCATCAAAAAATTTAATAGATTCCAACCCGCTGAATCCAAAACTTCATCACGACTAAACTGAGCGGAATCCCCTTTGTCTACCGCTTCCATCATTTCAACCCAAGCTTTGGGAAAAACATCTAACCCGCCGTAATAATCCCAGACAACACGTGCTGCTGAAGGTGCTTTAGGATCAATAATATGATTCAGTCTTTGCTCAGTATTTCGTATTGTTTCAGATAAGTGATGATCAAAAACTAGGTAAGCGTTTTCGACATACGGCAAATTGGTGGTGATATCATTTTCACTAATATCGATTTTTCCATCCTGCATATCTTTGGGATGAACAAACTTAATATCTTCAATCAAATTGAGCTTTTTCAGTAGCACGGCACATACTAACCCATCAAAGTCACTGCGTGTGACAAGCCGATATTTATTCTCTGCCATTTATTGTTCCCCTAAATCTCATAAGCATGCTTAGTCACCCATTAGGGTTAACTATGATGATTCACTACCTGAAACGTTAAACCCTATGCATTAATTTTAGACAGCATCGATCTTTTGACAAACTTAAGACAATGGTTTTAATAAAAATATTCTACAATTTCCATATGCCGTACCTATTATGTCTACCTAATGGAGATAACAAATGATTAAACACAGTATTGTGGCTTCTGCGCTATTAGCCTCAGTGGTACTCGTTGGATGTTCAAGTGAACCGGATGAATATGAAGTAAAAGAATATGACGCGACAACCAATCCAGCGTCTTTATACTGTGTTCAGCAAGGTGGTGAACTAGAGATGATGAGCGAAAATAATAAACGTATGACTTACTGTGTAACGTCTGATGATGAGAAAGTTGAGCAGTGGGAATACTATGAAAATCGCGATAAAAGTAAAGATAAGTAATCCTACTTGGTGAGGAATAAAGGCAGCATTAGCTGCCTTTTTAGTTAAATATCAATCATTGTTGCGTTTGAACAGATTGCATCAGCTCTTCGATATGCTTTGGACCAATGGGTCTTATGCCTGCTGGGTTCAAATCTTTAATTGAATAGTAGCCCGCAGTAATGTGGTCAATACTGACGGTGTCTGCGACGCCAGGCAGACGCAGAATACGTTCCATATAAGCTGATAAGTTTTGATAAGCCGCTATCTGTTTCCAGTTAGTTTTGAAAAGTCCATGGTAAGCGACATCGAAACGAATCAAAGTAACAAAGGTTCTAATATCCGTTTCAGTTAGGCGATTACCAATGAGATATTGTTGACCTTCCAGTCTTTCTTCGAGTTCGTCAAGCATCGAAAAAACACCTTTTACAGCTTCAAAATACGATTGTTGAGATTCAGTAAATCCAGCTTGATATACACCATTGTTAAGTAAGTGATAAATACGTGGATTCAATGCATCAATTTCTTGTGCAAACTCTTGTGGATATAGTCGCACATCAGATGGCACTATGTGTTCAAAGGCCGAATCAAACATGCGTACAATGTCAGCACTTTCATTGTTCACCATCACGTTTTGCTTCATATCCCAAAGTACAGGTACTGTAGCGCGTCCTGTAAAATGCGGGTCCGCACGAGTATAAATTTCATGCATATAGTTTGAGTTATACCAATCTGGAAAATTAACTGATCAGATCTATCCATCTTCTTGAGCACATCTTGGTGATTCTTTCGGAGCAATCCAAAAAGCGATTCCATGCATCGCAGACTTTGGTGACGATGTCGTCGTAATCGGTAAAAGATTGGTTGGCTAGATATCGTTGCCTCAACCAACTCCATACCTGTTCTATGGGATTCAACTCTGGGGAATAGGGCGGTAGTTTGATGATACTGACGTTATTTAATTTATTGGCAATGTCTTCCGTATGCCACCCTGCACCATCCATAATAACGATTGCGTGACGCCCTTTTTCTGTGACTGCCGATATTTGTTTTAAATGCTCTATCATGATGTCTTTATTGACCCAAGGGACGATTATAGCCTCACCAATTCCTTTGCTGGGGCAGACTGAACCAAACAGATAGGCATACTCAAATTGTTGTTGTTTCACAGCTCTTGGGCGGGTTCCTCTTTCAGCCCATAAATGAGTTGTTGTGTTTTGTTGCCCAAATCTGGCTTCATCCTGAAACCAGACATCGACACACTCTAGAGCCATATGTCCTGGGATCTTAAGGATCGTTTCGAATTTGAATTTTTTTAAAATCGTCTTGGGCTTCCTGAGATTGTTTGGGATGTTTTGAGCGGGAAGTTATCCATGAAAAGCCCATATGGTCGAGCAGGTAGTAGATAGAATCAGGGTGGTAGTGCTTGCCAAATTCTTTGACGATATAAGCATGGATATCAGCACCAGTCAGTCGTCCACCTTGTGTATCATGAGCTTTGTCTTTTATGTATTGACTCAATTGTTCTCTTTGCTCGGGCGTTAAGAATGGTGGTCTTCCGGTTCTTGGCTTTTCTTGCAGACCTTCCAACCCTTCTTCTAGAAAGGTTTGAACCCATTTATTAACACTGGTACGGCTTACCTTAAGAAACTTGGCGATTTGGGTACGAGAATGCCCATCTTTGAAATGAGCAAGAGACAGTAATCTCATTTTCATCTGAATGGTTTTTTGCTGACTGGCGAGCTTTTTAAAGTCGATATTATTAAGGCTATCCATGGTGAATGATTTCTGTTGTTGAATAGCCTCAATTAGATCATATTTTTACTTAGATTGGTATAACCCACCCGAAAACCCTCTTCAGAATCGCTCCATACAGCTTTCCAAACTTCTTTCTGGATTATACCTGTCTTTTCATCTTCAACCTCGTGGTGAGCTATATAGCCACAAATCGAGCTTTCATGTACCTAGGGTGAATATCGCCAACAAGAACCTTTCATAGAAATCTGACGCTGGTATGGCCTATATCCGGCCGTGGTGTACTTCGGGAGCGGGAGTTGCTGCCAACCTCGTCGAACGGTTTGGGTCTTGGATCATATCTGTAAGGTGTTTAAATATAAAATACGTCGATATCCCAAACCATCTATATCGAAAGTTTGCCGTTCCTTCTCCAAACCAAGTTTGGGTGGGAGATGTGAAGCATGTCTGGATGGAGTAGCAGTGTGTATGCCTTACCTTTGTTATTAACTTTATGGTCCCGCCTTAGCTTTTGTAATTATTAATATTATTAATAAAGCAGTAGGAATAACAATAACGCACCAATATATAAAATCTGATTTTAAAAATATTTTTATACTTTAAATTAATATCGACTTTGATTTGTATTAATTAATAAATTAAATATTAATTAAAACTCGATATTTTTATAAAAAATGGGATTTTGTTCATGCGCAATGCAACCGGTTGCGCTTTTTTGTTCTGGTTATTTTTGCTACAGTGAGTTCAGGTTAAATATTGAACACATGGAGCAAGGTTATGAAAAAGATTCTTTTGTGCTGTAGTGCTGGTATGTCTACTAGTATGTTAGTGAAAAAAATGGAACAAGCTGCTGTGGAGCAGGGGATTGAATGTAAAATTGACGCTTTATCAGTGAGTTATTTTGAAAGAGCGATAGGAGAGTACGACGTCTGCTTGTTGGGGCCTCAGGTTCGTTTCCAGTTAGAAGAGATGAAAAAAGTGACCGACGAGATTGGTATCAATATCGCCGCGATACCTCCTCAGACTTACGGAATGATGAAAGGAGATGAAGTTTTAAAACAAGCCTTATCATTAATTAAGTAATTTAAAAACTTTAAGAAAAATAATGCTTAACCCTGCCATTTAAATAATGGTGGGGCGGGGTTTTGCATACTTAAAATAAAGGGTTAACACCATGAAAATATATGATGCAATAATTGCAGGTGTCGAAAAATATGTAGCTCCATTGGCTGCTAAAGTCGGTAGTCAACGTCATGTTCGAGCAATGCGTGACGGATTTATCGTTGCTATGCCATTTATTATTATTGGTAGTTTTGTACTCATTTTAGCTTTTCCACCTTTTGATCAAGATACGAAAAATAGTTTCGCTCGAGGCTGGTTGGATTTTGCTGCAACGAACTTCGATATGATTATGATGCCCCACTTTATGTCTATGGCACTGATGGGGCTCTTTGTTTCGATGGGGGTAGCTTATAGTTTGGCGAATTCCTACAACATGGATGGGATTACCAGTGCGGCACTGTCTCTGATGACATTCCTTCTTGTTGCTTCACCAGCAGCGGATGGTGCCTTATCTATGGCATATATGGGAGGCACCGGAGTCTTTACTGCTGTGTTGTCTGGATTTTTTTCAGTAGAGCTATATCGTCTGATGAAAAAGTACAACATCACGATAAAAATGCCTGAGCAAGTTCCGCCAGCTATCCAACGTTCGTTTGAAGTACTCCTACCGGTTGTCGCGATTTTTGTGACCATCTACCCAGTCAGTATTTGGCTTCAAGCCATTCATGGCATGCTTATTCCTGAAGCTATATTAGAAGCGTTCAAACCTCTAGTCAGCGCATCCAACACATTACCTGCGATCCTCGGTGCCATTTTACTTTGTCAATTGCTTTGGTTTGCGGGCATACATGGTGGCGCAATCGTTGTGGGTCTAGTCACGCCGATCTTCCTTACTAATGTGACAGCCAATATCGAAGCGTTTATGGCAGGGGAGCCCGTTACTAATATCTTTACGCAAGCATTCTGGGATTACTACATCTTGATTGGTGGCTCAGGTGCCACTTTAGGCCTAGTTGCACTTATGGCATTTAGTCGTTCTGCGCATCTAAAAAGCCTCGGCCGCATGAGTGCTATTCCAGGGATGTTCCAAATTAACGAGCCCGTTATCTTTGGTGGCCCAATCGTAATGAACCCAACACTTTTCTTGCCATTTGTTCTTGTACCAATGATTAACGCTGTTGTTGCTTACATTGCGGTTCATTCTGGATTTGTTGGCATGAGTATCGCGACATTGCCGTGGACGACACCTGCGATTATTGGTGCTTCATGGGGTGCTGGATGGACATTTATGCCTGTTGTTATGGTGGTTCTGTTATTCATCATGGACATCTTGCTCTACTACCCATTCTTCAAAATGTACGAACGCGAACTGTTAGCTCAAGAGCAGCCGCAAGAAGAGTCACAGTTAGAGACAAGCGCAAGTGGTGTTAGTGCTACCGCTTAAATCTTACATTCGGCTGCCGTATAGGCAGCCAATAATTGACAATTTTGGAGAGATATATGGATCAAGAGATGACGGTGATGGAGATCATTTGTAATGCAGGTGAGGCCAGAAGCCTATGTTTTGAAGCATTAGCGCTTTCGCGCAAGCAAGATTTTTCAACTGCTGAAAGTCAATTGCTTCAAGCCAAAGAATGCTTGAACAAAGCGCACCTAGTGCAGACTCAACTTATTGAAGCAGACCAAGGAGAGGGCAAGGTTCCAATGACTTTGGTGATGGTCCACGCTCAGGACCACCTTATGACCACTATTTTGGCTCATGAACTGGCGACAGAAATGGTCGCTCTACATAAACAACTTGCGGGGTAACGACGAATGTCTAGAGATAGCTTAAAGCTTGCCATTATTGGCGGTGGTAGCAGTTACACGCCGGAGCTTGTAGAAGGTGTACTTAAAAGGTTGACGTCGCTTCCGGTAAAACAGATCCACTTCGTTGATATTGAAGAAGGGAGAGCGAAATTAGACATTATTTGCGGGTTGGCGAAACGCATGATCGCCAAAGTCGGAGCGGATATTGAGGTAACCGCAGACTTTGATCGCCGAGCGGCCATCAAAGGCGCAGATTTTGTTATGACCCAGTTTCGTGTTGGCGGTCTTGCCGCGAGAGCGAGTGATGAAAAAATCCCCTTAAAATATGACGTCATTGGTCAAGAAACAACGGGTCCTGGTGGGTTTGCAAAAGCATTAAGAACCATTCCTGTGATACTGGATATTTGCCGCGATATTGAAGAGCTCTCCCCGAATGCTTGGATGCTCAATTTTACCAATCCGGCAGGGCTAGTGAGTGAGGCTGTCAACAAATACACCAAGGTTAAAAGCATTGGTTTATGCAATGTTCCAGTCTCTATGCAAATGATGATTGCCGAGATGATGAACTGCCAACCCAATGAAGTTCAGCTGGAGTTCGCAGGGTTAAATCATCTTGTTTGGGTTCATAAAGCTTGGCTCGACGGTGAAGATATCACTCATACCGTGCTAGAGAAAGTCGGAGATGGCGCCAACTTCAGCATGAAAAATATCTGGGAAGAACCTTGGGACCCAAGCTTTTTGAAAGCGCTAAATGCGATTCCATGCCCTTACCATAGATACTTCTACCAAACAGATGCGATGTTAGCGGAAGAAAAGCTAAGCGCAGCAGAGAACGGAACGCGAGCAGAGCAAGTGATGCAGACCGAAGCAGAGTTGTTTGAGCTGTATCAGCAGCCAAGTCTGGACCATAAGCCTTCGCAGTTGGAAGAGCGTGGTGGTGCTTACTACTCTGATGCTTCGCTTAATTTAGTGGATGCGATCTACAACAACCGAAATTCACTGCACGTTGTGAATGTGCCTAATAATGGCGCAATTAATGGGTTACCTGATGACGCCGTGATTGAGTGTACGGCTGTAGTGGGTGCTTGGGGTGCTAAACCTCTCGCTGTTGGGGAATTGTCGCCAAATGTGAAAGGGTTGCTCCATCAAGTCAAAGCTTACGAGCAGCTGACCATTGAAGCCGCGGTGCATGGTAGTTATGAACAGGGATTAATGGCGCTAGCGAACAATCCGTTGGTCCCAGATATTGGTCGAGCAAAATCCATACTTGATGAGATTCTAAAGCAAAACCACCACTATTTACCTCAATTTACCTTAAGTCATTGATAAGGAGCGACCAAAGCGATGAAAGTGATTTTCAATGCAGATGATTTCGGCTTAACACAAGGGGTCAATGAGGGAATCGTGCGCTCCCATCTAGAGGGAGTTGTTCATTCTACAACACTACTCGTTGGCTCACCGGAAGAGCAACACGCTGTCGCTTTGGCCAAAAAGCTCCCTACGCTAAAAGTGGGCATTCATTTGCGTTTTACTATGGGCGCTCCTTTAACTCTTTCAGCAAACTTATGCGACGACAATGGAGAGTTTTATAAGTATTCACCGTTCTGGTCACAGAGAGGATTTTGTTCTCAAGCTATCTATGAGGAATGCATTGCACAAGTTGAAGCCTTTCTTAAGACAGGATTGACCCTCAGTCATATCGATAGCCACCATCATGCGCATACACATCCAGAGTTTTTGCCTGTTGTTACGGAAGTAGCAGCTAAATATCGAGTGCCGCTTAGAGGACAGAAGGTACCAGGTGTCAATTACTACTTTACGGACCAGTTTTATGATCAAGGTGTCGACTTGATAGGCATTGTGGATCATTTGCTAAAACTGGGGAAAAACTATGAGGTGGTTGAAGTTATGTGTCACCCCGCCATCCTTGACAATGCGCTTTGCCAAAACAGTGGTTATTCCGCACAACGAAAGAAGGAGCTTAACGTGCTGACCGATGACAAACTTGCCGCCTTGCTTGCAAGACACTCAATCGAAGTCACGGATTACACGGCTTTATCTATCCAGTATACCTAACCGAGTGTAGGATGTTTTATGGCTGCCAGAATACCCCCTAAAGTTATGTCCTTATATTCTGTAGCCTCTTTATATCGCAATGAAGTACAGGTTGTTATGGCTAGAATAAAAGATGTTGCTGAGCTGGCGGGTGTCAATCGTTCAACGGTTTCTCGAATTATTAATGGTGAGGGCAAATTTAAAGAGGAGACAAAGCGAAAAGTAGCAGAGGCGATGAAAGCGCTGAACTACCGTCCTAGTGCCATTGCGCGCTCGTTGGCTACTTCTTCCACTAATATGGTTGGCTTGCTTGTGACTTACTACACCGGTGGTTTTTTCGGTGCAATGATGGATCAAGTACAAAGAGAGCTCGATCAGCACAAAAAGTTTCTAATCACTGCGCAAGGGCATCACTCCGCCAATGGAGAGATGGAGGCGATACAACGCTTTAACGACCTCCGATGCGAAGGCTATGTGCTGAACAGTCGCTACTTATCTGATCAAGAGTTAATCACTTTATCAGAAACGCTGACACCATTTGTGCTGTTAGATCGTTACGTCCCTGGGTTAGAGCAGCGCTGCATTACTTTTGATCACCGCAAAGCGAGTTTCATTGCGGTTCAGCACCTGCTTGATATCGGCCATACCAAAGTAGCATGCATTGCGGGACCTTCCCACAGAGACAATAGCGTTCTTCGTAAACAAGGCTATTTAGATGCAATGATGGAAGCGGGAGTTGCAGTGTCAGAGGCTTGGTGTGCGGAAGGAGACTACGGACGCCAAAGCGGATACCTTGCCGCAAAGACAATTCTTCAAGCCGCGCCACAAGTGACGGCGATTTACTCTTGCAGTGAAGAAATGACCGTTGGTGTTTTGCAATATTTACATGAAGTAGGCATCAAGGTGCCAGAGCAGATATCGATTGTCAGTTTTGACAGTGTCGATCGTTGCGCGGAGCTCTATCCGACAGTGACCGCGGTCCATTTTCCAATCAGCGACATGGCTCGTGCTGCCGCGTTACAGCTCAATCATCTCATTCACAAGCATGAAGTAATGCCGTCGGAAACGTTTGAACCTAAGTTGATTCTGCGTAATTCACACCAAAGGTTTGAGTAATAGAGTAAGTTTTTCTCTTTGTTTCAAAGGTTGTCTGTCTTTTAAAGAGAGCAAGAAAGAACGCAATGTATCACTTAAACTCATGCCCGTTTTTGCTAGCCGCTGCGAAGAATCTGTTGAGTTTCACCACAAGTGTTTTGGTTGTGTTGTGGTGAGTAAGCAATATCTTAAAGATGCGCCGCAAGTGATCGAAGGCGTCGACCCTGATCGGAGATGGGTTCTCGAATGTCTATATTTCTAAGATTTATAACAGAATAAAGTGAAAGATTTGGATTTTTTTTGTTAGCAAGTAAGTGTTATTAGTCAGTTGATAGTAGGTATCGACACAAGTAATGAAAATATGCTTACCTAATTGGTTACTTTGTTATCATTAATATCGGTGATATTATCGCCCTACTTGCTTATATAAACGCCATACCGTGATTTACTCAGCCTCCGATCTAATTATCTTTGCTAGCGTCTTAAACAATATTCTCTGCAGTGTTGTTGGATGTTTGTTCTTATTACAAATTCGTAGTGGTTTGTCTGGTTATCAAAGACTCTCTGCATCGTACTTTTTCTTATTTTTTCTGTTCTTAGGTTCAGCTTTTTTTGCTATGGCGATCCGTTCTTGGGTTCCTCTTGGCTATTCCGTATTAGTTAATAACGCTCTCTATATGAGTGTTGCTTATCTGTTGTTATTTGGAACTCTAAGTTGGTATAAGAAATCAATAAAGTCTTGGCTATGGAAACTGGCTGTAAGCCACGTTCTTGCTTACACAATTTTTCAGTACGTAATTTACTATAACTGGCCCGGAACCCTTCAGTTGAGAGTTCAGTTAGCTTTTTTTAACTTTATTCTGGTTTATCTAGCAGCATGCTGGGTCTGTTATAAGAATCGACATCTGAACGGAAGAGGTGAGCGCATGTTGGCGCTCTCTGCTGTGGTTTGTATGGTTGCCGCTAGCTTTCCAACTATCGCTTTGGGTATAACTAACAGTCCTGATTACTATCGTGTGGCAGTCGTTGTAACTCAGAACATTGTATGTTTCTTTTTGCTTGGTTCATTATTGTCCCTATTTTTGTTTAAGCAGATCGATTGGCATTACGAGCGCTCTATCCGTGATGAACTGACGGGGTTATACAACAGGCGCTATATCAATGAGCGGATTTCTCAATCTTTATCCAAGTCTGGCTCTCGAGGTGTGATTGCTGTTGTTGATATCGATCATTTCAAGAAAGTAAATGACTCTTTTGGACACGATGTCGGTGACAATACACTTATTGCAGTTTCTAACATCCTCACATCATTTATGGGGCCACAAGATTTGATTGGCCGCTATGGTGGCGAAGAATTTGTTCTTTTTCTTTCTCAGAGCGATTCTGAGAGTGTTAAAAGGCTTTTGGAAGAGATACGTAAGGCTGTTGAAACCAAAGCCTCCTTAATGCTTCCTATCCCTGTTACTATCAGTGTTGGTTATAGCGAAGTTAGTAATGGTGACACTCTACACAGTTTATTCAGCAAAGCGGATTCGGCTCTGTATATGGCGAAACGCAACGGTAGGAACTGCATCATTAAAAAATAGATGGGCTAGAGCGATTTAATTGCCACTGTTGTTTACATTATGATGAGAATAAGTTTTATTAACACTTTGTTGTGTTGCTTTATCTGAGGCAGAAATGGATATTACTCGTCGTCGTTTTCTTTCAGTTAGTTCAGCTCTTGGGCTATCTACGTTATTACCTGCCTGTTCATTGATTCGAACTGATCAGGAAAGATATGTTTATGAACTTACAGCAGAAACTTCTTCTGCTGAGATCGTTCCGGGTTATGTCACTCCTGTTCTTGGCTTCAATGGTTCAATACCCGCTCCGACATTACGCTGTCGTCAGGGGGAAAAAGTAACGATCATCTTTACCAACAAATTGGATGAACCGACGACAATTCATTGGCATGGGTTGCGTATTTCTATTGGTATGGATGGGGTTCCATTCTTAAGTCAGAAGCCGATTATGCCGGGTGAAACATTTGTTTATGAGTTCACGCCGCCTGATGCGGGCACTTTTTGGTATCACCCACATATGAACAGTGTTAAACAACTTGGCATGGGGTTGGTTGGTTTAATTATTGTTGAAGAAGCGGCCCCTGTTGAGTTTGATGAAGAACATGAGTTAGCTCTCAAGCATTGGCACCTTGATAAGAGCGGTCAATGGAAAGACCTGATGATCCCTCGTTATAGTGCTCGCATGGGGACGCCAGGAGAGTGGGGGGCGGTGAATGGTGTTCATAATCCGAATTACACGATTAAGCAAAACGCGACAGTTCGGTTAAGGGTAGCGAACCTTGATAACACGATTACCTACCCAATCGCTATCGAAGGCGCTGAGGCTTGGATTATTGCTATTGATGGTAATCCGATAAAAACGCCTTACAAACTCACACAGCATAAGATCGGACCTGGGATGAGGGTAGATCTGGCCTTTATTGCTCCGCAATCTGGAGATACTGTTTACGTACGTCAAATGAAAGGTAAGTTCCCATTCCCTCTGTGCGAGTTTAAATGTGTGCAATCTTCGCTAGAGCAGAATCGCGCTATCCCTTCATTACCACTAAATCCGATCCCTAAAGTAGATTTAGACCACGCAGAGTCGATTGATTTTGTTTTCGAATGGGAAGGCGCCGTTACCCCAACAGATGGAAAAGGTAACACTGTCCCCAAGTTTTGGTTAATGAACAAACGTGCTTGGGAAGGGATGAGTTCTGATGACATCCCTGAACCGCTAGCGAAACTGGAGCTTGGCAAGACCTATATTTTTAACTTAAAGAATGTGACTCAGTATCATCACCCGATCCACTTGCATGGTCATACATTTACGGTTTTAGAATTGAATGGTAATCCGGTTGAAACTCCATTTCATACTGATACGGTGTTACTCGGTAAAAACGGTTCTGCTAAAGCGGTATTTGTTGCAGATAACCCTGGGCGATGGATGTATCACTGTCATGTGATCGAACATATGAAAACAGGGTTAATGGGATATGTAGAAGTGATATAAGTGACTCCTGTAACTTTTTAAATATTTGAAACTTTGGGAATTCTAATGTCTACTTTGAGAACTATATTTTCACTGTTTTGTCTCTTTTATACGCCATAAACCAGTACAATAGCTGAATTATTAATTGGAGGTTTTATGGGGCAATTATCTATTTTGGGTTTGATCGCGATCGGTGGTGCAGTTGGTGCGTGTTCAAGATATCTAGTTTCAGAAATGTGCGTCACTCTTTTTGGTCGTTCTTTTCCGTATGGTACGTTGACAGTCAACATTGTGGGCTCTTTCGCAATGGGGTTACTGATTGCGGCGGTCGAAAACGAATGGCTCGCCCCGTATCCATGGCGTCAAATTATCGGACTCGGTTTCCTTGGTGCACTCACCACTTTCTCTACCTTTTCGATGGATAACGTTTTACTGATGCAGCAAGGCGCATTTGTAAAAATGGGTTTTAACGTGCTACTAAACGTGTTGTTGAGTATTTCTGCGGCGTGGTTAGCTTACCAGTGGTTAATCAGAGCCTAAGCTAAATCTGATTAAAAACTCTACTTTAACACTTGGTTAACTTAGCTCCTTTCTCTATAATCGATCTACTTGTCGGAGTGCCATAAGGCTGAGACCGTTTATTCGGGATCCGTTGAACCTGATCTGGTTAATACCAGCGAAGGGAACAAGAGAAGACTCTCTTTCTAGATCTGTTGGCCTATCGCCCTACATCTAAGATCCGTTGACTCATCTCTTATTGTCACATTTTTCCGTCAAGCATTTATCCCTAAAAACAATACAAGGAAAATGCTATGTCGAATCGCAAACAAGCGAGACTGGAAGCAAAACAGTTTATCGAGAACCTCTCTGTTCAACCTTATCCAAATTCTAGTAAGACCCATGTCGTCGGCTCTCGTGCTGATTTACGTGTACCGATGCGCGAAATTTCACTTGCTGATAGCTTAGTCGGTGGCAGTAAAGAATCACCGATTTTCGAACCTAATGAACCCATTTGCGTTTACGATACTTCGGGTGTTTACACTGACCCAGAACATCAAATCGACCTATACAGTGGACTACCTAAGTTACGTGCAGGGTGGGTTGAAGAGCGCAACGATACTGAAGTATTGGAAGCAATGAGCTCTGAATACGCCCAAGAACGTTTAGCAGACGAAACGCTTGATGAGCTACGTTATGGCAACTTGCCGACGATACGTCGTGCGAAAGAAGGTAAACGAGTGACTCAGCTTCATTATGCTCGTCAGGGAATCATTACCCCTGAAATGGAGTTTATTGCGCTGCGAGAGAACATGGGTAATCGCCGTTACCAAGATGAACAACTCAACCAGCAGCATTCAGGACAGAGCTTTGGTGCAAATCTGCCAAAAGACATAACTCCTGAGTTTGTGCGCAAAGAAGTGGCTGAAGGGCGCGCGGTAATTCCATGTAATATTAACCACCCAGAAGCTGAACCTATGATTATAGGCCGTAACTTCTTAGTGAAAGTAAACGCCAACATTGGTAATTCGTCTGTGAGCTCTTCAATTGAAGAAGAAGTAGAAAAACTGGTTTGGTCAACTCGTTGGGGGGCAGATACGGTTATGGACCTTTCAACGGGTAGAAATATTCATGAAACCCGTGAGTGGATACTACGTAATAGCCCAGTGCCAATTGGTACAGTTCCCATGTATCAGGCGCTAGAAAAAGTAAACGGTGTCGCTGAAAACTTAACTTGGGAAGTGATGCGCGATACCTTGTTGGAGCAAGCTGAGCAGGGTGTGGATTACTTTACTATCCATGCAGGACTACTTCTTCGTTATGTTCCAATGACAGCAAAACGCGTTACTGGCATTGTGTCTCGCGGCGGCTCTATTATCGCTAAATGGTGTTTAGCACATCATCAGGAAAACTTCCTTTATACCCATTTTAGAGAGATCTGTGAGATCTGTGCGAAGTATGATGTTTCACTTTCATTGGGTGATGGTTTACGCCCTGGTTCGGTTGCTGACGCTAATGATGAAGCTCAGTTTGCGGAGTTAAGAACACTTGGCGAACTTACCAAAATCGCTTGGGAATATGATGTTCAGGTTATCATCGAAGGCCCGGGCCATGTTCCGATGCACATGATCAAAGAGAACATGGAAGAGCAGCTAGCTCATTGCCATGAAGCACCATTCTATACACTTGGTCCATTAACGACTGATATCGCTCCTGGATACGATCACATCACATCCGGTATTGGCGCGGCGATGATTGGCTGGTATGGATGCGCCATGCTTTGTTATGTAACGCCAAAAGAGCACTTAGGGTTACCGAATAAAGAAGATGTTAAGACAGGATTGATTACCTACAAGCTGGCAGCACATGCGGCTGATTTAGCAAAAGGCCACCCTGGCGCGCAAGTTCGTGATAATGCGCTGTCTAAAGCTCGCTTTGAGTTCCGTTGGGAAGATCAGTTCAATTTGTCACTAGACCCAATCACTGCTCGCTCTTTCCACGATGAAACCTTACCTCAAGAGTCTGGAAAAGTAGCTCACTTCTGTTCTATGTGTGGACCTAAGTTCTGTTCAATGAAGATCTCACAAGAGGTTAGGGAATACGCGAATAACAAAGAGCAAGTTGCCGCTGATCAAGCCATCGAAATCAAAATGCTGGATGACCCACTGCTATTTGAACAAGTGGATCAAGGTATGCGTCAAAAATCTCAGGAGTTTTTGCAGTCAGGTTCTGAGCTTTACCATCCAGTAGTCAAACAGAACTCTGTCGTAACGGAGGAGTAACTTGTGAAGATACTTATCCCATCTCATTGCCTTGAGTTTACGGGAGAAGTTCAACAAGTTTTGCTGCTCGCAGCTGAGCAGGGTTTCAATATCAGTCACATTGAGTTGGGCGTAAGCCCGACCCAATGTATTGAACTTGTTGATACAGAGACTTCTCGTTTATACAGCAATTTATTTGAATTAAGTTGCGACGGTGATCTAGAGAGTAAACTGACGTTCCTCTACGGGGGAGAACCTCAAGAGGTTTATCTACCTAATCTTGTTCAAATTGGCATTTCTTATGATGAACGTCTGGTAGATAGCTGGCTTCATCTAGATGAAACAACACTCTTGATTCATAGTCAGACCTTATCTTCGAATCAATCTTGGCGTCATTTCGCTTGGGTCGTAGCCGCTCTCGCTCTCGATTTTCCTCTGGAAGATGCCCTTGTTTTGAGTCGGGCTGCAATGAATGTTTCACGTGAAACATGGCCGACACAGTTTCAACATTTTCCGTTTATTGAGCAACCTGCAGTTTCTATTGCTCAAACAGGCTTCACCACTCTAGGTAAACAATCATTGGGTCTATACCCAGTCGTTGACAATGTTGAATGGATTGAAAGATTGCTTAAGTTGGGAATTAAAACCATACAACTAAGGATTAAGGACCCGAATGAGCCAAGTTTAGAACAACAAATCGCTAAAGCTATCCAGTTGGGTAGAGAACACAAGGCACAAGTGTTTATTAATGACTATTGGCAGTTGGCTTTGAAGCACAATGCTTTTGGTGTTCACCTTGGTCAAGAAGATGTACTAGACGCGGATTTGGAGCTTATCGCAGAGAGTGGGGTGGCATTGGGGTTATCCACTCATGGCTATTTTGAATTACTACGTATCCATCAGCTATCACCAAGCTACATCGCCCTTGGACATATATTTCCTACCACTACTAAGCAAATGCCATCGAAACCACAAGGCTTAGTACGATTGGGACTTTATCAAAAACTGCTTGATAGTATGCCTTATGGCAAATCTGCCGGAGTACCAAGCGTTGCGATTGGCGGTATTGATTTAGACAATATTCTGCAAGTGCTCGAGCAGGGGGTTGCTAGCATTGCTGTGGTCAGAGCGATTACCGAAGCAAAAAACGTGGAAGCGAGCGTAAGAGAGTTGCAGTCAAAATTTAGCCGTAACTTGAATAAGCAGGAGGTGTTCGATGCTATCTGACAATGCCTTTTTACGATATCAACGCCAAGTATGCTTACCTGAGATCGGTGAATCAGGGCAACAAAAACTGTGTGACTCTTCTGTACTAATCATCGGCTGCGGAGGCTTAGGTAACTCGGCTGCTCTGTATTTGGCGGCAGCAGGAGTCGGAAAGCTGGTTCTTTGTGATGATGATGAGGTAGAAATTTCTAACTTATCTCGTCAAGTCGCTTTTCGTAACCATCATCTATCAACACCAAAAGTAGATGCATTGGCGCAACAACTACGAGCTTTAAATCCAGAGTGTCATATTCGAACGGTACAACGACGAGCTGATAGGGATTTGTTGCCACTGGAAGTATCCATGGCGGATGTGGTGTTGGATTGTTCAGATAACTTGAATACCCGCCACTTAATTAACCGATCATGTTTTGATGCTCGAGCACCGCTGATATCCGGAGCTGCTATTGGCTGGAATGGACAGATTATTGCCTTTGATTTTGCATCCAGAAAAGCGAATCAGGGCTGTTACGCCTGCATGGTACCCATTGAGCAAAATGACCAGATAGGTAATTGCACTGAGTTAGGTGTTGTAGGTCCAGTAGTCGGGACTATCGGTAATTTACAAGCGTTGCTAGCACTTCAATACATTATTGGTCTTGCCGAATTTAAACCTTACCAATTACATCAGTTTGACGGGAAAAACATGCAATGGCATCAATGGGCCTTGTTAGCGGATCCGTGTTGTTCCGTATGTGGTGTCAATCAACAGGGTCATGTTAGTGACAATACTGAGGAGGCTTCATGTATATAAGTGTCTTGGTAAACAACGTAGCAAAACAAGTCGAAGAAAGGTGTACGTTAGCATCGTTACAGCAGCAACTCGAACTGCCTACTCATGGATGTGTCTTTGCTATCAATGATCAAATAATACCGAAAGGTTTGTGGCCAACTAAAACCTTAAACGAAGGCGACCAGATATCTTTATTCCAAGCGATAGCAGGAGGCTAGCGTGATGTTGACTGAAAGTAATGTAAAACAGGGTTACCTAAACATAGCGGGTAAGAATTTTTCCTCTCGCTTGTTAACCGGAACTGGAAAATTTTCAAATCGCGAAGTGATGGCAGATGCGATTAAAGCTTGTGAATCAGAACTGGTGACTATGGCGTTAAAGCGAGTGAACTTGGAATCGCGAGACGACGATATTTTGTCGCCCTTAGTTGAAGCGGGTGTGAACCTACTACCCAATACCTCTGGTGCAAAAAACGCAAAAGATGCGGTTTTTGCAGCTCATTTAGCTCGAGAGGCGTTGGGCACAAACTGGCTAAAATTGGAAATTCATCCAGATCCAAAGTATTTAATGCCAGACCCAATCGAAACTTTACTCGCTGCTGAGCAGTTGGTGAAAGATGGCTTTATTGTCCTACCATATTGTCACGCTGACCCAGTTTTGTGTAAGCGGTTAGAGGAAGTTGGTTGTGCTGCTGTGATGCCACTTGGTGCACCTATTGGTACAAATAAAGGATTAGTATCGAGAGAGTTTCTTGAAATCATCATCGAACAAGCTAACGTTCCCATTATCGTGGATGCCGGTATTGGTTCTCCCTCTGACGCTGCATTAGCAATGGAGATAGGTGCAGACGCAGTGTTGGTTAACACAGCGATTGCGACTGCTGCGGATCCTATCGTGATGGCTAAGGCTTTTAAGCTGGCTGTTGAATCTGGCCGAATGGCATTTGAAAGCGGCTTAGCCAGTAAGATGAATCATGCGGTTGCTTCTAGTCCATTTACGGATTTCCTTGGAGGTGCGTAATGAGCTTTGTGGAACGCTTCAAGCAGTTTGATTGGGATGACATCAAACTCTCCATCTACAGCAAAACGTCAGGTGATGTTGAAAGGGCGTTAGCGAAGGATAAGCGCAACTTGGAAGACTTTAAAGCGCTGATTTCTCCTGCCGCAGAACCCTATTTAGAGCAGATGGCACAACAGTCTTACCTAAAAACACGTCAGCGTTTTGGTAATACTATGTCGTTTTATGTTCCTCTCTATCTATCTAATCTATGCAGTAATGACTGTACCTATTGCGGCTTCTCGATGGGTAATCGTATCAAACGTAAAACCTTAACTGAGGATGAAATTGAGGCTGAAGTTGGTGCGATCAAACGGATGGGGTTTGATAGTGTGTTGTTGGTGACAGGAGAGCATGAAACCAAAGTAGGAATGGATTATTTTCGAAGAACCGTTCCTCTGATTAAGTCTTCATTTAACTATCTAGCTATGGAAGTTCAGCCTCTAGACCAAGCGGAGTATGCGGAACTAAAAACGTTAGGTTTAGATGCCGTAATGGTTTATCAGGAGACTTACCATCCTTCGACTTATAGTAAGCACCACTTACGTGGTAAGAAGATGGACTTTCTATATCGCCTAGACACACCGGAGCGGTTAGCCAAAGCGGGTATTGATAAGATTGGTCTGGGCGCGTTAATCGGTTTAGAAGATTGGCGCACAGACTGTTTTCATGTCGCAGCCCATATCGACTATTTAGAAAAGGCGTATTGGCAAAGTCGTTACTCAATTTCTTTTCCACGTTTACGTCCGTGTGCTGGATCGTTGCAGCCTAAATCAGTCATGAGTGACAAGCAGCTAGTACAGCTAATTTGTGCTTACCGATTGTGGAACTGCGAGGTAGAGCTATCGCTATCTACTAGAGAATCGCCTAACTTTAGAGATAACGTTGCTGTGCTGGGAATTACCAGTATCTCTGCTGCGTCAAAAACGCAGCCCGGGGGTTATGCCAATTCAGAGGTCGAACTCGAACAGTTTGCTATCAGCGATGAACGATCTGCTAATGACGTTGCTCTAGCAATGAAAAGCAAAGGATTGGAAGCGGTTTGGCAAGATTGGCACTCTGCATACTCAGGGTAGAGATGAAGATGTTTCACGTGAAACATAAACAAGGCGACTTTACAGTCGCCTTAGTTTTATCTTTTACGCAGCGAGCTCTTGATTGTATTTACCAAGTAGCGCGTGGTAGAAATCATGATCACTTAAAGTACCAACCAACTGTCCATCTTCAATAAGTACAATTGGGTTACCGGTATGATAGCGAATCTCAATAGCTTCGCGCATATCAATATCAGGTGAAGCGATAACTAGCGAATCATTTGATAGTTCCCCGAAGCTAACCGCACCATTCCACTCAATAAGCTTAAGTGCGGTTGAAGATGACACACTCCAGTCACTATCGTTTTTCTCTAACCAAATATCTGCCTGCTGGCAAATCTGCCAGCGACCAGATTCTTGTTTAAGTTCATCGCAACTGTTCATTAAAGAGCGACCTTTCAGAACATTGAGTGGGTTAGTGTGAGACACGAAATCCTGAACATATTGTGTTTCTGGGGTAAGAACAATTTCTTCAGGCTTACCGTATTGGATCAGTTTGCCTGACTCCATTATCGCAATACGTGAGCCAATCTTAAGAGCTTCATCCAAATCGTGACTAACAAACACAATCGTTTTGTTGAGGCGTTTTTGCAGGCTTAATAGCTCATCCTGCAGTTGCGTTCTGATCAATGGATCGAGTGCAGAAAAAGGCTCATCCATTAGCAAAATGTCGCTATCCATAGCAAATGCACGCGCCAGACCAACACGCTGCTGCATGCCTCCGGATAGCTCATGAGGTAGTTTATCTTCCCATTCTGCTAAGCCGACCATTTCAAGCTTTTCACGTGCGCGTTCGCGGCGTTCTTTTTTACTCATACCTTGCATTTCTAGACCGAAAGCAACGTTATCTAAAACGCTTAACCATGGCATCAAAGCAAACTTTTGGAACACCATCGAAACCTTGTGCGTTCTAAGTTCACGAAGAGTCGTTTCGTTGCAGGTTGCTAAATCTATGCTTTGATCTTTGTCCTGAACAACAAGCGAGCCTCTGGTAATCGGGTTTAAACCGTTAATCGCCCGAAGTAAGCTCGATTTGCCGGAACCCGATAACCCCATCAGTACACAGATCTCACCTTGGTTTACATCAAGACTTACGTTGTCGACACCCACAACTAACCCTGTTGCATCGATAATTTCCTGACGAGATTTACCTTGATCAAGTAACTCAGTAGCGGCAGTAGTTTGTTCACCAAACACCACATCCAGATTTTCGATATTAATGGCTTTCATTACGATACCTCTTTGCTGTTTGGTGCTTTACACAGTCGGTCCAGAATGATGGCGACAAGTACAATCGCTAAACCCGCTTCGAAACCTTGCGAAATGTTTACCGTGTTTAATGCGCGAACGACTGGCTTACCTAAACCATCTGCGCCGACTAGTGCAGCAATCACGACCATCGACAGTGATAACATGATGCATTGGGTAATACCCGCCATGATGCTTGGCAGAGCGGCAGGAAGTTCGACTTTGTAGAGCAGTTTTGTACGGTTAGCACCAAACGCTTTACCGGCTTCAATCAGCTCTTCTGGTACACGGGTAACACCCAAGTAAGTCAAACGAATCGGCGCTGCAATGGCAAAGATGATGGTAGAAATCAGCCCCGGAACGACACCTAAACCGAACAATACCAGTGTAGGGATCAGATAGACGAAAGTAGGAACTGTCTGCATCAAATCCAAAATAGGACGCATCAGGGTGTAAACCCATGGACGGTGTGCCGCCATGATTCCGAGTGGGACGCCAATTAATACGGAAATCGTTGTCGCGGAGAAAACCATAACAAAGGTTTCCAGCATTTCTTGCCAGTAGCCAAGGTTTAAGATCAGCAATAGAGATGCGATGATAAACACAACTAACGAAACACTGCGGTGTAACCACCATGCGATAGCGGCGGTTAGAATAATAGGGATAGCTGGTGGCATCCATTTAAATACATCAACCAACAACATAATGATGTTTTCAAGTAAGAATGAAATAGTATCAAACAAACCAGAAGCATTAATTGTGAGCCAGTCGACCCCGGTTTCCATCCAACTTCCTAATGGGATTTTATGCTCAGTAATTATAGTCACGAGAATTCCTTATTCGTCGGCAGGGCGTATAGCCCTGCCAACTATTTGTTAAGCGTCTTTATTTAAATATGCAGTTACCGCTTCTACAGCCGGTTTACCGTCTTTAGTCGTCACTTTTTCAAGCCATTGCTCAACGGCTTGTGGATTCGCACGCAGCCATTCCTGAGCCGCTTGTGATGGTTGTTTCTTCTCGTTAAGAATGGCTTCCATCAACACGTTTTCCATATCCAAGCTAAACGACAGGTTTGTCAGTAATTGACCAACGTTCGGGCATTGAGCCGTGTAGTCTTTACGCACGTTGGTATAAACGTTCGCACCGCCGTAGTTAGGACCGAAGTAGTCGTCACCGCCAGCGAGATATTCCATCTCAACATTGCTGTTCATTGGGTGTGGTGCCCAGCCTAAGAACGCAATCCATTCGTTGCGACGAACAGCGCGTTTAACTTGAGAAACCATGCCAGCTTCACTGGATTCAACCAGTTTGAAACCTTTAAGATTGAACGCATTACTATCAATCATTGACTGGATTAGGCGGTTACCATCGTTACCAGGTTCAATACCGTAAATGCGGTCTTTGAATTGATCAGCATGCTTTGCAATGTCGGCAAATGACTTTACGCCTGCGTCATAAACATATTTAGGGACGGCTAGGGTGTATTTAGCGCCTTCAAGGTTGGCGCGAATAGTTTCGACCGTTCCTGCATCACGATACTTGGCAATATCGCCTTCCATTGTTGGCATCCAGTTACCTAGAAAAACGTCGATATCGCCATTGGCCATAGAGGAGTAGGTAACCGGTACTGAAAGTAGGTCAGTCTTGGTTTGGTAGCCCAAACCTTTTAACAGTTCGGTTGTGACAGCGGTAGTTGCTGTGATGTCAGTCCAGCCGACATCAGCGAAACGAACCGTTTCACAAGTGTTTGCATAGGTGTTGAACGACAGCATAGTTGCTGCTGCAAGAGTGATGACTTTACGCATGTTTTATTTCCTTATTGATCTTTGATTTCCGAAGATTGAAGGGAGTCCAATGAGCGTCGTGGTGCGTTTTCGCGCTGGTCTTGTTGCCAGTTTTCTGCGATCCACACAGGTGCTTGCTCTGGAGTTAAAAGAGATTTTCCTAAAATGATGTCTGCGGCGCGCTCTGCAACCATGATGGTAGGCGCGTTAAGATTACCGTTAGGAATGGTTGGGAAGATCGATGAATCCACCACACGTAGTGACTGAATACCCCGTACACGACATTCGTTGTCGAGCACGGCCATTGGGTCGTCGTCTGCGCCCATTTTGCAACTACAAGAGGGGTGGTAAGCACTTTCTACATTCTGCTTAACCCACGCATCGATCTCTTCATCTGAAGAGATATGGAACCCCGGTTGAATTTCATCGCCACGGTATTTATCTAACGCAGGTTGAGCCAAGATCTCGCGGGTCAACCGGATACAGTCACGCCAATCCTGAATATCTTGCTGCTCTGATAAATAACGGAACAAAATGCCTGGTTTGTCTGCTGGGTCATTTGAACGAATCCAGACCTGACCGCGACTCTGTGGTTTGTTCGGACCAACGTGTACTTGGAAACCGTGTCCATCAAACGCTGTACGACCATCATACCGCATGGCTGCTGGTAAGAAGTGGTATTGAATGTTTGGCCACTTTAAGCCTGCGCGAGAGCGTATGAACGCACAAGATTCAAAATGATTTGTCGCACCAAGGCCACGCTTGGTAAGCAGCCATTCAGCGCCTATCATCCCTTTACTGATAAGGCCTAGCTTGCTGTTTAATGTGATAGGCTCTTCGCAGCGATACTGGAAGTAGACTTCCAAGTGATCCTGCAGATTCTGACCTACACCGGGTAGTTCATGTTTTACTTCGACACCCGCGTTTTCCAATACATCGCGAGGGCCGATACCAGATAACTGTAACAACTGTACTGAGCCAATAGAGCCAGCACTAGAAATCACTTCTTTGTTTGAAAATACGGTTTGGATCTGGCCTTTATGTTCAAACTCCACACCGACTGCTTTGCCGTTTTCGATAACAATTTTTCGTGTCAGCACATTCTTAAGCAGAGTCAGGTTCGGGCGTTTCAACGCTCGGCGCAGGTAAGCGTTCGAAGTTGAAGCTCGAACGCCTTTATCCACCGTCATATGCATCGGGCCGAAGCCTTCTTGCTGGTAACCGTTGTAATCGTTTGTCGTCGGATAACCGGCTTCTTCTCCGGCATCAATAAATGCCTGATAGAGCGGGTTCAGTTCCATATCGTTACCGTTACAAGTGGCTAACGGACCTTGATCGCCACGGTATTGATCACCGCCATGAATCCAGCTTTCAGCTTTCTTGAAATAAGGTAAGCAAGACGCGTAATCCCAGCCGTTAGCGCCGTGTTGTTGCCATTCATCAAAGTCGCAAGCATGCCCACGAACATAAACCATACCGTTGATTGATGAACTACCACCGAGCACTTTTCCTCGAGGGCAGTGCAGTTGGCGGCCATCTAATCCCGGCTCTTCGACAGATTCAAATTGCCATGCATACTTAGGTGTATTCATAGGGTATGAGAGAGCAGTTGGCATTTGGATGAAAATGCTTTTATCGCTGCCTCCGGCTTCCAGTAACAAAACAGAATGCTCGCCACTTTCAGTTAGGCGATCAGCCAAAACACAGCCTGCTGAACCAGCACCGATAACAATATAATCAAAGTGTTGTTTCATCATTCTTCCTTACTCGTAAGCTCCAACATAGTCATCCAGCTCAATCAGGATGCTTTTTGTTTGTGTGTAGTGGCTTAAGGTTTCGATGCCGTTCTCACGGCCAACGCCAGAGAGTTTGTAGCCACCTACAGGCATAGGCGCAGGAGAATCACCCCAAGTGTTAATCCAGCAGATACCCGCTTGCAGCTGGTGGATTACTCGGTGTGCGCGGGAGATATTCTGTGTAAATACGCCAGCCGCAAGACCATAGTTGGTCGCGTTTGCTCGTTTAACCGCTTCGTCTTCATCGCTAAACTTAATCACCGCCATGACCGGACCGAAGATTTCCTTCTGGACGAAATCCATGTCGTCTTGGCAATCAACAAACACGGTGGGAGCAACAAAGTTACCTTTGGCTAACTCACCTTCAGTGACTTGATAGCCGCCGGTTAACAATTTGGCGCCGCTGTTTCTTGCGCTTTCGATGGCTTCAAGAACCTTCGCTAAATGCTCTTTAGAGATAAGTGAACCCACTTGAGTGTTCGGATCTTGGGGATCGCCTACGATCAGCTTTTCCGTACGTGCTTTTAGTTGAGCAATGAAGTCGTCATAGATATTTTCATGAACAAAAACACGAGTACCGTTAGTACACACTTCGCCTTGGGTGTAGAAGTTAGCGGTCATTGCACCTGATACGGCTTGGTTTAACTTTGCGTCGTCAAAAATAATCAGGGGAGATTTACCGCCCAGTTCCATAGTGACGGATTTCAGACTTTGGGCGCTGGCAGACATTACCGCTTTGCCAGTACCCGTTTCACCGGTGAATGATACTTTTGCGATGTCTGGGTGAGCTGTCAGCATTTGGCCAACACGACCATCACCTTGAACAACGTTAAATACGCCATCAGGTACGCCCGCTTCAGTAAAGATTTCAGCCAGCTTGAGTGCGGTCAGCGGTGTCTCTTCTGAAGGTTTGAAGATCATAGCGTTACCTGCAGCAAGAGCAGGCGCAGACTTCCACATGGCAATCTGAATCGGGTAGTTCCAAGCGCCGATACCAGCACAAATGCCTAGTGGTTCTTTACGTGTATAAAAGAACTGGCTTTCGGAAAGCGATTGTTGTTCGCCCTGAAGAGCAGGTGCAAGACCAGCAAAGTATTCAATAACATCTGCGCCAGTCACAATATCAACGCAATTGGCTTCTTGGATTGGTTTACCGGTATCCAATACCTCTAGAAGTGCCAGTTCATCATTTCGTTCTCTAAGGATTGCCACCGCTTTTAGCAGAATTCGGCTTCGTTCTACGGCTGTCATTGCCGACCAAACAGCAAAACCACGCTTGGCAGAATCTACCGCTGCCTGAACATCTTGTTCACTAGCCTGACCAAGAGTCGCCAGAGGTTCACCGGTTGCTGGGTTATAGCTAATAAAAGTTTCGCCCGATGATGCCTGTTGATAACGACCATCGGTATAAAGTGATGCTTTTTCCATTTGAAGACCTAACGAGTTGTTAGCGCGTGTTGCGCCAGTTGTAGTTCTAAGTAATCGCCAATTAACGCGCGCGCCTGTTGAGCATTAATACCTTGAGGGTTCATCGCCCCACGTAGCCATACACCATCAATCAGAGCTGCTATACCGTGAGCTGCTTGCTTAACCTGCTGCTTCGGTAGCAGTTGTTTAAGTTCGATTGTGAGGTGAGAAAGGAGCCTTTTTTCATTCACTCGTTGCAGACGGTTGAGCTGCGGGTCGTGCATTGAGTAAGACCAGAAAGCTAGCCAGGTTTTCGCGACTTTGTTTGATGCCTGAAAGTCAGAGAAGTTAGCTTCTACAATCGCATTGATACGTTTTTGGTGCTCATGTTTCGGTATACCTGATAGCAATTGCATTACCGTTTCAGAGTGCTCGCGCAAGATTGCGCGCATGGTTTCTTCGAGCAAGCCATGTTTACCGCCGAAATAATGATTGATGATGCCTGTTGATACACCAGCTTCACGGCTAATTAACGCGATGCTTGCTGCGTGTAAACCTACGCGTTCAATGACTGTCATAGTGGCATTGACGAGTTGTGGTTTGCGTATGCTAGGCATTCCAACTTTAGGCACAATCACTCCTTAATTTTTTTAATTGAACGATTAGTTAAATATAAGTTAAACAAAATAATCGTTAGATCTCAAATTAAATTTAAGAGATTTTTGTATGATTTTGTTTTGGTTTTGTATTTAATTTGATTAAAATCAGTTAGTTATGTTATTTAAAAAATAATTAAATGATTAGAGTAAGTTTGTTTTGTTGATTGACGAGTTAGAAATAAAAAATCCCTTAGTGATTTCTCACTAAGGGATTGATTTAAAAGTAAATGAATTGTTATTAATGGGCGATTGGCTGAGTTGCCTGTTTTAGCCACGCTTTGACTTCGCCTTCAACTAGCGGGCTGACGTCATCCCATACTTTTTGATGATATTCATTCAGCCAATTGAGTTCTGGTTTTGTCAGCATGTTGACGTTAATCGCGCGAACATCAATAGGGCAGCGAGTCAGTGATTCAAAGCCATTCACATTGAAGTCACCTTGAGTTTTTACTTCAACCACTAACTCCAGATTTTCAATACGAATACCAAACCCGTCAGCACGGTAATAGCCTGGTTCGTTCGACAACACCATGCCAGGTAGCAAGGCAACGTTGTTAAACACTTTACTAATACGTTGAGGCCCTTCGTGAACACTTAGGAAATGACCAACGCCATGGCCAGTACCATGATCATAGTCATAACCATTTGCCCACAGGTGTTGGCGAGCAAGTACATCAAGCTGGTGGCCACAGGTGCCTTTAGGGAAGCGTGCTTTAGCCAGTGCAATATGACCTTTAAGTACCAAAGTAAATTGCTGCTTCATTTCTTCGCTCACTTCACCGATCGCGATAGTACGCGTAATGTCCGTTGTTCCATCGGTGTACTGACCGCCTGAATCCACCAGATAAAGCGTATTCATTTCCAGTTTTCCTGGTTCAGGCTGGTTCATGTGATTGTAGTGACACATCGCTGCATTCGTGGTTGCTGCTGAAATGGTGTCAAAGCTCAAGTCGGCTAAAGTTGGGTCTAGCTCGCGGAACTGTTGTAGCTGATCAGAAAGCACGGCTTCATTATGAAGCTTGCCTGATGCCACTTCGCTATCAAGCCAGCATAGGAACTTCGCCATCGCTGCGCCATCACGAATATGACAAGCTTTCATACCTTTTACTTCGGTAGCGTTCTTAGCCGCTTTTGGCAGCAAGCAAGGATCAGCATCCTGAATGAGCTCAGCGCTAGCGTTTTGTAGAATCAGAGTAAACCAGGCGTTGCTAGTGGCAGGGTCTACGATGATCTTTTTACTCGTAAGCTTCTCTAGCTCAGCTTGCAAAGTGTCAGGATGATGAACTCGTACACCTTCACCGACATGAGCCTCAAAGCCTTCTGCTAAGCGAGCAGGGTCGAGGAAGAAATCAACGCTTGCATCTGCATGGATAATCGCGTGAGACAGTAGCACCGGCAAACGTGAAACATCCAACCCACGGATGTTTAGCAACCAGCAGATAGAATCTAATTCGGTAAGAATGGCACTGTCTGCTTTTTTATTCTTAAGGATATGTGCGATTTCCTGACGTTTAGTTTGGCTGTTGATACCCACTAGCTCATCGCTCATTAAGCGCATATCAGAAACTACAGGTGCAGGGCGATCATGCCAAAGCTGGTCGATAGCATTGCCTTTGGTCGCAACTAATTCTAGCTCGCCAGCAAGTTTGCTTTGAGAAGCGGTTAACCAGCTTCCACGATGCATACGTGGGTCGTAACCCACTTTGCTGCCCGTTGGAAGTGTAGATAGCAGCCAATCCAAATACGGTTCTTCGATAAGGTGGCGGTACTCAAACAAATCACCAGGAACTTGCTTGCGAACCTGAACGGTATAGCGGCCATCAACAAAGATTGAAGCCGTTTGCTGAGTGATGACTGCAGCACCGGCTGAGCCAGTAAAACCGGTAAGCCAGTGAAGACGTTCGTTGTGTGCTGGAACATACTCGCCAAGATACTCATCTTCATGAGGAATGATGATTGCATCTAAACCGTTGCTTGTTAGCCAGTTGCGAATCTCGCTAACACGCTGGGAGATGGATTGGTACATCTTGTTATTCTCCTAATTATTGTCCTTTTTGGATCTCACTCTTGGACTAGAACAGATAAGCTACTCGTTTTGTCTGTCACACGCAAATGTGCTAATCAAGCCTCTGCAGAGAGTGTTATCTGTAGCCCGTTATCGTAAATGTAAGGTTTTTGTCTGTATGATTTGCCTCAGCCAACTTAGAGCTGGGTCATTTTCCCGGTCACGGTGCCAGAATAGCGTGTAGGCCATCGGGGGGAATTCCAGTGGTAGAGGTAGTACGACTAAATCCAACTGTTTTGCTACTAAGTGGGTGAAATGACTCGGCGCTGTAAACACAAAGTCGGTATAAGTACATAGGCTGGCTGCGCTGTTAAAGTCTGGGACTGTTATTGCAATATCACGTTCTAGTCCGAGATCGGCTAAGCGATAATCTAAAAGCCAGCGGTCACTGCCGTCGCAACGGACCTGCACATGGCGCAAAGCCAGATATTGTTCCAAATTCCATTTCCCTTTAAGTACAGGGTGATCTTTGCGTACAACACACATTTGCGAATCGCGATAGATTTCCTGCTCACAAATATCTGGCGGCGGCAGCATAGTTAGCTTGGCATCGTTGATATCGATATCTTTACCTGTGATACCGATATCCAACTCGCCCAATTGTAATTTTTTGAAGGTTTGGTCAGTCCAAGGGTGAGTGCTGATGTTCAGATTCGGTCCTTGCATAAAGATAGCAGGTAGAAAGTGAGGAAGAATCAACGGGTAGACACTTTCCACTGCGGCAATATGAAAGCGGTACTCACTGGATTGAGGAGAAAACTGTTCAGGTTGGGTAATCAGTTCTAAATGGTCAACTAAGGTTTCCAGTTTGGGTTTTAAAAACAACATTTTTGGTGTCGGTTTTAGACCATGGGCCGTTCGCACAAACAGCGGGTCGTCGAACTGCTCACGTAGTTTAGATAGGGATTTGCTTACCGCAGATTGACTTAAGTGCAGGCGACTGGCAGCGCGAGTCACACTGAGTTCCTCGGCAAGAACTTGCAAGCAAACTAATAAATTGAGATCGATACGCGCAAGTTTTTCGATTTTCATCTGTTTTTCCTCACAGGAATATTACTGATGATTATATGCCATTTGGATTCATAACATCATTATTCTATGATCCATTTCCTATTTAACTTGGCTGGAACATAAAGTGAGCGCGATCCCTTCAACTGTGCAAAGTAAGCAGCAAATGGTTTTATTAACCTTATTGGTACTGTTTAGCCCGTTGGCAATAGATATCTATCTGCCTGCGTTGACACAAATTTCGCAAGCGTTTCACGTGGAACATGCTCTAGCGCAAGACACAATTACATGGTTTTTATTTGCTATGGGTGTTGGTCAGCTTTTTGCCGGGCCATTAGCGGATAAACTTGGACGTCGAACTGTTGCATTGGTAGGGGTTAGCATTTACATCGTGAGCGCTTTATTGGCGTGGAGTGCTCAGAATATTGAATGGATGCTAATATCTCGTTTGCTACAAGGCTTAGGTGCGTGTGCGACATCAGTAGCAGCCTTTGCGACAGTTCGCGATATTTTTGGTCCAGAGCGTAGCGGCAAGATGATCAGCTACCTTAATGGCGCTATCTGTTTCATTCCGGCTTTAGCGCCTATTCTTGGAAGTTGGTTAACTCAGCAATTTGGTTGGCGTTCAAACTTTAGTTTTATGGCGGGATTCGGTCTACTGGTTGGCTTTTGGTTACTGGTGCGAATGAAAGAGACTAACCCAAGTACAGAGAAACAAGCGGTATTCAAACTTTCTCGTTATTGGTCGGTGTTAAAGACACCAACATTCCTGTTCCATGCTTCTCTTTGCATGCTGGCAATGGCGGTTATTCTGGCCTATGTGACTTCTGCACCTGTGGTGTTGATGGAGAATCTGGGCCTAACGATGAATGAGTTTACGTTCTGGTTTGGTGTCAATGCTGTGGTCAACATCATTGCTTGTTTATCAGCACCCAAGCTGATGGACAAATGGGGGACTCATATCACACTTGTTGGCGGTATTGTCACTTTGATCATTGGTGGCGGATTGATGTTAGGTATGGCCTCACAAGGAACCGCGCTTGCATTTATGTTACCGATTTTCTTTTCATCGATTGGCTTTGCCTGGATTCTCGGTGCAGCTGCCGGAAAAGCACTTGCTCCTTTTGGCGACAAAGCGGGAACAGCGGCTGCATTATTAGGTCTGTTTCAGATGAGTGGTGCAGGATTGGTGGTTGGTTGTGTCCAGCGTTTAAACATGGAACCTCAAATGATGATTTCAATGCAAATGTGGTTAGTGGCACCCGCTTTAATTATTCTCTTTTCCAAGACTGGAAAGAAATGGCATCGAGTTGCATATCAATAACTGTGTAAGCGTAAGTAAAGAAGGGTTTCGGCTATTTTCTAAATAATAATATAGGTGTATATTGTGCAGCTTATCGTCAATTTTAATTGTTTATTGGAATCAAATAGCCGATGTCACTGACCACTTACGAAATGGCTCGTGTATTAGAACAGCTAGAAGACTCTCCTGAAAAGGTGATGTTTGGTAAGTTGCTTAACGAATTGGGCAACCAAAGCAGTGAACGAGTACGTAGTGCTGCAAAACAAGTTCCTCTCCCAGTATTGCGTGATCTTATTTATCAATTTCAACAAGTGATTGAATCTCGTAAAGATGAGCAAGTTGATCTCATGGCCAAAAAGCTAGCGCAGCAAGGTATTTCTGCTGAAGATTTAATGAAGTATCTGAACAAGTAAGCCGGATTTTAAAAAGCCCAAGAATGTTGTGTCTTGGGCTTTTTGCTTTTTGAAACTGTTTAAAGAGCTAAGGAATTACATTTCTATTGATTGGGTTCTGAAGGGAAATCAGCGTTTCTGTTGATTGAACTTCATCAATCGCTTGTAGCTTGTCGATCAATACATACTGCAATTCTTCAATCGATTTACACATCAGCTTAACGAAGATGTTGTAAGCACCAGTGGTGTAATAAGCTTCAACGACTTCATCCAGCGCGTTGAGTTTTTCCAGTGCTGAGTGGTAATCTCGCGCGGCGTTTAAGTTAATCCCGATAAAGCAGCAAACGTCATAGCCAAGCTTCTTACTGTTAACTACAACCTCAGTACCCTGAATGATATCCGCCGATTTCATTTTTTCAATACGCACATGGATAGTGGCAGGACTCACATTGAACTGTTTGGCCATTTCAGCATAGGGGGTGCGAGCATCGTCCATCAATATTTTTAGAATGGCGCGGTCAAGATCATCAAGCTTGGTAGAAGCAACGTGCATATCGTTTCCTAAGTAAAAAAGTACCTTTGAGGACAGGTGTGGACTGCACCCAACATCTTATCATACTGAAACCTTAGGTTTCTGATGAAAATCCGCTACACTGGCGCAGATTCTTGATATTGATTACGGAGTTTTACTTTGCAACTACAACTGATTTGCGAAGCGGCTGAACGCGCATCTGAGCTGAATGAAATAGCGAAACGTTGGCAGTTAACCCACTGTGACGATAGCGTGTTTGCGTTAGTATTAACCAGTGAGCAGTTAGAACTTCGTAAAGTAGATGAACCTAAACTCGGCGCTATTTTCGTTGATTGGGTCAGTGGTGCTGTCGCGCATCGTCGTAAGTTTGGCGGTGGTAAAGGCCAGTCGATTGCTAAGGCTGCCGGCCTTAACAAAGGCGTGACACCCACGGTTTTGGACGGAACCGCAGGGCTAGGGCGCGATGCGTTTGTCTTAGCCTCACTTGGCTGTAAAGTACAAATGGTTGAGCGTCACCCTGTTGTTGCGGCTTTGTTGGATGATGGTCTTAATAGAGCCAAGCAAGACAGTGAAATTGGCCCATGGGTATCAGAGCGAGTCACGTTACTTCACGCTTCCAGCCATGATGCATTGAATAACTTAGCTGATGATGAAAGCTTTGTTCGCCCAGATGTGGTGTACCTTGACCCAATGTATCCTCATCCAGAAAACAAAAAGAAGACCGCATTGGTGAAAAAAGAGATGCGCGTTTTCCAATCTCTAGTCGGTGCTGATAATGATGCAGATGCATTACTCGCCCCAGCGTTAAAACTGGCGACTAAACGCGTTGTGGTGAAACGTCCTGACTACGCCGAGTGGTTAGCTGAGCAAAAGCCGAGTATGGCGATAGAAACCAAAAAGAATCGTTTTGATGTTTACGTGATAGCGGCAATGACAGAAAGCAAAATCTAACTTGCCTTTTTATCTGCGGAGAGTTATACATAACCAAGAATCATTATCATTATCATTATTGTTTTGGTTGTTGTTATGGCTCAACGTCTATGTAAACTCAGTCGCCACGATATCACTGCCTCTCTGTCTGATATCCACCGTATTGTCACAGAACCTAAGTATCTGTGCCGCTCCTGTGCTCGCTCATCGGCAGATAAAAACAGACTGTGTAAGCCGGAAGCTTTTAGCGTTTCAGCGCCTAAGCTAAAGACGGAAGCTAAGGTAGACTTAAGCAGTAAATCTGCTTTGAAAGTGGCAAAGAAAACACTTAAAGCACAGAAGAAATACCAGAAGAAACTGGAAAAAGTGTTGAAGAAACAACGTAAGTTAGCCAAGAAACAGCAAGCGCTACAGGTGAAATTTTCTGAGTTAAATATAAGTCAACCAAGTGAGTATTCACTTACTTCCCAATACCATTAATTAAAAGAAAATGCCCATCATTGATGAGCATTTTCTATTCTGAACTAAGGTGTTAACAGTTAAGCTTTTTTAGTTTGTTGATAGCTTAGGGCTACTTTACGTTTTACCCAAGTTTCATTAATCCAAAGTGACAATAGAATAATCGCGCCGCCAACCGATAGGCGAACTAAGTCTACATCACGGTTCCAGATTAGGATATTCACAATTAAACCTGCAGGTACGAGAGCGTTATTCATAATTGCCAGTGCGCCAGCGTTAACTAAACATGCCCCTTTGTTCCAAACAAAGTAGCCCACGCCTGAAGCAATCACGCCTAAGTAGATCAGAATGCCCCATTGAAGAGAAGTTGTAGGCAACTTGTCTGTGTTTCCAAGCAGTAGGAAAGCAATCGAAGCAACAACAAAAGCTCCTAAATAGAAGTAACCGAAAATCGTGCGTTGTGGTAACTCGATTTGTTGTTCTTCCATCACATACTTGTAAGCGACCTGACCAATAGCAAAACATAGGTTTGCCCCTTGAACGACTAAGAAGCCAGTGAGAAAGTTCTCGTTAATACCAGCAAATTTGATAAAGACAGCGCCAACTACAGCAATGGCCGCCGTGACTAAATACCAAGGTGAGAATCGAGCCTTAAGCATGTCGTATATGAGCGTGACATAAATCGGCGTAAACACTGTAAACAATAATACTTCAGGTACAGAGAGCAATAAAAAAGATTGGTAGTAGAAGCAGTACATCAGACCAAGTTGAATACCACCGATGGCCATCAGTTTGGCTATTAGGCTTTTTGGCACTTGCTTGAATTTAATGAAAGGTAAGAAGACAACGCTAGCGAGTGCTACACGCATCCATACGGAAAACCAAGAATCAACCTGACCAGCGAGATAGACGCCGATCAGGCTAAATGAGAATGCCCAAAGAAGGGTAATTGCAGATAAATAAAACATACATTACGTTGAGTAAATGAAAATTATCCGCATTCTATCTGATTTATAATTGTTCGTCAGTCATTAAGTGGTATAACCAACATGTCAACAGGTGAGCAATTAATGAGCTGTCTGGTGGACGAGAGCAGCTTGCTCCAGAAATCTTGATGATGTCCACACACAACAAGATCAATGTTGAACTCTTTAATGGTGTCACATAGCTCGTTACTCAAGTCACCGCTGCCTACCAGAGTGTGATTGATTGGATAATTCGCATGATCTGCTAGTTCTTTCAACTGGGTTTGAGATGCTTCCATGGCGTGGTGCTGAGTTTCTGCCAGATTAATATCAATTAATCCGGTATAGAGTTCGGCATAGTTGACGTCAATATGAATAAACGAGATCGCAGCATCCAGAGGCGTAGCTAACGCAACGGCTTTGTCGACCAATAATTTACTTTCTTCAGAAAGATCTACTGCAACTAAGATATGTTTATAACCCATGATGCCTTCTCCATTCAGGTTGATAATTAAACTTTAGCACCTCGTTAGAATCTTTTTTGCCATGATGATCTCATATCCATATCTAATGAGGCTGTTGTGCTGAGTATCAAATAAGTTATAGTGATTTTAGTTTGCACAATGATTTAGGAGCGATCTATGCTTTCAGAAGCGATGGTTGATCAATTGAATGATCAAATTAACCTCGAATTTTTCTCATCCAATCTATACTTACAAATGAGTGCTTGGTGTGAAGATAAAGGATTCGAAGGTGCGGCTGAGTTTTTAAGAGCTCATGCAGTAGAAGAAATGGAGCACATGCAGCGTCTGTTTACTTATGTAAGTGAGACCGGAGCGTTACCAATATTAGGTGCGATTGAAGCTCCTCGACACGACTTTGCAAGCTTGGGTGAAGTGTTTCGTGAAACCTATGAACATGAGCGAATGATTACTGAAAAAATTAATAAACTAGCTCATGCTGCATTCACATCGCAAGATTACTCAACATTTAACTTCCTTCAGTGGTACGTTGCGGAGCAACATGAAGAAGAGAAGTTGTTTAAAGGGATTTTAGACAAGCTAGAACTTGTTGGTGAAGATGGTAAAGCGTTGTTCTTTATTGATAAGGATCTAGCGGCATTGGCACAAGAAGGCTCATCTTCTGTAATGGATGCCCCAGCTGCTTAATTGCAGCAGAAAGACAGCTGTCATGATCGTCTTTTTCTCCGGGTAGCCCTCTTACTTGAGATGTAGGGAGGAAAAGATGATCAGTGGAGATACCATTCTATTAGCGCTAATGATTGTTACTGGTATTAACGTAGCAAGATATCTAACTGCGCTGCGAGCTCTGATTTACATCATGCGTGAGGCTCACCCGTTACTTTATCAGCAAGTCGACGGAGGGGGATTTTTTACTACACATGGCAACATGTCCAAGCAGGTTCGTCTCTACCACTACTTAAAAAGTAAAGAGTACCATCATCATCATGATGAGGTATTTACAGGTAAGTGCGATCGCGTGCGCGAGCTATTTATTCTCTCTTGTTCTCTTGTGGTATTTACCTCGGTGGTAGCGTTTATGATTTAATCAGCTAAACGACTTGGTAACAGTGAACATTTACCGTTAAAATGCCGCTTCAAGTGAGTGAGGACGTACCGCTGTACGTCCTTTTTTATTGCTTAATTTTGGTATGAGTCATGAGTGAAAAAGTTGATGTTGTTATCCTGGGCGCTGGTGCTGCTGGCTTAATGTGCGCTGCACAGGCAGGAAAACGTGGCCGTAAAGTGTTGGTGATTGACCATGCTAAAAAGCCGGGGCGTAAAATTCTGATCTCAGGTGGTGGTCGATGCAACTTCACCAACTATGACGTTTCGGCTGAAAACTACTTGTGCCGTAACCCTCACTTCGTCAAATCAGCGCTTTCTCAATATACCAATTGGGATTTCATTTCTATGGTTAGCAAATATGGTATCGAGTTTGAAGAGCGTTCTCACGGACAGTTGTTCTGTTTGGATTCGGCAAAAGACATTGTAAAAATGTTGCTGGATGAATGTGACATGCCAAATATCACTCAACGTTATCAAATCGAAACTCTCGAGATTCAACAAACAGAGCAAGGCTTTACTTTGCATACCTCACAGGGTGATATTGAGTGTGAATCACTGGTTGTGGCGACAGGTGGTCTTTCTATGCCTAAGCTGGGCGCGACTCCGTTTGGCTATAAAGTAGCAGAACAGTTTGGTTTACCAGTGCATACTACAACCGCTGGCTTAGTGCCTTTTACTTTGCATGTTGAAGATAAAGACGCATTAGCTGAACTTTCTGGTATTGCGGTGCCTGCTGAGATCGAAGCGGAATGTGGCAAAACCTTTAAAGAAGCTCTGTTATTTACTCATCGTGGCTTATCTGGCCCTTCCGTTTTACAAATATCTTCATACTGGAAGCCTGGTCAGGCGGTAACCATTAACTTAGTGCCAGAAGTCGACGTGGATGAGCTTTTAACTCGATCCCGTGAAAAGCACCCGAATCAGACGCTAAAAAATACTTTAGGCCGTGTGCTACCGAAACGTTTAGTAGAAGTCTTTATTGAACGTAAACTGCTGGTGGATAAACCGCTTAAGCAGTTCAACTCTAAAGAGCTGGAAGACGTTAAGATCGCGTTAGAGCAATGGCGAGTTGTACCAAACGGTACAGAAGGCTACCGAACCGCGGAAGTTACCTTAGGCGGCGTAGATACTGACGTGCTGTCATCTAAAACCATGGAGTGTAAGCAGATTAAAGGTCTGTACTTTGTCGGTGAGGTGATGGATGTGACGGGTTGGTTAGGTGGTTACAACTTCCAATGGGCATGGTCGAGTGGCTATGTCGCAGGGCAGAATGTTTAATTTTTGTGTAGGTAAAATAAAGATTGCCAATTTCAAATAAAGATAGCCAAAATTTTGATTAAGTAAAATAAAGTTTGCCAAAACTAATGGGCGAATCTACGCTTCCATTGATGATTAATCATGGAAGCTACTATGGCTAGAAAATTTGAAAACTATGAGGATTATAGGCGTCACCTGAGGAATAAGTGGGGGCAAGGCGAAGTAAGTAACTATAAACCCTGGTTTACTGTAAGGGACGTTAAAGATCCTAAAGCTTTTCGAGCCGAGGTGTTTGGCTTGAAAACAGGAAGAGTTCATCATTTACTCTCGTCAATAGAATCTCAACTTTTCTACATTCTAGAGCACCGTGACGATGTATCTGATATTCGAGAGCAATTTCCATTACTTCCTCTAGAACTCAGTCAGAAAATTGCTAATACACTTGGTGTTGATCACCCTACCGTAAGAAAAACAGGCATCCCTTTCATCATGACTACTGACATGTTGGTCACAATTAATAATGGTGATTATGAATCCTATTTAGCTTTTTGTGTAAAGCCTCAAGAACAGTTAAATGATCCTAGAGTTCTTCAAAAAATAGAAATAGAAAGAATTTGGTGGGAGTTACTAGGAGTACCTTTTCAGATATTTACCGGAAATAACGAGTCTGAAATCTTAAGCAGCAATTTATCTTGGGCTACTGACCCTCTTCGTTCAAACACACAACATGAACTTTCCAAATTGGTTGCTCCTGCATCGACACTTCTTTCCGTTGGTAAACATTTAAAATCAGATATCTGTGATTTGATTATGAGTAAGTTTGATATTGATAGTGTTAGTGCTCTTAATATTCTAAGAATTCTTATAGCTCAAAAATGGATAGTTGTTGATATGGCCACTTCACTAGAAAGCTCATCGATCATAACGATTAGTAGTGTTTCTTCAGAAGTGAGGAGGGCGGCAAATGGCAACTGTTGAAATTAACAGCACTTGGGCATTTAGAGAGATCGACGGTTTTAAAGATGGGACATATAGGATTTTAAAAATCGAAAATGATGTTTCAGCTCTTATTTTATTTAGCCTTGAGGATACGTCTAAAATCCTCCGACCGGCTTTGCTTCCACTTGAGGCTTTCCAAACTTTTATCAAACAAAAGAAAATAAAAAAATTTAATTATGAAATTAGCCCTTACTTGCTTGTTGATGAAGCAAAAATTCCAGAAAAATATAAGAAGATAAGAGAGCAGCGATTCAAAAAAATTGAGATGTTAGTGTCCAGTGATGCGTTTCTTTTTGATTTGGCAACTAAGCGTAAAATTCCTGAAATATCCCGACAAGCTGAACAACATGAAACTGATAACAAGACAATATATAGGCTGCTCAACTTATATTGGAAAAATGGCCAAACCAGAAACTCTTTACTTCCAGCATATAGCTTGAGCGGAGGTAGAGGTAAAATAAGAGAAAATATAAAAAAAAGCCTTGGAACGCGTTCTGTTTCTCGTACAGGGCAATTTCAATCTCCTCAATCGTACATAGTAAAGGAAGAAGATCGTATTGCTTTCGAAAAGGCGCTACGAAAATTTCACTTAAAACCTAATGGTCTGAATTTAAAAGAAACATATAAAAATCTGCTAAGGAAACACTATAAGTTTGAAATTTTAGATGCTTACTATTTTGATACAATTCCAGGAATACCTAGCTATAGGCAGTTTGTGAATTGGTCAAAAAAAATCATAGATCAAGATCAAATGGTAAGAGCGAGAACTAGTGAGACAGATTATTTAAGAAATAAAAGAGCAGTAGAAGCTAGCATTACGGACCGAACCCCCTTTCCTGGTAGCTGTTTTGAAATCGATGCAACTGTAGCTGATGTTCATATTGTTTCTGAACTACGCAGAAATCATGTGATAGGTCGACCAACAATATATTCTGTTATAGATCGTGCTAGTCGAATGATTGTGGGTTTTCATGTTTCTTTGTATCACGCTTCATGGAATGCGGCACGACAAGCTTTAGTTAATGCATTTTCACCAAAAGTCGAATATTGCCACCAATTTGGTATTGAAATAAAAAATGATGATTGGCCATGTTCCCATCTCCCTCAACGATTGATTTGTGATAATGGCGAGTTGATTGGGCTTAAATCTCAGGACCTTGTTGTTCCTTTAACTGAATTACAAATAGCACCTCCTTACAGACCAGATTGTAAGAGCTTAGTTGAAAGGCGCTTTGGCTATTTAAATGATAAGTCTATACACCGCCTTCTAGGAAGTAGCCGTGGTGGTAAAATAGTTAGAGGCAGCCCAGACCCTAGACAACATGCTATTTATACTTTGCGAGAGGTCACATCGCTCTTGTTAAGAGATGTATTGGAACACAACAAAGAAATTTTTGATGATCTAGCTCTAACTAGCCGTTTACTCATAGAAAATGACTTAACACCAACACCAATAAATTTTTGGAATGTTCACTTATCAAACCATAGACATGCGCTTAAAACGGCAGGGGTAGATGAGATTAATGCTCGACTATTGCCTCGAGAAGATGTCTCAATGACTCGAAGTGGGGTTTTCTTCAACGCAATGTATTATTCCTGCCAGCGTATTCGTGATGAAAACTTGGCTGCGATCGCTAGAAATCATGGTCGTTATAGGCTTGAAGCTAGAGTTAACTATGATGACACATCATATATTTATGTGAGATTTAACGAAAATGAAGGCTTTACTCGATGTGATATTTTAGATCGAAGTAAAGAATGGAAGGGAATGCCTTTGTCTGAAGTCTATTATCTTCAAGATTGGCTAGATAATAAGAAACGCAAACAACCTGTGACAGCATCTTCTATCGAAAATTTGGATTTTAAAGAAAAAACTCAAAAGAGTGCGCTTAAATCAGCTAAGCAAGCTCCTAAACTCAAAACAAAGAGCGAACGAACTCAAAATGTACAACAAAGACGAAGTGACGAGGTTGAGCTTATGGCTATGCAGGAGCCCAAAGGATTGTTAGGCCCAGATTTAGGGGAAGATAAGATAGAAGTTGAAGATCGTAGCTTTTCTAATCAAATAACGAAGTTGCCAAGAAGAAATAAGTAAGGAACAAATGTGAAGAGTATCATGCGATGGGAGCAAGCTAGTTACAGAAAAGCTATATTGCCTGAACACCAAGGAAATCCTTTGATTGAATCTCTTCCTCCAAAGGCTAACAATGATGATGTTATTGAGAAATTCTGCAATTATCCAGAATTATCAGCTCATGTTCGTAGCTCTTGTGACTCAATGGAAAGAGAAGAATATTTAGCTCGCATAGATGAATTGCGGCAACCCCTGCCACAATATATTGATTGTTTTAGAGCTATTGAAAGAGCTATTAAGTCAGGTTATTCAGCTAAGAACCCGCTTACGCCTACTACTGCACAGTATCTTCATTATCCAGTAGATGAACGGCCTAACATTGAACCCCAAACAGGGTATTTTGTACCAAAAGGAAAAGGTATTACATTAATTGGAGATAGTGGCGTAGGTAAGACAAGTATGCTAGAGCAAGTACTTGGCTACTTTCCACATGTAATTGAGCACAGTGAATATGAAGGAAAATCTCTTGGGTTCAAGTATCAAGTAGTATGGATAAAAGTCGATTGTCCCAGAGAATCAAGTGTTCGGGAGCTTTGTGAAGAAATTCTGTTCTGTTTGGATTCAGCAATGCGACGTCCTCGAAGTACTCCAGGTACAACAATTCCGAAGTTACTTACACAAATTGAACAAAAGATGAAGTCTAGCCATTTAGGGATATTGGTAATTGATGAGATGCAAAACCTACAGTTTCGTAGAACTGGTGGTGAAAATAATCTCCTCAAATTTCTTCATCACTTAGTAAATAAGCTTGGCGTCCCGTTACTTTTTTGTGCTAATCCACCGTTTGATGAATCTCTGGCTTTGACTCTTAAAAATGCACGCAGGTCTGAAAGTGGCGGTACGATTTATATGAATCCTCTGCAACGCCATGATATTGGCTGGGAGTCATTTATTGATGAGTTGTGGTCTTTACAATGGACTAACGTAGAAACGCCGTTGAGTGATGAGTTGAATGATAAAATGTACGAGTTATCACTTGGTAATATCGATATGGCTTGTCGAATTTATAGTGAAGCTCAACGATTGGTTATAGGCTCTAAAGATGAAAGCATATCCAGTGCTGTGTTAGAGTTCGCTTATCCCATTGCATGTGCTCTATCCTCCAAGACAACTGAGGTAATAGAAGCAAGACAAGTACTTACATTACCTAGACGAAACTCCAAGAACCAATTATCCCCAAATGTAGCTGAAGAAAAAATTAAGCCTAGTAAGTCTAAACCAAAAATTATTGGTGATTATAACAGGCCTCATCACACAGAATTTGAGGTCAGACTACGAGATCTACACTTAACAGATAGGCTCATCGAATTGATTGATGATCCTGATTTACTTCAACGTAGTGAACCAAATAATGTTTGTAGTTACGTGAAAGAGATGGGGCTGCTATGTGAAAAGCCATTTACTTTTGGTGGTAACTTACCTGAAAGTGACCAGGTATAAGATTGACTAGTGAATAGCTTGGATGGATATTAGTTATGTTTTACTTACCAAATGCTTTTCCTGACGAGCTATTGTTTAGCCGAATTATTCGCTTTCTAACAATATCAGGTCAGCCAACCTCAAATTTCTTTTCTGCTGTATATGGTAGCTCTAAGGCAAGTATCCATCCTTTTCTAACCGCTGGTTTAAATAATTTGGCTGAGTTGGCTGATGAAGAAGCTGATGATTTGTTGTATCAGCAGACCTTGGCTCCTGTTTTTATGAATTGTTTGCCTGTATACGCTGCTAGGCTTTATAAAGCGCTTCTCTCAAATAACAATAGTACCGCGACACGAACAAGTCAGTTATCTTGTGTGAGGGAAAGGGAGCCACTGACCCTAAAATACTGCCCGCTGTGTGTTAAATCGGATATTAGAGAATATGGGGTTTCTTATTGGCACCGTAGCCACCAGATTCCAGGTATTGAATCTTGCTCAAAGCACTTAGCTTGGTTGATTCATGTTGGACTACCTGGGCGCCTGAGAACAAATGTAGGGTTACCTAATAGTTATAGCTATACCGTTAAAAGTTCTGTATTAAGTAAAAAATTAGCTCAATATGCTAATAGATTTTTGACTGAAGGAGCTAGTCATTGTCCACAAACTGATTTTGGCTTCTATAGTAAGAAACTTCAAGAATTAGGTTATGTGACTAGGGCTAATAGAGTTCGACGGTGGCTACTATCTAACGAGTTTTATCGATTTACTTTACAACTCAATTATCCATCGGATAACTTGCTACCTAAAAAAGAAGATGACTATAAATATTTGTCATATCTACTATGTGAAAACGCGTCTCAACATCCTTTTAAGCATATTTTGTTTAGTTATTGGTTGGAAGAATGTGCCGTACAATCGAAGTGTAGTTCCGAAATTATGCTCAATCCCTTTCGGGATAGTAGTGATACGAAAAAGAGAGAGTGTTTAGAGCTACTTAGAAAAGGTAACTCGATTGCTAGTATTAGTCGCGATATCGGTAAAAGCCGGTGTTTTGTTAAAGCCGTGGCCCTTCGTGCACAGGTTAAGACTAGACTTAATCCATCCAAGTTAACCGATTTAGTATTCAAAACAGTAGTTGAGCTTGCAACAAGAGGTTTTAACCGTAAAGAAATTGCTCGGAGATTGTCGATTTCTACCGGCAGTGTAGAGATGTTCATTTCTGCAATAGATGGATTAGTGCAGCATAGAAAACGCTGTAAGTACGAGTCCAAGAGGCGACGTTATCAGCTTGAGATACTTCGTTATCGCCAACACTTTCCACAAACTATCAGACGCGATATAAAGCGCGATTGTAATGCAGCATTCTTCTGGTTATATCTACATGAAAAAGGTTGGTTAGAGGATAACTTACCTTCGGCTTTGCCACCGTGTTCAAACCCAAAGTCAAAGAGTTAGAGCTTTTATCCATGCTCGAGCAAAACCTTTTGCTCGTTAAACAAAACCTTCAATCATGGGCGGAATTAACCTAGGAGCTTGTATTCTTGAATGTTATTAATCTAAGTTCAGTATATCCTTCACTGTAGTGGATAAGTGAATTTGGACAGCCATATGTAAGTCGGACGTTGGGTTGCAATACTAGAATTAATCCGAAAAGTCAGAGTGAACTATGGTGCGTAACTCGGAAATGCCCCATTATCATTTAGCTATAGATCATGAGTTATCTGCATATGGCCGTAATTGGCTTACTTTTTCTAATGATCATATGTTAGTCAGAATTAACTATCATCATTAGTAATTGGCCCGAATATCTCTATTCCAGACCGTGAAACCCTTGGATAGTAACTAGCAATTTCGCCCAGTTCTAGGCTCTTCCTTTGCAACGTATAACTACCTCTTTTTTGAGTCATTTGGAAGAAACTGAATTCTGTAATTCTACCCTTTAATGCGCTAGTAACAGTATGAATAATAGACGAGGGGCAACGGAGACCAAAAGTGATATCAATCATTTCTAGAGGGGAATCATTTAAACCCACATGGTCAAAGAGCCTCCATTCTGATTCGTACTTCCATGGTGTTGCTTTTCTTAACAACACGGTATTGTCGAGTTCTTTTTTTGCGAAAACATCGTTATTAAGTATGGCTCTTGCGATAAGACTCGTACGCAAACAACGATCATCGCTATAATCCACTTTGTGCAAGGTGGGAATTGGTTTTCTTTTCAAAGAGTAGCCAATACATAGGCCTCTGTGCTGATCACCATAATGACTCCAAAGTAAGGAACTGTCTGGGGTAGAAGAAAAACAGCAAACTCCCTTATCGTATTGTTTCAATAATTCGGTTTGAATGTCACATGTTAAAATCCAACATTCTGCATCTTCAACTGAGATATTATTTTCTTCATAGTCAGGGTTCGTTGCATAGTAAGCTATATCAGATAAAGCCTTAGATGCCTTATTATTTGCTAGCTGAATACTATACTCTTTCGCGTCGACTTTATTGAACTGAGCTTTGTTTAATGACGATAAAGCCTCGGAGGACACTCTGCGCTTTATTAGTTCATACAGAATTGCTTGGAGATCCTGCTTACTTGAGTCAGAAATGATCGTGGGCTGGCAGTCCATGGGGTCATTAAAAGAATTGGGGTTAGCAAAATACAATTTGTCGAGGCACAAAGAATCGAGGGTCAACTCGCTGAAGTTTCTATATCTATAGACTTTTTGTGGTTGTTCTCCATGCATAACCAGCTTCTCTTATTCACTAAGTGTGGCCATAGTATGAACGCTTCGCTTTGGCAATAGAACTAGCTAATGCCCAAAACATGCACATTGCTTATCAATCAATTACCGAGAGGTCCTCGGCAGTTGAGTTGTTGCATAATTTACAATAACTCATACCTGCCCCATTGCTTCTCAGCCCAAAAGTTTACTCATAATCTGTGAGTGTAGGTTTGCCTTACCTGTAGTTATCCGAGGGAGTGTCGATGTAGGCTTTTTAAAAACTATGCGCCATTTTGCAATCTAATGCCCAATACATCTCATTAACCTATTGATTATAAATTGAACTGTGTTTGGTAAGGTTGCATGCTAGGAGTATGAAAATCGGCTGAAAGCGTTATGTGCTCAGGAGGAGTAATGAATAGAGTCGAACAAATAATCCGTTCAACTGACGTGAAAGTTCGTAGAGATACAGCTCTAGAGTCGACTTGGTTATATGGTGATTATGAGCATATGGTTGAGGAGACGCTGTCTTTTCATTGCCCTACATGTAAGGTTAGTGACCTTTTAAAACTACAAATATCGCAGTTATATCACCAAGGGTATGTTGTTATTGAAAACATTGCAGTCGCAGTTCCGGTTACTTCGGTGTTGTCGGTTTTGGAGCGCATCAGTGATATCGGTAACGGTCGGGGTAAATTGAGAAATATATCCGACCAAGTGGGTTTTAAGGTCCTGCATACTCATTTTGGACAATCTTCATTTATTGTTGAAAACTGGGCTAATCACGCGAAGCGCACCAAGTTACAAGATCAAGACTTGGACATCGGAACAATGTACCAGTCGTTAATTGAATCAGTCTCGAACAGCTACAAAACTGGTGAGTGGATTGTATACAGCAAGCATAATGGTTCGATCACAATTTGGGGGTTGTGGCTACACGAAGCTGGTGATGAAGCTTTGATTCGTGAACTTAAAGCACGCAAATAACAAACGTCTAATAGCGAAGCGTAAACGCGTACCATTTACGCTTCGCTATAATTGTGGCACATTCACTCACGCATTAACGTGGCGTTGCGTAACACTACAGAGTCTGGAATGGAAGAATTTAAAAGTTTAGAAGAATTAACGCGGATGGATAAAAAACATCAACTGATGGGAGCCGTTTGCGGCTCCGTGCCCAGTCTGAAAGGAATGCATAAGTACCTTTCTAATGAAATTCTGAACGATGAAGTTCCTGACGAAATCAAAGGACAGTTTAATGTGGCTAAAAACATGGCACTCTATTCCTACTTTTTCTATGCACTAGCCCCTGAAGTTCACCTAAAAACATATACAATCATAGAGCACGCACTCAGGCTTCGAGTTGCCCCTAAAAAGAGAATGATGTTCAAAGCTCTATTGAACCACGCAGTATCTCAACGATGGATTAAAGACTCTGGTTTTCGCCATATAGAAGACCCAAGCTCTGACAATGCATGGTGCAAGTCAATGGTTAAAGTCATGGCTGATCTCAGAAACTCAAAGGCACATGGTTCTTCAATGCTAGTCGGTGATTGTTTGCATCACATATCGTCATGTGCTGATTTTGTGAACCAACTGTTTCCAGCACATCAAGCGGTTAAAAATTAAAAAACAGGCTCAGTCTCTCCTTGCTCCCTACCTGATTTCATTCGACCATTCACCAACTCTGAAAAATCCAGACACAGAACTGTTCATCTTCGTTTCAGCCTGTTTAGGCTGAAACATTTCTGCCCCATTATGATTTACGACTTAAAGTTCAAACAATGATGTTCAGGCCACTTTGATATACAAAAAGTAATCAACAGCAAAAGACAAAAGCTGGCCCTATTTGTTCACACTATTCAGTCAACATGAGATTCGCTTTAAGAAAAGTAAGTTTGATGTCATCAGTGTTCGTGAAGTTAAACTTACCATTCGTGGCTTTATTGAAACGTTTTAAATAGTAATGAAGCATGGGGTCATATTCGTCACCGTGAACCCAACAGTAGAACTTTGGAAGTTCATAGCTTAACTCTCTGCTAAGGTCAGAACTGGTTCTCGTCATTAAGTCATTTTTCAAATCAACGATATTCATTTCTTGAAGGTTTGCCTTAATTTCTTGAATCAAAGGTAAAAGAGAATTTTTGAAACTTTCAGCCATGTGTACAAGCGCGGGATCAGTAATTTCAGCTTCAAAAATCATAATCAGATCGTCAATTTCACCGTTGTAATATTCGTTATCTAATCGTTTTTCTGACTCAATGCGAAGAACATAGAGTTGCTCTAAAGGATCTGATTTAGTCTCAATCTTTTCTTTTGAAAGTTTGTGTTGATACTCTACAAACAGCGTTTCAATCCTATCAGCAATAGCATCAAGATACTCATATCGAATTTTGAGAAACTCCAACAGCTCATCGATATTGAGGTTTAACGTTAAGTCTTCTTTACCTACATCTCTACTGTACAAATGAACACTCAAATCACCAGTGTTGAAATGACTTGGAAATGGCCAACTTGCGAAACGCTTTGAATTTTCTTGATTCAGATTTACGGGGTGAGCACCGAAACACGCTCTGATAGTTTTAAAATAATTATTATCATCTTCATCATCGAAGAGGCGAGCTTTAAAGCATTTCTTTTCACCATAAAACGGATCTTTCTTATCAGTCATAAACACTCGATGGAGTTGTTTTATTGACTCAAAAATGAGGTCTATTGAAGAGATCAGAGAGTAGACCTGCATACATTTACTATCTATGTTCTTGTCAAACTCAGGCGCATTTTCTAAGTGCCGAACAGAGACAGAGATCCAATCCATTGCAGAGCAAACGAGGTTAAAAAGATTCTTACCGCCTTTATCTTTGTAGATTTGATATACAAAGCTAGAGTTTGAGTTAACTAAGTCTCGAAAATCATTGATTCTATCGTCACTAACAACGTTTCTCATTAGCTAACCTCCTATCTAACTCACTGAAAATATTATAAATAATGGTAAAAATGATAGTGATATATCTTTAATCCTTCAACTTATTCATTGATTTGAAGTGTAGTGATACCCTGAGTTTAGTAAATTGGTTAGATTTAAGCGGTGAAGACCTCTAGCCATTTACATCACTAGACATTATCCGAAGACAAATAATAGAAGAACTGAAGCCTTTGTCCATGGGCTTGTCAGCCTAAGATCTAGGACACGTTTCCTTTGCCATTAATTGACCTATTTTTTTTCATGGCGGATTATGTGCTTAGTTTGTCATAAATTCGGTTATTTAAGACTTTGTATATGGATATTAACTTCTCTTGTATTAGAACACATGACGGTAGTAAAAACTCAGGCTTTGAAGAGTTGATTTGTCAAATTGCCCATCTTAAAAAGCCAGACAATGGAAAGAGATTCGTTAAGAAGGATGGCTCTGGAGGTGATGCCGGTGTTGAATGTTACTGGATCCTTGAAGACGGTACAGAGATATGTTGGCAAGCAAAATACTTTTTAGATGGAATGAACCCTTCTCGTTGGCAACAAATAGATGAATCATATATTACTGCTTTAGAAAAGCATCCCAAGTTAACCCATTATATTGTTTGTTTACCTCTAGATAAAGCTGATAGCAGAAAGAAAGGGAAAGGTGGGAAACAAGTAGTTTCTGTTGAAGATGAGTGGTTAGAACATATTAAAAAGTGGGCGAGCCATGCAGAAGCTGTTGGTCGTAAGATTGAATTCTCATACTGGGGTAAGCATGAGATTACTACTTTTCTTACGACTGATGACCCCCTTTACTCGGGTAGAGCTTTGTACTGGTTTAACGAACCATTTCTCGGAACAAAGGTATTCAAAAATATCGCAAAAAGGTCGCAAAGTAGCTTAGGAGATAGGTATACCCCTGAATTACATGTCGAACTTCCCATCGCAAAGAGTTTTGATGGTCTATGTTTGAATTTTTCATGGTGGGAACTACTCAAAGAGAAAAGGTCAGAGCTAAAAGGTGCAAGCTCTGACCTTTTCTCTTTCTTAAAAATAGAAGACAAGAATGGAAATATTTCATTAAACAGTGAAAGCATAAAAAACTTGTCCGATCAGCTTAACGATTTTCAAGATGAATTTAGCAAGGGAATTGCAGAACAGGATTTTCACCATCGATTGTCAAAATTAAGCTCTTCACTAGAAGTGATATCTGGACTATTTGCCGCGGTTTATAAAGATGTATATGAGAACATCGATTGGTCTGAAAAAAATGATAACTCTAGAAATAGTCTGTATAAATTAGACAATGTAATAAAGGATCTATCATCGTTCATCAAGCAAAAGAAAGCCTCCTCGTCTCAGACAAAAGCTGCGCTGGTTTACGGGGAAGCTGGAATAGGTAAATCACACCTCCTATGTGACCTGAGCTTACATAGAATAAATATGAATTTACCTACGTTGTTTTTATTGGGTGCCCAATATCAAGGTGGGAACCCAACTGCTTTTATAAAGGAATCGTTAGACTTACAAAACTATAGAAATTCTCAAGTCTTAGGAGCTATAGATGCAGCCGGTGAAGCTTCGGGAGAGAGAGCACTCATTGTCATTGATGCTATAAATGAAGGAAACAGCAGGGATGACTGGAATAATCAAATAACAGGATTTTTGTCGGATTTATCACTATTTCCGTATATTGCGGTGCTGTTTAGTTGCCGCAGTACTTATCTAAATTACATCCTCCCCGATAGTGCAGACGAAAGATTATTGCCTCGTATAGGACATTATGGGTTTAGGGGGCATGAGCATAGGGCTGCGGAGAAATTCCTCTCCCAACAAGGGATATCCAAACCAAGCGCTCCAATATTAGCGCCTGAATTCACAAATCCCCTTTTTTTGAAAACATGTTGCCGAGCTTTAACACAAAATAGGCAGAATTCATTTCCCAAAGGGCTCAATTCTATTACCTCATTATTTGATTTCTATATTTCAAGTATTGAAAGGGTTGTAGCAAAAAAGAAAAGATTCAATCCGAATGAGTTTATAGTTAGGTCCACACTTATCAATATCGCTTCAAAATTATTACCTGATAATTTTGAAGGGATTTTGAAGCAAGATGTTAGAAAACTGGTCAATAATTACGATCCAAACCCGAATCACGGGGATAGCCTTTTCGATATATTGATCGATGAGGGGATTCTTTCTGAAGATGTTTCTTATAGACACGAACAGCGTGGAAACCTTATTGTTAGATTTACATATGAACGATTTAGTGATTATTTTATCGCTCAGGAATTAGTAAATCAGGTAGGTGACATTAAAGTAGCCTTCTCAAATGGAGGTCCTATAGGACTATTACTGAAAGATAATGGTTATTATCGCTTTTCTGGAATATTTGAAGCCCTAGCAATCATTGTTGCTGAATGCTTTGGTAAGGAATTGGAAGATTTGCTTCCTGCTGATCATGAAGTTATGAAATGGAAATTAGACGATACTTTTCAAAATACTGTTTTATGGAGGAGCATAAATTCTTTTTCTGAAAGGACGCTGGAGATTTTAAATAACTTAGAGAGTCATTCCTATAGTTACCCAGCGTTGGATATTTTATTGAAATTGGCAACGGAACCCAGTCACCCATGGAATGCTGAGTTTCTTCATCGAAACCTTGCAAAAAAAACTATTGCTGAAAGAGACCACTTTTGGTCTATACATATAGCACTCGGCGACAGCTCTGAAGAAGATGATGAATATGAGTCTATCATTAGATCAATTATTGAATGGTCACACTCTGGCATCTTAGAGTCTGTCGAAAAAGAACGAATTAGGCTTTGCGCTATCACCCTTATTTGGTTTTTGACTACTCCGAATCGAAGAATACGAGATCGATCTACAAAATCTCTAGTCAGAATTCTTTCAACTCACCCCAATCTCGTTGAAGAATTATTAAACGGTTTCTCACATATAGAGGATACATACTTAACCGAGAGGCTTTATGCTGTTGCATATGGTGTCGTTTGCAATATCAACAAACAAGATATTATTGGAGATATAGCGAGTACTACATTTGAATTGATATTTAGAGATGGCGAGCCACCATCGCACATTCTTCTTAGAGATTATGCCCGAGGGATTTTAGAGTATGCCTTAAATATTGGAGTGCTTTCGGAAGAAATTTCTCCGGAACAATTTAGGCCACCTTATAAGAGCAGCTTTGTACTGGATAATCCATCCGAAAAAGAGATAGAGGGAATAGCAGGAGATGAGTTTTCATCAAGAATTAAAAGTTCATTAATGGGCTTTCCGGGCGACTTTGGAAATTACACCATGGGCTGTGTCCATAATTGGTCTTCAACACCTATAGCCTTACCTAAAATTGAGAATGGATATGAGATCAAGAAACGATTTGCGCACCAGCTATTAACTGGCGATGTCCAAAAAGAATACTTGGCAAAAATAAAGCCAATGCCAGCAAGTGATAATTCATTTTCATCAGAAGAGTTATTAAAAGTTATTAGAAGAATTAAATATGATTCCAAAGATTATAAGCGCAAGTTTGATGATCAAAGAAAAGAAAAAGAACAATTTGATAGCAGGGTAAATGAACAACTCAATGATGATCAGCAAGAGTATTATCGGTGGCTTTCTGGGATAAGTAATGATAGGCCAGCTGCCTTTAGTAGGAAATGGGCTCAAAGGTGGGTTTGTAGACGAGCCCATGAGTTTGGATGGACTGAAGAGTTATTCACTGAATTTGAAAAAATGTGTTCGTATGGAAGAGGCGGTGGTCCAAGTGGTGGAGCAATGGAGCGTATTGGCAAAAAATATCAATGGATGGCCTTCCATGAGTTTCTTGCGAGACTTTCTGATAATTACTATTGGATTAATCGAGGTCATAGCGATATTCCCGTTGATGATACTTATGAAGGGCCGTGGCAAATAAACAAACGCGATATTGATCCTACTCTCTGGGCAAGGCAATCTGGAGAATACAAAACTTATCACAACAAGCAATGTACTTGGTGGCAACCTTATAATTTCCCATTCCCAAATGAAAATGATTCTGTAGCCAAGACTAACTTCTTATGGGATGAGGAGGTTTTACCTAAATTCTCTGAGTTGCTACAAAGGACAATGCCAGCAGACGATTCAAGTTGGTTAGTTCTACATGGTTTTTGGTCTGAAAATAGGAAGTATTCGGATGATGATACCGAAGCTCCTTACCTTGACGCGTGGTTCAGGATCAACTCTATTTTCATTCGCAAAGGTGATTATGACTCACTAGCTAAAGGAGTTGAGGGAAAAACACTTATTGATCCCTATATAGTCAGTGCCCCATCAACGCAGCATGAAGGCTTTTTAGGTGAATATCCTTGGCACAAATTATATTGCCATCATTCTGGGTGGAGAGAATCAGAAGAAGGTTATAGGGAGCATATTGCAGTTGAACACTTTATCCCATTTGCTAAGTATGAATGGGAGGATGGTGGAAATGATTATTCTCTTGATAGTTCGCTTCACTTTCATTTGCCATCCAAAGAGTTGATTCAGGACATGGGCTTGACTAGAGTTTCTGGGAAATGGGGACATTGGGAGAATAAGGGGCAACTTGTCTTTTTTGATCCAAGCCTTGAAGAGTATGGCCCTACATATGCGTTGATGCATGAAGACAGATTAAAGAAATGGCTTGATGATAATGATATGGAGATTGTTTGGTTAATAGGTGGAGAGAAGCAAATGTTTTCTTCTGGAGCAAGTCGATTTTTTGGCCGTTTGGTTTATAGCGGTTTATTTAAATATGAAGACGGAAAACCTATAGGCACCATATGGTGTAACAGGGAAGAGTAAAAACGGTAAATTAGTTAGTGGAGTATTAATCTAAATTGTCTCAATAACATTTGTATTCGGAAACATGTACACTAGGCTTCGATCCAATTAATCCAACTAGCTCGATATTGATGCTTGTTCTAATCAATTACCTTTTTATTAGGGTAATAAGCTATATATTTGACCATCAATATTTAAGGCGGTTGCATATTTGCAGTACTAGAATTAATCCAAAAAGTTAGAATGTTCAATCGATTGTAACTCGAAATTGTCCAAACTCTGTGTTATGCGAAATGATAATGCTCTGGTATTAGCTATCGAGAGGTTAGTATCCAGCGACTTCCGGTAGACAAAACATTTCTCGAGACCTAGCTCTGTCGAGCCAAATGAATGCATTAGTGACACCATACGCCTCGATTAGAAACTCAGCTAGTTCATCATAATACAAAGCAAAAAGACTCATCACGAGGTTGTCAAAGTAGTTTGCCTTGTCTGCGATATGCATGAAGTTCTCCCAAATATCTATATCCCTGTTATTGAATGCTGCGTGTGCGTCTATTAGCTCTCTAGCATAGATTGTGACGTAAGTTTCAGAAAACTGCTTATCGTAGCCAAAGTAGAAAAGAGCATTTAACCCAGCTAGTTTTTCCGGTGTGAGGTATCCATCTTTGCGCTCCCAGAAGCTTTGCTTAAGCTCATTGTCGCGGTGTATGGATTCTAGTATTAAGCTGATATCTGACTTTGTATCGCTTAAGTCAAGCTCTGTGCGTCTGTTAAGTATTTGGGGATGCAGTTCCATCCAGAAATCTATGAACCAAAGTAAGTCATTCTCATCCAATCCTTTTAGGGGTAATTGCACGTCTATTCTATAAGCAAGCTCGTAATTAGATTGAATGACATCTATAGCACAAGATAGGTCTCGACTGCCGAGTGAATACTTGTCTCTTAGGGTTTGTTTGGTTTCTCTAAATGATTCATCCACCCATACGGTTCTGGGTGGTAAGTCGTTAGCTAATGCGAATAACTGGCATCTTGATAGTTTCTTAGTAAAGGTGTTTAGCGAATACTCTTCGGTTAGGTATTTCGTTAGCCTTAGGAGATGATCCAAGCCTTTTTCAAGTGCATTAAACTTTTCCTTGAGCACAACAAAGTTGATTATTCGCACCTCAGTTAGATGCCGCTGGCTATCGGTATTGAAAGCGTACCTAAAGGTTTGCCCGGTAGCATCAATCTCGGCAACGTCAAGAATAGTCGGTTCTATTTGGTCATTCACATTCTTAAAGCGCATATCAATTTTTCCGGATGTACCCTTGAAGAACTCCCATATATTGCCTAGATCGTGAGAACCAGAATAGTTAAACTCCACTCCTACACTTTTCATTTCCCCAATTGCTTCTAAAGCATCTATTGCTCCTTTTAGTCGCAACTCTATGGAATGACGCATATTGAAACAAACAGGGTAAACCATTTCATCTACGCTCAAGTCGATATCTCTCGATTCTAGGACTTGATCTATGATGAGATTGGCAGCCTTTGAGAAGCCCATGGCATATTCCACATAACTCGGTGAGCCGTTATCACCAACACAAGCGTTAGCCCAAGTTGGCTCACCACCACAGAATGTAGCGTTATTTTTCCTCATGCTTTGAGTTCCCATTAAACACGATTGATGTGAGCTTTACTGCTGCTAATGATGCCTAAAACAAATTCCATCAGCAAAGAAAAATCATAGAGTTAAGTAAATGAGAATATTGTTGGGCAGGTCTTCCTTTCTGCCTATCAATGTTTTGCCCCTAAATGAGTTGCTCACAAAAGCAATTATTCAATGACACATTTGGTATTGCTATACTTCATCTAATGCAATTTTCACTTGATGGGTAAAGGTGTGAGCAAAATAAAATTATCAGAAGAAGACCTTTTAGAAGGCCTAACAAGTCAAAGTTCACATGCTGATGAACTTGCTACAACTAGTGAAAGAGATTGGGGCAGTTATTCAGAAAATGCAGATAAATCTGATGATGACTTCTTAATCCAAAGGGATGATGTTTTCGACGCACCCCGAATGGAAACACTAGTAAAAATGGCTGAACGCTTTAACAAAAATGGAACTCTGGATGATAAGACCCTTAAGAAAATTAAAGGGCTTTCTGAATCGAATACACCATCCGAAGACGACTACAGAATGGCTTTAAAGAGAATTGAAGCCATATTTGATGCGAGGCCAGGTACACCTGAAGGTGATGAGCTTGAACAGCTAGCTTCTTTTGTTGAAGCATATGAAGAAGAACATTATCCAATATAAATGGACTTAGCTGTGTTCAGTCACTTCTCTAAGTGCACATATTGCGTACTCATTCACTCTCAAATATCGCCTTTCAATAAACGACAAGAGCCACATTAAGTGGCTCTATTACGCGCTACCTGCGGTCAATACTCTATGAGCGGAAGAGAACAGGGCTATTTAAATTCATTTGTCTACGAGTGGAGCCGAAGCCGCGTTTCTCATAGCAAGCGTCAGTAGTATATTCATGGAATTGGAATCTGTCGAATTAAAATCTGGCTATTCATGTTGAAGAAGCTGACAAAGTTATGCCCCTTTCCGATTTGGCGGTTGTGTATAACTATTTTTCAAATGTCCCTTATTCACCTTAGTTTCTTTAATAATCTTTCGATTTTAAGACCCATATCAATATCACTTGTTAGATGAGGTGACATTCTGACCAGTATTAAATGGTCTAGTCTTATGGGAATAGCTTAAATATAAGGGGTTAGCAATCATGGATGACGCGAAAAACATTGGAAAAATAGCAGAATCACATTTTGAAAATGGGCTTTTATGTGCAGAAAGTGTAGTTACGGCTATTGCGGAATACCACGGTGTAGATAATAAACTCGTATCTAAAATGGCAACGGCTTTTTGCGGAGGTATGGCACGCACGTGTGGGCAATGTGGTGCTCTATCTGGTGCCGTTATGGGCATAAGTCTAGCTTTGGGGCGTGACTCAAAAGACGACACAGTGACAGAAGCGTATGAAGCAACCCAAGAGTTGGTTCAACGATTTGAAAATGAGTTTGGAGCAAGGGACTGCCATAAGTTATTGGGTTGCGACATAGGCACTAAACAAGGAATGGAACAATTTAAGGCTCAAAACCTTCGAGCTAACTGTACTAAATACACTGGTAAAGCAGCAGAGATTGCAGTACAGGTTTTGAGCAAAAATAGCTAGCCAAACATTACGGTTTTTTGAGATTTTGAAATACTTAATGTTATCCGAATAGGAACGATTGGGTGGCCCAGTCAAACTCGTTTTTGTCCAAGGGTGTTTCAGCTAGATTCCGGCTAGCAATGTGATTCCGGCTAGCAAAAATTTGCCCCAAATGTGCTTCCTATGTAGAAGCATTTATTCGTTTTATAAGGGGATTAATGATTCAAAAGCTATTAACTTACTAAACCAAAAACAATAGTAAGCTAACAAACCTATCAGAACAGTAATTAAATTGAAGATTAGAAGATTGTAAGAGCCCAAAGGCTCTTACAATTTGATGGTAACTATTTAACTTATGCTGCCGAATTTTGGATCTCACGTGTTCCTTTATTCTTAATAGCATTACGCTTTGCAACCCACGTTGTTAATAATGGGACTGTTAACGCGGTAAGAATTGTTGAGGCAGCAACTTGCGTTGTTGCAACTGCAGCAATTTGATGAAGACTAGGATCTATCAGCGCAATAGCGGCTGGCGTAGCTACAGCATTCCCCGAAGTTGAGGATGCGGCAGCCCCGGCCACGCCAGAACCTCCAGATGCTTTGTCTGCGAAAATATTAAAAAAGCCGCCGATCAAAAGCGTCATAAATCCTAGTAGAATACCTGACGCACCCGATGAGATCAGCATTCCGAAATCGATACCTACGCCTAAACCAAATGCGAAAAAAGGAATCAGCATATTTGCACCGGTCCGTAAAAACATTCGCATGTCTTCATCCAGATTTCCCAGTAACATTCCAATAAGAATAGGGATAATAACACCCACTAAGTTCATGAAAGGAATAGATACCAACCCGGCAGTTCCGAGGGCAACCAAAGTGAGGAAAGGTCCATCATTTAAAGAAACAATAGCTATCGCACCAACATCAGTCTCTGAGCCGTATTCTCCTGTTAGGGCGGCGTAGAGTCCCCCGTTACTGTTTGTCATGGCTGAAATGATGGCTAGTGCTGATAAACCGAATAAACCATCTGGCCCAAACAGCTTAGCAACAGTCAGTCCGACAGCAGTTCCAACGATGAATTTCATTAAAGTAATGGATAACCCTGTTTTTACCGCCTTAGGTGCAGCCTTTACCTTAATATCTGCCCCCATACAAACAAGAAACACCCCAAGAATCGCCATTGCTCCATGAGAGATCGAAGTAACAAATCCCCCAATCTCTAGTGACTCTGGTGAAAAAGTTTTAAATAAGGCCCCTATCAGTAGTGGAATTACCATCATTCCACCAGGGAATTTTTCTATAGCCTGTTTAATTTTCATAATATAGTCACCGATCAGAGTTAGAACGTTGGTGCTGTTTTGTAAATACAAAACTCTTTATGACCAAGCGTTTCAGATTTGGTTTGTTTACCTCCGGCTACTGCGATAATTTCGTCGAGTAAGGCGATTCCCATATCTTTTATTGATTTTTCTCCTTCAATAATGGCGGATACGTCTAGGTCAATATTCCCTGGCATCTTATTGAAGGTTTCTTTATTGCCGGTGAGCTTAATGACAGGGGCTATTGCATTACCTGTAGGTGAACCTCTCCCTGTGGTAAACACCATAACATGAGATCCACCTGCTGCCATACCAGTCATGGACTCAACATCCTGTCCGGGACTATCCATAATGTAAAGTCCCTTTTGAGTTGGAATATCCGCATAATTTAGTACACCGGTAATAGGAGCATGACCCGACTTATGGATACAGCCGAGAGACTTTTCTTCAATAGTTGTTAGGCCACCTTCAATATTACCGGGGGTTGGCTGTCCACCTCTGATGTCTTCGCCCAGCGCCATAGCCCTTGCTTCACAATCCCTCACCAACTTCAGAATTTCATCTGAAGCATCTGGAGAAACGGCTCGTCTTGCAACGACATGCTCTGCACCAATAAATTCAGTGGTTTCTGATAGCATTGAAGTACCACCACTATTGACAATGGCATCAGATGCTTCACCTACTGTAGGATTTGATGCTAAACCAGATGTTGTGTCTGAACCGCCACATTCCATACCTAGGATCAGCTCACTAATATCACATTCTTCTCGTACTTGTAGAGATAACTGTTGCGAAAAAGCTCTGGCAAACTCAGCACCTTTAGCCAAAGCTCCTAATGTGCCGCCATCACCTTGAATAGTGACCATTTCAACAGGTTTGCCGGTTTTTTTTATTTCATCATAAACATGGGTTGGCTCAGTACCTTCACAGCCCAATCCGACGACGACGACAGCTCCAATGTTTCCATTTAGCGCTGTATTGATAACGGTTTTTGTTGTCAGACGTGCATCTGAACCAATTTGGCAACAACCGAAAGTATTATTGATATAGGTACATCCTTGAACTTTTTCAGCGATTTCACGAGCGACTTGATTCGAGCAAACACTCGTTGCCAATACCAAAACATAGTTACGAATTCCAATCTGACCGTTAGGTCTTCTATATCCCATAAATTTCATATTAATCTCTCTAATCTTTATTATATTTAAGTTAAGCTTGATGATCGCCACGACCGCGTTCACTCTCAACGTTGTGAACATGTACCCATTCGCCAACGTCAATATCTTGAGTGGCTAATCCAATAGATTCTCCGTATTTAATCACCTGCTCCCCGGCAGAAATTGGTTTAATAGCGAGTTTATGGCCAAAGGCAATATCGTCTTTGAGTCTTACTTCGTTGCTTTGATTGTTGATGAACATGGTGGCAACATCACCGTTCTTGATAGCAACAGTTGCCACTGCTATTGAGTCATTCTCAGTTATAACTACTGCGTTCTTTTTCATCTTGTTCTCCTTATTTATATTGGTATTTACATATGGCAAATGTAATGCCAAAACATTACTAATTGATTTTTAAGTATTTTTGTGATTTCACTCGTGGTGAGAGATATATTAGTGATGTAATATTCATCAGCTGCTGTAGCAATTTGCATCATGGTTAAATATCAATGCTGGAGAGATACGATGAGTAATCGAAGTAGAATATGTTTAGTCAGCCCTTATAAAGAGCTCGCTGAAAAGACAGAAAAATTGCTTAAAACTTTGCCTTTTACCATTGATATCTACAGCACCGACTTAAACCATGTCGTTAGTGATATCCCTGACATTGAGGAAAAGGGATATCAGGTACTTATCAGCCGTGGTGGGTGTGCTGAGCTCCTAAGAAGAAATTCAACGTTGCCAGTTGTAGAAATTAAAGTCTCGTTATTTGACCTATTTGATGTTTTATCGCCGTTTATTGGAAAGCAACAAACTATCGGTATCATCGGTTTTAGAAGTGTTATATCAAGCTGTAAGAAACTCACAGAAAAGCTTGGCATTCAAAGTGAATTACTGTTTATAGAAGATGCTTATGCCAATGATATGGAAAAGCAAATTAATCAATTAAGTCAACAGCTTTCCAATCGCCAGTTTGATTGGATTATCGGTGATGCAGTTTACCAAGACTTCTTTGCATCAGAGCGAGAAAGATATTCAATAATTAAGTCTAGCGAAGAATCGATAATAAAAGCCATTGAAGATGCTGATGCTTTGCATAAAGCTTTTGCGGCGAAATATAAGGAAAGCTTTTATTTTCAGACTATTTTTAATCATTACGAAAACAGCGTTATTACTATTAATACTAAAGGTGAGGTTATTCATTTTAACTCTAATGCTAGAGAACTTTTTTCGATAGAAGGTGCTGATTCGTTATCTAGTATTGAACCAGCACTATATGTTGCATTAGATTGGGGACGACTGAATAAAGGGAAAAAAATTATTGGAACTATTGTTGAAACCAAAAGTTGTACGGTAGTGATAACTCAAATCCCAATGTTGGTCGACGGCTCTCTGTACCGAGTAATGTTAAGCATACAAACAGTTAATAATCTACGGGGAATGGAATATAACGTCCGCCGGCATGAACTAGCACAACGCGGACTTTCTACTCGCTATTGTTTTAAAGATATAATTTCTGCCAACAACGATATGCAGCGTAGGCTAAAACTGATTGAAAATTATGCCAAAACTGATGCAACAGTTATGATTTATGGCGAAAGCGGAACTGGTAAAGAGATGATCGCTCAAAGTATTCATACTGCAAGCAATCGTTGTCACGGGCCATTTGTTGCTGTTAACTGTGGTGCCCTTGCATCACAACTACTGGAAAGTGAGCTATTCGGATATGAACCAGGGGCTTTTACTGGCGCATCCACAAAAGGAAAAATGGGACTTTTTGAATTAGCGCATGGTGGCACTATCTTTCTGGATGAAATTAGTGAGCTCGATAAAAATTTGCAATCAAGATTACTAAGGGTACTCCAGGAGCGGCAAATTATGAGGCTAGGTTCAGATCAAATAATACCCGTAGATATCCGCGTCATATCAGCAAGTAATAATCAGTTGCTAGAGTTAGTGAAAGAGAAAAAGTTTCGGGAAGATCTCTATTACCGGTTGAATATTCTGAAAGCTTCACCGTTGCCACTAAGAGAAAGACCAGAGGACATTATTCCTATTGGTAAATACCTTATAGAAACATATTCGAAAAAATATAATAAGCCGCCAATTGAATTTTCAAATGAGCTTTGGCAATTACTAATCCAATATCGCTGGCCTGGAAATGTCCGCCAACTAGGTAATATTATCGAGCGTCTCGTATTATCTATCACTGTGAGTCCTGCATCTATTGAGGAAGCCTTTTTACTATTAGATGATATGGAAATGAATAGTGAGTCAGAGCTAACAGAAAGATGTGAACAATGTCGTTTTGTCAATGGCAGTTTTACTGAAATACGACTCGCTATTTTAGAATTCCTGCTACAACATGAAGGCTATAATAAGTCAAAAGTAGCAAAGAGATTAGAGGTGGACAGAACCTCAATTAACCGCTGGCTAAACTCGGCGCATTAATCAAATCAAGGAAGTTGTGGTCAACTGTTCTAATTGGCGTAATTAAACTGGGATTATTATTTTATAGGCTCTTCTCCAAATAGAATCTCTGTTGTTTCAGTTCATAACGCGGATTTGTCCTGCTTCGGGTCGGCTAGATCACTGCTGGCTCACTTTTGCCCCAAAGCGAGTTACAATCAGTGTCAAAAAAATTATTTACATGGTCGCTAGATATCACAAATTTTTTGAGTCAGTCTTCTAATAGACTCCATCGGTGTTTGTGGACAGATGCATACTAGTTATGAATAACGAATCCCAGTTCACCAATGGAATCCCTAACAGCCGCCATATCTTCTTTAGCGAGCAATTCGTGATCTAAAGCCAACACCAGCCTCTTCTTAGCACGAGTAAGAGCGACATAAACTTTTTTCCATTCTTTATTAAATCGGTTTGCTTCGCTAATACCATTTTGGGTTAAGTATTTCAGGGTATTAGAGCTAAGTATGATTACACACACATCTGCATCCAATCCCTTGATAGACTCGATGCTTTGGACTTTGAATTGAACGTCATTTCCCGTGCAAGAATTGCACAGCTCATACAGTTGGGCGAAGTGCTGACCATTAAGTGTCAAGCCATAAGTGGCTTTTAGCCTATTGATAGCAATTCTTGCACCGACTTCGGCAACATCGTCCATAAAGTCAGAAAAAGCTGCTTTAACAAATAAAGCTTTGTCTTTCTTGTGGTTAGAATCACGAATCATTTCCTCGATCTCTCGTGGGAATGCGTGTTTGTGTTTAGACGAAGTTGTATAGCGACCATTCTTTTTGTCGATACAAACAAGTTGTTTTGTATCTAAGTAGTTCGTTAGTAGCTCGTCATATCGTCCGTCCGTCGATTCAATGTACATGAGTTCACCAACCATTTCTGATAGTGACTCTTGTTGCTGATCTTCATAACAGAAGCTGTTTGAGACCGCTAGTATCTCTGTGGGTACTCGTCTGGTTTGATTGTTGATCGGTAGTATGGTCGCGTATTTTTTTGGAGCTACTTTTCGAACGAAAGCATCAAGATCTTGGGGAAACTTGATTGCTTGTTTTGGATCTCCGATCATGTATACATCAATATCGTTGCAGCCTAGAACTTCGAAAAAGCGGAGTGCATCTTTGTCTAAGTCTTGGACTTCGTCGATGAATATCTTGTCAAAGCAGCTTCCTAGAATAGCTAATAGTCTGCGGACTTTTGCTTTCTTCGCTCTGTTGTTGTGCTTGCTGGTGGTTTCATCAACAATTTGTTTAGCGATGTTGTATACATTATCTGTATGAATGACATTAATCTTTTTAAGTCGTGCAAAAAGACCATTCTTGTACTTAGGATTCGATATCATAATTGATGTGTCGTTATACACATCACCGAGAGTGAATGACGAGAACGGGTAGATGATTTCGTTTAACAAGAAGCTATGTACTGTCTGTATACAGAGGTTCGACGGAATAAAGCCATGTTGTTTGATTATCTCTTGCTCTATCTTTGCTATTGCTGAGTTTGTGTATGTCAATGCAAATGTCTTTTTGTGACTAGTACAAGCTTTGATGTGATCTATCAAAGTCTTTGCTAAGCCATAAGTTTTCCCAGCACCTGCACCAGCGATTTGTACTTCTATCATGATACCGCCTCGATGACCTCAGCGATGTGAGCTGGTAATTGGATATCCAGTGGGTTCTCTTCATCAACCATTGCATCACATACATCAAGCATTCTTGCTGTCTTACCATTGATCATGTGATCGGACACTGCGGCGAGATCGCCTTCCATTTCGAACAAACCATTTAGCAAAGCAAGGTTGTCTTCTGCTTCTACTAAATCAATCTCAAGTGTGTAGTTTGTTGTTGTTCTTACAGTGACATTCGCATTTGCTGTGTCATAAGCATCATGTTTGGTTTTTGCGGCATCTGAATTGTCATAATCACGGACAACACCAATTTTCTTGTTCTGGTTATCTTTGTTCAAAGCTAGCCATATATCTAAGAAAGTGGCGTAACCACGTTGACCAATTGGAATAATATCAATGTCGTTGAGGGCTGGTTGTTTAGACAAATAAGTGCTGATCAGCATTTCTTCAGTTGGACCCTCGACGAGAATGACTTTGTTCGCAAACAACAGCTTTAGGATGTCGAAGTTAGGTCTCTTTCTTAGATAGTCAACTAGTTTAGGTGGAGTATCAGACAGACTAATTGCTTTCTCGCCAGTAAACGCCAACACATTAGAGATCTTCAACTTGTTAATGATCGATGGGTTATGGGTCGAAATGATAGTTTGTACAAGCGAGCCGCTGTTGCTTGAGCTTTTCTCAATGAAGTCTCTTACTAAACGAAGGTTGTTAACGCTCAAGTGTGCTTCTGGTTCTTCTATACAGCACAAGTTGAATGTATCACCACATGACTTGTAGTAAGCAAACAGGATGAGTATGTAGATAAGATTTCTTTGTCCTAAGCCCTTTTGGTACAGAAATTCATTACCGTATTTTAAAGTGATGTTCGATAAGATGTTCTTCAAGTTAGGCAGGTTAGGAGTGCACTCAAGCTGTTTGATAATACTGTCGTAATTCTCAAAATCGTCATTAGTTCCAATGATTTTGTCGAATGTTTCAGTCTTTTCAATAGCACTAAAGAACTCAGAGTAGGCTGTATTGATCTGACCTTTGTCGTCATCCTTGAGAGTGTTCATAAGCAGCTTGGTGAAAATGCTATTGGACTTCATTGAACTGCTTTCTGAGAAGTCATCTCGCTCTGCATTGATACTATGGATACTGACGTGTTTTAAGTCACTGTATGCGATAGGCTTTTCGTTGTTCACAGATACGACTTGGTACTCGTATAGCTCAACGGGTAGAGTAAACCAATTAATATCATCTAAAGTCTTACCAGCGAGCGATTTTTTTACAACCTCAAGCAAGTCTTTATCGTCTTTAGGCTTAAAGTCGTATCTGATTTTGTATGTTTCATCGTCTCCATCAGCAACAATCCACTTAGCTAACAGAGCTGTTTCATAAGCATTTTTCGGATCTGCGAACTCTACGGTTACGGATACTTTAGGGATATTTGTAAGCTGATTCTCTTCAGTGTCATCATCGACAACAGACTTTAGAAAATCAATAACGGCATCTTTGTTGATATCAGATACACTCAAACGCTTCTGGTTGAAGTCTATTTGGTTGCCGCTCAACGGTAACGAAAGTGCGGTAAAAAAGTTCGTCTTACCAGTATCGTTTTCACCAATGACAACTGTTAGCTGTTGAAGCTGTGCTTCGAAAAAGCGAAAGCTGCGATAGTTATTGATCGTTACCTTTCTGATGTACATAAGAATTTCCCTAAAAAGCATACAAGCGCATATGCCACTAATGTACTACAGGTCATGTGGTTATTGTATGGTTCCAATTACTTGTTGGTGCCTAAGTGTGATCGCACGTGGCTCGGAAATGTCCAGTCCTGAGATATGCTTGTCAACAAGTTTGCATAACAATGCAGGTGATAATTTTAGGCTGGGCACACCGTTTTTGATAGATTTAGTTCACCACCTCTCGACAGCCAACCATGAGCTAAAGTATAGCGATTTCAGTGGCACAATCTGCCACTGAGTAATCAAAATCCTATGGGCTGCTTTTGCTGCATCAGACCACTGAGATTAACAAGCATAAAGGACTGATCGGCTAGACTACAATAATCCCTTGATCGAGCAACCGGGAATGGGTGTGATCGCGTTACTCAGAATAACTGATCGGGTGAGGTGGAATACGCATTTAGCTTACAAGGTTTCACTAGGAATAGAGTATTGAACATTGCATAGTAGAAAATTCTCACAAGAATTGGTTTTGTTCATGAATCTGTATTTTGAAGTTGTTTTTGATGAATAGAAGACAAAATAGTTTTGGTCCTATGCCAGAAGAGTCGTTACAGGGTTTTATCTTTCGAGTGTTAGTTAGGACAGGATATAGCGAGTTTGCAACTGTTTTAACGAATACCGGGTGGGGAAATAGGCCAAGCGTCCCTTTAGCTGCGAAGGAGGAATTTGACGTATTTAGCCGTCGAGAGCTTTTACGATTTTTTGAGCAAACTGCTCTTTATGGACAGAAATATAGTATTTTTGATAGCCATTTTGAGCATCTGTTTCCCAAAGAAGATTCTAGCCGATATAAAAAAGGCGAGGTGCCATCATTTAAGGATGTTTTTTTCCCTGTTAAAGAAAAAAAGCAAGCAGGTACGTCAATTCCTGTGAAATATTGTGACGAATGCATACAGGAGCATATTGAACAAAATGGATTCGCGGTTTTCAAATTAAGTTGGAATCATCAAAATACATGCGAACTCCATTTAAAACCACTAAGTTCTATCGGATATACATACTCGTTCAAGGATAAGGTGGAAGCTGTTAAAAATGTCCTCAATGGAGCATTATCAAGTAAGCATTATAAAACAGAGATGCATGACTTTGATGCTAGAGTTGACACTTATATTTCATTTGAAAGTACAAGACTAGCACCTTGCGCTAAGAGTGCTATCGTCACTCATCTTGTAGCAAATTGTAAGTTCTATCCATCAGGTTATTCTGAGCTAGTTGATTATGGGTTTCTAACTAAATATGGCAAGGGGGTTTTTTCTAAATGGCAGCTTAGACGAGCATTGGATCTATTTACGGAAGATTTTTATCAATCGGCTCTTGAACAAGACTACAAGTCGACAATGCAATTTTTGTGCGAAAATATGGAACTCGTTAAAGTTAACTATGTAAATACTATTGTTAGAAGTGATTATCGTTGGCTTTTAAAATGTAAGACCATGGACTGTAGTAGATGTGCTGTGACTAACAATATAGGTTTACAGAAGTGTTCTGCCAGTCGGCTAATCCACATACAGAAAATAAAAAATGAAGGACTTTCTAGTCAATTTTCATTGTTTCCCCCGTCTCAATTATCTGAGTATTTATGTGATGATAAACTTAGACATTTGGGGACTCAGGTTTATGATTACCAAGATGAACAAGGCGTTAAATTTGGGGAAAGAGAGGTCAGGTATCAGATTGAACGAAGACAATTAGAAAGGTTGGTAGGACAAATTAATTCTTTGAGGGAAGACCTTAAATCCCAGAGAGGATAAAGTTTGCCAATTGGTAATAGCCAAATTTGTCGAGTCAGTAATTCTGCTAAATTAGCATTTGGCGCATCTACTTTTCGATCTCTGGTTTTTGAGTTACCACTATCGTCATTGAGTTCAGCACATCATAAGGTTGGTGGAAACCAGTAAACCCTTTTTCTTCCGAGTAGAAAATATGGCTAATATCCGAGAATGCATCTGAGTTAACCTTGTGAATTGCATTTGGATTATGGAACATAACTAGCCCGTCAGACCATGATTCTTCATAGTCAGGATCATCTACATTCTTCGAAAATGGTATGGGGTGCAGGCCTTCTGGGTTATACAAGAAACCTTGTCTGATCATAGAAACGTCTTTACTTCCAAGACCCGCAATTTTACCCATGCGGTTGAATTTGGGTATTGTAGCTTGGTTGCTGAATAGAACAGCACTAATGTTCTCTGCACCTTCTTGGTGGAAAAATCCAGATGGAATCTTCTTATCATCCCATTCGTGGAACTCGATTTTTTCAAGCACTGGTTTACCTTCGACAATACGAGCTCTTGCGCCGTACAAGTACTCAGACAATGCTGTCCGTGACCAGGTCATTGAGTTGTCATTATGGTAGTCATGAATAGCAAAAATTAGTGGGTAACCTTGAACATGCTCTTGTTTCCAGTATTCGTGCTTGAGCTTTGAGAATAGAGGACTACCAAACTTAATCGGCATGTAGTCACTTAGTCTCTCAACAATGTCTTGATAATCTTCTGGGGGCGGTAAGTCAGGGCGAGCAGGGTTGCCCGATGGGTTAACAGTAACTGCTTCAATGAAGTATTTCTCATCGAAATAATTGACTTCAAAATCTGGTGCCGCATGGTTGTTATGAATTTGCACACCTTGAGTATGTAAGTAGACATGCAAGTACATTTCCCACAAGCGAGCATTGAAGTTTACTGATTGGAATTCACGAACAAAGTGTCCGTCATTATCAATAAACGAGTTAGCTATTTCGTTGATGATGTTTCGTCCCGCTTCAAAACGAGGTTCATTAGCAATGATTTTGTAACCACGGTGTTGTTTATCTTCTGGAATTATTTCATTGAATAGATCCATTGTTGGGTCTACTTCATCACCCTGCGGATAGATTTCTTGTGGATCTTTTGCGTACTCAGAGTTGATCATTACAGCCATGTCCTCTCTAGCTTTTGCTGGAGTCTCATGGAAATCTTTGTTTCCGTTAATCCAACGGAACAGCTTACGAGTATCTCGACCCATAATAGCAAAGCCATAGTCACGGTCGGTTGCATCTTGGAAGACAATACCAAGCAGAGTATTATTTAAGAATGAATACCACTCGACTTCAATAGCTTGGAACCTTACAAGTGGCATTCTTGAGTAGAAGTAAGCATCGAACTGACGACGCGTGATTTGACGGCCATTTGCGAAGATGTTTTTGAGTCTCTTCTTCTCGAAAGCTTCTTGTTGTTTCTGAGTTATTTTTGCTTTTTGCTCTGTTTTTTTCTTCTTATCTCGTTTTTGCTGTTTCGTAAGTTTAGCCATACTGCCAACTCCGCATCGTTTCATTTGATTGCATATAGGTTGACGTTACGATAGCAAAGTCTAGTTATTTAGAGCGTGATAGTGACTAAAGAAAACTGCATTATGATTGGGTGCTCCCTGCTAAAGTGGATACTAGCAAATGTGATTTGAACTGTACTTATTTAAAGTCAGCTCATCTGAAGTTAGCAGTTTAGATCGAGAACTTAAGCCATTTCTGTCCGAAAACGAGTTGTGCGAGTATGGAACGTTATACCTTTCTTGCTGTTTTTCTGGCTAACTTTATTTTACTTGGTCTATTATTTAGGCTAACTATATTTTACCTGCACAATTTTGAATATATGACACACACTTCAGTGACTAAAAACTGAAAGGTGTGTCTCTTGGCGTATAATGCTTTTATCTACACTTTAATTTTACACTGCTATTCCCCAACGCTATTCATGCTAGGCGTTTGTAGTCCCCTTAGGTAAGACATTCGGGAAAGTGTTTACGTCAGTATCTTTGCTCCGTGATCATATCTTTGAATGGCATATCCTTGTCTTTGGCTATGGAATATAAATTTCACAATGTCTTATCTTAACAAAGTTGAAATTATAGTAGTCTCTACTTTAATTAAAGTTGGTTAACTCAAAACAATAACTATATGAATTTACGTAAACTCTTTTCGATCTGTCTGGTCGTCATCGTTTCTGGTTGTGCTACTTATGCTGGTCTTAATTACGATGAACTGTTTGGTGACTCAGAAGTCAGAGAACGACAAGCTGCGCTAGCATCGCCACAGGCCGAGTACTTTATGAATGAAGTTAAGCCTATTATTGATAACCGATGCGTTGTTTGTCACGCCTGCTATGATGCTCCATGTCAACTGAAATTGTCCTCGGTGGAGGGAATCGATCGTGGTGCAAGTAAGACTCAGGTATATGAAGGAACGCGTTTAACTGCGGCGACGCCGACGCGTTTGTTTGAAGATGCCAAGACCACACAACAGTGGCGAGATTTTGGTTTCCACCCAGTTCTCAACGAACGTGATCAAACTACCAGAGCTAACTTAGAAGCGGGATTAGTTGCGCGGTTACTTAAGCAAAAAGAGCTTCATCCTCAACAGAAACAAGCTCAGCTAGAAGGTTTCGATTTCTCTATTTATCGAGAGCAGCAGTGCCCAACATTGGAAGAGCATGAAGCGTATCAGCAAGAGTATCCCGATTGGGGTATGCCTTTTGGTATGCCTAACCTCAACAACACCGAATACAACAAGTTGATGACTTGGTTAGAAAATGGCGCGATCATGAATGAGCATGTTCCATTGACCAAGTCACAACAAACATTGGTCAATAACTATGAGACGTTGCTTAATGGCGACGGGTTAAAAAATCAGTTAATCGCTCGCTATATTTATGAGCATCTGTTTCTGTCACATATCTATTTCTCAGATCTTCAAGAGTCGCCACGTTTCTTTACTCTGGTCCGTTCATCTACACCGCCTGGTGAACCGGTAAAACGGATTGCCACTCGTCGTCCTTATGATGACCCGCAAGTGGATAGAGTTTATTACCGTTTGATTGCTGAACAGGGCACAACCGTTGACAAAACTCATATGCCTTATGCGTTAAACAAAAAGCGCATGAGAAGTTGGAAAGCATGGTTTATCGATGCCGATTACACCGTAAGCAAACTGCCGAGCTATGAACCTTCGGTTGCTGCTAACCCGATGACGGCGTTTATTGATTTACCCGTTAACTCCCGTTACCGCTTTATGTTAGATAACGCTCAGAACACGGTCATGGCATTTATCAAAGGACCGGTGTGTCGAGGACAGTTAGCGCTCAACGTGATTAATGACCAGTTTTGGGTATTTTTCTTAGACCCAGACAAGGCTGATGTTCCTGAAGCGAATGAGTTTTATCGGTCGCAGGCGGATAATCTAAAACTGCCGGCAGAGCGTGAGGATACCATTAACCCAATCTCTACTTGGGTGAGTTATGCAAAACAACAAGCAAGGTATTTAGAAGCGAAATCAGAGTTTGCCAGTAAGCAATTTAAAGATGGACGCTATGTCACAACTGATCTGATTTGGGATGGGGATGGCATTAACCCAAATGCCGCCCTCACGATTTTCCGTCACTTTGATAGCGCTTCTGTGGCACAAGGCTTAGTCGGTAGAAAGCCCAAAACAGCATGGGTAATGGATTACTCGTTATTGGAGCGTATCCACTATTTGTTGGTTGCGGGTTTCGATGTGTACGGCAACTTTGGTCACCAGTTGGTGACGCGTATGTTTATGGATTTTCTTCGCTTAGAGGGTGAGAGTAATTTCATTACTTTATTGCCCAAAGATATCAGACATAAAGAGCTATCGAGTTGGTATGAAGATCAAACCGCATACTTTACCGAGTTCTTATTGCGTAATGTTCAACCCTTCAATGAACCAAGTAACATCGAGTATCACACCGATGATCCAAAATCGGAATTATTCGATATGTTACGTGAGCGAGTTAAGCCTGTATTAAGTCAACGTTACGATATTGTCGAAACTGGATTTACCCCTAATCATGAATATCTACTGAACAGTATTAATTACATTAAAGGTGAAGGGATTTTGCCTATCCCGCAATTGATGATGCTGATGATTGAATCTAAATCTCAGCAACCTCAATTGTTTACGCTTATCCACAATAATGCTCACAGTAATATTTACAGTTTGTTTGATGAAGATAACAACCGACAACCGGAAAATGACACATTAACCTTGGTTAGAGGCGTGTTAGGCAGCTATCCAGCTGCTTATTTGTCGCTAAAAGAAACCGAAATACCTGAACTGGTGGAGCGGTTGAAGGTACTGGATGGTGAGGAGAGTTATGTTCAATTGCTGGACAGGTTTGGCGTTCGCCGCAGTTCTCCTGATTTCTGGTCATTCAGCGATAAGGTTCATGAGTGGTATAAACAGGATCAGCCAATAGAGTTTGGTTTGTTGGACTATAACCGGTTTGAGAATCGATAGTGCATAGTAAACAAAATGGGCATGGTTCCACAAACCGCTCAAGACATCCTGTGCGCTTAGACTAGGGCATCCATGCCCTAGTATGTTTGTTCCACCATACCCATTTTGTCTTTGAAGCTTCATTCGTACAGAAAAGCAAGTCGTCAGACTGGCTTTGTTTATCAATCGTTTCGAGGCTAAGTTTTATTGGTTGCTAATGAGCCGATTCTGCTGGTGTTCACCACTTTGCGTCGCTCACTCATAATAATCAGTAAGCGTTGTAGAGCGATAAAGCTGAATAGCAAGATACCGACGATAATCTTAGTCCACCATGAACTCAATGTGCCATCAAAGGTAATGTAGGTTTGAATTAAGCCTTGAATCAGCACCCCAAACAGCGAACCAAACACGGTTCCAACACCACCGGAAAGTAGCGTACCGCCGATAACCACAGCCGCGATAGCATCCAGTTCTACCCCCACCGCAGCAAGCGGGTAACCGGCTGAGGTGTAGATAGAGAACACCACACCAGCACACGTCGCTAAGAAGGTGGAAAGCATATAGATACCAATCGTGGTACGTTTCACCGGAATACCCATCAAGCCTGCTGAGGTAGCGTTGCCACCGATAGCGTAGACATTGTTACCAAAACGGGTGCGGTGTGCGACCAACATACCCACAACCACAATGAATAGCATGATAACCGCTAATAGGCTCAAACGACCTCCACCAATGATATGCCAAGAGAAGCGGGACATTTCGCGGTATAGCGGATGCTCAATCGGGATGGATTGCTCGGAGATCAAGAAGCTCACACCACGCAGGAAGAACATACCAGCTAGGGTGACAATGAAAGCTGGGATTTTCAGAGTATCGATAATCCAACCCATTAATCCACCAAACAAAGAACCCATAATTAACACCATGATTATGGCTGTTAATGGATGAACGCCCCATTCACCGATAATGGTTGCTAAGAATATACCGGTGAACGCCACCACAGAACCCACTGACAAATCGATACCACCAGAGAGAATAACGAAGGTCATACCGACAGCAAGAATACCTAAAAACGCATTATCAGTCAGAATGTTACAGATGACACGGGTTGTCAGGAACGCTGGAAACTCGACCATGCAAAATGCATAACCGACTAGGAAGACGATGATGGTGATAAATAGAGGAAGGTTACGTTTAAGCATGGGGTTATTTCCTCTTCATTAGTTGAATTACAGCGGGTGATTGCAGGATAAGAACAGTCAGTACTACAAGCGACTTCACGATATGGTTCCACTGTGGTTGGTACCCGGAAAGCAGAATACCTGTGTTAATACTCTGAATGATAAAAGCACCCACCAGAGCCAGAATCAGGTTGAAGCGACCACCCATCAGAGAAGTACCACCGATAACCACGGCGAGGATGGCGTCCATTTCCAGCCATAGACCAGCGTTGTTCGCATCCGCGCCTTTAATGTCAGCAGCGACAATTATCCCCGCAAGGGCTGCCATTACTCCGCTAATTACGTACACAGACATCACAATAGCCGGGGTATTAATACCAGCGTTTTTGGCCGCTTTGATGTTAATGCCCACAGACTCAATAAAGAGCCCCAATGCGGTTTTCTTAGTGAGCGCCCATACAAGAAGCAGTGCACAAACCAGAATAAGAATTGGGGTAGGGAAATAGAATAAACTACCACTACCAAACCAAGAGAGGGTATCGTTGTTAAAGGTGATGATTTGCCCTTCGGTAATAAGCTGAGCAACACCGCGTCCGGCCACCATTAGTATTAAAGTGGCGACAATGGGCTGTATTTTACAGATGGCGACCAGAAAACCATTCCATAACCCACATGCAACGCCGGATAGCACAGCGCAGAGTAAAATAGTAGCCGGTGCGTAGCCTTGTTCTGCCATGCTTGCCAGAACCGCACCACTAATCGCCATGACCGCACCCACTGAAAGGTCGATACCGCCTGTGGCGATCACTAATGTCATACCGATAGTTAGCAAAGCAACAGGTGCGCCACGGTTAAAAATATCAATGACACTACCGAAAAAGCGGTCATCCTGAATGTGTATGGAGAAAAAGTTATCAGCAATCATACTGTTAACTAGAAACAGTAAGATTAGCGCTGCAAACTGAGGTGTACCCTTAGGTAGCGAAAACTTCCGCTGATTGGGTTTGTTCATAGTTTCTTTCTTCACTGAGGAAAGTGGATTGAGCGTATTCATAGTCACCTCACATCGCAATGGCTTGCATGATGGCAGGCACTGAGAGTTCTTCCGTTGGAATCTCAGCTACAGGTTTGCGATCTCGCAGAACGATAACGCGGTCGGCGTAACCGACCAGCTCCTCTAATTCGGAGGATATAACCAGCAGTGCTAACCCGTTTGCACACAGGCTTTCGATTAAGCGAATAATTTCTGCGTGAGCCCCAACGTCGATTCCTCGAGTCGGTTCATCAAGTATCAGGAATTTTGGTTTAGTCAGTAGCCAGCGAGCGAGCAGTACTTTCTGTTGATTACCTCCAGACAAGAACTCTATAGGTTGTTCTATACTCGGTGTTTTAATCGCGAGTTGCTCAACATAGCGTTGAGATACCGCCTCTTGTTCTTTACGCGACAGAGGTCTAAACCATCCTCGCTGCGCTTGTAGAGCAAGAATGATGTTTTCTCGAACAGAAGCTGCGCCAATAATACCGTCGGTTTTTCTGTCTTCCGGACAGTAACCGAAGCCAAGTTGAGAAGCTTGACGAGCCGAACGAACTTGAATCCTTTTACCCTTAAGGGAACAGTTGCCAGAATCGCTTGGTTCGATACCAAAGATAACCTGAGCGGTTTCAGTGCGCCCAGAGCCTAACAAGCCAGCTAAACCAACGATTTCACCAGCATGGACTTCAAGGTTGAACGGTTCAATGGTGCCTTTTTTGCCATAGTTTTCGAACTCGACCATCGGCTCGTTGTGCTTTTTAGTTTTTCCGGCACGTTTTAATGCGGAGTCTTCCAGTTCACGACCAAGCATCATTTTAACCAGCTCAATTTGTGGTAACTCGCTGGTTTTTCGGGTACCTACCAGTTGCCCATTGCGCAGAACAGTAATACGGTCACTCACTTCGTAAACTTGGTCAAGAAAGTGGGTGATAAAAACTAAGCTAACACCTTTCTGTTTGAGATTATTCATAATGCTAAACAGCATTTTTACTTCGTTGCCATCAAGACTGGCTGTTGGTTCATCGAGAATTAAGATTTTAGCGGAAAGAGATATCGCTCTCGCGATGGCAATAACCTGTTGAATAGCAACAGAAAAGTGATTTAAAGGTTCAGTAACATCAATGTCTAGGCCGTAACCTTGAACAATCTCCTTGGCTTTCTCTGCCATCCGTTTTCGGTCTACGAATCCCCACTTCTTTGGTTCATTACCAATAAACAGGTTATCCATAACGGACATGTTCGGTAATAAGTTTACTTCCTGATAAACGGTACCTATGCCTAGGTCTTGCGCATGAGCGGTATTCTGTGGGGAGATGGGTTGACCTTCCAGGTATATATCCCCGCCATCACGTTGATAAACGCCGGTTAACGCCTTTACTAACGTCGATTTCCCTGCGCCGTTTTCACCGAGAAGCGCCATGACTTCGCCTTTTTTCAGGCAGAAATCGACATTTTCTAGTGCCTTTACACCGGGGAAATATTTGCATATTCCCTTGGCGTTAAGCACAACATCTTGTTCACTGGTCGACATAACTGCTCCAAATATACCCTGATACCTAAAGTAAAACCTCCGAGTATTTGGGTAAAATACCTCCCAAAAAAATAAAACTTAATTTGGGAGGAATATTAAAATAAAATTAGTAACCTAAGTCTTTCTTCATTTCTAACTGCTCTTTTGCATCAGCAGGTAAATAGAGATTAGATTCAGTCACAATTTTTTTCGGTGGAGTTATCCCTTTGTCTTTATAGGAAATAAGGGCATCAAGTGCTGGACCTGCCATATTTGGGGTTAATTCAACTGTTGCGTTTGCTTCACCATTCATCATTGCTTTGAATATATCTGGAACAGCATCGATTGAAACAATTAAAATATCGCTACCTGGTTTTAATCCTGCTTCTTTAATGGCCTGAATGGCACCAATTGCCATATCGTCGTTGTGAGCGAATACCGCACAGATATTTTTTCCGTTATTTTCAGCTTTAATAAAGCTTTCCATAACTTCCTTACCTTTACTTCGAGTAAATTCGCCAGATTGGGTACGCACAATTTGAATGTTATCGACTTTGTCTACAGCGTCGCTAAAGCCTTTCTTACGGTCAATTGCTACACTAGCCCCAACGGTACCTTGCAGCTCTACTACGTTACAATTTTTCCCTTTGACTTCATCAATAAGCCATTTACCAGCTACAGCACCTTCGAGAACGTTATCAGCCGTTACAGCTGTCATGTAAAGTGAATCATCTTCAACTGAAATGCCGCGGTCTAGAAGGAATACAGGAATGTCGTAATCCTTAGCTTCTTCCAATACCGGGCCCCAGCCTGTTTGAACGACAGGTGCAATGAATATCGCATCAACACCTTGAGCGATAAACGAACGTACAGCTTTGATTTGGTTTTCTTGCTTTTGTTGTGCGTCAGAAATTTTAAGGTTTACGCCACGTTTTTCTGCTTCCACTTTGGAAACAGCGGTTTCTGCTGCACGCCAGCCTGACTCAGAACCTATCTGTGAAAATCCTACAGTAAGTGAGGCAGCCATTAATGAACCAGACATTAATATTGTACTGACAGCGGTTGCTAAAGTGAGTTTTTTTAACATGATTAAATCCCTATCTTGTATTTGTTTCACTGCTCATTATTTAAAAAGTTATTGGTATAGCTGATGAGCGATTAAATATTATGAAGTTAAACAAGATATTGGTTAGATATTAATCACATAAAGTTTTTGGTAGCTAAATTATCCATCTTATTAGCAACTTCTTCCTGAAAATATACTTCTTAAGTATAAGTGTTAATTAATGCTTAGACGTGGGTTGTGCTTTATTTCATAAATAAATAAGCCTCCTAAATTTGGAGGCTTATTAACGGTGTTTTAATTAACTGATTATTGTGACTTTTGTTTGTAGCGGTCAAAAATAACAGCGGCAAGTAGAATTGCACCACGAACAACGTATTGAGCAAAAGGAGACATGTTCAATAAGTTCATCGCGTTTTCAACGGTACCTAGGATTAGGACACCTGCGATAACGTAAGAGACTTTACCGATGCCACCTTTTAGAGATACACCACCTAATACACAAGCTGAGATAACAACTAACTCGAAACCAACAGAAGTCATTGGCTGACCAGAAGTCATACGTGCTGCCAGAATGACACCTGCTAGTGCTGAGATGAAACCAGAGATAGTGAAGATCATCATCTTAGTTTTTACAACGTTTACACCCGCCAGGCGCGCTGCTTCTTCGTTACCGCCGATTGCCAAAGTGTTACGGCCGTAAACAGTGCGGTTGAGAAGGAATGCAAATACGCCAAATGTAATCAGCGTTAACCAAATTGGAGTTGGGATGCCAAGAATTGAAGAGTTACCCAAAGTGAAGAAGCTCTCTTCAGTGATACCTACTGCTTTACCGTCAGAAATGATGTAGCCAAGTCCGCGCGCAATCTGCATGGTTGCGAGAGTCGTAATCAGTGCGTTAATTTGCAGTTTTGCGATTACAAAACCATTTAGCAGACCAAATGCCACACCAGAAAGCAAGCCAGCACCGATACCCAGAACAACACTACCTGTCGCGTTGATGGCGACAGCGGTGACAACACCAGAGCAGGCAATGATAGAAGCAACGGATAAGTCAAGGTCGCCACAAGCCAGACAGAACAGCATGGCACACGCCACCATACCACTCATGGAAATTGCCAGGCCTAAGCCTTTCATGTTGATAAAGGTTGCAAAGTAAGGAACAAACAGGGCGCAAAGCAGAAATAGACCTGCAAACACCATTAGCATTCCAAACTTGTCCCAAATTTTTGAGAAGCCAAAGCTGCCAGATTTTGGTGCTGACTCTAGAGCTTTTGTAGGGCTAGAAGTAGACATAATGATATTCCTTAGTTTTAAGCTGCTGCCGAATCTTCTTTATCTAGCATTGCCAGACGAAGTGCGGTTTGTTCATTAAATTCATCGCGTTGGAGCTCACCAGTTACCGCACCGTCTTTCATGACAACGACACGATCAGAGATTCCTAACACTTCTGGTAAATCGCTGGATACGACGAGTACCGTTACTCCGTTTTCTGCCAGCTTAAAAATGAGTTCGTAGATTTCAGATTTCGCACCTACGTCAATACCACGAGTAGGTTCATCTAATAAGATCACGCTCATAGCGGTTGATAGCCAACGACCAAGGATGACTTTTTGTTGGTTACCGCCGGATAGCTTACCGATCGGCTGTTCTAGAGACGACGCTTTTACATTGAGTGCTTCTTTCTGTTTTGATGCGTTTGTCTTTTCCCAATCAAAATTGATTAAGCTCTTGAACTTTAAATGCCAAGGGCGAGCACTAATGTTGGTGTTTTCTTGAACTGACATGATAGGAACGATACCGTCAGCTTTACGGTCTTCCGAACAGAGCGTAATACCGGCGCGGATTGCATCACGAGGATCTTTAACACCTATTTTTACATCGTGTAGGTAAAGATTTCCGCCTGTCTTTTTGTCTGCACCAAAAATAAGGCGCGTCAACTCAGTACGACCAGCTCCAACCAGACCAAACAGACCAAGAACCTCACCCTGTTTGATATCCAGCGAAACGGGCGCTGTTAATCCTGGGCCTTCAAAATTTTCCAAACGCAAACCACTTTTACCGTGTTCACGTGAACGGTAGTTGTAGATATCGCTAATTTCACGGCCAACCATCAGTTCGACTAAACGGTCGTTAGTGAGTTCTGAAAGATCAGTAAACGATTGAACGTGTTGGCCGTCTTTAAAGATAGTTAGTGCATCACACAGGTTGAAAATTTCTTCCATACGGTGTGATACGTACATAATGATTTTGCCAGCGTCACGCAGTTCGCGGATCACTTTGAAAAGATTTTGAATTTCACGTTGGGACAAACTACTGGTTGGTTCATCAAAGGCAATAATTTGTGCGTTCCGGCTCAGAGCTTTGGCAATTTCCACCATCTGCCATTGACCGATTGAAAGTTCTTTAAGCTGGCAAGACGGGTCAAAGGTTTCGCCTAATCTCTCAAGCGCTACACGTGCATTTGCGTTCAGTGTTTCGGTGTCGACTGTGCCACCTTTAGTCGGCAACTGACCTAGAAAAATATTTTCTGCAACGGTTAGTTCGGGAACTAGGTTAAGCTCTTGATAGATAATCGCGATACCGTGGTCTAGGGCATCGTTCGTTGAGTTTAGAGCAACCTCTTGACCGTCAATTGCGATGTGGCCTTCCGTTGGTTGGTGAAAGCCACTTAGTGTTTTAAGTAGAGTTGATTTTCCTGCACCGTTTTCTCCCATTAGAGCATGTACGCTACCAGCGTCTGCTCGGAAGCTAACGTTATTTAATGCCTTAACTCCTGGGAAGTGCTTCGAGATATTTCGAAACTCGATGTATGAGGGGGACTTCGCCATGACATTCTCTCCGTAAAATCAGTTGGTGACGGCCAACTCGGCCGTCACCGAAAGTGAGCTTATAGCCCTTTTTTCGCTAGTTCGTCTTTAAAGTTGTCACGAGTGATAAGTACTACGTCAGTTACTTCTACGAATTTAGTTGGTTCAACGCCGTCTTTAACCCATTTGTAAAGAGATTCGATACTCTTGTAGCCGTGTACGTCTGGGCTAGGAAGTAGAGAACCGTAGAAACCTGTTGGTTTAGACTTGGCAAGTTCGTTAACCGCATCCACACCATTGATACCAATACCGATGATATTGTCAGCTCCGAAACCTTGACCTTCAGTCGCGCGGATACCACCCAGAACAGTGTTGTCGTTCATACCAACAACAAGCCATTGTTTAACGTCAGGGTATTGAACAAGTAGAGAGTTAGCTGCGTCCAATGCACCAGGAATGTCATTAGTTTTAGTTGGTACGCGATAGATTTGATCAGCAGGGAAGCCCGCAGCTTTTAGTGCAGAGATAGAACCGTCAACACGACGACGTGCTGTGTCGAGCTCATCCGCAGTGATTGCCATAACGCCAGTCGATGCTGCATCCCAGCCGCGTTTTTGCATTTCTTTGTATAGTTCAGTACCTTGACGCTCACCAATTGCGGTAGCGGCCATCATTACTAGAGGTACGTCAGTCATTGGTTCGCCTTTAGCGTTAAGGAACTGGTCATCAACGGTAACGACTTTCAAATCATAGCTTTTTGCTTTAGCCATGATTGCTGGACCTAATTTAGGGTCAGGAGTACAGATAACGAAACCTTTCGCGCCTTGTGCCGCTAGAGTATCGATTGCGTTTAGGGTTTTTTCACCGTCTGGCACTGCCATTTTTACTACTTCAAAGCCAAGGTCTTTACCGGCTTTTTCCGCAAATGACCATTCAGTTTGGAACCATGGTTCTTCAGGCTGCTTTACTAGGTAACCTAGTCGCATTTCATCGTCTGAGCCAAAGAAAGCATTGGCAGAAGCGCTTAACAGTGTTGCCCCGGTTAGGGCTGTTGCTAATAATAGTTTTTTTAGTTTCATTGTTATTCCATCCGCTGGGTAGGGTTTGTTTCAAGCACATCTTTGAAGATTTTAAGTAAAGTTGAAGTGATAGAAATCACATCAAAAAAATGTAGCGTTTTTGTCCATTTATTTAGCGGAGGTGAACATGATGCGGATCTCAAATGCAGTGATTTGGTGCATATCTGATAACAGTTGGTGCATGGGAAAACGTTTTCAAACCCTGTTTTAGTGTGGTGTTGGTTAATTTTTAACCTAAATCGGTTTTTTTTATCACCAGCACAAAAAATGTGTTGTGGCGGTTTTGTCCATACATGTAGCAAGCGGTGTCATGGCTGAATAATCCATGCAGGGGTATAAAAGATAAAAATATATCACCCTACATGGAGTTGTTATGAAGCATTTAGCGACACACCCTGCACACGTTATTGGTTTGGATTTCGGTTCAGACTCCGTTCGTGCATTAATTGTCAACGCTGTTAATGGTGAGGAAGTGGCCTCTGGTGTCACTTACTACCCGCGATGGATGGAAGGCAAATATAGTAAGCCTGAACAATCTCAATTTCGTCATCACCCGAAAGACTATATAGAAGCCATGACTCAAGCGATCCAAGAAGCGCTTGGCCATGTTTCTTCTGAAGTCGCTCAGTCAGTTGTGGGTATTGGTGTTGACACGACCGGCTCTACACCGGCACCCGTTGATGAGGAAGGGAACGTTTTAGCATTGCTGCCTGAGTTTGAAGAAAACCCGAACGCAATGTTTATATTGTGGAAAGACCACACTTCAGTATCAAAAGCCGATCTTATTAATGAACTGGCTCATGGTGGCGAGTTCATCGATTACACCAAGTACATTGGTGGTATCTATTCTTCTGAATGGTTCTGGGCGAAAGCCGCTTGGGTTAGTGAACAAGATGAGCAAGTGGCTAAGAACGCACATAGCTGGGTTGAGCTATGTGACTGGATCCCGGCTCTGCTTTCTGGCAATGAGCATCCAAGCAAGTTCCGACACGGTATTTGTGCGGCTGGCCATAAAGCCATGTGGCATGACAGCTGGGGTGGTTTGCCTGACCAAAAATTCCTGTCTGCGATTTCTCCAACACTGGATGGTATTCGTGAGCGTATGTTTGATGAAGTTTACACCTCTGAAGATGTTGCGGGTTACCTAACCGAAGAGTGGGCTGAAAAATTAGGCTTGCCTGCTGGTCTGGCTGTTGCGGTTGGAGAGTTCGACTGTCACATGGGGGCGGTCGGTGCCGGTGCCGGTGAGCACGACTTAGTAAAAGTTATCGGTACTTCTACTTGTGACATTCTGATGGTAAACGCTGACAAAGTCGGCGACAACACCATTCACGGCATCTGTGGCCAGGTGAAAGGTAGTGCACTACCTAGTTTGATGGCTCTGGAAGCCGGTCAGTCAGCATTCGGTGATGCTTACGCTTGGTACAAGCGTGTACTGATGTGGCCAATTCAGCAGCTAGCGAAAGATAATCCAGAAGCTGCGAAAGTAATGGAGCAGCTTGATGATGCAATGATCCCAATGCTTGCTCAGGCAGCACAGGATTACGGCTTCAATGAAAATTCTCCACTTGCGATGGACTGGCATAACGGTCGTCGTACTCCTTACGCCAACCAACGCCTCAAAGGTGCATTTACCGATTTGAACTTAGGTTCTACTGCACCAGCAATGTTTGCGGCACTGGTTGAATCTACAGCTCATGGTGCTAAAGCGATTGTTGATTGTTTTGTTGAGCAAGGCATGGATGTTGAGCGTGTGATTGCTATCGGTGGTATTTCGCAAAAATCGCCTTACGTGATGCAGATGTGTGCGGATGTGATTGGTCGTGAAATTGCAGTAGCAAGCTCTGAACAGTGTTGCGCTCTTGGCGCTGCCATCTTTGCAGCAGTTGCTGCCGGCGTTTATGAAGATGCTCAGCAAGCTCAAAAAGCAATGGCTAGCCCAATCAGTCAGGTTTACAAACCGAATACTGCAACTCAGACGGTACGTGAACAACGTTATGCTGGTTATCGCGAGTTAGGTCAGCATCTGGAGCAAATTGCAGAATCGAAACTTTCTCAGGAGCGTAACTAATGAGTAATCAAGCCGAGCGCCTGAAGAAACTGCGGCACGATGTTTGGCAGGCTAACCTGGATTTGGAACGTTACAATCTAGTGACGTTCACTTGGGGTAACGTGTCCGCGATTGATCGTGAATCTGGCTTAGTAGTGATTAAACCAAGTGGCGTCGCATACGAAGACCTTAGTGCCGAGAACATGGTGGTTGTCGACCTGCAAGGTAATGTGGTTGAAGGTGACTTAAATCCATCTTCAGATACAGCAACTCACCTTGTGATGTATCGCACATACGCAGAAGTGGGAGGGGTGGTGCACACGCATTCACCACAAGCAACGGCATGGGCGCAAGCCGGTAAAGCGATTCCTGCATTAGGTACCACTCATGCGGATTATTTCTACGGCAGCATTCCATGTACGCGTGCTTTGTCGAATGAAGAAATAGCTAAAGATTACGAACTGAACACAGGCCTTGTCATTGCTGAAACGATTGGTGATGAAGACCCAATGGCAATTCCAGGCATTTTAGTCAAAGAACATGCACCGTTTTGTTGGGGTAAAGATGCTCACAACGCGGTCCATAACGCAGTTGTGACCGAAGTCGTTGCAGGTATGGCTCTGCAGACTCTGCAAATCAATCCTACTGTGGAATATATCAATCAGGCGTTGCTCGATAAGCATTACCTACGTAAACACGGGGCAAATGCATATTACGGTCAGTCAGCTAAGAATAAAGGGTAAATCATGAAAGTATTTAACGAAAAACAAGTTTGGTTTGTTACTGGTTCGCAAACGCTTTACGGACCAAAAGTGTTGGAAAATGTCGCGCAAGACAGTGCTCAAATCGTAGCAGGTTTCAACGAAACCAGCGCGATCTCTGTACCTATGGTTGATAAAGGTACAGTGAAATCACCAGAAGAGATTTTAAACGTATGTCGTGCTGCGAATAACGACCCTGACTGTATCGGTCTGGTTTTGTGGATGCACACGTTCTCACCTGCAAAAATGTGGATTGCGGGTCTTTCTCAGCTTAATAAACCATTCCTTCACCTGCATACTCAGTTTAATGCGGCGCTGCCGTGGAATGACATCGACATGAACTACATGAACACTCACCAAAGTGCTCATGGATGTCGTGAATTCGGCTTTATCGGTACTCGTATGGACATCGACCGTAAAGTGGTTGTTGGTCACTGGCAAAACCCGAATGTTCACGCTGAAATCGATGATTGGTGTCGTGCTGCAATTGGTATCGATGCTGGTCAGAAGCTGAAAGTGGCTCGTTTTGGTGACAACATGCGTCAAGTAGCGGTTACTGAAGGTAATAAGGTTTCTGCTCAAATCCAATTCGGTTATGAAGTAAATGCCTACGGCCTTGGCGAGCTGACAGACGTCATTCAATCGGTCTCTGATGCAGATGTCGCGCGCATGTTGGATGAGTATGCATCGACTTACGATATGAAGCCTGAATTATTGACGGATTCAGCGTTGCTTAAACTGATGCAACACGAAGCTCGCTTAGAAGTCGGTATGGAGCGTTTTCTAACCGATGTGGGTGCAAGTGCATTCACTAACACATTTGAGAACTTAACCGGGTTAGGCTCTTTACCTGGTCTTGCAACTCAGCGCTTGATGGCGAAGGGCTTTGGTTATGGCGGTGAAGGTGACTGGAAAACATCGGCAATGGTTCACATCATGAAGCAGATGGGTAAAGGTCGTGATGGCGGTACTTCGTTCATGGAAGACTACACCTATAACTTCGGCGCAACTGATCAGGCTTTAGGTGCACATATGTTAGAAGTGTGTCCAACGATTGCTTCTGCAAAACCTAAGTTGGAAATCCACCGCCATACTATTGGTCTGAAGTGTGATGTTCCTCGTCTACTATTTAGCGGCAAGGAAGGGAATGCGTTGAATGTATCTGTGATTGACTTAGGTAACCGTTTCCGCATGGTTGTGAATACCGTTAAAACTGTTAACCCACCACAAAGCATGCCGCACCTACCTGTTGCACACGCACTTTGGGAACCAATGCCTAACCTACAAGTTGCAGCGGCAACTTGGATCCATGCTGGTGGTGCTCACCACAGTGCATACAGCCAACAAGTGAGTGTTGATACATTAGCTGACTACGCAGATATTTTGGGTATGGAAATGGTTGTGATTGATGAAAACACAGAAACTCGTAAGTTTAAACAAGAGCTGAAAACCAACAGCTTGTACTATCGTTTAGCTTCTGGCGTGTAATCGGAGAACCATTTACGTCATTTCGACTACATCGTCATTCCAGCGAAAGCTGGAATCTAATAACCGTGAAGTGCGGAACTTAGATCCTGGATAAATACTTTGTATTTTCCAGGATGACGAGATGTAAGTTTTGCGGATGACGAAACGTTTTAGAGGTAATTATGACGGTAGACGATTCCTACGTTGAACAAAACTTAGATATCCACAATCACCAATGGACGTTACGCGTTGCCGAGCCATGTCCGACACAGTTTCAATTGCTTTACGCAGGGAAATTGGTCTATCAGGGACAGTTAGAGTTACTGAATAATGGTGACTTGCTGGACTCTTCGCAAGCTGAATGGAAGTTTCGTCACCGTCAAAATAGAATAGAGCAATGGTGTCAGTTGCATCATGCCGATAAATTGTCGGTGAATATGAACTATTACTTTCATGAAAAAGCGGTAGTGATTGAGTATCTTGCTCGGAATAGTATCCCAACTCGACTTGATATTAGGCATGCAATTACGCCAATAGAAGGGGGGAATGGAAGTTCTAATGCGTCGGTGGATTTGTCTGATTGGCAGCGGCGAAGACATGGGATGCCGAGTGAATCGATTCGTCATTCGATAAAATCTGATCTGTTTCGTGAAGCTTTTTCAGCCACGCAGTGGATCGTTTTAGATAAAATGTGATGTCAAAAATCGCAATACTCCCCGGCTCAACATACACTAGACAAAATTCTCGTGATTGTTGGTCTATGCAAAATACTGATCCTCTCAAACCCGGATATGACTTTGACGCGCATCTTGTCGCAGGCCTGACTCCAATCATTGAAGGTGATGAGCTTGATTACACTATCGACCGCCAAAACGGTATGAAAGGGTATATCATCAATATCACCAGCAAAGGTGAAGGCACCATTTTCTCTGGCGAGCATGAGTTTCATGTCAAAGCTGGTGACATATTACTTTTTCCGCCAAGTGCTGCGCATTATTATCATCGTAAAAAAGATAACGCCTCTTGGTTTCACCGTTGGGTATATTTCCGCCCGAGAGCCTTTTGGAATGAATGGTTAAGCTGGCAAGAAGAGCGCAATGGTGTCTATCTTACAAGCGGCTTATCTGATCAAGATGTCGAGCATATCGAAAGCTTATTCGTTGATATTGAATACACAGCAAAGTCTGATCTGCCGTATCGCGATGATCTGGCGATTAACTTGCTGGAGCAGCTTCTTATTCGTTGTAAATCGGTTCAGCCTGACGTGGTGACCAAGCCGCTTGATCCAAGAATTATCCAAGCGATTAACTACATGACACAGAATCTCAATCAAGATTTCACTCTTGAAGAAATTGCTGCGCATACCTGTTTATCGCCATCTCGTCTTGGTCACTTGTTTCGTGATGAGATGAAGATGACCATTACCCAATGGCGCGATGACCAACGAATTAGTCGGGCTAAGCAACTGTTAGTGACCACTCACTATTCAGTGAATCATATTGGTCGAATTGTCGGGTATTCTGACCCACTATACTTCTCTCGTGTGTTTAAGCGAAAAGCTGGAGTCAGTCCAAAGCTTTACCGCGAGAAAATTACCTGATATTCCCAAGTAATCTAAAGATACTTGTTCAGCGAATACAATGCGCCCTTTGGGTATATTAAGCCGGAAAATATCTCCGGCTTTTATTTTGTTGAAAGTAGGTAAACGGTCGATTCTGTTGGGAACAAGTTAAGGATTTTGAGCTAGATTCCAGCTTTTGTTTTAAAGGAAATCGCTTTTTCAACTATGGTAAATTCTAAACTATAGTTGATTTGTTAGGTGGCAAAAGGAGTAGCCTGAATGAATCAAGCAGTCTTGATCTCTCGCTTTAATGAATTACCTCGCATTGAAAGTATTCAGCAAGAACTATTGAATATGGTCAATAGTGACACCGTCAACTTCAGTGAATTGTCGCGTAAAATGTCAATGGATCAAGTGCTTAGCGCCCGAGTGCTTCGTATGGCGAACTCTGCACATTTCGGTGGCGCGAAAGGGGTTTCTACCATCAATGAAGCGATCATTCGTGTTGGCAGTGGTGCAGTCCGAACACTTATTTCATCATCGGTTGTCTCCGGTGTATTTCCCAAGCTTGATACCATCAATATTAAAGACTATTGGGCGAATACGTTTGAAATCGCCATGATAGCCAGTGGGCTTGCCAAGTCTGTTCGGTTAGATCCTAATGAGTCTTTTACTACCGGAGTATTACATAATATTGGGGAGTTAATGATTCATGCTTTAGAGCCTGAAATAGCCTCGCATATTAAGTACCGTGTAGAGTGTGGGGAAGAACCGGTTAGGGTGCAGCAGGAGCTGCTCGATACAGATGCTCAACAATTAGGTGCTAAACTGGCTAGAGAGTGGCAGTTCCCTGAACAAATGGCTGACGCAATCGAAAACGTCAACCATCCAGGAAAAGCAACAGAAGCGAAAAAGCTCGCCTGTGTGCTGTTTCTAGCGCGTGAAATTCACATGCGCTGGGACTCGTTATTTGATGAGCGAGAAAAGCGTGCATTTCTGACCCGTCACCCGGCAGCGAAAGCTTTATCTCTTTCTCCGGATGTTTATGCTGTTATTGACCAAATTCGCGGTCAGGGCGTGGAGTTAGCGCATCAATTATTTTAGCTTTGATTAGGCCTTGTTCGTTGCCAGCTTTCTAGAAAACTTAAGTTGTTGAACGACTAGACCGATAATAATTAGCACTAAACCAATAAGTGTGGATGGATGAATTTCTTCGCCGATAATAGTGGCAAGTAGCATCAGTGAAATAAAAGGTGAGGCAAAAATCAGGTTGCTGATCCTTGCTGTGTTATTGGTGCTTTTAAGCGCGCTCAGCCACAACACGAAAGTTATCCCCATTTCAAACAAGCCTACATAGGTCACCGCAACCCAACCTTGAGTGGATATTTGTCCCCAAGGTGCACCTTCATACCAACTCAAAGCAATAGCAAATGGAATCGCAATCAGAAAGCCGAGAAGAACACCGACAATAGGGTCTGCTTGGTTTTTGGTATTGAGTATCCAATAACCAGCCCAAAGCAGAGTAGAAAGTAGAGCTAACCCAACACCGAGTGGGCTGTCGAACTGCAAGCCCAATAGTTCTCCTTGGGTGGCAATCACAATTACGCCCAAATAACTCAGCACACAAGCGAACCAGTCTTGCTTTCTGATAGTCTGACCCAAGAAAACAGCAGCCATAAACGTTAATGTGATAGCCCAGCTATAATTAATCGACTGAGCTTGCGAAGCTGGGAGTAACGCATACGCTTTAAATAAAATGAGATAGTAAGCCAGAGGGTTAATCAGACCGAGCAGTAGGTAATACCAAGGGTTAGCAAAAAATGTATTTGTTACTTGATTCAGGGTGCCTTTGAAAGCGCAGATAACCAGCAGCGCAACGGCTGAGACAATGCTGGCAATGGTCAGCATTTGGATTGGCGTGAACTCAGCCAAGGTTAGTTTGAATGCAGTGGCTACAGTGGACCAAAACAGTACCGCTGATAGCCCTAAAACTAAGGCTCGACGTTCGTTCATGATGTTTTCCCTAACTGACTGATGTTTTTATTGTTAACGTTTATGTTTGGCTAGTCTAACGGTGGAATAATTACGCCACAAACTGGACATTTATCCAGTATAGAAATACCATTTTTCACATTAGCCAAGATGAAGTAAACCTTTATGATGCAATGGATTATAGAAAATGTACTGCTTTGGGCCCCTGCGTTAGCGGGCGCGATTATATCTGGGACCGTAATTGGAGTTTTGGTTCGCCAAAAAATGCAGGTGAGAACTCAACTGCTCGATCAGCAATTGATTAATGATGCTCGTTGGTATCAACAGCAGATAGAGCAGCTAAAAGTTCAGCTTCACAACAGTATGGGTGAACTGGAAGAGCTCGATCAGGAGCGTGATAAAGCGGAATATGAGTCAAAACAACTCCATGGCAAACTCATGGCGGCAATGGAGAAGCTGCGCTATTTCGATGCCGTGAAAGGCGAGCGTGACCAATATAGCGAAGAGTTGAACCATTTGCGTGAGCAGAAAGCGCAGTTGGAAGGTCAAGTTCGAGAGCAAGAAGCCCGTCATAGTCAGCAGTTAGAAGCGAGTGCCGAGAAATTGAAACTGCTGGAAGGGGCTGAAGAGCGCTTAAAGCAGCAGTTTGAGCATTTAGCTAATCAGGTGTTCGAAGCTAAAACCGCGAAAGTGGATGAGCAGAATAAGCAGAGTCTTGATGGTTTGCTTAGTCCATTGAAAGAGCAACTGGAAGGTTTCAAAAAACAAGTTAACGACAACTTTAATCAAGAAGCCAAAGAGCGTCATACCTTAGTACACGAGTTACGTAACCTGCGAAACCTTAATGAGCAGATGGCAAAAGAGGCCGTCAACCTCACTCAGGCGTTAAAGGGTGACAACAAGCAACAGGGCAATTGGGGAGAAGTCGTTCTGGCTCGTGTGTTGGCGGAATCGGGTTTGCGTGAAGGCCATGAGTACGAAACTCAGGTGAGCTTACAGAATGAATCGGGCAAGCGTTATCAACCGGATGTTATCGTTCACCTTCCTCAAGATAAACAAGTGGTTGTCGACTCAAAGATGACGTTGGTTGCCTACGAACGTTACTTTAATGCTGAAACCGATGAAGAGAGAGAGATTGCTCTTCGCGACCACCTGCTTGCACTGCGTAATCACATTAAAGGTTTGAGTCAGAAAGATTATCATCAACTGCAAGGTATCCAGACCTTAGATTACGTGTTGATGTTTATTCCAGTAGAGCCTGCATTCCAAGTTGCTATCCAAGCCGATCCTAGTTTAATCAGGGATGCGATGGAGCAAAATATCATGATTGTTAGTCCGACAACCTTGCTGGTGGCACTGCGCACGATTGATAACTTATGGCGTAATGACCGTCAAAACCAAAATGCTAGGGTGATTGCTGATCGAGCCAGTAAGCTCTACGACAAACTAAGACTGTTTGTTGATGATATGGAAGGCTTAGGTTCTGCACTGGATAGAGCCAATCAAAACTACCAAGGTGCGATGAACAAACTGGTTACTGGACGTGGCAATGCGATAGGTCAGGCGGAGAGCTTTAGACAGTTGGGTGTTGAAATTAAACGTTCTATTCATTCAAAGTGGGCGGAGAAGGCACAAATCAGCGAAGATGTTGAAAATGACTCTTTAGTAGAAAGACATCAAGGGGATAATATACTCAAGTGACCTCAAGATGCAGGATTCAGAGCTGCATCAGCGAGTTCAGGTCAAGCTCAATAACGGTAGGAATGGCGTTCCCTTTCAACGTTATTGAGCGTAGAAATGGGCTCGCTGATGAGCTCCCGAAGGGCGAGTTTTATTCTTTCTTATGCTGCGTTACAGATTTTCTACGTAGAATAACTATGTCTTCAAATCCGTGCCTTGCCTAACAGAGAATAAATTCTCGCTGAACAAGCATCTTGAAGTTACTTGAGTATAACGTAAACTGATCGCCCGCAGCAGCCGTTTGGTGTTATGCCGGACCAGAAGTGTGCTGCTTAAGAGGATGAAAAATGACGGATACCAGCGTGCAAACCAATACAGTAATTGAAGATCAAGATACAACTCACTTCGGTTTTGAAACCGTGCGTAAAGAAGAAAAAGCAACCAAGGTTGCTCAAGTATTCCACTCTGTAGCAGCGAAGTATGACATCATGAATGACTTGATGTCAGGCGGCGTTCACCGTTTGTGGAAGCGTTTTACGATTGATTGTGCTGGTGCGCGTCCGGGTCATAAAGTTCTCGATTTGGGTGGCGGTACAGGTGATCTCGCGGCGAAGTTTTCACGCATTGTCGGCGACACTGGCCACGTCATTCTGGCAGACATTAACAACTCGATGCTCAATGTTGGCCGTGACAAGCTTCGCGACCGCGGCATTGTTGGTAATGTCGATTTCGTTCAGGCAAACGCTGAAGAACTGCCTTTCCCAGATAACTACTTTGACTGTATTACCATTAGCTTCTGTCTGCGCAATGTGACCGATAAAGATAAAGCGTTGCGTTCTATGTTCCGAGTACTGAAACCAGGTGGTCGTTTACTGGTTCTTGAGTTCTCTAAACCGATTTTAGATCCTTTATCAAAAATCTACGACGCTTACTCATTCCACATTTTGCCAAAAATGGGCGAGTTAATTGCTAATGACTCGGAGAGTTACCGTTACCTGGCGGAGTCTATTCGTATGCACCCTGATCAGGAAACGTTAAAAGGAATGATGGTTGACGCTGGCTTTGAACAAACGAGCTATTACAACCTCACTGGCGGCATTGTTGCATTGCACCGCGGTTACAAATTCTAAGGTCTGATTATGCCGTTTGAACCTCTTGTTACCGCTGTGATCGAAACTTCGCTCAACACCCTGATTAACGACGATCCGAATTTGGGGCGTCGCCTTGCTCGATTAAGAGGGCAAGTGATTCAGGTTCATCTAAAAGAAATCGATAAAACTCTCACCTTTGTTTTCAGCCAACAAATTGATGTTCTGGCGAATTACGAAGGCCAGCCCGATTGCTATCTTTCTCTTCACCTATCTGTCTTGCCGGAATTGCGAGAGCAAGCCAACATCACTAAGTTGATTAAACAAGATAAACTGGTGCTCGAAGGTGATATTCAATTGGCTCAGAAATTCTCTCAGCTAATGACCGACTGTAAGCCAGATATTGAAGAGTGGCTCTCTCGCGTAACAGGGGATGTTGTCGCGCATACCGTTGTTCAAGGCGCGAAAAATGTCGGATCTTTACTGCAATCACAATTGAATAAGCACCAAAATCATGTCGCTCAAGTGTTGACTGAAGAGTGGCGTATTGCACCCGCTCCTTTGGAAGTCGCCTACTTTTGCGATCAGGTTGATGATATAAAAAGCCAGGCTGCACGATGTGAAGCGAAGCTGTCTGCATTACTTGAAAAAGCAGAAGGTGATAAATAATTTATGACGCCTGCAGAAGTTAAGCGCTTATACCGAATTATTAAAGTTCAGCTTGAATACGGACTGGATGAATTTATTCCTCAGCATCAGCTGACTAAAATCCCCCTACTGATGCGAAAGTCACTGTTTTGGATTCGCAATCAACATCCTGATAAACCTCTTGGGGAGCGTCTTCGTTTAGCGCTACAGGAGTTAGGGCCTGTATGGATAAAGTTCGGTCAGATGATGTCGACTCGTCGTGATCTGTTTCCTCCACATATTGCCGATCAATTGGCTCTTCTGCAGGATAAAGTAGCGCCTTTTGATGGCCACAGAGCCAAAAAACAGATGGAAGCGGCACTAGGTGGGCCTCTTGAGCAGTGGTTTGATGATTTCGATATCGAGCCATTAGCTTCAGCTTCTATTGCCCAGGTGCATACCGCTAAGCTAAAAGAGAACGGACGAGAGATCGTTCTAAAAGTCATTCGCCCTGATATCCGCCCTGTTATTGATGCTGATTTAAAACTGATGTATCGAATGGCGCGCATTGTGGCAAAGGCGACCGCCGAAGCGAAACGTTTAAAACCGGTTGAAGTGGTTCGTGAATATGAAAAAACACTGATTGATGAATTGGATCTTCGCCGAGAAGCGGCAAATGCAATTCGTCTGCGCCGCAACTTTGAAGGTAGCGAAGAACTTTATGTTCCTGAAATCATCAGTGATTTAAGCAATGAAACTGTCATGGTATCCGAGCGTATCTACGGTATTCAGGTTTCCGATATTGAGAGTTTGCAGGCTAATGGCACGAATATGAAGCTGTTGGCTGAGCGCGGTGTGAGCGTGTTCTTTACTCAGGTATTCCGTGACAGTTTCTTCCATGCCGACATGCATCCAGGCAATGTGTTTGTCAATCCAGAACATCCGGATAACCCACAATGGATTGGTTTAGATTGCGGCATTGTTGGTACGCTTAATAGTGAAGACAAACGTTATTTAGCAGAGAACTTTCTAGCGTTTTTCAACCAAGATTACCGCAAAGTGGCTGAATTACATGTTGATTCAGGTTGGGTTCCTCAAGATACCAATATCGATGAGTTTGAAGTAGCAATACGTATTGTTTGTGAACCGATATTCGCCAAACCGTTGTGCGAAATCTCTTTTGGTCACGTGTTGTTAAATTTATTTAATACTGCTCGTCGATTCAATATGGAAGTTCAGCCTCAGCTAGTGTTGCTGCAAAAGACACTACTGTATGTAGAAGGGTTAGGGCGTCAGCTCTACCCACAACTGGATTTATGGCAAACCGCTAAGCCGTTTCTTGAAAAATGGATGATGCAGCAGGTTGGGCCTCAAGCTGTGATCAATGCAGTAAAAGAGAGAGCACCATTTTGGGCAGAAAAATTGCCAGAGCTTCCTGAATTGCTATACGATAGCCTACGTCAGGGTAAGGTGATGAATCATCGCATTGATCAGCTCTACCAAGGTTACCGTGATACCAAGCGTCAACAAGCAACAGGTAAGTTTTTATTTGGCATCGGTGCCACATTAATCGTATGCTCGACAATATTGGTAACAAGCGATTACGAGCAGTCAGCCGCGAGTAGCGGGGCTATTGGTGTTTTATTTTGGTTGTTTAGTTGGCGAACTTATCGTCGTTAAACGCGAGTTAATTGGAATTTATAAATAAATATACTCGGTGAAATAGAGTATAACGAGGTGAGAATAATGGGTGGTATTAGTATTTGGCAACTTCTTATCATTGCTGTCATTGTGATTCTATTGTTTGGAACAAAGAAACTTCGTGGTATCGGTGGTGATTTAGGTGGTGCGGTAAAAGGCTTTAAAAAAGCAATGGCTGAAGATGAAGAGAAGCCAGCGGCCACTAAAGATGCTGATTTTGAGCCAAAGAATCTGGAGCAGCAAAAGACAGAGGCTTCAACTGAAACCAAAAAAGATAAAGAGCAGGCATAAAGAGTGTTCGATATCGGTTTTTGGGAGCTGGTATTAATATCTATCGTTGCTTTAGTGGTACTGGGCCCTGAACGTTTACCTCACGCTATTCGCAGTGTGACGAAATTTGTTGGTGCTGCGAAAAGTATGGCGAACAGTGTTAAAGATGAACTTTCTCATGAGCTTAAGGTGCAAGAGCTACAAGAAAACTTGCGTAAAGCTGAGCAGATGGGAATGAAGAATCTCTCCCCTGAGTTACAGGAGTCTGTCGATAAGCTGAAGCAAGCAGCGCAGGATGTTCAACGACCTTACGCTCCTGCTGAGCATACTCAGCAAGTTGATAAACCAGCAGACACAGCAGCAGATAACGCTGACACTCATCCTTTGCTTGCCAAAGACGAGCAAAAATCGGCAGAAAAGAAAGCCGACTAAATTATTAAAGTAAGGAGTCATCGATATCGATGGCTCTTTATGATCTGTTAATTGAGGTTCCAATGTCTTCTGTCGAACAGGCACAACCTTTAATCACTCATCTTCTTGAGCTCAGAAATCGCTTATTACACAGTATTGCAGGTGTGATGGTGGTGTTTTTGGGTTTGATTTATTTCTCAAATGAGATCTATGAGTTTGTTTCTAGGCCTCTGGTTGAACGTCTTCCTGAAGGGGCAACAATGATTGCGACGGATGTCGCTTCTCCATTTTTTACTCCGCTGAAACTGACACTTATCGTCGCAATTTTCCTTTCAGTTCCTTATATCCTGTATCAGGTTTGGGCGTTTGTTGCGCCGGGCCTTTATAAGCATGAACGTCGTTTAATCTTCCCGTTACTATTTTCCAGTTCGTTGCTATTTTATTGCGGCGTGGCGTTTGCGTATTTCGTGGTATTCCCGCTGGTATTCGGCTTCTTTACTGCCATTGCGTTGGGTGGGGTAGAAATTGCTACAGATATCGCTAGCTATCTTGATTTTGTATTAGCCCTGTTTCTGGCCTTTGGTATCGCTTTTGAAGTGCCGGTCGCTATATGTTTGTTGTGTTGGACTGGCGCAACCACTCCTAAGGCGTTAGCGTCTAAACGCCCTTATATTGTTGTTGTGGCATTTATCATTGGTATGCTGCTAACACCACCAGATATGATCTCTCAAACTTTACTCGCAATCCCAATGTGTTTGCTGTTTGAGGTTGGACTAATCTTTGCCCGCTTCTACACCAAAAAAGAAACGGAAGAGCAAGAAATCGAAGAGTAGTGTCTGGTTGGAACGGATTTGAAAAAGGAGCGAATGCTCCTTTTTTTGTAGTTATCTTTCAGCAAAACCCCGTAGTTATCACAGTTTTACGATCTTTTCTTGTGCTGGCTGTTTTTTGAACAATAAGTTGATTTAAAACAAGTGTTCGCCATTCTGCTTTCGCAATCAAATACGTTTTGTCTAATTATATAAGCAAGTTCTAATTTACCAGGAAGGTATGTTCGGAATGAAAATAGTAAATATTAGACAGATTCCCACAATACTGTTGATTGCTCTGGGTGCATTTGTGTCTCTGTCACATGCTTCGACTGCTGACCACAAAACGTTTGAGCAACTTAATGGGCCCTTTCACAAAGCTCAGGAAGTGACGCAAGCGTGTTTAGAGTGCCATACAGAGGCCGGTGAGCAAATTCAGGCGTCAACGCATTGGACATGGGAACACAAACAAACTGGCTCAGATGAAATTTACGGCAAGAAAAATGTTGTGAATAACTTCTGTATTTCTACCAGTTCGAATGAACCACGCTGTACCAGTTGTCACACTGGTTATGGTTGGAAAGACGATTCTTTCGATCTTACTCAGCAAGATAATATTGATTGCTTGGTTTGCCATGATCAATCCGGTCAATACCGCAAATTTCCTACAGCAGCAGGGCACCCAAACTATGTGGATACCGAGTGGCCAAAAGGTTCTGGGAAAATACTACCTGCGGTTGATTTAGTGGAATCAGCCAAAAGTGTTGCCAATCCAGAAGTAAAAAATTGTGGTAGTTGCCATTTCTTCGGCGGTGGTGGTGATGCGGTTAAGCATGGTGATATGGACTCTAGCCTGAACACGGCGTCTCGTGAGTTGGATGTTCACTTAGCGAAAGATGGGGCTAACTTGATGTGTCAGGATTGCCATACGACCAGTGCTCATATCACTCAGGGTTCTCGCTACTCGATGAATGCCAAAGATACTTATGGCATTGATATTCCCGGCCACACTGACATGAGTCGTGCAACTTGTGAATCCTGCCATAGTGCAGAGCCTCACCAAGGTTCTCGAGAAGCGATTCGGCTTAATCAGCATGTCGCGAATGTTGCCTGCCAAACCTGCCATATTCCTGAGTATGCTCGTGAAAAAGCGACTAAAACATTTTGGGATTGGTCGACCGCTGGCGATAAAAAGCGACCTAAAGACAAAGGTCAGTGGGGCAATCCACTTTACGATCCTAAGAAAGGCGATTTTGTCTGGCAGAAAAATGTGGTGCCAACCTATGAATGCTTTAACGGTGAAATCGACTACACCACAGTGGGAGAAAAAATTACCCCGAACGCAGAAGGTGTGATTGAGTTAACCAAAGTGCAGGGCACTTGTGGTGAAGAAGGTACTCGAATCTGGCCATTTAAAGTGATGAAAGGTAAACAGCCTTACGATGTTGTGAATCAGCTAATTGTGACACCACATTTGTTTGGTAAAGACGATGCGGCTTATTGGAAGTCTTACGATTGGAATGCCGCAGCGACAGCCGGTATGGCGGCCAGTGGTTTGGAATTTGGTGGTGAACTGGCTTTTGTGAATACGGACTATCACTTCCCAATCACTCATATGGTTGCACCCGCAGAGAAAGCGCTGGAGTGTGAGGCTTGCCATAGCAAAGATGGCAGAATGGCGAAAATTGCCGGTTTCTATATTCCGGGTCGAGATGATGCTTTGGGTGGTAACAGCCAATACTTATGGTGGTTAGTTGCTTTAACTTTGCTAGGTGTGGTTATTCATGGCTTGCTACGGTTGTTCTCCCGTCATCCACAAGGTAAGGAGTAAGTTATGCGTCATATGGTTTATAAACGTTTTGAACGCTTCTGGCACTGGGCGCAAAGCTTGCTCATTATAGTAATGATAGCGACTGGGTTCGAAATTCATGGCTCTTATCAGTGGTTAGGCTTTGAAGGCGCGATGTTCTGGCATGAGGTATGTGCGTTGACACTCGTTGTGTTGTGGTTGTTTGCCATCTTCTGGCATTTCACCACAGGAGAATGGCGTCAGTACATTCCAACCACAGAGAAGCTTTCAGCCGTTATTGGTTTTTATGTTCGTGGGATTTTCCTTGGACAGACACACCCATACAGTGCGACGCCTGAGAGAAAACATAATCCGCTACAACGCTTCTTCTACTTAGGATTTAAGTTAATACTTGCACCACTCATTTGGGTCTCTGGTGCTCTGTTATTGCTTCATCCTTTAGGCATTGACGTCATTCCGTTAGGCGCATTATCTGGATTGCACTTGTTTGTGGCTTTTCTGTTTGTGGTGTTCTTGATAGGGCATGTATACATGACAACGACGGGTCCAACGCCAACCAGTCATATCAAAACCATGATTACCGGGTATGAGGAGGAACAGTGATAAAAGTGAAAGGTATAAAAGTTTAACTTCTTTGACTCATTAAGTATCAAGCCCCCAGTCTGATTCGATGGGGGCTTTCTTTTGTCTATAACTTAAATAGCTTCTTGGCATTGTCAGTGGTGATGTTATCCACTTCTTCAATGGTCATTTCACGCAGTTCAGCTACTCTTTTCGCCACCAGTTGAGTATAAGCTGGCTCGTTACGTTTACCGCGGTGCGGTACTGGAGCAAGGTAAGGGCAGTCGGTTTCCAAAATAACGTAGGTTAGATCCAGATGAGGGATCACTTTATCCATACCACCATTCTTAAACGTTGAAACACCGCCTAAGCCAAGGTGAAAGCCTAACTCATTAATAGCTTTTGCTTCTTCAACACTGCCGCCAAAGCAGTGGAACACGCCACGTAGCGACCCGTCTTGTTCCTGACGCAGCAACGCTAAGGTCTCTTCGATGGAATCCCGGGTATGAATTACCACAGGTAAGTTCATCTCTTTAGCCCAATTAAGCTGAGTCACGAATGCCATTTCTTGTTCGGCGCGAAAGGTTTTATCCCAGTAGAGATCGATACCAATTTCACCTACAGCTATGAAGTGATGTTTTTCAAACCATGAGCGAATGGTTTCCAGTGTTTGATTTACATTGGCGTCAACGTAACAAGGGTGAAGTCCCATCATTGAGCGGCACACTTCAGGATAAGCGGCTTCAGTTGCGAGCATGGGTTCAATCGATTCAAGATCGATGTTTGGCAGTAGAATCTGGTTGATACCTTGTTCCAATGCGCGCTGAACGATTTCGTCTCTGTCGTTATCAAACTCACTGGCATAAATGTGGGCGTGGGTATCAATCATGATGCTATTTCTCCGTATATTGTTCTCGGGCAGTATACGTGAGTGTGAGCTTATGATCATTTTTTGTTGATTTGTCCCTAGCGCCATAACTTGAGAGTGATATTATTTCGTCTGTATCTAAGGTCAGCAGACCCTAATAAATAAAGCCTGGGCGACATACAGCATCAGGCTGTCCAAGAAAGGAGAGTAGAGTGTCAGTATCCATCCAAGGCCAGTTCCCGGGCCGCCGTCTACGCCGTCTACGTAAACACGACTTTTCTCGTCGCTTAGTGGCAGAAAATCAGCTTTCGGTGAATGATTTGATTTATCCGATGTTCGTTCTGATGGGGAAAGATCGCCGTGAAGCGGTTGAATCTATGCCTGGAGTTGAGCGTCTGTCGATTGATTTACTGCTTGAAGAAGCGCAATACCTAGCGAACTTAGGTGTGCCTGCGATCGCTCTATTCCCGGTAGTTAATCAGGATGCCAAAAGCTTGGATGCATCTGAAGCTTATAACCCTGATGGTTTAGTTCAACGTGCTGTTCGTCTGTTAAAAGAACACATTCCTCAAATCGGGGTTATAACTGATGTGGCGCTTGACCCTTATACGACTCATGGTCAAGACGGTATCATTGATGAAGAAGGTTATGTACTGAACGAAGAGACAACAGAAGTGCTGATTAAGCAAGCTTTGTCACACGCTGAAGCGGGCGCTGACGTTGTTGCCCCATCTGACATGATGGATGGTCGTATTGGTCGTATTCGTGAAGCGTTAGAAGACGCGGGTCATATTTATACCCAGATTATGGCTTACTCGGCGAAATATGCGTCTTGCTACTATGGTCCATTCCGCGATGCTGTAGGCTCTGCAAGTAACCTGAAAGGTGGCAATAAGAAAAACTACCAGATGGATCCGGCAAATAGTGATGAAGCGATTCATGAAGTGGCGATGGACGTTAATGAAGGCGCGGATATGGTGATGGTTAAGCCAGGTATGCCTTATCTTGATATTGTTCGCCGTGTAAAAACAGAACTACAAGTTCCGACCTTCGCTTATCAGGTGTCTGGAGAATATGCGATGCACAAAGCTGCGATCATGAACGGCTGGTTGTCTGAACGCGAGACGGTGATGGAATCACTGTTGTGCTTTAAACGTGCAGGTGCTGATGGCATTTTGACTTACTTTGCGAAAGACGTGGCGCAATGGCTAGCAGCAGATAATGCGGAAGCTGCAAAGCACCTTAAGCAAGATTAATTTTATACCTTAGTGACTTGAGGCTGGTATTGACCAGCCTTTTTGTTTTTTGGAGCAAATATGAATATACGAGAAGGCACTCTGGCAGAAGTGGTGGAAGTGGTTGCTGAAATCGAGGAATTCATTGTTAAGGAGAACGAGCAGACGCTTTCCGAGCGTTTAGAAGGAAAACGCCATTTAATTTTGGTTGCGGAGCAGCAGGGACAAATTCTGGGATTCAAAATTGGTTATGAGTTGGATTCAGATACTTTTTACAGCTGGTTTGGTGGTGTTTCGCCTAAAGCCCGGAAAATGGGGCTAGCGCAAACGATGTTAGATGAGCAAGAGTTATGGGTAATAAGTAAAGGATATCAACAGCTTAAGGTCAAATCCCGCAACCAGTTTCCAGCCATGCTCAGATTACTGTTGAGAAACAATTACCTGATTGAGCATTTTGAACCGTATGCGCCTCTTTTAGAGAGCAGAATCCATTTTGTGAAGCAGTTAAAAAATAAATGAGATTTTTTCTCATTTAGATGTTGACAGGTAAATGAGAATCATTATTATTACACCTGTCTTAGGGAATAAGTGACATTCATAAGGACATGGCTTACCAGCTTCTGTTGATGGGCTAATCACTTAACGAACTCGCCTATTCTTTTGGACACGACATTGCTCACATTGCTTCCAGTGTAATTTTTAGGCTTTATGGTCAGGCTGAAAGTTGTAATTCGGTTTGTGCCTTATATTGCTAAGCGACATCATATGATGTCGCTTTTTTTATGGGAGTTATCCACCACAGTTTTAAATGGTAAATTGAACCGTCATTTTTCAATCTACAGTGTGTCTTTTCTGGCTATTACCAAACCCAATGGTGTAAGAATTATGCGGCAACTGATGAAATTTAATCATTCATTTTGGATCAAGATCTCAAGGTGACTAAAAGGACACCGAGTGCCTTTTCCACAATGATGGATCGGGAGAAGATCGTGTTTGAAAAGTAAGATCCTAAAATGTTTCCTTATTAAACAGTTGCTTATATCAGTGTTTGTGCGTGTTTGTCGACCTTGGATAACCAGTGGATAAAATATATGAACAGAGTTATCCACAGATTTTTACGAGCATTGGTGAGTAATCGTACGATAGAGTTGTGATTGGTTAAGTAAGGCAACATAGAAACCTGAACAGAGTCGTGGCATCCTAGTCCGCAATTGTTTCTCATCGGAAAGAAAACTATGGCTCGTATTCCTGATAACCCGTTAATTTTAATCGACGGTTCTTCTTATTTGTATCGCGCATTTCATGCATACCCTGGCACTATGAGTAACGGAGATATTCCTACTAATGCTATTTATGGCGTAGTGAATATGGTTCGTTCGATGATGCGCCAGTTTGCATCTGATCGTATCGCGGTAATCTTCGATGCTAAAGGTAAGACTTTCCGTGATGAAATGTATTCTGAATATAAAGCCAACCGCCCACCAATGCCTGACGACCTGCGCTGTCAGATAGAACCTCTGCACAATATTATTCGCGCAATGGGTTTACCTCTGCTTTCTATCGAAGGGGTAGAAGCGGATGATGTGATTGGAACGTTAGCTAATCAGGCATCTCAAGCGGGTATGTCAGTACTCATTAGTACTGGTGATAAAGATATGGCTCAACTGGTGGATGATAACGTTACTCTTATCAATACCATGACCAATGTGGTGATGGATAGAGAAGGTGTTGTGGAGAAATTTGGTATTCCACCAGAGTTGATCATCGATTATCTCGCGTTGATGGGCGACAAAGTGGATAACATTCCGGGCGTTCCTGGAGTCGGGGATAAAACCGCAACAGCACTGTTGCAAGGTATCGGTGGTTTAGACTCCTTGTATGAGAATTTAGACAAGATTGCTGATCTTGGCTTCCGTGGCTCTAAAACCATGGCAAAGAAACTCGAGGATAATCGTGAAAATGCTTATATGTCTTATAAGCTCGCGACAATTAAACTCGATGTAGAGCTTGAGAATACCCCAGAATCTCTGCATAAGCAGACGCCAGATCGTGACGCTTTAATCGAGCTTTACGGCAAGATGGCATTTAAATCTTGGCTATCTGAGCTGCTAGAAGGTGGTTCTGGTGTTGTTGAAGCTCTTGAAAAATCAGGCGTAAGCGCACCTTCAACTGCATCAGCAGCGATTCAGGTTGATTCCTCCGCTGTTAAAATTGACCGTAGCCACTACCAAACTATTCTGGATGAAGACACGTTTAATATTTGGCTAGGTAAACTGCAGTCAGCAGAACTCTTTGCATTTGATACTGAAACAGACAACCTGGACTATATGGTTGCCAATTTGGTTGGCCTTTCTTTTGCGGTGGCCGAAGGCGAGGCGGCTTATGTTCCAGTTGCTCATGATTATTTAGATGCGCCACAACAGTTAGATAGAAAATGGGTTCTTGAGCAGTTAAAACCTATCCTTGAAGATGGTACTAAGCACAAGGTCGGTCAGAACCTGAAATACGACGCAAGTGTATTAGCGCGGTATGACATCGACATGCGTGGAATTGAACATGACACCATGTTGGCTTCGTATGTCTATAACAGTGTTGGTGGCAAACATGATATGGACAGCTTAGCACTGCGCTTTATGCAGCATAGCTGCATTTCCTTCGAGCAAATTGCTGGTAAAGGTAAAAACCAGCTAACGTTTAATCAAATCGATCTTGAGCATGCCGCTCCTTACGCCGCAGAAGATGCTGATGTTACGTTGCGTTTACATAACCGTATCTGGCCGATGATCGAACAGGATGAAAAATTACTGACGATTTATCGTGATATAGAGATGCCTCTGGTTCCGGTTATTTCGCGAATTGAACGCACTGGTGTGTTGATTAATGACATGCTATTGGGTACTCAGTCTCACGAAATTACTCAACGCTTGGATGAACTTCAGAAAAAAGCCTTTGATATTGCGGGCCAAGAATTTAACTTAAGTTCACCAAAACAACTGCAAACTATTCTGTTTGAACAGATGAAGCTACCAGTGGTTAAGAAAACGCCGTCAGGAACTCCTTCTACGAATGAAGAAGTACTCCAAGAGCTGGCATTAGATTACCCACTACCAAAAGTGATTCTGGAGTATCGCGGTTTAGCTAAGTTGAAATCAACTTATACCGACAAACTGCCTAAAATGATTAACCCAACTACTGGTCGTGTACATACGTCATATCATCAGGCAGTAACTGCGACAGGTCGATTATCCTCAACTGATCCAAACTTACAGAATATTCCAATCCGTAATGAAGAAGGTCGTCGCATTCGTCAGGCATTTGTTGCACCGCATGGCTGGAAAATCATGGCTGTCGACTACTCACAAATTGAGTTGCGAATTATGGCTCACTTATCTGGCGATAAAGCCTTATTAGAAGCGTTCCAACAAGGTAAGGACATTCACGCAGCGACTGCGGCTGAGATCTTAGGGATCAGTATCGATCAGGTGACCAGTGAGCAGCGTCGTCGTGCTAAAGCGGTCAACTTCGGTCTTATCTACGGTATGAGCGCGTTTGGTTTGGCGAAACAACTGGGTATTCCTCGTGGTGAAGCACAAACATATATGGATACTTACTTCGAACGTTATCCTGGTGTGATGCAATATATGGAAGATACGAGAAGTGCGGCATCAGAGCAGGGCTATGTTGAAACCATCTTTGGTCGTCGATTGCATCTACCTGAAATTAAATCTCGCAACGGTATTCGTCGTAAAGCTGCGGAACGTGCGGCGATTAATGCGCCAATGCAGGGAACGGCAGCTGACATCATCAAAAAGGCGATGTTATTGGTAGATGAATGGATTCGTGAAGAGGGGAATGGCCGAGTGAAACTTCTTATGCAAGTACACGATGAACTGGTGTTTGAAGTGGAAGAGACAGCTTTATCCGAAATTGAAAGTAAAGTACAACAATTGATGGAATCTGCAGCATCTTTGGCGGTTCCTTTAGTGGCTGAAGCTGGTCATGGTGATAACTGGGAACAGGCACACTAACGATATAACCCTTCAGAAATTGATATAAATATGAGCCAGCGCACATCGCTGGCTTTATTTTTACCTATAAAAAAATAATCTTAATTCAATTGCTTATGTTGCTTAACAAAAATTCAATGAAAATAAATTACAAAAATTGTTTTCATTTCTGACCAGTTGTTGTACATTAACTCTCGTAGGGTACAGAGGTAAGATGTTCTATCTTTCAGACCTTTTGTTTCACGTTATTGGATTAGGCTGATTCAGCCGCCCCAGTCAGCTTTTGACTGGGGCGTTTTTTCTTGTGCGCTCGAAAATTTCCCCGTCTATTTGGCTTTATTTATTCCCTCTAATTATCTTTCTACTTGTTGTTATTTAGTTAGATTTTGAAATAGTAAATAGATTTTCAATCTGAATTCTAAAATCAGTTTTGTAATAAAATGTCATTTTTCGTTATTAAATGCAGTTTTATTTTCTTGGGTTATTTTTGAAAGTTTTTTATTAACCTTTTGATTTTAAATAATTTATTTTTGATTGGTTGATGTGAAGTGTGTTTCGTGATCGGGCGATATTGAAATCGAGCTAGGTTTGAGGAATGCTACAAGCCATAATAATAATGAGTTTTTATTCTCTCCATTCCCCCACCAAGCGGTGGGGATTTTTGTTTTAGAAGTACATAAAACAAAACCCCGCGGATTAGGCGGGGTTGAGTAGTCATAACAGTAGAAGCTATTTATTCGTTGTCGGTCTGCGATTCTGAATCATCAGTGAGTTCTTGTTCGATGATCTGCTGTGCCAACGCAGGCGCAAACCATGAATCAAGCTTGTTACGCAGAACATCAACACCAATACCATTTTGTGAAGAGAAACCATCGACGCAGACATCGCCACCAAATGATTTTGCGTCATTACGAACTTTTAAAATTTGCGCTTTTCTTGCGCCACTCTTCAACTTGTCTGCTTTCGTGAGTAAAACCTGAACTGGGATTCCACATTCTACTGCCCAAATGATCAGTTGTTGGTCGAGGTCTTTCATTGGATGACGAATATCCATCAAGACCACCAAGCCTTTTAAGCATTGGCGCTTTTGTAAATATTCACCAAGCGACTGTTGCCACTTTTTCTTCATTTCTAGTGGTACTTGAGCAAATCCATAGCCCGGTAAGTCGACAATGTGGCAGCCTTCAGTCACCTTAAACAAGTTAATTAATTGAGTGCGTCCAGGTGTTTTACTGGTTTTGGCTAAACTTTTCTGATTCGTTAATCGATTGAGAGAGCTAGATTTTCCAGCATTTGAGCGTCCTGCAAACGCAATTTCGATACCTTCGTCTTCCGGAAGATGGCGAATATCTGGCGCACTGGTAATGAAATGCGTGTTTTGATAATGAATTTTTACGCTCACTGTTAACTCCATCTCGACTTTGTGTAGTCGATTGATTACTTTTTTGTGAAATTGTGTAAAATAACCGTGCTCGGCATAAGGTCGCCAATTGTACCACAGTGGTACTGGAAGCTTGATTATAATAAATGGAATGTCATGAATAAATTAGCGCTAATCTTGAGTCTTTTAGCCAGCTGCTCCGTATGGGCTCAAGGCAGCATAGAAGCTGGCAAAGCAAAATCCGAAACGTGTGTTGCCTGTCACGGTGCTGATGGCAACAGTCAAATCACTACTTATCCTAAACTAGCAGGGCAACATGCTAAGTATATTGAGAAGCAGCTACACGATCTCAAACTTGGTGCTAGCAGTGCTGGTAAGCAAGGCCGTTACGATCCTGTAATGAGCGCAATGGCAATGCCATTAAGCGATGATGATATTTCAGATTTGGCTGCGTACTACTCTTCTCTTCCTATTTCTGCAAACTCTACACCAGAAGAAGTCGCAAACACAGGTAAAGTTCTATATACCGCGGGTGATGCTTCTCGTGGCTTGACTGCATGTATTGCCTGTCATGGTCCTCGTGGTAATGGTACCGAGCTATCTGGTTTTCCAAAAATATCTGGTCAACATGCGGATTACGTGAAAGCTCAGCTGCTGAAGTTCCGTGATGATAGCCGTAATAATGATATGAATGAGATGATGCGTGATGTAGCGAAAAAGTTAACAGATGCTGACATCGAAACGTTATCGAAATACGTTGGTGGTTTGCACTAAGCACTAACGATATACCATAAGCTCGAGCAAAGTTGTGAAATAACCCCGATGATATTCATCGGGGTTATTTCGTTTTAGTGAGGAAAACCGTGATGGCAAATTCAAGAGTGTCAGTTTTTGCTTGGTTATTTGTAAGATATTTGCCATTGCTGTGTCGTTCTGCAAATCTTGATGATACATAACGTATTGAAATGTAATTGCTAATTTTTTTTGGTGATAATTAGCTTAAAAAATTAGAGATAGATCCATTGTTTCAGCTTGGTATCAGCGTAAAGTCTCTGTGTCGGCAAGAAGCTGACAGAGGAATTCAGACCAAGAAGGTCTCCAAGGAGCAGATATGGATAGCTTGCACTTCGGCAAAGGATTTACGATAAGAGGGATACTTATCGGGATAGGGATGGTCGCTTAGTCTAAAGGTTAGACGCAGTAAAGGATCGAGCAAACGGACAGCTTTGCTACAGGAAGTAACAACGGAAGGCCAAAATTCATCAGGACGATGACAAAATACACTTTTGGCAGGGAACGCGCTAAAAACAAACGGAATATTGGTGTACTTAATCGGTACGACCCCATTTTTGTCACATAAGTGACCACTTAGAAAGCGATAGGTAATCCTATCGCTTTTTTTCCTTTCGAATCATAAAAACCAAGCGATGTTTTTGGAACGACATTGGCTGTTGTTTTTGTCAGTTATTACTTAAAAAACGTTTGGCTATTGATCGTAAGTTGATTGGATTTTACATTCCCCTCGTCGAAAAAATTTCAGGTCGGTATGGTTATTCCGGCCCTCATCATTGATGAGATCTAGTCACTTCTCGTGAACCCGCGGCATCACTAATTGTGGTGATGCAGTGACGGTTTATCTTCAGTTTCTGTTCATCACTTTTACAAAATTCTTTGTCGATTTAAAAATAGAGTAAATGGTTTGATGAAAAATCTCGTTCTAGCCACTAGCTGTTTGATGACAGCAGTTGGTCCCGCTATGGCTGGCACCATGGCACAGCCCCAAAACGAAACATTGGCTACCAGCAATCATGCTGAGGTTACCGTCGATCGTAGTAACAAATTTCAACCGATTGTTTTACCTTTTTACGACCCGTCGATTAAAGCGGGGATTACGGCTATTCCACTGTTCGCTTTTTATCCTGATGATAACGATCTAGTCTCTGATGCTTCCACTATTGCGGTGCCCCTTATTTATACAACCAACGGAAGTTATGTTGCTAAAGTTGCTGGCGACATCATTTTAAATGAAGACAACTTCCGCCTCTCATTTGAAACGGGCTTTACCAGTACCAACTTGACGTTTAATGGTACAGATGGGAACAAGGAGCAGATAGATTTTGATGCTGACCTAATGTTTAAAGTGGCTGACGATATGTTTGTTGGGGTCGGCGGGGTTTACAAAACATCACGCTACACAGCGGATCAAAGCTCACAACAGGGTAATCTGGAGGGAATGGGTTTTAGTTCAGATTATCAAAGTGATACCGGCTACCGTTTGTCATTCCAATGGGATACCAGAGAACAATTTTACTACCCTCATTCTGGCTTCGTATGGGAATTTAATTTTGAAGACCACGCAGAGTGGTTAGGTAATGATGGCGATAATACGTATCAAGCTTTGTTCAGTGACTATCGACATTTCTTTAGTATTAATAACGACTCAAATAACATCATTGCAACCAAGCTCGTTGGCCGATACTTAATGGATGCAGAAAATGCACCTTCTTCAGCCTATACAACATACGGTCGACAGGGCAAAGAAATACAGCGTGGGTATGCGCAAGGTGATTACATCGCGTCAAACATGGTCAACTTAGAAGTAGAGTATCGCCATAAGTTTAGCGACGCTAACAATGATTTCATTAACAAGTCGGCAGTGGTGTTGATTGGTGGAGCGGGTAAGAGCTTTGGCCAACAATTAGATGGGAGCAGACAAGAGTTTAGTAATAGCGATTGGCTAGGCGTGGTGGGTGTAGGTTACCGATATACTGTTCTACCTTATGAGCGCTTAAACATTAAAGTAGACGTCACTTATAACAGTGATGGTGAAACCATTGCTTATTTTGGTTTTGGTGAAAGTATTTAACTTTGCCACCTGAATAAGAGGCACGTTTCGTGTCTCTTATTACAGTTATCACATCAGTAACTTTCCGGATTAATGATTTTTTAACTAAATTGTTGAAAAAATGCTCATCGACTCTCCACTCTAACGTCACTTTCTGGTATGTTTCGCATCCCCCTGTTGGAGGATGCCACAATGCACAAATGTCCTTTATGTCACAGTGACCACACTGCCGCTTATTTTGAAGATAAACATCGAGAATATCTTCAATGTGATGTTTGCCAGTTAGTTTTTGTGAATCCGCAGCACCGATTAAGTGCTGAACGTGAAAAAGCATTCTATGATTTACACGAAAATGATCCGGGCGATACTGGCTACAGACGCTTTTTATCTCGTGTATGTGATCCTATGCTTGAAAGGCTGGCTCCCCAATCTCAAGGGTTAGATTTTGGCTGTGGACCAGGGCCAACGTTGTCATTGATGCTAGAAGAAGCCGGTCACCAAGTGGCGTTGTACGATATCTTCTTCCATCCTGAACAACAGGCACTACAAACACAGTACGATTTTATGACTGCGACAGAAGTGATTGAGCATCTACACGATCCTCATCAAGTGTGGCAGCAATGGTTAAATTTGGTTAAACCCGGAGGCTGGATTGGTCTGATGACCAAGATGGTGAAAGGCGTAGAAGCTTTTGCCAGTTGGCATTATAAGAATGACCTAACGCATGTGGTCTTTTTTAGTCGTGACACTTTCCAGTTTTTGGCGGAGCGCGATAAGCTCGAACTTGAATTTATAGGCAACGATGTAATTTTGCTGAGGAAACCCCAGTAATGTCTAGACAGAAAAAAACAAAAACCGGTATTAACGGTGATTTGGTATTCGCTCGTAAACACAATCGTAAAAATGACGATTTGGAAGGGCGCGAGCGTAAGAAGCTTAAAAAGCGTAAAGGCTTAAAAACGGGTAACCGTAACTCGGAAGGTGCAGAGAAGTCGGAATACACAGCTAAACAAGCACGAGACCCGCGCTTAGGCAGTAAGAAAAAAATTCCACTCATCGTAGATGCACAGAAAAAACCGACTAAGCAAGAGCGTCGTATCTCAGCTGAGAAAGAGCTGGAGATGTTGGAAAATGATGCTCAGCTAAACGTGTTACTTGATCGTCTTGATAACGGTGAGAGTCTAGGTGCTGGTCTACAAAAATATGTAGACGAGAAACTGAATCGCATTGAAATTTTGATGAAACAGTTAGGTTTGTACGAAGAAGATCCGGAAGAACTTGAAGAAGCTGAACAGGAACAACAGCCTCAAACCAAAAAACGTCAGCCTAAAACCGATGACGATTTACTGGCTGAGTTCGCAAACTTAGATATGAACGATTACAAAGGGTAAGGACTTATTATGAACGTAACTCTATTGGTCATCGTTGGAGCTGCGATCATTGTAGGTTTAGCTTCTTATGCTGGCTATTTGTTGCTGCAACTGAAAAAACAGACTAGGTTGCAGCAGCAGCAGCATCAGGCTTTAGCGATAGAAAAGCGCAATGCGAACATATATGAAAGTGTTGATGTTCTTTGTCTTGCTGGTATTCAAGGGCAGTGCGATTTGTCAGAAATCAGTATTCGTGTTTATTGCATTATGGATTATGTTCAGGGCGATGACCGAGTTGATTTTGAAAAAGAGTATCCGGCAATATCTGAGCTTTACCATATAGTGAAGGATATGCCACGAGGTGAAGCGCGTCAGGATATGGATAAGCAACAAAGAATGAAGCACAATTTGGCTCGCCAAAAAGCAGAAAGCAGGCTCAATGACGCTATCATAGCAGAGCTTCAAGCATTGAAGTCCCGTGTTCAGCCGATGAATAATCAAATTACCATTCAAATGGTGTGATAATTATACCTAAGTAACCTCAAGATGCTGGTTCAGCGAGAATTTATTCGCTCTTAGGCAAGGCACTGATTTGAAGACATAGTTATTCTACGTAGAAAACCTATAAGGCTTGTTGTCATTTCTCTGTTAACAAGCCTTAATCAGTGATCGTGCTAGCATATTCATATATTTTGTTGCTAAATTTCATTTAGCTTCCCAACGTTGCCATCGTCGTGTGGCAAAATACACGTTTAAAGATTGAGAAACGGAAAGAGTTATTATGGCGTTACATGTCGTACCGAGTCAGCAGATTGTTTGGGATCGGGCTGTTTTAGACAAGTACAACTATTCTGGGCCTCGTTACACGTCTTATCCTACTGCAGTTGAGTTTCATGAAGCTTTTACCATTGCAGATTATGATAGGGCCTGTGCGCAGTACCCGGAGAGACCATTATCGCTTTACGTTCACATCCCGTTTTGCCATAAGCTTTGTTACTACTGTGGCTGTAATAAAGTGATTACCCGTCATTCGCATAAAGCGGATGAGTATCTTGACGTTCTTGCCCACGAAATTCAACAACGTGCGTCTCTGCTTCACGGACGACGTGTTACCCAACTGCACTTTGGTGGTGGGACACCAACGTTTCTTACCAATAAGCAAATTAGCCGTTTAATGGAACTGCTTCGAGATGAGTTTTTCTTTGAAGATGATGCTGAAATCAGTATTGAAATCGACCCTAGAGAAATTGAGTTAAGTGTATTAGATCACCTACGTCAGGAAGGATTTAACCGCATTAGTATTGGTGTTCAGGATTTCAATAAAGAAGTTCAAGCACTGGTGAACAGAGATCAAGATGAACAATTCATTTTTGATTTAGTTGCCAGAGCGAAGAAATTAGGCTTCCGTTCTACCAACTTAGATTTGATTTATGGCCTTCCAAAGCAAACGCTTGAGACATTTAGCCAAACGTTAGAAAAAGTGCTGGAGATGAAACCAGGGCGTTTGTCGGTGTTTAACTATGCTCATATGCCGCAAATGTTTGCCGCGCAGCGTAAAATCAAAGATGAAGATTTGCCAAATGCCGATGAAAAAATGGCTATTCTACAGTACTCCATCTCAACACTGACGGATGCCGGTTATCAGTTTATCGGTATGGACCATTTTGCTTTGCCTGATGATGAGTTGGCGATAGCTCAGCGCAATGGAGTTTTGCACCGCAACTTCCAAGGGTATACTACTCAAGGTGAGTGTGATTTGGTTGGTTTCGGTGTATCAGCAATTTCGATGATTGGTGATGCGTATGCACAGAACCAAAAAGAGCTGAAAAAGTACTACCATCAAGTTAATGAAATGCGTCACGCGTTATGGAAAGGTGTTACTCTTGATAGTGATGACTTACTGCGTCGTGAAGTAATTAAACAGCTGATTTGTAACTTTAAATTGGATAAACGAATCATCGAGCAGCAGTTTGGTATTCGTTTTCATCAGTACTTTAAACATGATTTGGCGTTACTACAGACGTTTATTGATGACCAACTTGTGGTGATTGATGATCAATATATCGAAGTGACATTACGTGGCCGACTATTGATCCGTAATATTTGTATGTGCTTTGATAAGTATTTACGTGAGCGTGCGCGTCAGCAGCAGTTCTCCCGCGTGATTTAATTGCAACATATAAAACAACAAAGCCAGCGAAATGCTGGCTTTGTTGTTTTTGCATCTTGGTTTCAAATAACTCGTTTAGTTAGCTTCTAACAGACTAAGTGCTTTACGAGTTACATCGTGGGCTGCATGAGTCAGGTTTTGATGTTGGAGTGCATCAGCTAAATAGGCGTAATCAGACACATTCGAGCGCAGAGATAATGCTTTCTCTAGGTGTTCTTGTGCAAGCTTCCACTCTTGCTCTCTTACGTAAAGTTGACCAATTGCACTGTGGGCTTCAGCGTTATTTCCATCTCTGCGTAGTGCCTCTTTCAGCATGACGATAGCAGGGTAACGATCACTTAGGTTCAGTTCAGGAATTAAAGCGTACAGTTCTGCTGATGGTAGCTTTTTCAGGTTTTCTTTGATTAATGTAAAGGCCTCATTATCAGCTTTACGTTTAATCAGTTGCTGAATTAGGCTGAGCATCAAAGTCGGTTCGGATTTCAGCTTGCGTGATAGCCCATTCCAGTGTGAAAGGAGACCTTCAGTGCCCTTTTGGCTGGCAATGCTTTCTAATGCGCCACTTTGAGCAGTTAGGGTGAGTGTATCTGCTTCATCCTGAGTGAGCTTTTTCGATTTGACTAACTTTGGTAGCAGATCCAGCAATGGTTGCCACTCTTTATTGTGCAAGTAGGTTTGTTTCAGGAGATTAAGAATCACTGGGTTGTTTGGATGCTGATTCTGTAGTGTTGTTAGCGTTTCCGTGGCTTTAGTGTATTCGCCATCACTGATTTGTTGTTTTGCGCGAGTCAACTCAACCGCCAAGGTTGCATTTTCTTGCTTTGCTGCGATAGCCAAGTAGTGATCGCGTTTCTCTTTGTCACCCATACCATTTGCAGCTTCAGAGGCAACAAGGTAGCAAAGTAAAGGCATATCGTGGTGATTTGCCCAACGAGTCACTTTCTTCTCTGCTTGTTTCCAATCACCCTCTAGTAGCTTGATGATCCCTTGGTTGGTATAGCGACGAGAACGACGTTGCTTGCGCACACTGAACCAGTTCCAGGTATTGAAGCTCATGTATAGGAAACGCTTAAATAAAAATTCAAGCAGGAACAAACCGGCTAATGCACCAATAATGAAGATAACCAGCGTAGTTACGCTCATCTCTATCGTTTTATCTGCGATAGAGATCAGTACATAACCTTGTTGTCCGGAATACTGAGTTCCGACAAATAGACCGGCTCCAAGAACAACAAATAAGAAGATTAAACGTATCATTGTTTATCCTCCTGAATGACTGAAGTGACTTCACGTCTCAAACGTTGGGTGATCACATCAGAAAGTTCTTTTTGTGTCTCTAACTTAACTGGGTATTCTACGGCGACTTTTTGTTTAGCTAGCTGCTCTAATGCTGTCTGGAATGATTTTACAGTGTTGTCATTTTGATTGAAGAATGACTGAGACCACTGCTGTGCAGTTGCTAACGCGGTGGTATAGATATCTTGTTGCTCTACGTAGACGGATTTTATCGCGGTTTCTAGTTTGGCTTTAATGTTTTCTTTCAGATAGAAGTGTTGTTCCGGTGAAAGTAGTGGAATTACGTTCCCATCACGGGTGCGGAAGGTAATAAAGTTCTCAGAGAAGTCTTTAAGAGAAGTCATTAAGTTGGTTTGCCAATCATTAATGTCTTGAGAGACGACTTGTTCCGTGACTTGCTTAGCTTCTGGCAGAATAGCATTTGCCAGAGGTAAAGCATCGACTTGTTGTTGCAAGCTCGATAAACGCAACACTACACCATCACGATCGATCAACGGAACGGATTTTAGTTTGGTGATATCATTCGCCATCGATTTACGTAGCGGTGTTAAGCTAGGGTCGTTAAGTGCGGCGATGCGTTGATCGGCCGTTTCCATCAGTTGGGTTGCACTTTCAACGTCACGCTCGATAAACAATTTACGACCCGCCAGTTTCACTAAGTAGTCTGCTTCAGCCAGCAACCAATCATTTGGACGACGACCTTTTACGTCAGCCATGGCTATTTGTAAGCTGTGAATACTTTTTTGTTGTTGTTCTAAAACCGTTTCTACTTGGTGAGTAATTTCTGTTGCCTTCGCACTTGCTTGCTCAGTGGTGTTAGCAAGTTGAGCGTCTATCGTGCTGCGAGTTTGTTTTAGCTCTGCTCGAAGTGCGGTGATTTGGCCTTGATAAGCCGCTTGTTGCTGTTGCATGTGAAGTGCAAGCCCACCACTTAGAATGACGGACAGTACAATTGCAACGGTACCGAGTTTGATGCCTTTCTTACTCTGTTTTTCTAGTTTGTCGTTATTATTTGAGTTAGGAGTCGCTGGCGATTTTGAGTCATTGGAAACAGCTTCTTTTTCTGCAGGTTCTGCTTTTTTGGGTTCTTTTGTTTCAGAAACGTTGTCAACCTTAGGAGAATTTTGCTCTGAATCTAGCTTGGACGGAGTGTCGGTTGGCGCAGCAGTAGAAAGTGTTTGTTGTTTATTGTCCGGTTCGTTTTGCGGATTATCTTTTTTACTTGTCATTGCTGAAAGTCCTGTGTGTTAAGGCTGGAGAGCCGCCACTAAATCTGGGTTCGACGCACTCTGTGAAATCAAGATGCGCGTAAATCCCAAAGCTTTTGCATCGCGAGCAATACGCTCGCTGGGTACGACTAAAATCAACTGATGAGCCCATGTCGAGCCAATATCATCCAGTTGAGATAAAAAATATGTTAGTTGATGGCTACTTGTTATTACCAGAGTATCGACTTGAGCCAGTTGCCAGTCTTGGACGCATTTACTGCCATTAAAAGGGACAGTCGTTCTTTGATAAACCTCTTTGTAATGCACCTGAGCACCACGCTGCTTTAGAGTTTCAAAGATCAGATCGCGTCCACCGTTACCGCGCAAAATAATAATACTTTGCCCAGCCACAGATTGAAGATCGGTCAATTCGAGTAAATGCTCGCTATCACTAACCTGAGGGTAGTTTACTGATTGTCCGCATGCTTTGCTTAAAAGGTGTGCTGTTTTTTGACCAACGGCAAGATATCGGGTTGATGTTGGCCAAAATGATCGCTGATTTCTCAGAAATTGGTCACTTAAAGCAACAGCATTCTGGCTTACTGCAATGATGGTATCACATTGGTGTAGTTCAGGAATTAGGTGAGGCAGGTCAGATCCTGCCTCAATAGTGATGAGCGGTTGGTGTAGGGCGGTGATGCCAACTTTTGTAAGTTGTTGGCACAACGCTTTGCCTTGCTCGTCGGGACGAGTCACCAGTACAGCCATTGTTTAGTCTTGCTCTGCGTATAACTTGGTTAGGATTTCTTTTGCGCCGTTGTCTAACAATTGGTTTGCTAGTTCGACACCTAAACGTTCAGCGTCTTCACGATGGCCGCGAATTTCACCGCGAATGATTTCAGACCCATCGGGTTCACCAACTAGCGCGCGTAACCAAAGCTGATCGTTATCTAACAAAGAGTAGCTACCGATAGGGACCTGACAACCGCCTTCGAGAGTAATGTTCATTGCCCGCTCACACTTAACACGATCGGCGGTATCTGGGTGGTTTAGAGGCTCTAGAAGCTGAATGAGGCGTTCATCATCTAAGCGGCACTCAATGCCTACTGCACCTTGACCGACAGCCGGGAGAGATTGTTCTGGTTCAATAAAGCTACGAATACGTTCTTCAAGCTCTAAACGTTTTAAACCAGCCGCTGCAAGTACTATTGCATCGTACTCACCTGCATCCAGTTTGCCCAAGCGAGTTCCAACGTTGCCACGTAGCTCTTTAATAATAAGGTCTGGACGCGCTTCTTTTAGCTGACATTGACGGCGTAAACTACAAGTACCAACGATGGCACCTTGTGGCAGTTCTTCAATCGAGTTATAGGTATTTGAAACAAAAGCGTCACGAGGGTCTTCACGTTCACAGATGGTCACTAACCCTAAACCTTCTGGGAATTCAACGGGTACGTCTTTCATTGAGTGCACAGCGAGGTCGGCACGACCTTCCAGCATGGCGACTTCGAGTTCTTTGACGAACAACCCTTTCCCACCGACTTTAGCCAGAGGTGTATCTAAAATGATATCGCCTTTAGTAACCATGGTAACCAATTCGACTTCTAAGCCGGGATGAGCCGCTTGTAATGCATCTTTTACGTAGTGAGCTTGCCATAGAGCGAGTGGACTTTGGCGTGTTGCGATTCGAATTGGAGTTGTTTGTGTCATGTTATTTCCGATATATATAAATAATTTGTAGGGCGATTGACGTTTTTAGTTTACCACCGTAAAAAAGAAAGTATCACTACTAGTTATTCTTCTTAAGCGTATGGTGTTTTATTACGAAATTAATGAAGAAAAATGTGACATTTAACACGATAGAAACTATGTTTTATTATAAAAAAACGATAGATAGTAACAGAACTTCAAATGACTGCTTTTTCAGCCCCTTGTGATATAAGACTTTAGTGTGACTTAGTACCAAGATCGCTTTACCACTACTGATTAAAGTGTTAAATTGATCACGTTTTAATGGCGCTTTAGTGTAAAACACGACCAATATGCGCACTTTTTGTTTCAACCAAGGACAACACCTTGCAGGCTTACACAACGACGTTAATCCAAAGATTAGACAAGTTAAACCAGCAGCGTATAGAGCGTTCGCTGGCTCTTATGGATTTGCAAAGCCAGCGTGTATTTCAGCTGATTCCTGCTCTGTTTCATTACAACCATCCAATTATCCCAGGTTATTTTAGCGATGATGTTCCATACGGTGTTCATTGCTTTGAACTGAATGAAGTACAGAAGCAATTTGTTTCTGATACTCAACTAACGATTAACCAACCACTCGCGACTGCCATTCATCCCGAAATTTTGGGTTTGTATACCATGGGTAGTACTTCGTCGATTGGTCAGAGTACTTCTAGCGATTTGGATATCTGGGTTTGTGTTAGCTCTTGGATGAAGCCTGAAGCTAGAGAGCGTTTAATTAATAAATGCTTGTTAATTACGGATTGGGCGAAAAGTCAGGGCGTTGAAGCGAACTTTTTCTTAATGGATGAAGAACGATTCCGCACCAATCAATCGGAAGAGATGACCGGTGAAAACTGTGGCTCTTCTCAGCACTTACTCTTATTGGATGAATTTTATCGTTCTGCAATGCGCTTAGCGGGAAAGCGGCTACTTTGGCAAATCGTGCCACCAGAAATGGAAGAGTGCTATGACCAATATGTAACAGAGCTGTGTTCGAAATCTTATATCGATTGTAGCGAATGGATTGATTTTGGTCAGCTAAATCATATTCCAGCGGAAGAGTACTTTGGTGCTAATTTATGGCAACTCTATAAGAGTATCGACTCGCCGTATAAATCCGTGATGAAAGCGATTCTTCTCGAGGCTTACTCTTGGGAGTATCCGAATACTCAGTTATTGAGTATTGACAGCAAGCGTCGTTTTTTTGCTCATGATCCAGACTTATACAGCATGGATTCTTATTATTTAATGCTGGAAAAAGTCACTCGTTATTTAGAACGAATAGGTGACTCTACGCGTTTGGATTTGGTTCGACGTTGTTTCTATTTGAAAACTCATGAAAAACTTTCTCGTGAACCCGGAGTGGGTTCAGTTGAATGGCGCCGAGAAGCTCTTGGTGAGTTGACGGCTGCATGGGGTTGGGACCGCTCTGTGATTGAAGAGTTGGATAATCGTCGTCACTGGAAAGTGGAACAAGTTAAAGTTGTTCACCACTCTCTGCTCGATGCATTGATGCTGAGTTACCGCAACTTGATTCAGTTTGCGCGCCGTAATGACATTACCTCCGCCATTAGTCCTCAGGATATTTCGATTCTTGCTCGTAAGCTTTATGCGGCATTTGAGGTCTTACCCGGTAAAGTCACTCTGCTGAACCCACAAATATCTCCGGACCTCCATGAACCTGATCTTACTTTTATTGAAGTGAGTCCCGGACGTACTAATAAACCGGGTTGGTATTTGTATAAACAACCTATCGAAGCGCATCGCATTATTGGCCAACCCTTTTTAGAACATAATGAGTACCTCAGTAAGTTAGTTGCTTGGTCGTTTTTTAACGGCATGATTACAGAATCTACACGATTACACTCTGTGGTTCGTGGTGCTCATTTAGATATTGATAAGTTCTATCAGATGGTGAGTGATTTACGTAATACATTCTCATTGCGTAAACGCAGACCGACGATGCAAGCATTGGCAAGCCCTTGTGAAATCAGTCAGCTTGCGATGTTCATCAATTTTGAAAATGATCCAACTGCAGAACTAACAGGCAAGTCTTTAAAAGTAGATTTAAAGAAAGCCGATATTTTTAGTTTTGGTGCAGAGCAAAAGTGCTTGGTTGGTAGTGTTGATTTAGTTTATCGAAACTCATGGCAAGAAGTGCGCACCCTGCACTTTAAAGGTGAAACGGCCATGATGGAGGCTCTCAAAACGGTATTAGGCAAAATGCATCAGGATGCTTTACCACCGGAATCGGTGGATGTGTTCTGTTATAGCCAAAATTTACGTGGTGTTATGCGTAATTTGGTTTATCAATTATTTGCTGAGTGTATTGATTTACGTTTGAAACCGGTTGAGCCAGAAAAACGTCGTCGATTTAAGGCGTTACGCGTTGGAGATCAGATGTATGGCTTGTTCTTCGAAAGAAGGGGGGTGTCTGTTCAAAAACTAGAAAACTCGGTGGATTTCTATCGTAGTATCTCGACCAACAAGTTGAAAGGTTCGCCGCTGTTGATGCTCGACCGTGATCAGGATTTCCAATTGCCTGACGTTGTCGATGGTTACGCAAGTGAAGGTCTGGTGCAGTTCTTCTTTGAGGATACCGAGAAAGGCTTCAATATTTATGTGTTAGATGAAAACAACCGAATAGAAGTTTACCACCAGTTTAATGGTGAAAAAGATGAGATGATTACTAGCGTGAACTCATTCTACACCTCTGTTCGTGATGATAATGAATTAGCCTCTCAACTGATTAATTTTAACTTGCCACAATATTATCAAATTGTTCATCCGGAAGAGGGTGAGACCTATGTGGTTCCTTATCGCAATGATTCTTCGCTTTACTCGAAACCATCTAAAGCAGTTAATGCATAAAAGATTGAATAACCCAAAAGAGCACTAAGGTGCTCTTTTGGGTTTACTGGGGGAGTTATTCCCAATCTATTGCTTCACCAGCGTGCTTCTCGCATTCTGTCTTCACCATGCTAATGAGTTCGACACCAGTTTTAGAACAGATCCATTGCTCATCTTTCCACTGGAAGTGAAATCCACCAGATTTAGACGCTAACCATATCTCTTTCATGGGTTCTTGGCGGTTAATAATAATTTGGCTACGGTCATCAAACTCTAGTGTCATTACGTTACCAGAGGTCTCATAGTCAATATCAGCGCCGGAATCATCAATCGCTTCTTCAATGATTTGCATCTGAGTGTCGACCAGTTGATGAAATTCAGTCTCGTTCATCCTATCTGTCCTATTGCTTTTCCTGATTGTGGTGCGATTATAGGGGGCATTGAATCAATAATCACGACATGCAAAATGAAAAAGTCTATAACCGCAATTTTTCTGCTGTCTGTGCTCGCGTTAGCCGGGTGTGGACAAACTGGGCCACTTTACATGCCAGATGACGCTCAAAATAGTGAGCAAAGCGAATAAATTCAAACGATTATATTAAGGGAAAGAATTTTGGATCACTTCAATTATCAGGATGATGGCCAGCTTTGGGCAGAAAACACATCATTGACTCAATTAGCTGAGCAGTTTGGTACACCATTATATGTGTACTCACGTGCAACCTTAGAGCGTCATTGGCACGCTTTCGACAAGTCGGTTGCTGACCATCCACACTTAGTTTGTTACGCGGTTAAGGCGAACTCTAACCTTGGGGTGTTGAACACGTTAGCACGCCTTGGTTCTGGCTTTGACATCGTTTCGGGTGGTGAATTGGAGCGTGTGATTGCTGCTGGTGGCGAACCAGCAAAAGTGGTGTTTTCTGGCGTGGGTAAAACCGAAGCAGAAATGAAGCGAGCGCTTGAGCTAAAAATTAAATGTTTTAACGTAGAATCTGAGCCAGAACTTGAGCGTCTAAACAAGGTGGCGGGAGAGCTAGGCGTTAAAGCACCGATTTCACTGCGTATTAATCCAGACGTAGATGCAAAAACTCACCCTTATATTTCGACCGGTTTACGTGACAATAAATTTGGTATTGCGTTTGACCGTGCACCTGAAGTGTATCGACTTGCTCAGGGGCTGGAGAACTTAACGGTTTGTGGGATTGATTGCCATATTGGCTCTCAGTTGACGGATATTGAGCCGTTTATTGATGCCACTGATCGCCTATTAGCATTGATTGATGATTTGAAAGCGGCTGGTATTAAGATCAAACACTTAGATGTTGGTGGTGGCTTAGGTGTGGTTTATCGCGATGAACTTCCACCTCAACCTTCAGATTACGCGAAAGCGTTACTGGCGCGTTTGGAAAACCATCAGGATCTTGAGTTGATTTTTGAACCCGGTCGTGCGATTGCAGCGAATGCAGGGGTGCTATTAACCCGTGTTGAGTTCTTAAAACATACAGAACACAAAAATTTTGCGATCATTGATGCTGCGATGAATGATTTGATGCGCCCTGCGTTGTATCAAGCATGGCAAGACATTATTCCTGTTGCTCCTCGCGAAGGTGAGCCAACGACTTACGATTTGGTTGGCCCAATTTGTGAGACAGGTGACTTCTTAGGCAAAGACCGGGCTCTTGTTATTGAAGCTGGCGACTTACTTGCAGTTCGCTCTGCTGGCGCATACGGTTTTGCCATGTCATCAAACTATAATACTCGTACTCGTGCTGCTGAAGTGATGGTTGATGGTGAGAAAGTTCACCTTGTTCGTAAACGCGAAGAATTAAGCAGCCTTTGGGCGCTAGAAAATATTTTACCGGAGTAAAGAGACACATTATGCATTTCCATTTTTCTAAAATGCATGGTTTGGGTAATGATTTCATGGTTGTGGATTGCATTACTCAAAACGCTTATTTCTCTCCAGACTTGATCCGCCGTTTGGCGGATCGTCATACCGGAGTGGGCTTCGACCAGCTTTTAGTGGTTGAAGCACCTTATGATCCAGAAACCGACTTCCACTATCGTATTTTCAATGCCGATGGGAGTGAAGTTGAGCAGTGTGGTAACGGTGCACGATGTTTTGCTCGTTTTGTCCGTATGAAGGGGCTAACGAATAAGTACAGCATTAGCGTGAGTACCAAAAAAGGCAAAATGATTCTGAATGTCGGTGATGGTGATGACATTACCGTTAATATGGGTGTGCCTGAATTCGAACCTAGCAAGATTCCGTTCCGTGCTAAGCAGATGGAAAAAACTTACATCATGCGTGTTGAAGACAGAACACTATTTTGTGGCGCGGTCAGTATGGGGAATCCACATGTGGTTACCGTGGTGGATGATGTTGATACTGCGGATGTAGACACATTAGGACCACTGTTGGAATCTCACGAACGCTTTCCTGAGCGAGTCAATGCTGGCTTTATGCAGGTGGTGAGTCGCAATGAGGTCAAACTGCGCGTTTATGAACGTGGTGCTGGTGAAACTCAAGCGTGTGGCAGCGGCGCTTGTGGTGCGGTTGCGGTTGGTATACTTCAAGGCTTGCTTGATGAGCGCGTTAAAGTGCATTTGCCTGGTGGTAGCTTGGAAATTCAGTGGAAAGGTCAAGGTTACCCACTATACATGACAGGACCCGCTGTGCACGTCTACGACGGCCAACTTTCGTGTTAACCCTATTTAAGGATTCATTTTGTCACAACTGGAAGCAGATGCTCTGACAGCAGAAATTGTTGCAGAGTATCTTAAAGATCACCCAGACTTTTTTAAGCATCGACCAGAGTTGGTCGATCGCTTAGTTTTACCCAATCAACAATCAGGCTCGGTTTCTTTAGTTCATGTACAGATGTCTCGTCAGCGTCAGCGTATCGAAGATCTAGAAGAAGAAATTACCACTCTCATGTCTTTGGCTGCAAATAACGATCGTACCTTTCATGAGTTCATGGAGTTGCAGGAGCAGATTTTAAAATGCAGCTGTTTAGTTGATGTTTGCTGCTTAATTGAAGAAAAAGCTCGAGCTTTAAATCTTACGGGTTATCTTCGCTTGTTAGATAGCCCAGATGCAAACTACTGCCTGACGAAAGAGCAGTGGAGTCGTTTTTCGACTAATCACTTTAATGGTAAGGGGGCTTATTTAGGTCGCTTACGTAAGGCTGATCGTCACTTATTGTTTGGTGAAGAGCTGTTTGCTCCTGAAATGGGCTCTTACGTGGTTCTTCCTCTGATCAAACGTCACCCACAAGGAGTGTTGGCGTTTGCCAGTGAAGATGGTGGCCACTTCCAGCCGTCAATGGATACGCTGTTTTTGCGCCATCTTGCATTAGTTGTTTCACATCTAATTGATATATTGCCTTGGCAACAGGAAGTTCATGAACGAATTAGTACCTCAACTGCCAGTTAGTTTTACTGAGCCTTTGAATCGTTTCTACGAGTTTTTACGTAGTGAGAAAGGGCTTAGTATTCATACTCAACGAAATTATAAGCAGCAGTTGGAAACCATGGCTCACTACCTGTTGTCTGTTGGGGTTAAAGATTGGAAACAAGTGGACGCCGCATGGGTTCGTCAGTTAGCCAGTAAAGGGATGCGATCAGGAATGAAAGAGAGCAGTCTGGCTACGCGACTCTCTTCTTTACGCAGTTTTTTCGATTTCTTAGTACTACGTGGCGAATTAAATGCTAATCCGGCAAAAGGTGTCTCTGCACCTCGCAAAAAACGGCCTTTACCAAAGAACCTTGATGTTGATGAAATGGCCCAACTGCTGGATGTCGACAATGACGATCCACTGTCAGTTCGTGACCGTGCCATGATGGAACTGATGTATGGTGCTGGTTTGCGTCTTGCTGAATTGGTTTCAATTAATGTTAAAGAGGTGAACTTTGGTGCTGAAGAAATTCGCGTGATTGGTAAAGGTAATAAAGAGCGCATCGCACCGTTATCTGGACAGTCTAAAGAATGGATTCGCAATTGGCTTAAAGTGCGTAACCAGTTGGCTAATGAGGGAGAACCCGCATTGTTTGTCTCTAAATTAGGCGGGCGAATTTCACATCGAAATGTCCAAAAACGGATGGCCGAGTGGGGGCAAAAACAGGCCGTAAATAGCCATATTAGCCCTCATAAACTTCGTCACTCATTCGCCACTCATGTGCTTGAATCGAGTAATAATCTTAGAGCGGTTCAAGAGTTGTTAGGTCACGAAAATATTTCCACCACGCAAATTTATACTCACTTGGATTTTCAGCATCTAGCGGAAGTTTACGATCAGGCTCATCCAAGAGCTCATAAGAAAAAGCAAGACAAGGAGTAGGTCATGCAGTTTTACCGCAGCTTGTCACCCATTCAAGCCATGACATTTGATTTGGATGATACCCTTTATGATAACCGTCCAGTTATTCGTTATGTGGAAGAGCAAGTTGCGCAGTGGCTCAATTCACATCATCCAGTGACAAAAACAAAGCCAATGATTTGGTGGAATGCATTGAAGAAGCAGGTGGCTAAAGATAACCCTTGGTTGCCAAATGACGTCAGTTTATGGCGTTTTGAACAGATTCGCTGTGGCTTGATTTTATTAGGTTATTCTGAAGACTCCGCTCGGCAAGCGGCGACAACCGCCATGGATGAGGTCCATCGGTTAAGAAATTTGGTCACTGTGCCAGAAAGTACTCATCAAGCGCTTGAAACGCTTGCGGCTAAAATTCCCTTGGTGGCGATTACTAACGGGAATGTAGATCCGACTAAAATCGGTTTGGCCGATTATTTCCAGTTGATTCTTAAGGCTGGTCCAGATGGTTATGCCAAGCCTCATCCAGATATGTTTATTTGTGCTCAACAATTTTTAAATTTGCCAGCACTATCTATTTTGCATGTTGGTGATCACCCGATAAAAGATGTTGTGGGAGCCAAGATGAATGGTTTCCAAGCTTGCTGGTTTAACGACAGAGGTCACACATTACGTGCTACAAAAAAGGCTAAACTATTGCCTGATATAGAAATTAATCATATTGGGCAGTTGACTTGGCTAATTGATTAAGTCAATGGCATAAACTGTGCGTCATACCTAAAATAAAAATAATGTATAACTATCAGAAACGTAAGAGTATGGGGCGAGTCAGCTAAATTCCATGTTCACTTCATCAATATTAATAACGTCAGAACAATCGGTTGAGCATTTACTGAATAAGCTTGCTTTATCTCAAGGTGAGACAACTCTGATTCAGGTTTTCTCAAATCAGTCGCCGAACAGGGTAGAGTTAATCGTTCAGCAATTGCAGCGACGGTTTGTCAATGCTCAGGTCATAGGTATGAGTGCTGTTGATGTCATTCATCATGGTGATATCCATCATAATGCTACCCTTATCGTTTTTAGCCAGTTTGAGCGGGTTTCACTGACCGCAACGGTTATTCCCCACACCGAAAATATCGAGTCAGATACTAAGCAATTATTTGAACGATTGCATCTCAATCAAGATTCAAAAGCGATTATTTGCTTGGTCGATAGAATTGAGCAAACGTTTCCTGAGAGATGGACTCAATTCAGTCATTATTCATCGGTACCTATTTTCGGTGGTTCTTCATGTTCTGGAGGTGATAGTCGTTGGGTGATGCTTAACGGTCAGTTTTACGAGCACGCACTGGTTGCCGTTGCGTTAAGTGGCAGAAGTTTGCAACTGCTTAGTAACTATTACGCGCAGTGGAACCCTATTGGCCGCACTTTTAGAGTCACTCTTTCAAACGGGCGTGAGTTATTGAGTTTGGATGATATTCCGGTTCAACAAGTTTATCGAAATTATTTGGGTGATAAGCAAGGCTTGCCTGTAGAGTTGCTTCAGCACTTCCCATTGATTCGTGGAACAATGGAAGATCAGGATGTGTTTCAACCCATTGATGTCACCGAGCGTGGAATTGTATTTAATCGTGAGATTGAAGTTGGGGATGAAGTTAGGTTTTGCTTTGACCATCCGACGTTGACGATTGATCAGGTTCAAGTTGGGGCTTATCAATTACGTCAATTCAAACCAGAGCAAATTTTTATCTACAACTGCTTTTCTAGAATTGATTTTATGGAAGGCAATCAAGAGCTTCAGCCGTTGCAATCTGTCGCTGATACCTATGGAAGTTACTGTTTTGGCGAATTGATGCATGATGGAATTAGGCAGCGAGTACTGCACCACAGTATGACTTATGTTGCTTTGCGTGAAGGTGACGTGGCTAAGCCATCCAGTTATGAGCAAGAAAAAAACAGCAATAATATTATTGAACCTATATTTAGCTTGATCCGTAATGCTTTTAGCGACTTGGATATTATGAATCGCGATCTGGAGCAAAAGATCCAAACTCAGGCTTCACTATTGATGGCAACTTATCGTAAGGATAAACGAACAGGGTTACCTAACCGAGAAGTACTACGCGAAAGGTTAAGTGCAATGGGTAGTGATGAGCATTTAATTACGCTGAAGCTGACGAATTTTAGTCGAATTAACGAGAAGTATGGTTATCTGGTTGGTGATAGGTTGCTGCAGGACTTAAGTGATAATTTCCTGCAGTACATAGAAACGATGCTTACGGGGCGCAGTCAATTATATGCAATCGGGGTTGCCGAGTGGGCCTGCATTTTTCGTAGTGAATATGATAGTGAGTACATCCATAAAAAATTTTCTCAGTTTGTTGACCGATTAGAAAACTACAACTTTGAACCTTATGGTTTACCTGAGGTGGATTATCTTTCTGTCTCTTTATGTGCGGGATTCGTCAGCCGTCGAGATTTCCCTCACTTAGATAAAGATGAGTTGCTATTGCGCTCTATCGAAGCAAGACGGTTTGCGCACAATCAAAATCGTCATTTTTATTGTGCCAGCAAGCTACGTGAACGGGATGATATTAGACAGGAACAACTAGGCTGGCTGTCATGTGTTAGCCGAGCGGTACTTGACGATAATGTTCAAGTTTATGCCCAGCCACTGTTTGAAGCAAAAACTCATGCACTTTCTTCCTATGAGTGTTTAGTCCGAATTGAAGACGATGGAGAAATCATCCTGCCGGGGCGATTCTTACCGATTATCGAGGGGACTCACTTATACTCTCGCTTGAGTCGTCAAATGATCACAAGGACTTTCGAACTAATGCGTTCTCGTGATGAGTGTTTTTCAATTAACTTGGCACCACAGGATTTTATGAGTGATCGCACTCTGAATCATTTAGAAGATGCAATTCGGCTAATGGGTGACCCTTCAAGAGTAGGGCTGGAAGTGTTGGAAACCGAGCAGATTAAAGACTATGGCCACATGATAGAAGTGTGTAATCATTTCCGCTCTCTTGGTGTTTCTATCATTGTTGATGATTTCGGTTGTGGCTATTCCAATATTGATGAGATCGTTAAGCTAGAGCCGCAAGTAATAAAACTCGATGGCAGCTTAATTCGTAATATAGACACGGATATTAAGCAACGAAAAATCGCTCAACAGTTAGTGAAGCTCTGCCAGGTGCTGGAGGCAAAAACGGTGGCCGAGTTTGTGCACAATGAAGAGGTTTGTCGTATCAGTGAAGACATGGGAATTGACTATCTACAAGGGTTTCATTTAGGCGCACCGAAAAGGCTAATTTAGGTGCGGCCAAATTAATCTGGCTGATACACGTGACCACTTTTGTCCGCTTGATATACCTTGCTGAAATAGGCCAAAAAGCTCGTAAGTTGTTTGGCTGGCTGGTGGTCTCCCAATTTCTGCAAAATTTCAGTTGCGACCTCCAGAGTACAAAGGTGACCTTGGTTTTGATTTCGTCTTAGCTGATATCTTGATAAGTGCTCTGGCGTTAAATGAACTCTTTGAATGGTATCTAACCACGGGCTTTTTCGTTCCATCTTTTTGGCTTCCTGCCAAGTCCCATCCAGTATAATGAAGTTAGGCTGTTTTTGTTGCCTTGCTGCCAGTAGCAGAGCTTCATCTAAAGCAATGCTGTCTTCACTTGGGTAGATGAGTAATGAAAGGTAACAACCATGGTTAACTCTCTCTAGGAGTTCTTTGTTTGGTGCGACTCGGCTCCAGGGATAATCGCGACATTGTGGTAGCGACTTTAGCAGCCATTTACCTGTGTTAGTTTCCCTTGAATACTCGTTCTCATGCATCAGCAGGGAGAGCACAATATCGGTATTTAACTGTGGAATATCGTCGCACACGCATTGGTAACTGAGGCAGCAGTTTTTACAAAACATCATAGCTTCTTCTTTATTGCTTAGAGGCAGCAGAATAGAGAACCAAACCACCATTCGCCAGTGGGTACACTACGTTTCCAACCTGCTCTTTCTCGGCTACAATGGTTTCTCCATCTTGAGTGAATATCCTTTGAGATACCAAATACTGTTGTTGATGACGAGTCATCACCACTTGGATTTGTTCGCTATTTAACTGCTGCCAGTACCCTTTTTCAACGATAGGGGCTTCACCATTGTTGTAGGTATATTGGGTGATCGCGGAGTGGTCTGGGTTAACGGTCAGAGTGATGCTAAAGCCACTGTTTTTGGTTGACGAAGCAAAATACTCACCAGTCCAACCTGCGCTTGGGTCACTGTTCCCTAGTGTTGCACAGCCCCGATATCTATCACCGTTAAATGTGAGCTTGGAAGCCCAACCATAGAGGCTATCACTCATACCGTCCGAACAGTATTGATGTTGTAATGTTAGCTGACCGTTTTCTAGACTATATTGGCGTTTATCCGAGCCAATTTGACGGTCGGTAATCGCTAAAGTTTGCTTTTGGGTACCAATAGTTTGAAAGGTCAGTTGTTTTGCTGAGAACTGTACGAACCAGTTTGGTTCATTGCCAAAAGCTTTTGTTGGTGAGGATTTGCTTTGGCAACGATTCGGGTTTTCAGCACTGATAATATTGACCTGTTCTACGTTAAATCTAGCAGTATAGTCACCGTTATAACCGGTTTTACTTGGTGGAGTCAGGTAGCCGATAAGTTCACCATACATAGGCTGATAGGGGGCAGACGAGAGCTTCATTGCTTGTTGTGTGAGCTCGACGGGCATGTCTACCCAGAACTGTTGATTACTATCGCATGGCTTTATAGTGCGTACTTCATGGCCAATAACGACCTCACCACGAATCAGAAAAGTTTGTGGTTTGATGCTGTCGGGCTGATCTAAGCTCGCTTTTACGGTATCTTGCTCAAGTTGAGTGGTAGGCGACGTTGAGCAAGCTTGTAAAAGACAAACACTCAGAATGGTCGTTGGGTAGATCAGCGCCTTCATAGTAGATATTTCCTTGTGACAGCAAACTAACGGGTTTCATTATGGCATATTGGTTATTTAAAACAGAACCAGACACGTTCTCGATTGATACATTACGCATTCAGCAAGTCTCTTGCTGGGAGGGGGTGCGTAACTATCAAGCGCGAAACATGTTACGCGATGAGATCAAAAATGGCGATCTAGTTCTGATCTATCACTCATCTTGCAAAAAAATCGGTGTGGCAGGTATCGCCAAGGTGGTGCGAGAGGCCTATCCCGACCATTTTGCACTTGATCCCAATAGTGATTATTTTGATGCAAAGTCAGATCCGGAGAATCCTCGCTGGGTGATGGTGGATGTTGAGTTTGTACGTAAAACTGAGCGAGTCATTCCATTGGGTGTTCTGAAAGCGATGCCAGAGCTGAGTAATTTGCCATTGGTGAAGAAGGGTAATCGTTTATCAATCATACCTGTATCGGAACAAGAGTGGCAGGCGATTTTAAGTAAAGAAACGTTATAGCGCTGATTGTGAGATAAAAAAACAGGCAGCCTATGCTGCCTGATTAAAGAGTAGGGGGACTCTTTAAAATAATTTTTTATGTAAGTAGTGAGCAACGGCATCATGTTCGTTGCTGCCTATAACCTCTATCTGTGGTAATGCTTTCATCACTTTCTCATGCGCTGTCGCCATCACAAGCCCTTTGCCCGCCATAGATAGCATTTCCACATCATTCATACCGTCGCCAAAAGCAATGCAATTCTCCAGTTTCAAATTTAAAGATTCTGCAACTGCTTGAAGAGCATCGCCTTTTGATACACCTTCACCCATGACTTCTAGGCACCAAGGTGTTGAAAATGCGACGCTGACTTTCCCAGCAAACTTTTCGTTAATCAAATTTTCGTAGCGGACGAGTAAGTCGTGGTCTTTCTCACTATTAGTAAAGAATACTTTCGCAATGCCATCAGTCGGAGCGTTATTGATATCAAACAGTTGATAAGTAAAACCAGAGTCGTTGTGGAATGCACGTAGAGCTTCATCTTCATGACTCATTAACCAGGTATCGTTGCGGTAAATATGTGTAAGAATACGATCATCATCTTTTACTAAATCGACGATGGCCTGAATTAAGTCTTGCGGTACATTCTTACTGTACATTTCACGATCTTGTTGGTCATGTACTCGAGCTCCGTTGGACGTAATCATATAGGCAGGAATACCTGCAATTTCACGAATACCCGCGACATCAACGTGGTGGCGACCCGTTGCAAAGATAAATGTGAATCCTTTCTCGTGAAGGTCTTTCAATGTTTTTTTTGTGAAAGTGCTTAACTTATGGTCTGGTGCTAGTAGTGTTCCATCCAGATCAGAAGCCACAATTTGGATTGATTTACCGTTATGTTCAGTCGTCATACATATCTCTTAATACTACAGGTGTTGATGGCTTAGCTTTTTCATAGACTATAAGTCTATGCTAAAAGAGGCATAAAAAAGAGGGAAAACCTTCTATTTATCGCTTTCCCTATTTTTGTTAGCAGTTTGAATAGTGTTCTAGTATTGCGTCGAGTGCTTGATTACGAATTTCGTCTTTTTCAAATAGAAGCTCGTGTTTCGCGTCATTTATGATCAGTATCTGGCTATTTGGATTGGTTTTCGCTAAGCGAGTAACAAAGCGAACTTGAGCGGCATTACTGACCACTTTATCCAGCCCCCCTTGTATCACCAGTGTGGGTATTTTTATTTGTCGTGTGAGTTGAATGCACTGCTTAGCGGCCATTAACCCTTGCCATACCCAGCGTGTACTTGGCCCACCAAGTTTGAGTTCTGGTTTTTGTTCATATAAGTCTCTAAACCAGCGGTAACGAACTTCACACTGCGTTAGCGGATTGTCTTCAAAAGGTTTTGGGTAATAATCACTATAGCCCGGTGCATAAGTTGGTTTGCTGTATGTTGCGGTCATTACTTGCGTTAAGGTAATCGCAATAGGACGCAGTTGCCACGGAATGTTAATTCCGAACATAGGGGCGCTGAGCGCGATAGCGCTAAATGGATGCTGTGGATGGGTTTGAATGTATCGAGTAGCAACGGTACCACCCATGGAGTGCGCGAGTAGGAACCGCTGTTGATACCTTCCGAGGTTAAACAGTTCAATGAGCTCGTTCATGTCCGTCAGATAATTCTGAAACTCTTCAACGTGCCCCATTTGCTGATTGTCGATTAGTCGGTCAGATAAGCCTTGTCCACGATGATCAAAAGAGTAAATGTCGTAACCTTTTCGGAACAGATCGTAAAAAAGCTCCTGATATTTCCAGCATGATTCAATGCGGCCATTAACTACCACAATTGCTTTTTTGTGATTTGGGTCTGTGATCTTGCACCAGTAAAGTTTTGTTTTATCGAATGATTTATGAAAACCCTCTGACCTTGATTGCCACAGTTGAGCAATTTGTTTATGGATACGAGATTCAAAATTCGTCTCTTGAGTATAGTTGTGAGGCTCAGATTTAGTATGACTCATCATTTACGGACAGAACAAAGTTGTTGACTGGAAAGGTTAGAATAAGGCAGTTACTTAGAAATGCAATGAATAACAATGGTTTGCTTTTAATGATTCTAATGCTAAATTTTGCTCTCCCGTTGTATAGCAAACTTCAAATATTTATAAATAGATTAGCCTACTGTTTTCAATGAAAATTTTACCGTCGACTGTGCTTTGATCGCATCTTAGCTAAATTAGGCCTAGGTTTTTTTTCTCTGTTTATGAAATGTAGTGCAATACTTATTCACTAAGGTGATCATTTGAAATTGCAAACTTGTCTGGATATCTAGAACCGATATGAAAAGTACATATGTTGCTCGACAGCCAATTCTTAACGCGAAGCGTCATACATTAGGGTATGAACTTTTGTTTCGTGATGGTGAAGAGAATGCATTTCCGGTTCATGTTGATGCGGATCGAGCGACTTATCGTTTGATCGTTGAAAACTTTCTATCGGTAGGGACTAATCCTGATATTGAGAACTCTCGTTGTTTCATTAACTTTCCCTATAACAGTTTGATACGCCGTCTTCCTTTGACATTGCCTAAGCATCAAGTTGTGATTGAAGTTTTAGAAACCTGCCAACCTACCGATGAGTTACTTGAGGCTATTAAAGAGCTTCATGGGCAAGGGTATCTGATCGCTTTAGATGATTTTGTCTACTCTCCTGACTGGGAACGTTTTATTCCATACGTACACATTATTAAATTAGATATTATGGCTATGGGACTTGAAGCGGCGTGCCAAATGGTCCGGGAGCAATTAGCGAAGGGAAGTCGTAAGCGTTTTCTTGCTGAGAGAGTGGAAACTGAGCAAGAGTTTCGTGCAACACGTGATGCTGGCTTTCGTTTTTTTCAGGGATACTTTTTTAGTAAGCCTCAGATTATCAAGCAGCGTTATGTGAGCCCTAAACATGTTATTGCGATGCAATTGTTTCAGGAAGTTTGTCGACCAAATGTCGATTTCGACAAAGTAGAGCAACTGGTGTCTAAAGATGTGGCTTTGTCCTATAAGTTACTCCGATTTGTGAACAGTATGACGGATAGGATAGCCGTTCCCATTTCCTCTTTTCGTCAGGCGCTCGTCTATCTAGGTCAAGACAGACTTAAGATTTTCGTTTCATTAGCCGCGGCCTCTTATATCTCCACCCATAAACCCAAAGAGTTGTATAACTTATCTTTACAGCGTGCCCAGTTTTGTCAATTGATGGCTGTTCGTCGACAGTTTATTGAGCATAAAGATCAGGCTTTCCTTATTGGTTTGTTCTCAGTCTTAGATGCGTTGTTAGATATGTCGCTCGACGTCGTGGTTGATCAGCTGCCTCTTGAGAAAGCAATTAAAGAGGCATTGAATAAGCGTGTTGGACCATTTGGTGAGTTACTGAATTTAGAAGAGTGTTTTGAAAAGGCAGATTGGCAAGGGGTCGCTGATTACTGTCAGCATTTCGGTCTGCGTTTTGATGATGTATCCCATGACCTAGCCGAAGCGCAGCGATGGAGTCAGGAAGTCCGTGATATTTGATTTTTTCTTACCTTAGTCCACATTAAATTTTTATGACATGTAAAGCACGCATATTGACGCGTGTTTTTTTATAACTATGATATTCGCATATCCATATGTGTTGGAGGTAATCAGTGTTACCGCATCAGTTTTTTAAATTATTGTCCGATGAGACACGGTTCAGGTGCTTAGTACTTATTGCGCGTGAGAAAAGGCTATGTGTTTGTGAGTTGACTCATGCGCTAGAAGAAAGCCAACCGAAAGTCTCTCGTCACTTAGCGCAACTGCGTCAATCAGGTGTGTTGGTTGATGAACGCCAAGGTCAATGGGTTTATTACAGCATTTCCGACCAACTACCGGGGTGGCTGAATAAGGTAATAGAAGGTTTAAAGCAGTCAAATTGTTTGCAACAGCAATACAGTGTTGATACCGAACGTTTGAATAACATGGCCGATCGCCCGTGTTGTTAGGCGGTTGGTAGTAAGAAAATTATGGAGAATAGGATGAAGATTAAAGTTGGGATTAACGGTTTTGGCCGTATCGGACGTTTGGCTATGCGTGCAGCATTTGATTGGCCTGAGCTAGAGTTTGTGCAAATTAACGACGTTGCTGGTGATACCGCAACATTGGCACACTTATTAGAGTTCGATTCTATTCAGGGACGCTGGCACCACGAAGTCGCCGCTGACGCTAATGAAATGGTGATTGATGGCAAACGAATTGTGACCACTCAAGAACGCGATATTGCCGCTGTTGATTGGTCGGGCTGTGATGTCGTGATTGAAGCGACCGGTGTTCACCGTAAGACAAAGTTTCTGAACCAATATTTAGATCAAGGTGTGAAGCGTGTGGTTGTCTCTGCACCCGTTAAGGAAGAGGGGATTGCGAACATCGTTGTGGGCGTTAATGAAGAGATCTTCGACCCAGCGCTGCACCGTATCGTGACAGCCGCTTCATGTACTACAAACTGTATCGCGCCAGTGGTAAAAGTTATCCATGAAAAGTTAGGGATTGAGCAATCTTCATTTACTACCATCCATGATTTAACCAATACCCAAACGATTCTTGATGCGCCTCATAAAGATTTGCGCCGCGCGCGCGCTTGCGGCATGAGCTTAATCCCAACCACAACCGGTAGTGCAACAGCAATCGTAGAAATCTTCCCAGAGTTAGCAGGCAAAATTAACGGCCACGCTGTCCGCGTACCGCTAGCGAACGCATCTTTGACCGATATTATCTTTGACGTAAAACGTGACACCACGGCGGAAGAGGTTAATGCCTTACTGAAAGAAGCGTCAGAGGGTGAATTGAAAGGTATCCTTGGTTTCGAAGAGAAGCCATTAGTGTCTATCGATTACCGTGGCGACCAGCGTTCAACGATTGTCGATGCTCTATCCACGATGGTCGTGGGCACACGTATGGTGAAAATTTACGCTTGGTACGACAATGAGATGGGTTATGCCACTCGTACTGCTGAGTTAGTTCGTAAAGTAGGGGAGGCACAATAATGGTTCATCCAACTTGGGAATTGCCAGTAGAAGCGGCAGCACTAGTTTTAACACCATGCCCGGGAACTAAAGAACTGGGTCTGGCAGAAAGTATTGAGCAGCTAAATCAGAGTGGTGTTAAGGCGATCGTGACCGCGTTAACCACAGAAGAAATGCAAAGTAAAAACGTTGAGGCAATAGGTACTCTGGCACAAGCGCAAGGTATGTTGTGGGTTCACTTACCCATTGAAGATGACAGCGTGCCTGATCAGCAGTTCACTCAACACTGGCCATCAGTCTGCGTTCAACTGCAGGATTTGTTAAAGCAAGGCCATAAAGTGGCACTTCATTGTATGGGTGGCTCTGGTCGTACAGGGTTATTAGCTGGACACCTGCTACTCGACATGGATTGGACTTTAGAGACAATTATTTCTCAAGTTCAGGCGTTACGCCCAGGTGCTTTTACTAAGCCAGAGCAGTGTGACTATATTGCTCAAGTCGCTCTTTCAACAAACTCTAAGTAAGTTCATATAGCTTTGGGATCATGATGATCCCAAAGCCTAATTTGGATCTTTAATATGTTCAAAGCCTTTGCAAATCTAGACGCTTCGATCCGCCAATATATGTTGGTTACGTTCAATTATTGGAACTTCACATTAACCGATGGGGCATTGAGAATGCTGGTGGTGCTGTATTTCCACCAATTGGGCTACGGTACCCTCGCGATAGCATCTTTGTTCTTGTTTTATGAGTTTTTTGGTGTTGTTACGAACTTAATAGGTGGCTGGTTAGGCGCCAGGCTTGGCCTTAACAGAACCATGAACATTGGTTTGGCAATGCAAATTATTGCTTTAGTTATGCTCGCGGTTCCTAATCCTTGGTTGACGATTCCTTGGGTAATGGCAGCGCAAGCCTTGTCTGGTATTGCTAAAGATTTGAATAAAATGAGTGCGAAAAGTGCCATCAAGACGCTAGTTCCTGATGAACAACAGGGGGCTCTTTATCACTGGATTGCAGTCCTAACGGGTTCCAAGAATGCCCTCAAAGGCATTGGTTTCTTCATTGGTGGCCTTTTGTTGACGGCGGTTGGCTTTAAAGGAGCGGTGCTGATTATGGCTGGCGTGTTAACGCTAGTGTTGTTCGGCAGTTTGATGGGATTAAAGCAAGATTTAGGGAAAGCAAAAAGTAAACCTAAATTCTCTGAGATTTTTTCTAAATCACCCGCGATCAATATTTTATCTGCCGCTCGAATGTTCCTGTTTGGATCTCGCGATGTTTGGTTTGTTGTTGCCCTTCCGGTCTATTTGGGTACCGTGTTTGATTGGGACCACTTATGGGTGGGTGGTTTTCTTGCTTTGTGGGTCATTGGCTATGGTATTGTTCAGAGTCAGGCGCCGAGAATTACCGGAAAAGCTCAAGGACGGGTACCTGATGGACATGCTGCGTTTCGATGGGCAATAGGGTTAAGTATTGTTACCGCAGCGGTTGCTATCGGTATCAGTCAAAACTGGCACCCACAATGGGTAATTACTATTGGGTTAATGCTGTTTGGTGCAGTGTTTGCTGTGAACTCTTCTTTGCACTCATATTTAATTGTGAGTTATGCCAAAGGGGATGGCGTATCTCTTGATGTTGGCTTTTACTACATGGCCAATGCAATGGGGCGCTTAATCGGGACTATATTATCTGGTTATTTATTCCAAATTGGTGGTTTGGCAATGTGTCTTTGGGTTTCTCTCGCTTTCTTAGTGTTGACCAGTATTATTTCTTTGTGGCTACCTAAAGTTCCACAGCAATCGCAAGCCCTCTCATGAGGGCTTTTTTGTGCCTATAATAATTCAATTCGGTTGTATAAACTCTTTGTTTCAACCACTGAATTCTTAAACTAGCACTTGTTATTCCCTTCTTATCAACCTTAACTCATGACTGACGGTTTCTTTACACAAAAGGGATATTTCACCTTATAGTAGAATAAGTTAACCAATGGAGAACAGAGTAATGACGACCAAGCGGGTGATGTTTTTTGATTTGATGCGCTGTGTTGCTGCTGTGGCTGTTATTGCAATACATGTATTGGCGCCATATCGACATGAACTTGGGAATATACCTTACGGGGAGTGGCTGACTGCGGTCACCGTAAATGGGATGACACGTTGGGCGGTACCTGTTTTTATTCTGATTTCAGGGGCACTGATGCTAAGTGACACCCGACCTTTTGACTTCGGTTACTATGTTAAACGACGTTTAGGGAAAGTATTGGTGCCTTTCATTGTATGGTCGTTATTCTACGCTTACTTTTCTGGTTGGAGTGCACAAGGTTTCGATAGCAGTGTGGCTAAGAGTGTATTCGAAAACAGCCTTCATCATGAGACATACTATCATTTAGGGTTCTTCTATTATTTTATTCCACTTTACTTTGTTATCCCGGTATTACAGTGGTTGATGAAACGAACCGATGATGTAGCTTGGTATGTGTTTGTCTCTTTATGGTTGATAACAACAACAATGTTTTTAATGAGAATGGACGGTCCCTGGAGTTATGAAATTTGGCTTTATACCGGTTATCTGCCCCTTGGTTACCTTCTGTATAAAAAACTACCGATTAATCCTTTAACGGTGTCACTCGCGGCTGTTCTTGGCGGAGTCTCATTCTATGTTACTGTCAGTTCTGTTGTTGATCTGAGTATTGTGCAGGGTGAGTATTCGGTAGGACGCTGGTTCTCATATAAAACACTTAATGTCGTTGTAGCTGCCAGTATGGTCTTTATTTTATGTAGAGCGGTCGGAGAGTCACTATCAAACGGGGCAAACAAAATAGTCAGCCTGATCAGTCAGAATAGTCTAGGTATTTACCTGCTACATCCCATTTTTCTTTGGCCGATGAAAGAGTTTGGGTGGTATCAAGGCCATCCTGCTTGGGTGATACCTTTATGGATATTGATTAGCGGTGCGGGAGCGTTAGCGGTTAGCTGGCTACTGTCGCGTTCTGCTAAAACAAGATGGCTGTTACCTTAGCGTTCAAGAGCAAAATGAATAAATTGAGCGCCTTGATAAGTGAGGATGCCTTTATCTCCTGGATTTAGAGCGTAGAAGTAATGAACACCGACTTGAAACTCACGTTTTGGACCAAGACGACCTTTTTGCACGTAGATCCAAAACTCTTGGTCTTCTTGACCAGGAAGTGGATTGGTTACAGGGATCGATTGTTTATCTAAGATAGTGACATGCGCTTGTTTTTCTGGGGCGTTTTTGCCATGAATATGTTTTTGGTAAAAATAGATAAAGAGGGTTGCGGCGGCAACTAGCAACAATAGTAGAGACAAAATTAAAGGGATATGCATGATCAACTCCTTATATTAACAGCTCTCTATTTTACTTAATGGTTTGATTTGCCGAGATGTTTCACATTATAAAATTGAATTAGAGCATAGACTTACTTTGTTTTTTAGGCGAGCTTCACATTATTCTTTGTGTTTATAGGACCAATTTTGCAGCTATCGCTAACTTTCGGTTAGATTTTAATCTAGTAGAGGTTTCTTCATGTTCACTTTCTAATTGGAAAGAAATCTAAATTAGGTAGAGAGGATTCTCGTGTCAGATATAGAGCAAGTTGTTCTTCGTACTCGGAAAATAGAGCGTTTACTGCGAGAACAGTATCACGCGGATGGTAAGGGATTACATCAGTTGATAAGTAGCTGTGAAGAGCGTCTTCCACATGATGTTATTGCTAAGCTGCGCTTCGTTGCTACGATTCGTAATAAGGTAGTGCATGAAGATCGATATAAATTAGAAGATAGAAAAGCATTTTTGGCAGTGTGCAATGAGTGTGAGAAGGAACTTACTCCACGTAGTAGCCGGTTTGTTTGGAGAATTGTTATTTCGTTAGTTTCGTTGATGACTTTGGCGGCGATGGTGTTTTATTACATATATTGGGACGAGCTTTCTGAACATATCAATAGGCTGTGATTCTCAGAAAATAAAAAAGGACGCTAATGCGTCCTTTTTTATTTTAATAACAGTAGGTTAGTACATCATTGGCAGTGTCATTAAACCAACGATAACTGCGATCATTACTAATCCCTGCTTTTGAGATGAAGAAATCATAACACTGCTCCTTTTGAGTGATTCACCATGTGCAAATAGAATAGCATTGTTTTTGCGGATCTATCAACTAGATCTTTTAAAATCTTTAAAAGTTTATGTTTATGGGGGTGATATTGCACTTAAATGGTCCATGTTAAGTGTTATTTTGGTGCGGTCATAAAATGCTCTTATTGTTTGATGTGTGATTGATTTTTATTTAAGTGTTTGTTTTAAATCTTATTTAAATGGGTTGTTTTATGTTCTGTTTTTTATTTATTGTGGTTTTGAGGGTTAGTGGGTTAAGGTTGGTTTTTGGGTGTATAACATGGTGTCTTTGTGTTGTTTTACCACGTTGTTGAGATTTGTTCCTATTTGATGGCTTGTTGTTTCGTTATATCGAGTGGTAAATTTGTTTTTAATTTCTCATGTGTTTTTAGGTGGTACTGTCGCTTGTTATTTTAAGTAAGAGTGTTAACTTTATGTTTTTAAGTTAGTTTTATTTGATATTTTTATTTTTAACGCTTGGTTTCTGTATCTTGAATTAGATGTTTTTGTGATTTTTGGCGGTGTTTGGGTTCAATGCTGGTGGGGTGGGTTATAGTCAGACTTTTTATTGGCGGTAAGGCTATACTCGATTTTTAAGCCGCAAAGTTAGGATTGATGAGGGATGAATGAATCGTAATCGAGATCCAATTTTTGCCTTTCATTTCTGGACATCCGATCTAACAACTCTACACTGGCGGCAGATTGTAAATGAGGTATAAGCATGTGGGGCTGGGTTTCTGCTGTAATATTTGGATTTATCAGCGTATCGGCATTTGAACGTGAAAAACTAAAGCAAGCGGTAGTGTTCAATTCGCTCTTCATACTACTGTTAGCGTTTATCGTCTTAAGTCAGCAGCAAGGGTTATCTGCGGCTTCGCTATGGGTTATTGCTGGTTTAGCTATTTCTTTCATCGCGGACTTTTTACGTATCCAGCATAAGCAGTCAAAACTTTGCTTTACGGCATTTCTGGTTGTGCAACTCTTATACAGTAAAGCTTTCTGGATGCAATTATCAGGCGCAATGGTTTGGTGGCTGCCTGCTCTATTAATAGCAGCCAGTATCGTCGCTTTTTTCCTCCTGTTACCTCAGATTGATACCTTAATCTTTCCTGTCACCGTGATGGGTATGATGTTGATACAAATGACATGGGCCTCTGGTGAAGTTTGGCTTAATCATCCAACCTCAGCGTCGCTGATGGGGTTTGTGGGGTGCATCTTCTTCATGGTATCTGCTATTTTTCTTGCCATACATGATTTTCGTCAGCCGCTCAGGTTCGGGCATAGCTTTATCGGTGGAAGTTACTTGCTAGCGCAAACCTTTATTGTGGCTTCGGTCGTGCTGTAATTCTGTTCTACATCAATACAGCTTCTTACCAGTATGAGTAAAGTGTGAGTTAAACTAAGAGGGAGAGACTCATGCAACAGCAAGTACATGCACACAAAATTTTAAATCAACTTAGATCTCAGCCGATGACGGAAACACAGATTCGTCACTTTGTGTCTACTGAGTTTGGTGATCAAGTGCTATTCCACACCTGCAAGTTATCGGGAATGGGATTAGATGAGTTACTCAGCTTTTTTCAACAGCAGAGAAAAATCATTGTTCAAGAGGGTGTTTGGCATATTAATGAACAAGAGATCTGTCAGCATTAACCTCTAAACCTAAAACGCCTACAAATGATGTAGGTAGATAACCTCTCCTATTGGCTGGGAATCGTAAATTACCTAGTGCGTTGATATACTCACTCTCAATGCTTATTTCTATTGAGACGTTATGGATATTTTATCAGCCGCAACCATGTTATTCCTGATTATGGATCCGCTAGGAAACCTTCCTATTGTATTGTCGATCCTTAAACATATAGACCCTAAACGTCGGCGTATTGTTTTAGTACGAGAGTTACTTTTTGCTTTGCTTATTCTCATGCTATTTCTTTTTGCAGGACAGTCGATCATGGACTTCTTGCATGTTCAGCCCGAGACGTTAAGTATCTCTGGCGGTATTATCCTGTTCATTATTGCGATTAAGATGATCTTCCCAAGCGCCGGTAGCATTACAGGGTTAGCGGCTGGTGAAGAGCCTTTCATTGTTCCATTGGCAACCCCTTTGATTGCGGGCCCTACGGTTATCGCGACTCTGTTGCTTCTTTCTAGTCAAAATCCTTCTCAGTTGCTTGAGCTGTCGGCGGCGGTGATGCTGGCCTGGGGCGGCACATTTATCATTCTGCTATTTAACGGGTTCTTCCATAAGATTCTTGGCGAACGTGGTCTGAAGGCGATTGAGAGGTTAATGGGGCTATTACTGGTTATGATCTCTACCCAGATGTTCCTTGATGGCATAAAAGCTTACGTAGGGCTATAGAGCGACGTGTAATGAAGTAAGATTTGAATGAAAACCTGAGTCTTTTCTATCTAATTGCTAAGATAGGACAGATAAACATAAACCCCTGTATTTCGACAGGGGTTTATGTTTAATACGTTGCTAACTACTTTCGTTCAAGAAGCACACCCGCTTCCATATGGTGGGTATATGGGAACTGGTCAAACAGAGCGAAGCGAGTCACTTTGTGAGTTTGACATAGTACATCTAAATTCTCTTTAAGAGTCTCAGGGTTGCATGAGATATAAAGAATACGCTCATAGCCCTGAACCATCTTACAGGTATCGATATCCATACCTGAACGAGGTGGATCGACGAAAATAGTGTTGCAGTTATAGCTTTTCAGATCGATGCCTGCATCTTTTAAGCGATTAAACTCGCGTTTGCCTTCCATCGCTTCGGTAAATTCTTCAGCAGACATACGGATGATTTGAACGTTATCAACCTTATTAGCGGCGATATTGTATTGCGCTGAGTGTACAGAAGGCTTAGCCAATTCTGTAGCAAGTACACGTTCGAAGTTTTGAGCTAAAGCTAAAGAGAAGTTGCCGTTACCACAATACAGCTCAAGCAAGTCACCTTTACTATCCTGAGTACAGTCTACTGCCCATTCCAACATTTTTTCAGCTACTTTGCCGTTAGGTTGGGTAAAGCTGTTTTCTACTTGTTGGTAAATATAAGGCTGACCATTGACGTTGAGCTTTTCGATCACGTAATCCTGATCAAGCACAATTTTCATCTTACGAGCACGACCAATCAGGTTTAGGTTGAAACCTTCATTCTGAAGACGCTGCTTTAGCTTCTTCGCTTCTTCAATCCACGACTCATCCAGTTGACGGTGGTACAAAAGAGAAACCAGTACTTCGCCGCTCAGGGTTGATAGAAAGTCAACTTGGAACAATTTACGACGCAACATATCGTTGTCTTTCATTGCTTCGATTATTAGTGGCATTAAGTCGTTAATCAGACGGCTTGCAGCGGGAAACTGATCGACACGGTATTTTTCACGAGTTTGCTGGTTGAACATGATGTAGTACATATCATCACCTTCATGCCAGATACGGAACTCAGCACGCATTCGGTAATACTGGGCAGGAGACTCAAAGACCTCCAACTCAGGCACACCGTAAGATTCGAACATCTCTCCTAGTCGAGTGATCTTTTCATCCAGTTGTGCTTGGTAGTTGTCTGGGTTTACATCAAGAGTCGCCATTGCGTTACCTTCTGCTGCTAGGTTCAAATAAAGAGCGCAGATTTTATTCAATCTCCCGCTTATGTCCAGTCTTGTTCTAAAATTGATGTCTTGTCGCACGTAAAAACTATAGCTTATATCAAACAGAGCTAGACAAGTTATCGTTTGCTCAATACTATCAACGGCAAGCTGGTGTTATTTAGATGCCTAGATGGCTAAATTAACAAAAGAGGGAATCTGGTGAGAATCCAGAACTGACGCGCAGCGGTAAAAGAGAACGAACACTCAAATGACACTACTTTGTGTGGGAAGTCGAGTTAGTAGGCTAACAGCTCTTAAGTCCGAAGACCTGCCAGCAACCGAGCAAACCAATGGGATGGACCCATGCTCGGTAGGATTAACGCGATTTAGGACAAAATAATGAATAAATCCCTTCTAGCAGTGGCAGTGGCGTCGCTGTGTTCTTATACCTCTTTTTTATACGCACAAGAAGCAACCGCTGATGAGACTGTTGTTGTAACGGCGAATCGTTTTGGTCAGAGCCAGTCTTCAGTTTTAAATGCAACGACCGTGGTTTCTCGTCAAGAAATTGAAAATTATCAATCAAACTCTTTGTTAGAAGTACTGCGTCGAGTCCCTGGTGTGGAAATCGTCCAAAACGGTGGACGGGGACATAATGCTTCTATTTTCATGCGTGGCACCAACAGTGATCACGTATTGGTGCTGGTTGATGGCGTTCGTATTGAATCTGCAGCTGGTGGTGTTGCAATAAACCGTTTCCCTGTTGGCTTGGTTGAACGATTGGAAGTTGTTCGAGGTTCTGGTGCTGCTATGTATGGCTCAGATGCGATTGGCGGTGTGATTAATATTATTACACGCACTCACCTAGGAGATAACCTTAAGCAAGTAAACGCAGGTGTTGGTAGCAATGCTTCCCGCCAAGGTAGTGTTGTTGTTAGAAATGACACTTCAGAGCAAGGCCACTTGCAGCTCGCTGCTGGTTTTGAAAATACCGATGGTTATGACATTAAGGAAAGTGGGACAGGCGTTGATTACGGTTACGATAGCCAGAACTTGATGGGCGGCTATGAGCATCAGTTTAATCAAAGCTGGCTAGGTTATGTATCTGCAAGTTGGCTTAATAGCGACGTTGAGTATGATAGTTTCGGCTCTGTAAGTCACGGTTATTCTGATAATCAAAGTTTTACTGCGCAGTTGAATTACCAGAGTGAACAACTAAGAAGTCTATACAGTGTTAATTACCAAAAGACGGAAGATTTAGATTATTCACAAAGTGAGGGTAAAGATAATGCAAGTACGCGTGCCAATATCACTCTCGCTCAACTTCAATGGGCGAATCTTTACCAACTGAATGATAATGTTGAACTAGGCGCGGGTATTGATGGTCGTCGAGAGAAGTTAGATGGCGATGCTTTGAGTTACGGTTCTGCACATAAGCTTGCTGGGGAAAGTCGTGATACATTAGGTGCTTTTGTTTCGGCGAAATGGAGTTTAGGTGATTGGGCGTTGGAGGCTAATACTCGTCATGACAAACATGATGACTATGATAAGAACACTACTTGGTCTACAGCGGTGGGTTATCAGATTAATGAACAACACTTGGTTAGAGCATCATATGGTACAGCTTATAAAGCACCGAGCTATTCTGATCTAACAACGACTCCAGATCTAAAAGCGGAAGAGTCAGACAATATAGAAATAGGTGTATCAGGTATATATTCTTTTGCATCGTGGAATGTGTCTGCTTATGACAATCAAGTGGATAACCTTATTATTTGGTATCAAGGCGCAAGTGGCTGGTATTCAGATAATGTGAATGCTCATATCAAGGGTATTGAGCTTGATGTTAACTTCGATACAGGTCCGATTAACCATACAGTTGTGGCTGAATTCAAAGATCATGAAGATGACAATGGTGTTCAGTTGGCGCGTCGTGCTAAAGAAAACTACAAGTGGATTAGTGCAATGCAGTTGGGAGCATTCGACATTAGTGCAACTTATACCTACACAGGTAAACGCCTGGATCTTCCAACGCCCCAACCAACGGCAGAAGACTATATTTCGTCAACGAACTTATGGGATGTTTCTGTAGGGTATTGGGTAACTGATAAGTTAGTGTTCAGAGGCCGAGTGGATAATTTGTTTAATGAACAGTACGAAACCGCTCTGACATATAAAGCGCCAGAACGTGCATATTACCTAAATGCGAATTACCAGTTCTAACTAAACTTTAAAACCGCCTTCGGGCGGTTTTTTTACTATCGGTGGGTAACTCGATTGATTGCCAATTGGCATAGAGCGAGTATGATCGTTCAGTTATCTTTCGTTAATGGTTTTTATTGTGCCTGTTCAAACTGTTCCTAAAGTTCTTATTTTCGATTCTGGCGTAGGTGGTTTATCTGTTTATAAAGAAATCCAATCTTTATTACCTCAGCTTTCATATACCTACTTATTTGATAATGCGGCCTATCCGTATGGAGAGCTAGATCAAGCAATCCTGCTACAGCGAGTAGAAAAGCTGATTACTTGCCTAGTAGAGAAAGAAGGCTTTGATATTGTCGTTATTGCATGCAATACCGCGAGTACTATTGTGCTACCGACATTACGTTCAAAACTAACGATTCCCGTTGTTGGTGTGGTACCTGCAATAAAACCTGCGTCTTTATTATCCAATAAAGCGGTGGGGCTCATCGCCACGCCCGCGACGGTAACACGTCAATATACTCACGATCTTATTCGTAACTTCTCTTCTGATATCAATGTTGAGTTACTGGGATCAACTCGATTGGTGGATATGGCTGAAGAGAAGTTAAGAGGGCGAGAGATAGATTTGCAAGAATTGCAAAATATCTTAAGTCCTTTGATTGGCCAAATTGACGTGGCGGTTTTGGGCTGTACCCATTTTCCATTGATAAAAGATGAGATTCAAAAAGTGCTTGGACAAGATGTTGTGCTGGTGGATTCAGGTGAAGCTATCGCAAGAAGAGTTCAAGATTTACTTAAGATAGAAAATAGTGAATGCAATGGAAGGAAGCACTCGATTTATTCAAGTGCACCTCCTTGGGAAGAGAGTGCACTGAATAACATACTTGAGTCTTTAGGCTTTTCGACTATTCAGCTTCTTCAGGATGCTTAGGGTCGTTGGCAATTCTAACTTTAAGAGTTCGTTGCATGTAGTCGTGTTCATTAAGAGCATCAATTGCGGATTGAGCATGCGTTGCTGCCATAACAACAAAACCGAATCCTCTTCTCTTACCTGTACGTTTGTCTTTCATTAGACGTACAGCAAACACATCACCATATTGAGCGAACAGATCACGGACATGTGATTCGTTGGCTTTATACGGCAAATTGCCTACATAAAGTGTTTTGGTTGGTAACGCTGAGTCTTCCTCATCGGAGGTGGTAGGTGATGATTTAAATAGTGTGAATACAATCGTTACCGCTGCAACACCCACAATAAAACTTACAACTGGATGAATGTCTGGAACTTGAGAAAATATTACACTGCCAATAACCGCTAATGCGATAGTAAAAAACATTGGTTTATTTGAGTTCATATAAGAATACTACTTGTAAGAAATAAAATAGAACGCGTATCTACTATTAACAAAATAGATACATGAATCTTACGTATATGCTTCGTCTTTTTCCAACCTAATGCTGTGACCCTCTTCAAATGTTGAAATTTTATTCGATAAACAGCGTCTTGCTGGCTTTTTGAACAAACGGAAAATTATTTGAAAAAAGTGCTTGTCATAATTCTTTAGCTCCCTATAATGCCGCCTCACCGACACGGAGTGAGACGAACATCACAAGGTGATTGGTAAGAGAGAACATTTAGTTTGAAATAAACGTTGACTCTCAGAATTTAAAGCGTACTATACGCACCCCTAGCGACGAGGCTTTGAAAGCTAAAGTCGATAGGAAAAAGCTCTTTAACAATTTAAACCTATCAATCTGTGTGGGCACTCGTTGATGAAAATCAAAGTTAAGTCTTTGTTCTTGTAACAAAGCAACTTAGGTTTCAATGAACTGAGTGACCAATCGAGATTAAGTTTACT